>JBKQNC010000001.1:0-117342 GCA_052326445.1 Thermoplasmata archaeon
CCTTCATGTCGGCGGCGCCGCGTCCGTACATCCGACCCGAGGCGAGCTGGCTTTGCGAGAAGCTCCAGTAGTCGCCCACCGGCGGGGTGTCGAGGTGCCCCGAGAGGACGACCCCGCCCTGCCCGTACTCGGCGAGAAGGCTCGGGGCGGACGTGTCCCCGAAGAGCGTGTTCCGCATATGGATCTGGTCCGTGAACGATTGGACATAGTCCAGGACCTCCTGTTTGTCCGAGAACGGGTCGCTCGGGATCTTGATCAGCTCCGCGAGCATGTCCACCATTTGGCGCTTCATCGGGTCGCTGACCTCACCGCCCGCCGGAACGTGCCCAGAGGGAATACGGTGGCGGCAAGGCAGGACGCCCCTTAATGGCTGGCCTTTCCGGGAGCCGCGCGCCGAGTGAGGTTTCGGGTCTGGACCAGCGCCCGGGCGTATCCCTCCGGGGAGCCGACCGACCGCCAGATCCCGGTCCGGGGCGTGATCAGGAGGGCGGCGACCCGGCCGCCGTGCTCCAGGAGGTACCGGATCCCCTCGGTGAGCTCGAGCTCCCGGGGTCGCTGTTCCTTGCGAACCGCCTCGAGCGAGGGGTAGAGGCGGGAACCGAAGGCATACACGGCGGCGGCGGCCCAATGGGTCTTCGGGCGCGGGGGTTTTTCGACCATCCCGGTGACGCGGAAGCGGCGGTACGCTCCCTCGGCCCCCTCGGGTCGTCCTTCGATGACCCCGTAGCGCCGGGCGTCCACGACATGCCGGACGAGGATCACCGCATCCAGGTCGTCCCGCTCCCGGATCGCGCCCATCGCCCGCAGAGCAGCTCCCCGGTGCGGCTCGAGCACGATGCCGTCGCCCGCGTGGAGGAAGAACGGGCTCCGTCCTACGACGCCCTCCGACTGAAGCACCGCGTCCCCGAACCCGGCGGCGTTCGGCTGGGAGACGAAGGAGAACTGGACCCGGTCGAGCGTCCGGTAGAACTGGCGCGTCTCGACCAGGCGATCCGGCGTACGGCGGTGCCGGTGCAGGAAGGCGTGGTCGACGCTGAAATAGTTCTGGATGAACCCCGCATCCCGTGGCTGGACTACGATCGTGATCCGGTCCGCGCCGGCGGTCGCGAGTGCCTCGACGACCAAGTGCGCCACCGGCTTCAGCACGGCATCGCCGTTGCTGCCGCGGTCGTAAAGCGGAAGGAACTCCTTGCGGAGCCCCCGGCTCCAGGGGAGCATCCGAGTGCCTTCGCCCGCGAGGGTGACTACTGCATGCATCGCGAACGGGCCCTACGCCGGGGTGTGGGCGGAGGGGGAACCGGGGTGGACCACGGGGGGGCGCGAGGGCGGTGTCCCCGGAGCGTTGCGGGTCTCGAGGAGGCCCCGGCTGTCGGGGACGCGCCACTGGACGGTCGCTGCCAGCACGTGCTTGCGTGCCTCGAGCCGGCGACGATACCGCAGGAGGTCGTGGAAGATCTCCCGAACCACCTCGTCGAGCTCCCGGCTGCGTCGGTAGCCGAGGGCGGGAAGGTGCTCGTGGATCGGGTTGTAGTAGTGCTGCTCCGCCTCGACCCGGGGGTCGGGGGGATGTTCGATCGTCGGGTGGAGGCCCAGGGAGGTGGCGATCCGGGCCACTCGGTCCGCGAGCTCGTTGACCGAGTACGCCGCGTCGAATTGGTTGAAGACCCGGTACTCGCCGGGGGAGGCGGGGTTCTCGACCGCGAGCCGGAGCGACTGCATCGAGTCCTCGAGCGCCAGGAAGCCCCGCTTCATCTCCCCCTTCCCGTACGGGGTGATGGGGAGGCCCAGCACGGCCTGGGCGATGAACCGGTTCAGGGCGGTCCCCCAAGTCTCGTCAAAATCGAAGCGGGTAAGGAGGCGGTCGTCGGTGATCTCCGCCGTCCGGACCCCGTAGATGACCCCCTGCATGACATCGGTCGCGCGGAGGTTGAAGATCTTGGACGCGAGCATGACGTCCCCTGAGTCGAAGACCTTGCTCCAGTGGTACCAGGACCCCGCGTTGCGGGGGAACGGAAGGTAGTCCTTCCGCCCGTGGAACTCGACCTCGAAGAACCCTTCCGGGATGTCGGTGTTCGGGGTGCCGTACTCGCCCATCGTGCCCATCTTGACGAGGTGGGCGTCGGGGCAGACCTCCTTGATGGCGTAGACCAGATGCAGCGTCCCCGTCAGGTTCTCGACCTGGGTCGTCACCGCGTGGTGGACGTCGATCATGGAGTACGGGGCGGAGCGCTGTTCGGCGAGGTGGACGATCGAATCCGGACGTTCCTTCTCGAGGACTTCTCGGACGAAGTCGAAGTTGCAGAGGTCGCCCTTGTAGAAACGGAGCTGCTTTCCCGTGAGCTCCTGGACGGCGGCTTGCCGCCGGGCCATCGTCGGGATCGGGGTCGCGGACCAGCTGCCTACTTCCTTGACCCGCTTCCGGGTCACCAGGTTGTCGATCCCCGCGACGTCATGTCCGCGCGAAAGAAGATGCAACGCCAAGGGCCAGCCCGAGTATCCGTCGATGCCCGTAATCAGAACTTTCATTGACCCCAGACCGCGATAACATGCCGTGCCCCCCAATAAAAAGGATGTGGAAAACCGGGGTCCCCCTCGCTAGCCTCTCGCACGGTCTCGAGGCAAAGTCGAATAAGCGCCCACTTCCTCGAGCGTCCGAGGTCCCCCTCCTCGGCACCATGGAATCCGGCACCGTCCATATCGTCGACACCCGGGATGAGCCCCTCAAGGGGGCGATGATGGTCGTCGGGTTCCCGACCCATGGCCTGGTGGGCTCGGTCGCCGCCTCCTACCTTGTCCACGCCCTCGACATGCAGCCGGTCGCCTACATGATCAGCGAGGAGTTTCCGCCCACGGTGGTCATGGAGGAGGGGATCGTCAACGCCCCCGTCCGGTTCTACGCGAGCAAACTCGTCTGCGGGGTCGACCGCTCCTGCGACCAGCTCGTGGTCGTCATCGCGGACATCCAGCCCCCCCCGGGGATGCTGAACGCCCTCGGGCGCGTTCTCCTCGACTGGGCCGAGCTAAAGGGGATCGCGTTCGTCGCGGCGATCGAGGGACAGCCGATCGAGACCGAGATCGCGGGGGACGCGCGGGTCGTCGCGATGGCGAACCGGGCCGCGGCTCCCCTCCTCGAGAAGTACCGCTTCGCGGCCGCCAACGGGGTCGTGACCGGCCTCGCGGGAGGCCTCCTCCTCGGGGCGATCAACCGCACCACTCCGGTCCTCTGCTTCGTCGCCCAGGCGCACAAGGACTATCCGGACGCGCGCGCCGCGGCGAAGGTCATCGAAACGCTCAACCCGCTCGTCCCCCTGATCGCCCTCGACACGAAGCCGCTCCGGGAAAAGGCCCGCCAGATCGAGACGGAGGTCCGAAAGACGCTCCGACAGACCAAGGAATCGCTGGCCGGCATGCGGGACGTGGAGCCGGAAGGGCCGGGTGAGATGTATCGCTGACACGGCCCCCGGGCCGCGCATGGCCCCGTCGCCGACCGACCGTCCCGCAGTGACCTTGCGGGGCTTCCGACCCTCCGATGTTCCGTTCGTCGCCTCCATCGTGGCCGACGCGCTCCACGAGCACTACGACCCGAGTCTGTACCTCTCGCTGAGCACCGAGTGGCCGGACGGGTTCCTGATCGGGGCCGACCCGCACGACGTGCCCGTCGCGTTCCTCCTCGGCGTCTCCCAGATCGAGCACGAGGCGCGGATCCTGATGTTCGCGGTCGAGCGCAACCATCGGATGAACGGCATCGGGGCGCTCCTGATGGAGACGTTCTTTGAGCGCTGTCTCGCCCGGGCCTACCGAAGGGTGACCCTCGAGGTCCGGGTCTCCAACGCCACCGCGATCCGGTTCTACACCCGATACCACTACTCCGTCATCGACATGCTCCGGGGCTACTACTCGGACGGAGAGAACGGCTACCAGATGGCGCGACCGCTCCCGTAAGACCGTGCGCCTCCACCCGGAGGGGCTAAGACCTCCCCTTCGGATGGTCGCGCCATGCCCAGTGCATGGCCCACGGCCGCCGAGCTCATGACCGTCCACCCCGCGACTCTCCCGTTCGACGCCCCGATCTCGCGCGCGCTGGGCTTGATGCGGACGAAGGAGTACCGGGAGATCCCGGTCCTCCAGCGTTCCCGCCTGGCCGGTATGATCACGTTCGAATCGCTCGCGCGGCGGGTCAGTCGCGCCTCGGCGTCCAAGGTCGGAGGCCTCCTGACCATGGCCCCGCTGATCACGCCCGGAATGCTCCTCCCCGAAATCGCCGAGCTGCTTCTCGGGAGCGGGCTTCGGGGTGGTCCCGTCGTGGGGCGGAAGGGCGAGCTGCTCGGCCTCATCGCCCGGTCCGACCTCGTTCGCGCGCTCCCGGCTCTCCCGGGATTCCCGCGGGAGGTCGTTGACCGTATCGGCGGGCCGGCCACCGTAGTGCTCCGGGAGGACGACACGGTACGGCACCTGCAAAGCCAGATCCGGCTCCTGGAGGAACATCCGCTCCCGGTCGTCGACAAGAAGGGCCGCCTCGTCGGGGCGGTCGGCGTCGCCGACCTCGCGTCAGTCCTCTGGCGCCCCGTCGCCGGCGGGAAGCGCGATGCGGAGAACGTCGGCTCGGCGCTGGACGTCCAGATCGGTTCCATCATGCACTCCCCCGCGATCACCGTCCCCTCGGGGACGGACTCGGCGGTCGCCGCGAAGCGGATGACCCAGGAGAAGGTCTCGAGCGTCTTCGTCGTGGAAAATGGCCGTCCGACCCGCGTCGTCGGCCACGCGGACCTGCTCGGGCTGGTCGTGGGCGCCGCCCGTACGGCCAAGGGGCCGGGCCGGATCGAGGACGTCTACGTCGAGGTGACCGGGCTGCGCGGCTCCAGCGACCCCGCGCTCCTCGCCGACATCGACCACCTGATCGCCCAAGGGCTGAAGCGGATCGCGCACCACGTGCACCCGTCGCTCTTCAGCGTCCACTTAAGCCCCCACTCGACCCACCGGACCGCGGACATTACGGTCGAGGCCCGCCTCCACACCGATGCGGGGATCTTCTACGCCTCCCAGACCGGCTGGAACCTCATGGCCGCGGTCTCGGGGATCATGGAGGAACTGAGCGCGCAGGTCCAGCGCGACCAGGAGAGCCGACGCGACCGGGTGCGGAGCCGGCGGCGGTCGGGCCCCGAGGACGACACCGTCGAAGACCCCGAACTCGAACGCCGGATGCGCGTGGCGAGCGGGGACGACGAGTAGGAGGACGACCGTGATCCCGGGGGGCCCGCGCAACCAGCGCCAGATGGAGGTGATGATGCGGCGCCTCGGGATGAAGACGGAAGAGGTCGAGGGCGTCGAAGAGGTCATCGTCCGCACCAAGACGAAGGAGCACGTGTTCGAGTCCCCGGAGGTCACCGTCCTGACGGTCCAAGGGGTCCGCACCTACCAGGTGGTCGGTACGCCCGTGATCCGGCCCCGCCCGGCCGGAACGACCCCCTCCCCTCCCTCCGCTGCGGCGGCCCCGGTCGCCCCGAGCGGGCCCCCCGAGGAGGACGTTCAGCTCGTCATGGAGCAGGCCCACGTTTCTCGGGAGGCCGCGCTCGAAGCTCTCGAGCACGCCCACGGGGCCCCCGCCGAGGCGATCATGGCGCTCCTCACCCGCGGACACTAGGACGTCGACCCGGAGCCAATGGCGCTCCCTCCCGCGGCACCCGCCCCTCGGCCCCCTCGACCGGACGAGCCGATCGCCCGGGAATGTGTCGAAGGGTATCTGTTCGCGCGGGACCCCTTCGAACTGCTCATCTTCCGCCGGCCTCCGGCGCGAGGGTCGATCTGGGTTCCGATCAGCGGGAAGGTTGACCCCGAGGACGTGGACTTCGACTCCGCCCTGGGACGGGAACTCGAGGAGGAGACCGGCCTCACCCATCCCCTTCGGGTCGACCCGCTGGACTGGCATGTAACCTTCCGGGCCGACAACGGGGAAGTCTGGCGACTTCACGCGTACGCGGTGGAGGTGGCGAGAACCTTCCGACCCCGCTTGAGCCACGAACATGTGGAGTACGAATGGGTGGGGCTCGAGGAGGCCGAGCGGCGGCTCGATTACCCGGACAACCGCGAGGCCGTAGGTCGGCTCCGCGAATTCCTCGGGCGGGGTTCCCCAAAGGTTTAGCCCGACGCCACCGTCGTACCTCGGGAGGAGGCATGAGCTCCGCACCGGATCCCCCCGCATTCGTGTTCCCGACGGTCGGTCCCGAACTGTTCGAAGCGCTCCGCTCCGCCCATCCCGCCCGCATTGTCCTCCAAGTACCGGCGGGCCTGGTGCGGAACGCTCACGAGCTCGCGGACCGCCTCCGCACGGAAACGGGCGCGGTCGTGCTGCTCGCCACGCGGCCGTGCTTCGGGGCTTGCGATTTTCCCTCGATCGACGAGGCGCCCCGGGCCGACGTCGCGGTGGTGCTCGGCCACGCCCCCATCCCCAACGTTCGTCTCCTCCGACCGACCTACTTCGTGGAGATGCGCGAGCGAGGGGGGGACCCCGTCGCGCTCGCCGAGATCGTCCAGAGTACGAACCTGCCGCACCGACTCGGGCTCGTCGCTTCGGTCCAGCACCTCGACCTCGTGCCCCGCCTCGTCGACGCGCTCCAGGAGCGCGGGTTCGAGGTGAAGGTTGGACGCGGGGACCGGCGCCTCGCCTACCCCGCCCAAGCGCTCGGATGCAACTACACGGGGGCGGAAGCGGTGGTCGACCACGTGGACGCCTTCCTGTTCCTCGGCACGGGCCGGTTCCACCCGGTCGGGCTGGCGTTCGCGGTCGACCGCCCCGTCTGGTCGCTCGACCCGCTCCAGTCAACGCTCGAAGCTCCGATCGACCGGGCGACCCTCGTCGGCCGTCGGCAACTCACGGTCGCAGCAGCGCGCGACGCCCGCCGGTGGGGCATCCTCGTGTCGACGTTCGGCGGGCAGAACCGCTCCCCGACCGCCCTCGCGCTCCAGGAACGCGCCCGGGCGGCCGGTCGGGAAGCGGAGCTCCTGGTCTTCGACCGTCTCGACCCCCGCGACCTCGAAGGGCGCGCCTTTGACGCCTACGTCAACACCGCGTGTCCCCGGATCGCATTGGACGACAGCGCGAGCTTCGGTCGTCCGGTCCTCACGCCCCCCGAGTTCCTGATGGCGCTCGGGGAACTCCCACTGGCCCCGTACCGCTTCGACACCTACCACTGAACCTTCGGCAGGTTCTTGGGCCCCGGTTGCCGTACTACGAGGGATGCGCGCGAGTGCGATCGTCCCCTGCCTCCTCTTGCTCGCCGGAGCGGGACTCCTCGTCGACGCCGTGCTGCAGGGCGGGGCGTCGGTCGCGCTCGTCGTGGTCGTTCCCGTAGTTTTCGGTGGGTCCGTCGAGTTCTTCCTCGGCGTGCTGCTCCTCTTCCTCGGACTGGTGACCCTTCCGTGGGCCCTCGGTCTCTCGTTCGATGTCGAGACCGAGGAATCCTCCACAGCCCTGCGCGACCGCGCACCCTCCGCCGAAGTGGGGGGACTGATCTTGATCGGGCCGGTCCCGATCTTCTTCGGTCGCTGGCGCTCGGTCTCCCGGCGGACCCGGCTGGCCGTGGCGGCGCTGGGGGGCGCCCTCGTCCTGCTTCTGGTGATCGTGGTTCTCGTCGGGCACTAGGGCCGCAAGCCGACGGCCGTGAGGAAGCTTCGATGCACGCGCGGGTCCGTGGCCAGCTCCGGATGGAAGGTCAATCCCCACACGGGGCCGGAGCGAACCCCGACCACGTCTTCGCCCTGCCACGCGATCGCCTTCGCGTCAGGCCCGACCGCGAGGATCCGCGGGGCCCGGATGAAGACCCCCGGAAACGCGGGTCCCCGGAGCCCCTCGATCCGCACCGGGGCCTCGAAGGACTCACGCTGGGCACCGTAGTCGTTGCGACGGACCCGGACGTCCAGGACACCGAGGGTCGGGGGGTCGATCCCGCCGGGGCTGGGCGCCAGGTCGCGCGCGAGCAGGATGAGCCCCGCGCAGGTTCCTAGAACGGGCAGCCCTTCCTTCAGACGGGCCCGGAGCGGCTCCCAGAGCCGGGCCTCCGCCATCAGCCGGGCGATCGTCGTCGACTCTCCTCCCGGAAGGAACAGTGCATCCAGGTCGGCGAGCTGATCGGGCCGTCGGACCGGCACGACCGAACCTTCGGGAAGGAACCCCCCCACCGTGCGGAGATGCTCCGGGACGTCCCCCTGGAGCGCGAGGACGCCGACCTTCATCCCCCGCGCCGAAGCTCCTCGAGGATCGCCTTCGCCCGGTCGAATCGGATCGCGTGCTCTGCGATCAGCCGGGCCACGACCCGATCGACCTCGTCCGGCCGCGCACCGGCACTGGCCGCGAGGTTCCGGGCGTGCAGCTCCATGTGGCCCCGCTGGATCCCCTCGGTTGCGAGGGCCCGAAGGGCCGCGAAATTCTGGGCCAGACCCACGCAGGCGAGCACCTCGCCTAGTTCTCGCGCGGACTTGACGCCGAGCAGTTTCACATTCGCCTTCGCGGTCGGATGGACCGCGGTCGCCCCACCGATGAGACCGACGGGGGCGGGGAATTCGATGGTGCCCACGAGGTTCCCCTCGCGGTCCTTCTCGTACGTAGTCAACGGCCGGATGACGCCGTCGTACGGCGCGGCCTGCCACGCCGCATAGCTGTGGGCGCCGCTCTCGATCGCCCGGGTATCGTTACCGGTCGCGAGGACGACCGCGGAGATGCCGTTCATGATCCCCTTGTTGTGGGTCGCGCAGCGGAACGGGTCGGCGACCGCGAACGCGTAGGCGTCCAGTACCCCGTCCACGACCTCGGCTCCGGTCATAGTCTCCGTCTTGAGCTGCTCGGCCGGGAACGTCGCGCGGGCCCGAGCGAGGCGGTAGATGGCGAGGTTCGAGATGATGCGAAGGACGGAGCGACCCCCAGCGAGGCGGGCGAGCTCGGGGGCGAGCGCCTCGCACATCGTGTTGACCGCATTCATGCCGCCGGCGTCGCGGGCGTCCACGAGAAGGTGGACGATGACCATCGTGCCGCGGGGCGAGGTGAGGATCCGGACCTCGAGGTCCTTGGCGCCGCCTCCGAATTTGACCAGGACGGGGTCCTTCGCGTTCGCCGCGGCCAGAAGCGCATCCCGGGCGTGGAGGATGCGCAACCGGGCGGCGGCGGGGTCGTGGACATCCATGATCTGGACCTGCCCGATCATGACCGGGTCGGTCGTCTGGGCGTGGAAGCCGCCCGCGGTCCGAGCGACCTTGGCCGAGTTGGAGGCCGCCGCCACGACGCTCGGCTCCTCAATGGCCATCGGAATGAGGTAATCCTTCTCGTTGATCCGGAAGTGGGTCGCGACCCCGAGTGGGACGGGCATGACCCCGATCACGTTCTCGATCATCCGGTCCAAGGTTCCCGGGTCAACCCCGGGAGGGAACTCCCAGGCGCGGGCTTCCTCCTCCGTGAGCCCCGCCCACTCGCGAGCGAACTCTCGACGCTCGGCGATCGGCTTGCGGTAAAACCCGGAGGTCTCGGAGGTGCGGCTCATGGTTCCTCGGGGGGCGATTCAGCTGCGGCGGACTCGGACGGGACGGTCGGAGCCCGGGCGACCACGACCTTTGCGGGTCGGAGGACGCCACCGTAGAATCGGTACCCCTGCTGCACAACCTCGGCGACCGCACCTTCCGGGATGCCCGGGCGCAGCGGGGCCTCCCCGACCGCCTCAGCCTCCTCGGACCGGAACGGCTGGCCGAGCTCGGCGACAGGCGTTACGCCCTCATGCTTCAGGAAGGTCATCCACGCTCGGTCGAGCAGTTCGAGGCCGTGGCGGACCGGGTCGTCCGCCGGAAGGCGCTGCACGGCCACCTGGGCCGAGCGGAACGCCTCGAGGATCGGCAGGAGCTCACGGATGAGCGCCCCGCGGGCGGCGCGCGAGATGCTCTCGCGCTCGCGCTCGGTCCGCCGACGATAGTTCTCAAAATCGGCGAGGAGGTACTTGTATCGAGTCGACCAATCCTCGGCCGGCGCAGCGGGGGCCTCGGGCGCCGGGGCTGGCGCCGTGGGCAACGGGGTCTCGGTCGTTTCGTCGGGCATGCGACCTCGGCCTCGGAGGTAGGACGCGGGTATTAGGCCCTTTAGGGACCTCCGACCGGCACGGTGAAACGGGTTCGTCCGGAGCAGCTCGGACGGGCCGGACGGAGCGTCCGGAAGGGGCGATTTTCGCTTCCAAACCGGGGGTCCAACCGGGGTCGAATTTCGAGCCCGGAAGAAGCGTTATAACGGACGCCCGGCTCGGTTCAGTACGTCGGTTTCCACCGGCGTTTTCCGATGGCTCAAGAGACCGTAACCGCCTCCGTGTACGACGCCAGTTCGATCCAGATCCTGGAGGGCCTTTCCGCGGTCCGGAAACGGCCGGGAATGTACATCGGGTCGACCGACGCGCGCGGACTGCACCACCTGGTCTACGAGGTCGTCGACAACTCGATCGATGAGGTCCTGGCGGGCGCCTGCAGCGAGATCCGCGTGACCCTGCACTCGGACGGCTCCTGCTCGGTGTGGGACAACGGACGGGGTATCCCGGTGGAGGAGCACCCGAAGTACCACCGACCCGCCCTCGAGATCGTCATGACCGTGCTTCATGCGGGTTCAAAGTTCGACAAGAACACCTACAAGGTTTCGGGCGGATTGCACGGGGTCGGCGTGCACGTCGTCAACGCACTGAGCGAGTGGCTCGAGGTCCGGGTGCGGAGGGATGGCCACGAGTACTTCCAACGGTACGAACGCGGGGCGCCGGTCACGAAGCTCGAGATCGTCGGCCCGGCGGAGACCACCGGAACCCAGACCACGTTCAAGCCGGACAGCACGATCCTCGAGACCACGACCTTCGACAAGGACACGATCGCCCGGCGCCTGAAGGAACTCTCTTTCCTCAACCCGGGGGTATCGATCCTCTTTTCCGACGAACGGGACGCGTCTACCGAAACGTTCCACCACGCGGGCGGGCTGACCGAGTTCGTCGAGGACGTCAACCAAGCTTCGAACCCGTTGTTCAAGCCCCCGATCTACCTCCACGCGAAGCGCGACACCACGGACATCGAGCTCGCGCTCCAGTACAACGACGGCTACAACGAGACGACCCTCGCGTTCGTCAACAACATCAACACGGTCGACGGCGGCACCCACGTGGTCGGCCTCCGCGCCGCGCTCACCCGTACCCTGAACGACTACGCCCGAGAGCGCGGGTGGATCAAAGGCGACAAGGAGGGCCTCACCGGCGAGGACGTCCGCGAAGGTCTCACCGCCGTGCTCTCGGTGAAGGTCCTGGAGCCCCAGTTCGAGGGCCAGACCAAGGCCCGCCTCGGGAACTCTGAGGTGAAGGGCCAGGTCGAGAGCGCGGTCAACGAGAAACTCGCCGAATTCCTCGAGGAACATCCGGCGGTGGGCCAGGCGCTCATCTCTAAGGCGGTCCAAGCGTCGCAGGCGCGCGAGGCCGCCCGCAAGGCCCGGGAGCTCACTCGCCGGAAGGGACTCCTCGAGGGGGGCGGTCTTCCGGGAAAGCTGGCCGATTGCCACTCCCGGGACCCGGCCGAGTGCGAGCTGTTCCTGGTCGAAGGAGACAGTGCCGGCGGCACCGCCAAACAGGGCCGGGACCGCGAATTCCAGGCCATTCTCCCCCTCCGGGGCAAGATCCTCAATGTCGAAAAGGCCCGGCTCGACCAGATGCTCCAGAACGAGCAGATCCGGGCCCTGATCACCGCGATCGGCATCGGGATCGGGGACGAGATCGACCTCGCCCGGCTCCGCTACCACAAGATCATCCTGATGACCGATGCCGACGTCGACGGCTCGCACATTCGGACGCTCCTGCTGACCCTGTTCTACCGGAAGATGCCCTCGCTCATCACCGAGGGTCACGTCTTCATCGCGCTCGCTCCCCTCTACCGTCTCCAGAAGGGGGGCCGGATCGCCTATGCCTTCTCGGACGAGGAACGGGACAACGAACTCAAGGAGTTCGGCGGAGGGAAAGGCGTCACGATCCAACGCTACAAGGGACTGGGGGAGATGAACGCCGAGCAGCTCGCCGAGACGACGATGCGCCCCGGCGCGCGCACGTTGCTGCGGGTCACGGTCGAGGATGCCGGGCGGGCCAACGCGCTCTTCCAGATCCTGATGGGCGAAGAGGTCGAGCCCCGGCGCGCGTACATCCAGGAGCACGCGGTCGAGGTCACGAACCTCGACATCTGAGGGGGAACGAACGGCGACGTCCGCCTCCGAGCCGACCACGGTGCCCGAAGCTCTGGAAGCTCTCGGGTTGCCCAGTCATCCGATACCCCGACGGGCGATCCTGCATGGCGCGGCCGGGACGCTGCTGCTCCTCCCCACCCTCGATCCTGAGGGAAGACCCACGTACCATGGCATCTGGATCGCTCGCGGGGTCTTACAGTGGGTTGGACCGCGGCCCGCCCCGAGCCTCCTCGCCGAATCCGCTCGTCTCGACGGGGTCACGGCGGACCTCGTGAACCTGCTCCAGGCGGCGCTGCGCTCGTACCTCGAGGGTTTCGAATCCGTATCGGAGCGCCTCGACTCGATCGAGATCCGGGGCGATGCAGTTCCCCTCTCCGAGCTGGCAGAAGTGCACCGGTCGTTCCGGGCACTCCGCAAGGACCTCGGATCCCTCACCGTCGCGGTCGAGGAATTGGGGGGCCCGCTCGGTACCCACTTTCCCAGGCTGGAGACGCTCCTGTCCCGGCTCGAGAGCGAGCTGTCGCACTTGCAGGACTACGCCTCCGCCGTCGGCCAGAGCCTCCGGGACCTGCTCGCCCTCCGTACCGCGGGCGAGGCGAACCGGCTCTCGGAAGCGACCAACCGCATGTCGTCGGTCTCCAACCAGATCGCGAGCTTCGCGAACACTTCGAACATCCGGATGCTGGGGGTCGCCTACGTCGCCTTGGTGCTCGGCCTCGTCAGTGTGGTCGTCCTGATCCCGAATACCGCGGCGACCATCCTGGGAATGCCCTCCGCCGCCTGGGTCCCCGGACTGTGGGTCGACCTGATCCTGGTGGTGCTCGCGATCATTCCGATCGCCATCGTGTTCTCCCGGACCTGGGTTCGGGGAGTCCTGACCGGGCTCGGCGCGTTCGAGTCGCGGACCCGCGAGGGTCTCTCGGACCTGCCGGAGATCAAGCCTTCGGACGTCAACCGACCCGGCGAGGAACGGATTTTAGACCGGTCTCGGTAGGTCACTCGTGAGTCCGCTCCCTTCCGAGCCTCCCCGCGTCTTTCGCGACGCGCTCCTGGTGACGCAGGACCCCGCCCGCCGGGTCGTTCGCGGAGACCTCCGGGTCGAGGCCGGGCGATTCACCCACGTGGGTCCGAATGCGCCCCGAGAAGGGGCCGAGGTCATCGAAGCGCACGACCGGGCGATCGTCCCGGGCTTCGTAAACCTCCACACGCACGTGGCCATGCATCCGCTCCGCGGGATCGCCGACGACCGGGAGCTGGCGGGATTCCTCGAGACCCTGTTCGCCGTGGACGCCCACCGGACCGAAGCCGACGTCGAAGCGGGCGCCCGGGCCGGGATCGCCGAGATGCTCCTCGGCGGGACCACCTCCTTCCTCGACCTCTACTACTTCGAGGATGGGGTCGCCCGCGCGGTCGAGGCGCTCGGCATCCGGGGGTTCCTCGGATGGGCGGTCCTCGACCCCGAGATGACGACACAGAAGGGAAACCCGCTCGACAATGCCCGCGCGTTCATCGGGCGATGGAAGTCGAACCCCCGGGTCCGTCCGCTCGTCGCCCCCCAGGGAGTGTACGTGTGCGGTCGGGAGACCTGGCTCGGGGCCCGGGACCTCGCTCACCAGGAAGGAACCCTCGTCCACTATCACCTCTCGGAGACCCGCCGCGAGGTCCACGAGCACGAGGCGAAGACGGGGCGGCGGCCGGTCGATTGGCTCGAGGAGATCGGGTTCCTCGGTCCCGGCCAGGTCGCAGCTCACGCCGTATGGCTGACCTCCCAGGAGATCCAGCGCTTGGGCGCCCATCACATCGGGATCGCCCATTGCGCAAGCTCGAACCTGAAACTCGCCTCGGGCGGGGTCGCGCCCATCGTCGAGCTCCAGAAGGCCGGCGCTCCCGTCGGGATCGGGACCGATTCGGTCGCCTCGAACAACTCGCTCTCCATGCTGCGCGAGCTCCATCTCGCCGGGCTCGTCCAGAAGAACCACCGATGGGACGCCGGCGCCCTCCCGGCCCAGGTGCTTCTCGACCTCGCGACGATCGAGGGAGCCCGCGCGCTCGGCCAGGAGCGCGAGATCGGCTCGCTCGAGGTGGGCAAGCGGGCCGATTTCCTCCTGGTGGACCTTCACCACCCGACCCTCACCCCGGCGCGCCCCGAAGCGATCGTTTCGCACCTGGCCTACGCCGCCAGCGACGAGGCCATCGTGTCGGTCCACGTGGACGGGACCCCCGTGGTGGAAGCGCGCCGGCTCGTGCATGGGAACTGGGACGAGATCCGCTCCGGGCTCGAAGGGGCGGCCGACCGGCTCTGGGCCGCGCGGCCGAAGTAGGTCAGGCTTCCTAAGGCGCGAGCCCGCGCGACAGGTGCGCGGCGAGCTCCCGGGCCACCGATTCGGGCGGGTCCCCGATCCCGAGGTCGGTGAGGGTGGCCAGGCGGTCGACCGCGTTGGGCGTGGCGAACGAGAACCAGCGCGCGATCCGGGCTCGGTCGACGGCCCGCGCGAGCGTTCCGTGGTGCAGGAGGGCGCTACCGGTCAGATGTTGCGCCGCGGCGGCGAGGACCTTCCCATCGACCTCGAGCACGAACCCCCTCTCGCTGAGCGGGCAATACTCCGTCGAGAGCCCGGGCGCGTGCACCCATCGTCCCTCGAGACCCCGGTCCGCGAGGAAGGAGACCAGGCCCCGGCCGAACCGGTCGTAGGCCCGGACGAAATCCCGTCCGACCCGCGGGTCGGACCGGGGGAGCACCACGGCCCACACGAGGTCTCCGGGGGCGTGTACTATCCCGCTGCCGCCGGAAGATCGCCGGACGGTGGTCACTCCGTCCGCGCGGGCCCGGACCAGGTAAGGGGCCCCCTCGGCCTCCGCCACCCCGTACGACACCGCGAGGTCGCGGACCACCCCGACGTTGACCCGGGGCGCGCCGGCCCGGAGCATCCCCTCGTGGAGGTCCCGAAACTCGGTGAACTTCCGTCCCGGATCGACCGACGATGTAAGGGGGAGGGGAGGATTCTCCATGGACGACTCCGGGGCACCGTGGGGGCCGATGGCACGGCTCCTCTAAACCGAGAAGCCCCTCATAGCGGGACTCAACCCCTTCCATCGTCCGGAAGGCGCGGGTGGAACGAGTCTGTCCTCGGCCGGGTGGAAGGGGCGAAGGGGGAGGCGCCCATATCCTTTAGGCGCGGTGACGTCTTCCCCCCCTGCCGAAAGGCGGGGTAATCGAACATGGCAGCCGGACACGTGAAGGGCGCGGAAACGCGGCTCAAAGTCGCCTGCGAGGACGGGTTTGAGGTCGTCTCGAAGAAGGAACACGAACTGGTGAAGTATGTGCAGATGCACGTGAAGGAGCACCACGGCAAGGACGTCAGCCGCGACGACGTGCTCAAGATGGCCAAGACGGTACCGTAACCGACGGTCCCGCGCGCGCCGGCGGCCGGGGCTCCCCCACACTCGGGCGGGCCCCGACCTTCGTTGGGACCTCTCGTGAATCCCCTGCGCCGTTCGGCGGGGGGTCTCCGCCCGAATGGAAGATCGCTCCCGACGGGGCTAAACCGCTAAGAAGGGAGCCCGACTCCGCGCCCGATGGCCGAAATCGGGGAGTTCAAGCTCCACCCTGGCGACCCCGCACCCGACTTCGAACTTCAGGGAGTCGACGGAAAGACTTACTCGCTCGGCGGATTCCACCAACCCTTCGTGGTCGTGGTCTTCTGGTGCAACCACTGCCCCTACGTACAGGCGTGGGAAAGCCGGATGGTCGAGATCGGCCACCGGTACGCTGGAAAGGGCGTCGGGTTCGTCTTGATCAACTCGAACGATGCCCGAGCCTACCCCGAGGATCGGCTCGAATCGATGGTCCGGCGGGCGGCGGAGAAGAAGTATCCGTTCCCGTACCTGGTCGACGAGTCGCAGGCGATCGCCCGCGCGTACGGGGCCCTCGTCACGCCGCATCCCATGTTGTTCGGGCCGGACCGCAAGCTTCTCTTCCAGGGTCGGATCGACAATGACCACCAGCACCCCGAACGGGTGACGGAACGGTACCTGGAGCGGGCGATCGACCAGGCGCTGGCCCAGCAACCCGTGGCCCCGGCGGAACTACCCGTCGCCGGCTGCACGGTCAAGTGGAAGCCGTGACCGGGGCTTTCGCCCCGTCGGTCGCTGCGCCCCCCGCCGGGACTTGAGCTCCACCCGTCGGGCGTCGAAGGCACGGAACAGCGAAGGATTGACCGGGGCCCCGGCCCGGTCGAGACGGGCCGCGATCGCAACCTTCCCCGCCAGGGCGCGGGCGAGCTTGCCTCGTTCTCCCCGGGGCGCGGATTGGAGGGCGGGATGGACGAAGAGGAGTCCGTGCCGAGGGGGCGGGGCCCGACCCCGCAGATGTTCGAAAAAGGCCTTCTCGGCACCGAGCACCTGCACGGTGCTCGAGGGGAGGCGTGCGAGCCGGTCCAGCCCGCCGGCTTGCGCGATGAGGCGGGCCGACAGCTCCGGTCCGAGCAGGGCGCAGAGGTTCGGAGTGCGGTTCGGAGCCGTCCCCTCGACGGCGCGGGTCAGCTCCGCGCGGGTCTCCTCGATCGATCGGTAGAGCTCGGCGAGACGACGTCGGGCCGCGACCAGGGTCGGGTCGGTGGGGGCAAGAGGGGATTCTTCCCCGCCCTCGAGCAGGACGCGCGCCGCCCTCGCGTGGTCGCCGGGGTCGACCTCAGGGCGGTCCCGGGAGACCCAACTGCCGAGCCGTTCCCCCACGAGATTGTGCACTCGGTCGAGGTCGGTGGCCGCGCGGACGGCCTCCTGGACGTGGACCGACGGATCCCACGCCGCCGCCAACGCTTCGACACCTCCCGACAGAAGGAGGGATCTCTCGAGCCCGGCATCGACCCCTGGCATCAGCGCTTCCAGGTCGGCCGGGGCCATCGGGTCGAGGCGCACGCCGTACGCGACGAGCCGACGGTCGCGGGTCGACCAATCGGCCGAACCGCGCTCGGCCAACAGGGTCTCCTCCTCCGGTGTTAGATGGCCGGTCCTGCGGGCGCGCACCCGCTCGGCCAGAGACGCCGTGTCGAGCGGAGACCTCACCGAGCGGACCACGGTTCCTCCCTGGACCAGGAAGGCGCCGTACCATGAGGTGACGACCGACGGCGTCATCGAGTCGGTCCTGTCGTCCCCCGGTCTCCCGCTACGGCAAGGCGGGCCACCCGGCAGATTCGGACTCTCTGCACGACTGACCGCAACCCGCCGTCCATAAATAGGCCGGCCCGGCTCGCCGCCCCCGTGACCGAAGCGACCAACCGGCCGCTCGTTCGCTCGGAACGGCACGGCCGCATCCTGGTCCTCACGCTCGACCACCCTCCGGTCAACGTGCTTTCCCGAGCCGTCCTGGAGGCATTGATGACCCGCCTGGACGAGGCCGAAGCGGACCCCGAGGTCCGAGCCATCGTCCTCGCTAGCGCCGCCGAGAAGGCGTTCGCTGCGGGGGCCGACATCCGGGAGATGGCCCCGATGGGCCCCGACGAGGCCCGCGTGCATGGCGGTCGGGGCCAAGCCGTCACGCGGCGGCTCGAGCGGATCCCACTTCCGGTGATCGCCGCGGTCCATGGCGTGTGTCTGGGAGGCGGCTGCGAGATCGCGCTCGCCTGCGACTTTGTCTTTGCGACGCCGGACGCGCAGTTCGGCCAGCCCGAGATCAACCTCGGCGTCACTCCCGGCTGGGGCGGCTCGCAGCGGCTCCCCCGGAGGATCGGCGTGGCGCGCGCCCGGCGATGGATCTATACCGGGCGTTCGGTCTCCGCCACGGAAGCGCAAGTGGATGGCTGGGTGGACCGGGTGGTGGCCCGCCCCGACCTGCTCTCCGCGGCGATCTCGTTCGCCGAGGAGCTGGCCGCGAAGCCGCCCCTGGCGCTCGCGGCGGCGAAATATGAGATCCTCCGCGCCGTCGACCCCTCCATCGATGACGCGCTCGAATACGAGCTCGAGCTGTGGGCTCGCCTGTTCGGCACGCGGGACCAACAGGAGGGAATGCGTGCATTTCTCGAGAAGCGGACGCTCCCGGGTCGGGGCCGCTCCGGCTGGGAAACGGAGTCCACCGGGTTCCCGTGGGGGCCGGTCGGGGGTCCGGGCCGGGTCGCCCCAGCGAGCGGAAAGCGGAAAAGGGGCGAGGCGTCGAGTCGGGACTGACGCCGCGGTGGCTCAGCTGGTAGAGCGGCTCCTTGGTAAGGAGCAGGCCGAGGGTTCAAATCCCTCCCGCGGCTGATTTTCCCGACTCGAACTTTTGGTTCGCACCGTCGCCTTAAGCCCCCCCGCTTCGTAATCGGCAGCCGGGTACGAAGATGTCCTAAGGACGAGCCATACTCTCCCGTTCGGCGCCCATGGGCCTTCGAACGGTATTTTTCGACTGGGGCGGAACCCTCGCCATGGTCCCTCCGGCTCTGAGTCAACCGAGGCGGGTCTGGGCGGCAGTTGGTTCGAGACTCGACCTTCCGCTCGCGGACGCGGAGGTCCAGCGGGCGCTCGACGAGACCGACCGGAGATTGGGGCCTAAGATCTACCAGTACGTCGGTCGAACCGGCGAGTATTGGCATCTCTATGACAACGCGCTGATGGATCTGCTGGATATTCGAGACCGGCGTGAGGAGATCGAGGCGGCGGTGCAGCGCGTGTTCGACGACCCGTCCGTCGTACTACTCTACCCCGAGGCCCGATCGGTCCTAGACCATCTCCGGTCCCAGGGGTATTCTCTCGGCCTGATCTCGAACCATCACGACGGGCTGCTGACCGTCTTGAAGTATCACGGCCTTGACCGGTGTTTCGAGTCCGTCACTTACTCACAAGAAGTGGGTGCAGAGAAACCCTCGCCCACCATATTCCAACGTGCCTTGGAGCGGGCGGGATGTTCTCCCACCGAAGCGATGCACGTCGGAGACTCGCTGCTGGCGGACGTAGAGGGTGCCTTGCGCTGTGGTCTCGGCGCGGTTTGGGTAAATCGAGACGGTCGGCCCGGCTCCACCACGGCCTTTACGATCCGGAATTTGAACGAACTCGCTCCTCTTGTCGAGGGACTCCACCGCCCTAGTTCGGGATGAGTGGAGTTTGAGTTCCCGGCGCGGAAGTACGTCCCGCACCGTCAGGCCCCAGACTACCGCCAACCTGGGGCTTTACACAACTTGACGACACCCTCTGCATTTGATCCTCTCCTCACGCCAAACACGCGGCACACCCGCGGCAGACGAGGTAGGTGCAACCGTGGTCGCACCCAGGGCTCGGTGCAAGTTGGGGCGGGCTCACCCTCAGAACGCAGCGGAAGATTGTCCCTCGATGGCCGGTTTCTAGTTGATACATTTTCCCTGCGTTGATGTTGACGAAACCTATCAGGCGTCCCATGCCGTCGCATCGCAAGGGGGGAAGTCGCCTGATGAACCGGATGGAAAAAAAGCCTACCGCCAACACCGCCGCCTACGACCTGTACCTGAGAGGCTTGTACGCGAGTGGCAAGGGAACTCGCGAAGCGCTCGAAGAAGCGATGCGCTGCTACGAGGCCGCGACGAAGAAGGACCCGACGTTCTCGTTGGCGTTCTCGGCGTGGGGCAACGCGTACCTCCTGGGGATGGGAACGTACTTCCCGCGGAAAGAGTCGTATCCGCGCGCCAAGGAGTTCATCCTTCGAGCCCTGGATCTTGACCCGAACTCCTCGGAAGCCCACATGGCCCGGGGGAACCTCGCCTTGCAGGGCGAACTCGACTGGAAGACCGCAGAACAGGAACTCCAGAAGGCGATCGCGCTCAACTCGGGCAACGCGGAGGCCCGGGCTTGGTACTCCGCGTTACTCTTGATCCTGCAACGGTTCGACGAGGCCAAGTGGGAGATCCGGGAGGCCCTGCGTGCGAACCCTATGATGGCGAGCCGCTGGCTCCAGCTCGCGGCGGTCCATTATCATTCGGGGGACATCTACAACGGGACCTCCTGGGCGGAAGAACTCCTCGACCGGGAACCCGGCTCGTTCTACCTCCGGATGATGGTGGCCGGTTGCTACGTCATGGAGGGCCGTTTCGGCGACGCGATGAAGTTGGCCGACCAGCTCACCGGCTCGCCGGACCTGATGAACCGGGTCTATCGCGCCGTGCTCTACGGAATGCTCGGTAAGCCGGACGAAGCCGGACGTCTGGTGACGGAGCTCGAGGAGCGGGCCAAAACGACCCACATCCCCCGCGTGTGGATCGCGGAACTGCATGCCATACTGGGCGAGAAGAAGAAGGCGCTCGACCTCCTGGAGTTAGACTTCCGGGAAGGCGACCGGAGCCTCTGGTCGGAATACCTGGCCCCCGGGTTCGACCCGATCCGAAATGAACCCCGCTTTGTCGGCCTGCTTCGAACCTACAACCTGCCCACCGAACTGCGGGAACGTCCCAAGGTTCTGCCGCACGGCGAGGAGATGGTCCGGCCACGGATGGGGGTACCAACGTAACGACAGAGATGCGCCCCTGTTCCGGATAGGGTGCCTCGTTCCGGGCACCCTGTCCCCCCCGAGGGAGGGAGGACGAGCTCGCGGGGTGCCGCAGACCCGGGAGCTCGCGGACGCGCTCCCCCGGGCCGGGTCGACGTCTCGGGGCCTGCCCTTGGGGTGGACCCCCTCCGAACGTGGCTGGCTCGGCAAGGGGTCGCCCACCAGATGGCCGGCCAGAGGGCGGCCGAAGGTGAGGTCCCCCTCCCTTCACGCCGAAGCACCGCGGACTCCGGCCGGGGATACGGGGTGGATATTCGAGTCACCCTTCTCTACGGCGAATTGATCGGCGCATCCGCCCATCGTCGGCGGAGGGTATCAGGTCGGGCCTTTGAATGAGGCGCGTGCCGGGGGCGGTGCGACGACGCGATTCGACCCTGGTTCGGGACTGGGCGCTGGGGCGGAGACACGTGCGCGGGCGGCGGACGACCGAGTCAGCGGCTTCAGGGTCGCCTCGGGCCAGACCCCGATCAAGATCGTGAGAAGGCCCAGTAGCAGGAACTGGAATCCCCACCGTAGGGCCAGGCCGATGGCGCCGAGGTCCGGAGGCGCAACCGCCCCCCAGCTGGGGGGGAAATGCCCGAACCCGAGGAGAACGTTGCCGAGGGCCGCGGCCCCCTCTCGGCCCACCGGGACCGGCATCCACGTGACCAGGGAAAGCCCGGAAACGACCAGAACACCGCGGAGCGCCTGCCCCCACCGAGTCCCGGAGTACTTGGCCCACAGACCCATCAGGGCGGCCGGGAAGAGGGCGACGCAGACCGCCAACAAGCCGGGAATCTCGTGCTGGAAGACCCAGCCGAACCAGAGGGAGAGGCCGGCTCGAGCGGGAGGTGTGGAGGTCCACTCGGCCACCATGGCTAGGGACCAGGTGATGCCGGCCGTCAACAGGCATATCCTCAGTATCCCGCTTCCGAGTCCGCTCCAACCCAGGGGGATCGGCTCGGAGGTGGGCTCCTCGGATCCGGAGTCCTTCCCGGCTTCCCAGCCGAGCAGGACGCCGTAAATGCCGACCAGCTGCTCCTGGGCGAGCAGCGCGACGTACACCACGGCCAACTGGAAGAAGCCGAGGTACCAATCATTCGCCAGCAGGGCGGCGGCGCTCGTCCCCGTGGATTGGGCGGCCAGACTGATCCCGGCGGTCGCCGCCGCCGTGGTCGAGCAACATGCGCCCAGCGTCACCAGCGCGATCATCGCGGGGGTGAGTCCCGCCGAAGCGCCCACGGCCGTCGGCCACACCCGACCCGCCTTGCGGTCGCGGATCAGCCGCACCCCGAGATAGACGGCCAGCGTCATCCCGAGACCGACCCCGGCGGCGGTCAACACCATCAGGATCGCGGAAAGGAACGGCAGGTCGAGTTGAAAGTAGGGGCCGCCTGCCAAGATCGCCGGGTAGTTCCAAAACGGACCCGGCCCTTTGGGATAGATGTAGAAGAACCCCCCGCCCGGGAGCGGTTGGGGAGGGAGATACAACATCCCGCTGAAGATCATCGCGCCGAATGCGTACGCAATCCCGAACACCCCGACCAAGAGGCGGTACGGGAGCCCGGACAGCAGCGACCGGGTTCGTTCGAGCGTCAGGAACGAACGAATCGTCTGCGGGCTCCGGGCGGACGACATCGAGTGGAAGGCGAGTCGGTTCGCGACTTATATGGTCAGAGTGAGGACCGGCCGGTCCTGCGAACGCCGCGCCCCAGCCGAGGAACCTGCGCACCGACAGTACCTATAAAAAACTCGGTCGGGTCCGACTCTCGATGTCGGAGGGGGGCAACGGTTTGCCCGGGCCGAACTCCTCCGGGAGGGGCTCCTCCGACGGACGCGCGTCCCCGTGGCGCGCCCCCCGGACCAGCTACCTCCCTTACCTGGTGCTGGTGATCGTGACGTTCTTGATCACCTGGTTCCTGTTCGCGGCCCTGACCGGCTATCCCGTGGGCATCGGAAAGCCGCCCGTCTCCGTCACGTCGGGAAGCTCGCCGACGGGCGTGCTTCTCGCCATCGACAACCCCTTCAACACGGGGAACAACGACACGACGGACCAGTACGCACCCGCCAATTTCTCCGTCCCTTCCGATACGTTGCTCGAGTTCACCATCACCAACTACGACTCGGGCCAGAACCCGGTCGAGCCGGTCACCGAGGCGAACGTCAACGGAACCGTGGGGAATTGCATCTACCTCAACTCCACGCCCACCGCCCTGGGTCCCTGCGTCCACTCCGTGTCGCCGGGGTTCATCGCCCATACGTTCTCGTTCGAGAACGGCGCGTACGCGGGATTCAACGTTCCAATCCCATCGGCCGTCGACACGGCCCCCGAAGGGGGCGTCGGGACCACCGTGACCTTCTTTGCGTACTTCAACGAGACCGGGACGTTCACGTGGAACTGCCTCGCGCCCTGCGACCCCTACTCCATGCAGACCCCGGGTTTCATGACGGGGACGATGACCGTCGTGGCGTCGTGAGCTATGGGGACTCGACGCACGCACGCCCTGTCTGCGCGCCCGGACCCCACCGGGCCTTGGATCGTCCTCGCGGTGTGCGCACTCACGATGCTCGGGATAGCCACGGCCACTCCCGCGCTCGGCCACACTCGTTTCGGTGGGGCGCTCCCCGCCATCGCCTCGCCTCAGCCGCAGAACGGCTCGAGCGGCAGCGACCCCACTTCCTCGGCGTCCGGTGACCTTTGTCCCGGGTCTGGCCCGGTGATCCTGGGAGTCGAATGGACGTGTGTCGCCGTGCTCGACCTGACCGAGCTCCTCCTCATCCTCGTCAGCATCGGTATCGTGGCCTACGTGTTTCGAGGCTCGGACCGGGCCGAGCTGCCGGGGGATTCGGCCGAGGTGCCGATGACCGCCGAGGAGTGGGAAGTGTTCCAGCGGGCCCGGAAGGGGGGGCTTCCCTATCCCCCGCCACCCCCGGAGAGCGAGCCGGAGGAGCGTTGACCATGTTCGACCACGCCCCGTCGGCCGGTCCCGATTGCGCGCTGTGCCCCACCGCTCATCCCGCGTTCTACCGATTGACGGATTCGAACGGCGCGACCCGCTACCCGCCGGGCGTCGTCCGCCACATTGCTTCCGTCTCGACGCCGACGCCGGACGAGGTCGACGAAGCCAAGCGCAACACGCTCAAGCTGGCCCTGATCGGGGGCGCGCTCGCGCTCGGAGGGGCGGGAGTGGCCAGCTTCCTCCGGTTCGCGGTGCCCCCACCGGCAGGCGCGGCGTCGTATCCGAAGGTGCAACTGCTCTACTCGGACGGGACGCCGGTCCTCGCTTCCCAGTATCGCTACGCGTCGTCCTCCACCGACCTCATCGTGTTCAACTACCCTCTCGACAACGAACCGAACCTGTTGTTGGACCTCGCGTCCGCCGCCCCGAGGGGAGTCGGCCCGAACCAGTCCCTCGTGGCGTTTTCGGCGGTGTGCCAGCATCTCGGCTGCACTCCCCCGTTCATCTCCTACTATCCCCCGGGCGCCTGCAACGGATACAACAGCGGGAACGCCTTCATTCACTGCGTCTGCCACGGCTCCACGTACAACCCGAACGTTTCTGCCGCGGGGGGCGGCGCGGCGATCATCACCGGCCCCGCCCAAGCCCCCCTTCCCCAGTGCCTGCTGCAATGGGATTCCAGCACGGACGAGGTGTTCGCCGTCGGCGCGATGGGGCCTCCCGTGAAAGGGCACACGAATACGCTCGTCGGAGGAGATGTGGTCGCGAGTCCGGTTACGACGCAGGCCCCCCAGACCCCGACGCAGCAGTGCCCGGTGTAGGCGGACGCATCGATGGGGGGGAACGAAGGGGGCGCGTCATCCCCGATGCCCCCGAAGAGGGGCCCGCTGGGTTCCCTCTACAACCGCGGCCTGAACGTGGTGTGGGACTTCCTCGAGAGCCGCACCCACATCTCGAAGTGGCCGTACCGGCCGCAGCCCGAGTTCAGCTTCAACCCGTCCTACTGGACGGGCGCGTTCGTCGCGGTCGGATTCATCCTGCAGGTCCTCACCGGACTCCTCCTACTCTTCTACTACGACCCGTCGGCGGCCGCCGCGACGACGGGCGCCCCGCCGGCCGCCTGGGCGTCGACGCAGTACATCATCCAGACCGTCCCCTTCGGCTGGCTGCTCCTGTCGAGCCACCTGTACGGCGCGTATGCCGTCATCATGCTCGGCTTCGTCCACTTCTTCCGGGGATTCTACACCGGGGCGTACAAGCGACCTCGGGAGGTCTCCTGGATGCTCGGTGCGCTCCTCCTGATCTGCATGCTCGGGATGGGGTTCACGGGCTACCTGCTTCCATACACCGCGTTGTCGGTGGGGGCCACCGACGTGGGCCTCTCCCTCATGGGGTCCGTACCGGTGCTCGGCCCGATCGTGACACCGCTCCTTGAGGGGAACGGGACGTACCAGGGCCTTCTCTCGCGGGTGTTCGCGCTCCACGTGGTCCTGATCCCCGTGGTCCTGCTGGCCCTCCTGTACGCCCACGTCACCCTGTTCGAGTCGCACGGGATCGCCCCCGCCGCCAGCAGTGACCCGCGCGCGAAGCGGGTGCTGACCGCCGCGGATGACAAGAAGCTCGGGAGTTGGTTCCCGAGGGTCTTCCTCTACATGCTCAAGTGGGGCCTCGTCTACGTCGGCTTCCTCCTCCTCATCGCCTCCAGCTTCCTGGTCGCGCTGCCGGCCGCGTTCGGGGCGCAGAATCAGGGCGGAGCCTCGCCGGAGCCCGACTGGTACTTCCTCTGGTTGTACAAGGTCGCGGACTTCCAGTACGTCACTCCCGTCGCGGCCGTCGTGCTGGTGACCCTCCTCGCGCTGTTCATCATCTTCGTCCCGTGGATCGAGGCGATCGTCGGGCGCCTCCTTCCCCGTCTGAAGAGCTTGCGGACCCATCCTCGGGACCGACCGGTCGTCCTCTTCGCCGCCACGTTCCTGATGGGATTCTTCGCCCTGATGACCGTCTGGGGCGGGGTGATGCCGGGAACGCCCATTCCCATCCAGATGTACGTCGCCTACCTCGGATCGCTCGCGCTCCTCGATGCCCTGGTCGTCCTGGTCTTCTACGTCCAGTACCAACGCGGGTACGAGGCGCGTCTCCGGTCGGCCCAGGCGAAGGCCCGAGTCCCAGTGCCGATGCCACGCGAAAAGCCAGCGGCCACGCCGCCCTCCCCGACCCGTTCCGGCCCCACGCCGTTCTGGGACGGGTCGATGGCGATGATGGTGATCACGCTCGTGGGATTGCTGATCCCGCTCCTGTTCGTGCTGGACCAGCAGTCGTACGTCGGGGCCGCGAACGAACGCGCGTTCGGCGTCGCCACGGCGATCATGGCGTTCGCGGTGGCCGGGATGGTCCACGTCCTCGAACGGAACCTGTTCCGCCGCCGGGCCGCGACCGGGAGCTGAACCAGCGCGTTCTCCCGTGGAAGAGCGGGTCAACTCGGCTTGACCCGCCCTTCATGGCTTCGGGTTGAGATGGTCCCTTGGGGGCTCCCGATGATCGAGATCCGGTTCCATGGGCGCGGGGGACAGGGCGCGGTCGTCGCTTCCGAGCTGCTCGCCCAGGCCGCGTTCCTCGACGGGAAGTTGCCGCAAAGCTTCCCGTTCTTTGGGGTCGAGCGAAGGGGAGCCCCCGTGACCGCGTTCACGCGGATCGACACCCATCCGATCGGGGTCCGGACCTCGATCACGACCCCCGACGTGGTCGTCGTGCTCGACCCGGGCCTCCTCTCGCAGACCCGGGTCACCGAGGGCCTCAAACCCAACGGACTGCTCCTCGTCAACACCCCGAAGCCGGTCGAGAACCTCGAGGCACCGGAGGGGATGCGCCGTGCGGCCGTGGACGCGACGCGGATCGCGCTCGACCACGGCTTGGGAACTCCCATGTTGCCCATCGTGAACACCGCCATCTTGGGCGCCCTCGCCCGGGCGACCGGTGTCGTCTCCCTCGCGGCAGTGAACCGCGCGATCGGGGAGTTCGTCCCGGGCCGACCCGAGGAGAACCGCCTCGCTGCGACCGACGGGTTCGCGAACGTACGGATGTCCGACCACGGCCGTCTCCTCGCTCCGATGGCGGTCGCCGTCCCGCGCGCCGCCGCCCCCTTCCCGGAAGGCCCGATCGCGTACGCCTCGAGCGAGTCGATCCACACGTCCGCCTGGCGGACCTTCACGCCCGTGATCCATCTCGAACACTGCACAAAGTGCAATTTCTGTTGGAAGTTCTGCCCCGACGATGCGATCGATTTTGACCCGGTCGGATTCCCGCGCATCAAGTTGGACTACTGCAAGGGCTGCGGGATCTGCGCGACCGAGTGCCCCCCCAAGACGATCGAGATGGTGGCGGGGGCCTAGGAGGGAATTCCGATGACGCTGAAGGTGATGTCGGGGAACTACGCCCAGTCGTATGCGGCCAAGCTGGCCCGGGTCCAGGTCGTTTCGGCCTACCCGATCACGCCGCAGACCTCGATCGTCGAGAAGATCGCGGACTTCGTCGCGTCGGGGGAGCTCCCCGCCCAGTACATCAAAGTCGAATCCGAGCACAGCGCGCTCCAGGTCTGCATCAGCGCGGCCGCCCTCGGGGCGCGGACGTACACCGCGACCTCGAGCCAGGGGCTTCTGCTCATGCACGAGCTGCTGCACTGGGCCTCGGGGATGCGCGCCCCCATCGTGATGGGGGTCGTCAACCGAGCGGTCGCGCCACCCTGGGACATCGGGGCGGACCACACCGACACGATGAGCCAGCGGGACACCGGATGGGTCCAGATCTACGCGGAGAGCAACCAGGAGGTGCTGGACACCGTCCTGATCGCGTTCCGGCTCGCCGAGCACCCCGACGTCCGCCTCCCGGTGATGGTCACCGAGGACGCGTTCTACCTCTCCCACACGGTCGAGCCGGTCGACGTGCCCGACATCTCCCTGGTCGACCAGTTCCTCCCCCCGCGGGAATCGCACGCCGTCCTGCACCCCGGGGAGACCGCCCGCCTGGGCTCGTTCACGGGACCCGACCATTACGTTGAGTTCCGACGCCACGTGGCCGACGCGATGCAGCGGGTCCCCCCGACCCTGAACCGGATCGAGGACGAATTCCAGCAACTGACGGGACGCTACCACGGCGGGGCGGTCCCCACCTACCGCGCCGACGACGCGGATGCGATCCTGCTCACGATGGGAACGGCGACCACCACCGCCCGGTCCGTCGTGGACGAACTCCGAGCGGAAGGTCGAAAGGTCGGGCTGGCCAAGCTGCGGCTCTTCCGGCCCTTCCCCGACGACGAGATCCGCCAGCTGGCCCGCACCGCGGACCGCGTCGGGGTCGTCGACCGGTCCTACTGCTTTGGACGGATGGGTCCCGCGGCGACCGAGGTCAGCGCCGCGCTGTACACCGGGTCGCACCGTCCCGTTCTGACGAGCTTCCTCGCGGGGATCGGGGGACGGGACGTCACCCCGCAGGAGGTTCGGATGATGTTCGAGACGCTCCTTTCGGGAGCGCCGGTCTCGACGCACTGGGAGGACCTCGAGCTGGAGGTGAAGGTCCATGGTTAGGCTGACGATCCCGTCGCAGGAGCTGATGTTCTCCGGCCACGCCGCGTGCCCGGGCTGCGGCCCGGCGCTGGCGATGCGGCTTCTGCTCAAGGGGCTGGGACCCCGGACGCTCGTCTCTATCCCCGCGTGCTGCTGGACGGTCATCGGCACTCCCTACCCCACGACGGCGCTCCATGTCGGCGTGCTCGACAATCCGATCGAGTCGACGGGCGCCTCGATCTCGGGGCTGCGGGCCGCCGCGGACGCGATGGGCATGAAGGACGTGAACGTCGTCGGCTTCGCGGGCGACGGCGGCACCGCCGACATCGGGCTACAGGCCCTGAGCGGGATGCTCGAGCGGCGGACCAACGCGATCTACGTGATGTACGACAATGAGGCGTACATGAACACCGGCGTCCAACGCAGCGGGGCCACGCCCTGGGGCGCGTGGACGACCACGACCCCCACCACGAGCGGGCTCCACGGCAAGCCCGAGGCAAAGAAGGACGTCATGGGCATCGTGCTCGCCCATCGCCCCGCCTACGCGGCCACGCTCAACCCGAGCTTCCCCGAGGACTTCGACCGGAAGGTCGAGCGGGCCCGAGACATCGAGGGCCCGCGGTTCTTCCACATCTATGCGGCGTGCCCGCCCGGCTGGAAGTTCGATTCCGCCCAGACGATCGCGCTCGGCCGCCTCGCCACCGACGCCGGCATCTTCCCGCTTTATGAGGTCGTGGACGGCCAGCTCCGCATCACCCGGAAGGGCGGCGAGCTGAAGCCGGTCGCGGAATACTTCCGCGCGCAGGGCCGGTTCCGCCACCTGACCGCGGACGACGTGAACGCCATCCAGGGCCGGGTCCGCACCGAGTGGCAACGGCTCCTTCGGCGCGAGCGCGAGGACCAAGCCCCGACGCTCGTGAGCGTCTAGGCCGTAATCGGAAATTTCCTCGACAGAGGGCCTAAATAGGGTATCCTGCTGAGTCGCGCCGCAGCGGGGTAGGGTAGTCAGGAAAACGGTCGGCGCGGCCGGCCGTCCTGAAATCCCGACGGGCTCATAACCCGTAGATCCATGGTTCAAATCCATGCCCCGCTACCATTTGGCGAGGCGAGGGCCAATCCGCCCGAGTTAGAGGTCGGTCCGAGGAGGCAGGCCCCACCCGGGATGACCCGGCGGCCCGTGGTGGACTAGGTTCCGTGGTAACGCTGGGCAGGAGGGGCTACGAGGCGGGCGGGGGAGGGGTCGACCCTGAGTCCGACGCAGGCGCATCCGAAGCGGGCGGAGCCTTCCCTCGACGACGAACGAATACGGCGCCGACTCCGATCGCCACGGCGGCGATCACTACCCCGACGGCGACGTACTCCAGAATTGGAGGACCCGATGTGGTCGTACTGGACACGAAGGCTAACGGAACCGGTGCCGAGGGGGGGCCCTGGACGCTCACGCTGCCCAGTTGGGTCGAGTACCCCGGGGCGGACGCTGTATACGAGTAGGTCCCGTTCGCCAAGGAGGTGGTCAGCGATGATGCGGTCGAGGAGGTGTTCTGACCCGAGAGGTCCACCCACCACTCGGCACCGGGCGCTAGGCCCGCCTCCGTGAACGTCACGCTGTACGCAACGAGTTGGAACGTCGCGGATACGCTGACCGAAGCTCCGCTGACTTCGAACGACCCCCCCGGGGGCGTGGGCGCATACGTCTTGTCGGAGCTCGCCGCCGAGTAGTCGAACGACCCGTTGGGTTCGAGGAACTCGATCGTCCCCGTGGTAGAATTGAGGAACGGACCACCGGTGAGGTTCACATACCAGGTCGTTCCGCTCGGGAGCCCGCTCTCGGTGAACGTCACGGAGTACGTCGGGGGGGAACTCGCCCATTGCGTGTTGAAAAAGAGCGAGAACGGTTCGGCGCTCCCCATCGGGTTGAGGACGATGCTATGCACGGTGGTCGCGTACACCGCGAACGACGTGGGGACGACCAGCCAGATCTCGGAGTAGTTTTGGTACAGGGCCTCGGTCATGTTGGTGTACAGCTCGGCGAGGGTGGTCGGGTCGTCGGAGCTGGCCGCGACGTAGGTGTCGTCGGTAACGGTCGCGTTGTTGTAACCGGCCATACACTCGTTCGCACTCCCGTGGTTCTGCGCGTCGTTCTGGGTCCAGTCGTCGGGGGCGATGTAGTCGGAGGTGTAGAATTCCTGGCCCATGTAGAACGGCCCGCCATTCGCGGTGGTGGCCGAGATGCACTGCCCGTCGGGGTCGACCCCCTGCTCCTCGTACAATTGGTCCAACGTGACCCCGACGGGGTTGATCGTGATCCCGATCGCGTTCAGGTCCGCCTCCAGGAGCTGGGCGGTCTCGGCCCAGTCCATCCCCGTGTCGAGGTACAGGTAGTTGATCGAGGTGCCGGCACACGCGTTGGCGGCGCAGGGGGAGTCGGCAATCTCCGATTGCGCCAATGAAAGATTGGAGGAGTAGTACGGTTCGTCCGACGTCACGTTGTTGTTGTACGGATAGGACGGAGGCACGGGCCCGACCCACTGTTGGGCGTACCCTCCGAACGCCACCTGGATGATCTGCGGGTAGTTGATCGCGTGGGTGATCGCCTCGCGGACCGAGAGATTGTTGAACGGATAGACCGTCGAGTTGAGGTAGATCCACCACGAGCCGCTGGTCGCACCGAAGATCGTCGGGAGCGGTCGGACGCCGAGGTTCGGGTGGCCTTCAAACTGCTCGATGGACGAGGGTCCGAGGTAGGCGAACGACGCCTCCTGAACTGACCCGTTGATGAGGGCGTTCTCCGTGATGTCGATGGCGTCCTGGAAGGTGACGTAGAACGTGGTGTTCGCGGCTTGGAGGTCGACGTTCCACGGCTCGCTCTGGGCGGCGCTAGCGCCCCAGTAGTGCGGGTTCGGCGCGAGCGTGTAGCCCCCCCCGCCGACGCCGTCGTACTCCTCCAAGAGGAAGGGGCCCGTTCCCATGGTGTTCGCCGAAACGTAGGCGTTGACCAGCCCGATCGTCACGTCCCCGTGGGCGTCCACCCACACCGGGTCGACCGCGTCCGAGTTCGGAGCCGAGATCGCGGCGAGCAGGTAGGTGTAGTTGCTGTCGAGATACCCGTGCCCAAGGTTGAGCGCGATCGCGGACGAGTTGATCACCTCGAACGATTGCTCCGGAATTTCCATCAGGGCGATCTCAGACCCCGTCGGGCTGTCGAAGTTCCAGCTGTTGAGGTCGGTCGCCAGCGAGGCGTTCGCGGCCTCCGAGCTCGCGGCGGGTGAGTAGTACGAGAGCGGGTCGGTCGTGCTGAAGTTCGTCGAGTAGAAGTTCTCTTCCAGGATGAATTGCGGGCCCTGGAGGAGGAGCAGGCTCCGGTAGAGGCTGTACCACTGGACGTAGGCGTTGTATGGGTCTCCGTTCGAGAATTGGATGTCCGCCCGGAGGTTGAAGACGTACGACTCAAAGCCGGTCGCGGGGTCGTACGAGACCGTCCAATTCTTGGCCAGGATACCGGAGAAGGTAGTCGCGCTCGAGCCATTGTAATTCGCCAATCCCTGGTAGACCTGTTGAACGGCTGCCCAGCCGGGCGTCGAAAACGTGACAGCCGGATCGAGCGAGTCCGGGATCTCGGCCTGGTCGACCCGAATCGGATTGGGGGACGGGGTCGTAGCGGCAGAGGTGGATTCCCTCGTCTCGCCCTGGACCATCGGATCATCGGAGGCGCCCCGTGCCCCGATGTGGGGTTGGGAGATGAGTGCGGTAACCGCTCCATTGGCGGCCATCAACAGGGCAAGACCAAGGACGACGGGGGCGGCCAATCCGGCTCGTGTACGGGGCAACGTGGTCCGGGCCGGGCCCCCCCGCCGAAGGCGCGGGCGCATACCGCGCGCAGGGAGGACCAAGCCGATAGCCGTTTCGCAACGGTAGCTGACCCGCCTAACGGCGGGGGAGCGAACGCGGCTCGCCCGGCCCTCGGCCGACGCTAGGGAGGTGGCGGTGGAGGAGGCTCGTCAGCGGCCCGAGAGCGAGCCTTGCGGCGTCCCGACTTCTTGGCCGCCCCCGCATCCTCCGAGGCGGACCCCGTCGCAGCCGGGGGTGGGGGCGGTGAGGCATCCGCGGACGGGCCCGGTACGACGGGTGGCTGGGGAGGGGGAGCATAGGCCGGCGGGGGAGGGGAAGGAGGAGATGGGGTGACCGGCGCCGGAGCCAGCGGGGCGGGGGTCGCGGGCGATCCGCGGTGGGGCGGTGTCGCGGGGGTAGGAGGAGCGGCGGGAGACGGAGCGGGTGCTGCGGCCGGGGCCGGCCGGGGAGCGATGGGTACGAACTCGCCGGGCTTCCAGGTGTGGGGCATGTTGAGGATGGCCGGGTCCCTCAGGAAAAGGTCGGCATGACCGCAGGACCGGCAGAGGCGGGTTCCCATCGGGAGTTCCCCGCGCGAGCGGAGGGAGAGGGATCCTCCACCGATCGAGCCCGTCTTGAGTTCGTTCGCCCACACAAAGTCGGATGCGCCACAATTCGAGCAAACCGGGGCCACGAGGTCACCGTTCCGACTCCGTCAGGCTTACCAGTGTAAAATAAGGCTTGCGTCGCCCGCGAGGGGCCTCCATGGTCGAACGGCGCGGGTCAACTCCCCTTTCCGTAAGGGGGATGTAGGCCCCCCGGCATCCATTACCGATGACAGCGCCTCTCTTCCATCACATCACGGTGGCGGTCGACGGCTCGGAACACGCCAACGAAGCGCTCGACATCGCGATCGACCTGGCCCATCGGTACGGGAGTGAACTTTCGGTCCTCGCCGTCGCCCCGCTCACCCCGGTCTACGTCGCGCCGCAGGAGCCATTCGTCGCGACCTCGGTCTCCCCGAGCGACCTCCCCCGGTACCAGGCGATCGTCGAAGCCGCGGTCAAACACGCCGAATCAGCGGGCGTCAGCGCGGTCACTGGGATCTGCACGGACGGGGTCGTGATTGACGAGATCCTCGGAAACCTCGAGGACCACCCGACCGACCTCCTGGTCATCGGGTCGCGGGGCCTCTCGACCGCGAAGCGGCTTCTCTTGGGAAGCGTCTCGTCCGCGATGGTCAATCACGCACCGTGCCCGGTGCTCGTGGTTCGACCGACGTCTACGAAGCCATCTGGGCGATGATCACGCGGGTCGGGCAGGGCAGCTTGTGGGAGGCCTTCCGAAGGGCCTCCTTCGCGTCCGCCAGGTGCGCCTTCGTGGTGTAGACCGTGATGATCTCCGAGCCGATCTCGGCGCGTACGGCGTGACCCACGGGCTTCCCGAACGCTCGCCGCATCCCGGCCGAGATACGGTCCGCTCCGGCCCCGGTCGCCATCTTGTGCTCCCGGAGGATCTGGTGGGGGAATCGGCGCATCTTGAGATGGAATTCGTTCGGAGCGGTCCGCTCGAGGACGCGCACGGCGCTGATACGAGCGGCCTCGAGGGCGATATCGCGCACCTGCGCCGCCTCCTCCATACCGAGCGAGAGCTTCCAAGGGAATTGGAGGTGGAGATTGCCGGTATCGAACTGGGTGATGCGGCAGTTCGGAACCCCTCCCATGTACTCTCGGCGGGTGTAGACCTGCCCCTCCACCTTTCGGTACATCCGGGCCGGCTTGCGCGTCATGGGCGGAGTCGGGACGGGCGCCCCGTTAAAATGGTTGCGTCGCCCGGCGCATCGGAGCCGGATGGGGCTCGAAGCCGTCGGGAGCCGATCGGGTCCACCGCGAGCTCGACGGCCGGGACGCTCCATCGTTGCAACAGGTCGAGGCCCGACGCCCGGGTCCGGTCCGTGGGGGCCACGGCGAAGAAGCTCCGTCCGAACATCGCCTGCGCCGCCCACCATCCGCGACGGCGGAGGGCCCGCACGACGCGCACGAGGGGCGGTGAAGCCAGACGGAGTCGGTCGGTGAACCGCTCGCTTACCTCGAGAAACTCGTCCGGACTGGGGGCCGACCCCAGGTGATCCATCTCGCGCCCCGCGCGGGCGACCCGCTGAAGGATGCGAGATTGGCCGAGCAAGCGGGGGGAGGGAAGCGGACCGCCGACCACGCCGATCAGAACCGGGGCGGGGAAGGGAAGATGGTCGATACGACCCCAGGGCGGAATTCCGGCGACTCGTCGAAATTCAAGACCTCCTCCAAGAATCGCCGGCACTCCACCGAGCCCGCCACCCCCCAGCAGCTCGGCCAGATGGGCGACTTCGACCGCCCTTCGTTTCGGGAGGGAGAAGAGCGCGGCGACGGCGAGCGAGGTGGCGAGGGTCCCCGCAGCGCTCATTCCGAACCCCTGGCCGACCGGCAACTCGTGATGCACCACGACCGAGAGGGACCCGGAACAGGGGGGCGCCAGGTGCCGCACGGCCTCCTCCGTCAGGGGTAGGTCCCCTCCCACACTGTCCCGGATCCGGACTCGGGATCGCGGGCCGGGCTGCCAAACCGCCACGGCCCGCGCCCCGGATCCGAGGACCAGACCGAGGCCCCGGGAGCCACGTCCACGCGGGTCGGAAGAAGTGAGATCCGGGACGAAGATGCCGGTAACATGGCCCGGCGCGAAGGCCGCCGCGCGGCGCTCCTCGATTCCGCGCATCGGCCGCCCGGCGTGCATCGAATGAATCGACTACTTATAAGCCGCCACGCTTATTGAATCACGAAGGTCGACAGGGGAGACCGTAGCGGGAACCCATGAGTGAACCGGAAGCGCAGACCCCACCGCACGATGCGTTCGACCGTGTCAACTTCCTCGAACTTCGGAACACCCAGCTCGCGGAGGCCATCAAACGGGTGGAAAGCGAGCGCCACTACATGGAGGCGGAGATCCTCCGGCTCCAGCGCGAGGTCAAGCGGCTCAAGACCGAGCTCGACCGTCTGCGCTACCCACCCCTCATCGTCGGCAGTGTCCGCGACGTGCTCACCGACGGTCGGGTCATCGTGAAGTCCTCGACCGGTCCCGACTTCGTCGTCAACGCCGCCGAGACGGTGGAGCACACCAAGATCACCGTAGGCTCTCGCGTCGCCCTCAACAAGCAGACGCTGGCGGTCATGGGCGTCCTGCCCGCGTCGCTTGACCCGCTCGTCACGGCGAGCGAGATCGTCGACAAGCCGACCGTGACTTACCAGGACATCGGTGGCCTCGGGGACCAGATCCGGGACATCCGCGAGGCGGTCGAGTACCCCCTCCTGCGGTCGGAGCTGTACAAGAAGGTCGGCGTCGATCCCCCGAAGGGGGTCCTCCTGATCGGGCCCCCCGGCACGGGCAAGACGATGATCGCGAAGGCGGTCGCCCATCACACGAACGCGACGTTCGTGCGCCTCGTGGGCAGCGAGCTCGTCCAAAAGTACATCGGCGAGGGGGCGCGCCTCGTCCGCGAACTGTTCCAGTTGGCGCGGGAGAAGTCCCCCACCATCATCTTCATCGACGAGGTCGACTCGATCGGGGCGAAGCGACTCGAGGTTGCGACGAGCGGGGACCGCGAGGTCCAGCGGACCCTGATGCAGCTGCTGGCCGAGATGGACGGGTTCGAGCCTCTTGCGAACGTCAAGATCATTGCGGCGACCAACCGCCCCGACATCCTGGACGATGCGCTCCTGCGTCCCGGTCGATTCGACCGGATCATCGAGATCCCGGTTCCGAACTACCTGGGACGGTCGGAGATCTTCAAGATCCACTCCCGCGGCATGGCGATCCGGGACCCCCTCGACTGGGAGGCGCTCGCGAGCCGGTGCGAGGGCGCCACGGGGGCCGACATCAAGGCGATCTGCACCGAAGCCGGAATGTGGGCGATCCGGGAAGAGCGCGAGACCGTGACCCTGGCGGACTTCGACCGAGCGATCGAGAAGGTCATCGGCGAGGAAGAGCTCCGCAAGGAATCCGTCACGATGTTCGCCTAGGCGACGGACGCGCCCTCGGATCCCCGGCTCACGCCGGGCCCAGCAACTCGAGGCGCCCGACGACCCGGGGGCCGGTCGGGGCCGACAGGTCGAGCAGGAGCGCGGGCGTCTTCGGTCGGTAGACGACCGGTCGGTCGGGCACCACGACCCCCCCCGACGGACCCACCAGCTCCAGGATCGCCGGTACCACCTGCAGGTCGACCGCGAGCTGGAACTGACCCCCGTGGGCTACGCTGCCCCGGTAGTATCGGCATTTTTCGAGCGGGCCGGTTTGGAGGCGGCTCCCCTCGGACAGAGTGCCCGCCGGGGCCAGTGTCTCGCCCCGGCTGACCTCGTCCGCCTCCACCCCCTTCAACGCGAGGCCGACCCGCTCCCCGCACGAAGCCTCCTTGCGGTCAATGTCGTGGACCTGGATCGACCGGACCTCGACCTCCTTCGGGCTGGGCCACAGGCGGAGTCGGTCGTGGGCGTGGAGCGTTCCCTGGCGCACGACCCCGAGGGCGACCGTCCCCACTCCCTTCACCGGGAAGATGTGGTCGATGGGGACCCGGACCGGGCCCGGGACCTCGGGAGCCGTCCAGCTTTCGATCAGCTCGCGAAGGTGCACGAGGTCGAGCGGTTTTCGCGGCGCGGACTCGAGCCTTCCTCCTTTCAGAAGGCGGGCCACCTCGGGCTCCCCGACCGAGGGACCCAGGATGACCGTGGTCGGAACGGAGACGAGCTCGAGGGTGGCGATCGTCTCGGCCACGGCCTTCGTGAGCTCCGTGATCACGAGGAGGCACTGGTCGGCCATCGCGAGCGCCGTGACGAGCGGAGGCAGCTTCTCGGGGAACTGGGTCGGCTCGACCAGGGTCGTCGCGTGCCCGTCCCGCACGGTGTTGAACAGGGTCAGGTCGGAGGCACTCCCCTTCTTGGCGAGGTCCTTGGCAAAGTCGGGAGCGCCGACGACCGCGATGGTGACCCCGGTCGACATGGTTCCTAGTGCCCTCCCTTGCGGGATGCGATCTCCAGCACGACCTCGCCGCCTTTGACGTCCACGGTGACCTCGCTCCCGTCGTGCACCTCACCGGCCAGTAGGCGGGCGGAGAGCGGGTCCACCACGAGTCGCTGGATCGTCCGCTTCAAGGGGCGGGCTCCGAACTGGGGGTCGAACCCTTCGGCCGCGAGCAGGCGCTGGGCGGCGGGGGTGGCGGTGAGATGGATGCGGCGGTCGGTGAGCCGGGTCGCCACCTGGGCGAGCTGCAGGTCCACGATCAGCGCGATCTCCTTCTCCGTGAGGGCGTGGAAGATGACGATCTCATCGAGCCGGTTCAGGAACTCGGGACGGAACGCGGCGCGCAACGCCGGTTCGATCACCTTCCGTCGGTCGGCATCGGTCTTGGTTTCGGCCAGCTGCTCGGAGCCCAAGTTGCTCGTGAGGATGACGAGCGTGTTGCGGAAATCGACCGTCCGGCCCTGGCCGTCCGTCAGGCGGCCGTCGTCCATCAGTTGAAGGAGGATGTTGGCGACCTCCGGATGGGCCTTCTCGACCTCGTCGAACAGCACGACCGTATACGGGTGGGAACGGACGGCCTCGGTCAGCTGCCCGCCTTCCTCGTAGCCAACGTACCCCGGCGGCGCGCCGATGAGGCGGGCCACCGTGTGCTTCTCCATGTACTCGGTCATGTCGATGCGGACGAGCGCCTTCTCGGAGTGGAACAGGAACGCGGCGAGCGCTTTCGCGAGCTCGGTCTTGCCGACGCCGGTCGGGCCGACGAACAGGAACGTGCCCATGGGCCGGTTCGGGTCGCCGAGGCCCGACCGCGAGCGACGGACCGCTCGGGCGACCGCGCGCACGGCCTCGGACTGACCGACCACCCTTCGCTCGAGCTCGCTCTCCATCCGGAGGAGGCGGTCGCTCTCGCCTTCGAGCATGCGGTTGACGGGGATTCCGCTCCATTTGGCGATGACGAAGGCGACGTCCTCCTCGGTGACCTCCTCGCGGAGCAGGCCGGCTCCACCGGCCCCCTCGACCTCCTTCGCGTGGGCTTGCACCTCCTTTGTGAGCTCGGGGATGGTGCCGAACCGAAGGCGCGCGGCCGTCTCGAGGTCGCCGGATTGCTCGGCCCGGGCCTCGTCGGCCTTCGCCTGGTCGAGCTGCGCCCGTAGGGCGCGCACCCGCTCGACCTCCTCCCTTTCCTTCTTCCATCGGGCGCCGAGCGCCGTCTCCCTCTCCCGGAGGTTCGCGAGCTCATGGTCGAGGACCTTCAGCCGTTCCTTGCTCGCCGGGTCCTTCTCCCGGGCGAGGGCGGTGCGTTCGATCTCGAGCTGGCGGATCCGGCGGGATAGCTGGTCGAGCTCGCCCGGCCGCGAGTCGAGGGTGAGACGCACCATCGAAGCGGCTTCGTCGATCGCGTCGATCGCCTTGTCCGGCAAGTGACGGTCCGGAAGGTATCGTGCGGAGAGGGTCGCTGCGGAAACGAGGGCGGCGTCCCGGATGCGGACGCCATGGTGGAGTTCGTATCGCTCCTTGATCCCCCGCAGGATCGAGATCGTGTCCTCGACGCTAGGCTCGGAAACCGGGATCGGTTGGAAGCGCCGCTCGAGCGCGGCGTCCTTCTCGATGTACTTGCGATACTCCTGGGTGGTCGTCGCCCCGATGCAATGGAGGGTCCCCCGCGCGAGCGCCGGCTTGAGGAGGTTCGACGCGTCCAGGGCGCCGCCCTCGGTGGCGCCGGCGTGCACGAGCGTGTGCAGTTCGTCGATGAAGAGGATGACCTCGCCCTCGGAACGTTCCACCTCCTTCAGGACGGCCTTGAGCCGTTCCTCGAACTCCCCGCGGAACTTGGCGCCCGCGAGGAGGGCCCCCAGGTCGAGCCCGACGATGCGCCATTTCCGTCCGACCTCGGGGACGTCCTTGGCGGCCACGCGGACCGCGAGCCCCTCGACGACCGCGGTCTTGCCGACGCCGGGTTCCCCGATGAGGACCGGATTGTTCTTCGTGCGTCGGCAGAGGATCTGGATGACCCGACGGATCTCCTCGTCCCGCCCGATGACCGGATCGAGCTTCCGGTCACGCGCGAGCGCCGTGAGGTCCCGGCCGTACTTCTCGAGCGCTTGGTACTGGGATTCTTCGTTCCGGCTGGCGACCGGCTCCGTCGTTCCCCGAAGGTCGCCGAGACCCTGCTCGACGTCGGCCCGGCGGACCCCCGCCGATTCGAGGAAACTGCGCGCGGGAGAGGTCACCGAGAGGAGACCGAGAAGGAGCTCATCCACCGTGGTATACCGGTCCTTCCGCTTCGCTGCCTCCTTCTCGGCGGCGTCAATCACCTGGGTCAGGGACCGAGAGAGATACTGGTCGGAGGGGGCGACGTGCTCGGCGGTGGGGTGCTCCTGAAGGCGCTCCTCGAGCTCCCGTTGGAGCTTCACCGTGTCGACGCCCCGACGCTGCAAGAGCGAGGTCACGGCCCCCTCGGGCGACACCAACAGGGCCGCCAACAAGTGCTCGGGCTCGACCGCGGGGTGGCGGAGCTCGGCGGCTCGCGAAAACGCCTTCTCCACCGCCTCTCGGGCGGCGTCGGTCAGCCGGTCGAGGTGCATGGAGTCGGAGCCATCGGCCCATGTCGATTTAAGGGCACCACCCGTTCCACCCACCGATGGCGGAACTCCGCATCGACCTCGCGGGCGTACGATTGCGGAACCCGTTCCTCCTGGCCTCGGGGATCTGGGGCGAGAGCGGGGAGTCCCTCGCCGGTGCCTGGCGCGCCGGCGCGGGCGGCGTGATCACGAAATCGATCGGTGCCCAGCCTCGGGCCGGGTACCCCAACCCCACCATCGAACTTTACGAGAACTGGGGGATGCTCAACGCGATGGGCCTCCCCAACCCCGGGATCGACGAATACGCCAAGGAAATCGAGATCGCCCGAGCTGCCGGAGCGACCGTGATCGGCTCGGTCTTTGCGGCTACCGCCGAGGAGTTCGCCCGTCTTTCCGCGCGGATCGCGGCGGCGGGGGTCGTGGCCGTCGAATTGAACCTGAGCTGTCCGCACGCCGAGGGGTTCGGAACCGAGGTCGGCTCTGAGCCCGAGGACGTCGAACGGATCGTGCATGCGGTGGTCCGTGAGGTCCACATTCCGGTCATCGCCAAGATCACTCCCAACTCGGCCAATACCGCCGGCCTCGCCCTCGCCGCGGAACGGGGCGGTGCTTCGGCGATCAGCACGATCAACACGCTGCGGGGACTGGCCGTCAACACCAACTTGCGTCGGCCGATCCTGGCCCACGGACTCGGAGGACTCAGTGGGCCGGCGATCAAACCCGTCGGTCTCGCGTGTGTGTGGCAGATCTACGAGAAGGTCCGCATCCCGGTCGTCGGGGTGGGCGGGATCCGCACCGCAGAGGATGCGCTCGAATACGTGATGGCGGGGGCCCGAGCAGTGGAGGTCGGTACCGCCATTACGTTCGAGGGGGTCGAGCTGTTCGGACGTCTTGCGCGAGAGTTGTCCTCCCGGCTGGACGAGCTCGGGTTCGCCCGGGTCGAGGACGCCGTCGGAGTGGCGCACCACGCGGCCGGCTGAGGACGGCCACCGCGGGGCTATATTCCGTTCCGTCTAGGAGCGCCCGTGCGGACGGTGGTCGAGGTCACGACGGTCGTCGAGGAGACCCCGTCCACCATCACGCTCCGGTTCCCGTACTCCCCGGCGGCGGAGCCCGGCCAGTTCGTCATGGTCTGGCTGCCGGGGGATGACGAGCTCCCGATGTCGCTCTCCTACACGGACGGGCCCTCGAAAGGAGTCACGATCAAGGCGATGGGGGATACGAGCCGACGGACGCTCGGGCTTCATCCCGGCGCCCGTGTAGGGATCCGAGGGCCGTATGGAAACCACTTCGACCTCGCGGCCCGCCGGATCCTCGTGGTCGGAGGAGGGTCGGGAACGGCCGTCCTGGCCCCGGCGGCGGAGCGGGCGCTCGCGAGCCGCGCCCAGGTGACCGTGGCCCTGGGCGCAACGAAGGCGCCCGAACTCCTGTTCAAGGACCGACTTCGGGCCGCCGGAGCTCGGGTCGAGGTCGCGACCGACGACGGCTCGGAGGGGGCTCGCGGCTTCGTTACCGGTGTGGCCGAATCCCTGCTCGCGTCGGACCGGTTCGACGCGGTGTGGACCTGCGGGCCCGAAGTGATGATGAAGAAGGTCGCTGGGCTCGCCGCGCCACGTCAGGTACCGGTGTTCTGCTCCGTGGAGCGCCACATGAAGTGCGCGCTGGGCATGTGCGATGCCTGCGCTCTGGGACCCTACCACGTCTGTGTGGACGGACCCGTGTTTCCCGCCGACCGGCTGCTCGCCACACCGGACTTCGGCGTTTTCCACCGGGACGCGTCGGGACGGCGACTGCCCTTCTGAGCCCGTTCGCGGAGGTCCGGCAGATGCCGGTCCGACGGCCGGACTCCACAGACTTTAAGCGAACGGTCCGTTACGACCCCCGGGGATTTCGAATGAAAGTGATTGTGGTGAGTGGAGGCGTGATTTCGGGCCTCGGTAAGGGAATCACCACGTCCTCCCTCGGCCGCATCCTCAAGGCCCGTGGTATCCCCGTCACGATCATCAAGATCGACCCGTACCTCAACGTCGACGCCGGGACGATGAACCCCTACCAGCACGGGGAGGTCTTCGTGCTCGACGATGGCACTGAAGCCGACCTCGACCTCGGGAACTACGAACGGTTCCTGGGTCAGAGCCTCTCGGGCACCCACAACCTCACCACCGGGAAGATCTACCGTTCGGTGATCGAAAAGGAGCGGCGCGGCGACTACCTGGGCAACACGGTCCAGATCATTCCCCATGTCACCGGTGAGATCAAGCGCTCCATCCGGGATGTCGCGCAGGCCGCCGGCGCCGAGGTCGTCCTTGTCGAGGTCGGCGGTACGGTCGGCGACATCGAATCGATGCCCTTCCTCGAGGCCCTGCGGGAGCTTTCGTACGAGCTCGGCGAGGGGCACATGGCCTTCGTCCACACGACCCTTGTCCCGGTCATCGGACCGACCGGCGAGTCGAAGACCAAGCCGACGCAGCACTCGGTGCGCGACCTCCGAGCGATCGGGATCCGGCCCAACCTCATCATCGCCCGCGGCCCGGCCCCTCTCGCCCCCGACATCAAGGCGAAGATCTCCCTTTTCTGCGACGTCTCTCCCGAGGCCGTCATCTCGGTGCCCGACCAGCGGGTCATCTACGAGGTCCCGCTCGTCCTCGAGGCGCAGGGAGTCGGCGCGCTCCTCGCCCGCTTGCTCGGGCTGCCGGACCGGACCCCCGACCACACGAGTTGGAAGGAGTTCCTCCAGACCTACCGGCGGAACGAGGGCCGTGGGGTCGACGTCGCCGTGGTCGGGAAGTACACCGAACTGCGCGACGCCTACCTCTCCCATACCGAAGCGTTCCACCACTGCCAGGGTCACCTCGGGACCGAGGTACGCCTGCACTGGTACGACGCCGAGGACATCCCCAAGAACCCGGGCGTGATCTCCCGCCTCGAACGGGCCGACGCGCTCCTCGTCCCCGGCGGCTTCGGCGCCCGGGGCGTCGAGGGCAAGGTCCGCGCGATCGAGATCGCTCGGACTCGGGGGATCCCCTTCCTGGGGGTCTGCTACGGTTTCCAGATGGCGGCGATCGAGGTGGCCCGGAACGGGGTGGGCCTCCCGCTCGCCAACACCACCGAGGTCGACCCCGGCACGCCGGACCCAGTTGTCTGTCTCTTGGAGCAGCAGAAGGGCCTGAGTGACCTCGGCGGCACGATGCGCCTCGGCACCCAGCGGATCGCGCTCGTCCCTGGATCCCGGGTGGCGCAGGTCTACGGCCGGACCGAGATCTGGGAACGCCACCGGCACCGTTACGAGATCAACCCCGCCTACTTCGAGCGCCTGCGGGACGCCGGCCTGGTCGTCAGCGGCTCCTCCGTCGACGGCCGGGTCGAGGCGCTCGAGGCGCCGAACCATCCGTTCTTCATCGGCGTGCAGTTCCATCCCGAATTCCTATCTCGACCCGAGGTCCCGCATCCGCTCTTCCTGGCGCTCGTGCGGGCCGCCCTCGCGCGGCAGGAGGTCGCGAACCCTGTCGGCCCCACGACGGCTGTCGCGTGAACTTCCATCGCGGGACGGCGAGGAGGTCCGCATCGCGGGCCACCTCGAGGACTACCGCGCCCTGGGAGGCGTGGCGTTCGCCCTGGTCCGGGACCGGTCTGGGACGACCCAAGTCACGCTGAAGAAGGGCGTGGCCGCGCCCGAGCTGTTCGCCCTCCTGGCCGACCTCCCCCGCGAGTCGGTCCTGGAGGTCGAGGGGACGGTCCGTCGCTCGGAGAAGGCGAACCGGGGCATCGAGCTCGCCCCGATCCGGATCTCCGTCGTGTCGCGGGCCGAGGTCCCGCTTCCCCTCGGCGTCGTCGACAAGGTGGGGGCGGAGCTGGACACCCGTCTGGACCACCGTGTCCTCGACCTGCGCAAACCGGCCGTGCGGCAGGTCTTCGAGCTGCGGTCCGTGCTGCTCGGTTCCTTCCGGGACGCGTTCGTCCGCCGCGGATTCCTTGAAGTCGAGACCCCGAAGATCCTGCGTCAAGGCGCGGAGGGCGGCGCGACCCTCTTTTCGGTCCAGTACTTCGACCAGACCGCGTACCTGGCTCAAAGCCCGCAGCTCTACAAGCAGATGCTCATGGGCGCGGGCTTCGAGCGCGTCTTCGAGATCGCGCCGGCGTTCCGGGCCGAGCCCTCGGACACCGTTCGCCACATGACCGAGTTCGGGAGTCTGGATGCCGAGCTCGCGTACATCGACGGCAGCGGGGACGTCCGTCTCGGCGCCGAAGACGTCCGGACGGTCCTCGAGGAGATCCTCCGAGACACCTTGAAGGCGACCAAGGCGAGCCTTCTCACGCAAGGGAATCCCCTCGCGGAGAAGATCCCCGAACTGAGCGACCGACCGTTCCCCCGGATCCCGTTCGCGACGTGCGAGGAGTGGCTGGGCCGCCCGGGAAAGGAGCAAGATGTGGGGACGGAGGACGAGAAGGCGATCTACGCCCGGGTCGAGTCGGAGTTCGGCACCCCGATATACTTCCTGACCGACTTCCCGACGGCGATCAAGGCCCACACGTTCTACGCCCGCCGTGACGACGCGGAGCCCGGACGGACGGGCTACTTTGACCTCTACTTCCGGGGTCTCGAGATCGCGAGCGGAGGGCCTCGGGAGCACCGCCTCGACCGGCTCCTCCAGAACCTTACCTCGTCGGGGTTTGACCCGGCGAGCTTCAAGGGCTACCTCGAAGCGTTCCGGTACGGCATGCCTCCTCACGGAGGTTGGGCGATCGGGGTCGACCGCATCGTCCAGTACCTGGCGGGCCTCCCCAATGTGCGAGAGGCACGTCTTTTCCCCCGGGACCGCTACCGTTTGGACCCGTAACCGAGGTCGATTCGATGGTCGCCGTCAAACTCACGCTGCCCGCACCCCCCCAACTCCAGGGGCGGTGGGCCGCCCTGCTCGAGGAGGCGGGCCTACGTCCCGAGATCCTCGCCCTCGCGGACAAGTTTCCGGAGCGGCGATCGCTCGAGGTCCCGTTCTCGACGATCGACGCGGCGGACACCGGACTCGCCGACCTCCTACTGGAGCGACCCGAGGAAGTCATTGACGCTGGCCGACGGGCGATGCGAGACCTCCTTCCCGTCGCCGGCCCGGAAGCGGAAGGGCTCCGGCTTCGACCGGTCGGTCTCCCGTTCACAGCTCACCGCACGGTCCGAAACTTGCGCGAGGCCGACCTGAATCATCTGGTCGCCATCGACGGGATCGTTCGCCGGGTTACCGAAGTCCGGCCTCAGATCCGGGACGCGGTGTTCCAGTGCGGAGCGTGTCACATCGAATTCCACGAACCCCAGGACGACGCATCGATGCTTTTCCGAGAGCCGTTGGAGTGCCCCGACTCTCAGGGCGGATGTGGACGACCGGCCGGACGCACCCGGTTCCGGCTCGTTCCGGAGAAGTCGACCTACGTGGACGCTCAACGGATCGAGATCCAGGAGCATCCCGAAACCTTGCGCGGGGGTGCCCATCCCCAGGGTCTTACAACCCTCCTGACCGAGGACCTTACGGGTCACGTACTCCCCGGCAACCGCGTCGTCCTTAATGGCGTGCTGAAGAGCTTCCAGCGCGCTTCCCCCTCCCGGAGCGGAACCGTTCGCAACACTACGTTCGACCTTCTCCTTCTGGGAGTTTCAATCGAGTCGAAGCAGGTGCAGTACGACGAGATCGAGATCTCGCCCGAAGAGGAGAAGGTGATCCTGAGTTTCCGCGGCGACCCCACCGTGGTGGACAAGATCGTTCTTTCCCTTGCCCCGACCATCAAGGGAATGGAGCAGGAGAAGGAGGCGATCGCCCTCCAGATGTTCGGTGGCGTGGAAAAGCGTCATTCGGATGGCATTCGCGTCCGGGGTGATATTCACGCCCTGCTCGTCGGCGACCCGGGCTGCCTGATCGGAGACGAACGCGTGGCGGTCGGCGACGGGACCATGATCAAGCTCAACCGCATGGGCCACGCGCACTACCAACCTATCGCGACTCGGGTCCGGCTGGGCACGGGTCTGGGCCAGACGGCGATAGCGACACGGTTCCATCGGTACAACGACCAACCGGTTCTGGAAGTGATCACGGAGTCAGGGAAGTGCATCAAAGGCACCCCCAACCATCCCCTGCTCCGGCGCATTCCCGGCTACCTGGATTCCGAATGGGTCCGACTCGACAAGCTCCAGGTGGGGGATCGAATCGCGGTAACCACAAGCATCCGCTGCTGGAAGCAGGCCCTCGTTACCACCAACTGGCGCGAACCGAGCTACTTCCACAAGAGCTGGCATGTCCGAGTCCCCGAGTTTGTGGATGAGGACTTGGCGAGTATCCTCGGCTACGTGCTGGGGGATGGATCGGTGGCCCCGCGCCGAGTCGCGCTGTTCCCGGCGGTGGACGAAACGGAGGTCATCCGTGGCATATCCGACTTGTTCCTACGAGTGTTCGGGGTCTCGCCATCTCCCCAGAAGGTGCGCTCCCATGTTCGGCCGTTGCAGGTGGATCGGACCCCAATTGCCTTGTGGCTGCGGGGGTTGCGAAATCATCGCGTACCGGACGTGATCTTCGCTTCGCCGAATCGGGTGGCTGCTTCGTTCCTCCGTTGGCTGTTCGAGGCGGACGGATGCTGCTTCACGGGTGGCCGGGGCCGCACCGCTATCCAACTCCGGTCCGCCAACCTCGAACTCTTGCGCGACGTGCAGACCCTGCTGCTTCGGTGGGGGATCAATGGTCGGATTCTTTGGGGCAAAGCCCCGAAGCCTCACCTGAAAGACGGGGGGTTGGTCCGGGGAGGACCAAGCGGTACCTTGGCAATCCGTCAGGCCGATTCGATGCTTCGATTCGGGAGAGAAATCGGGTTTGTCAGCTCGAGAAAGCGGGCCCACTTGCGTTCGATCTGCCGGCTGGCCGAAGGGAGATCCCGTCGCGTCCACGGAAAGTTCTGGGAACGGATTGTCTCGGTCCGCCCGGCCGGACGCGCCGTAGTCTATGATATCGAGGTGCCCGGTGCTCACCGATTCCTCGCGAACGGGATCGTGAGTCACAACACCGCGAAGAGCCAACTCCTGCGATATGTCGCCGAAGTTGCCCCTCGGGGGATCTACACGAGCGGGAAGGGAGCCACGGCGGCCGGTCTTACGGCCGCGGCGGTTAAGGACGATTTTGCCGGCGGACGCTGGGTCCTCGAAGCCGGAATGCTCGTCTTGGCCGACGGCGGGATGGCCGCCATCGACGAACTGGACAAGATGACTCCGGAGGACCGGTCGGCTATGCATGAGGTGTTGGAGCAAGGCACGGTGAGTATAGCAAAGGCCGGAATCACCTCGACGCTCAACGCCCGATGTCCCGTCCTAGCCGCCGCGAACCCGAAGTGGGGACGGTTCAGCCCTGACCGGACCATCTCGGAGCAGATCGACCTACCACCCACGCTGCTCTCTCGGTTCGACGTCATCTTCTCGATCAAGGATGTCCCCAACCAGGACCGAGACCGGCGGCTCGCGAACCGGATCCTCGCGTCCCATCGGGAGGGCGAAGTGGCCGGGGTGGGGGGGGTCGGCGTCGCCGCGGAGGTTGCCCCCTTCTCTCCGGACTTCCTGAAGAAGTACATTGCCTACGCGCGCCGGAACGTGCGGCCCATCCTTTCCGCGGAGGCCTTGCTCACGCTCGAGGACTTCTACGTCAAGGTCCGGCATATGGGGGAGGAGCCGAACGCCCCCGTTCCGATCACGGCGCGCCAGCTCGAGGCCCTAGTACGGCTCTCGGAAGCCGCGGCTCGGGCCCGTCTTTCCAACGTGGTGGAGCAGGAGGACGCGAAGCGCGCGACCCAGATCATGGAGAACTACCTCCGGCGGGTCTCCACCGCGGAGGACGGGCGCCTCGACATCGACCTCACCCAGACCGGAGTCAGCCACAGCCAGCGGGAACGGTACGACATCGTGCTGCGGGTCATGCGGGAGCTGCAGGAAGCCGGCGGCGGAGTGTTCACGATGGAGGCGTTCCACGCGGCGGCCGAGAAGGCGGGGGTCGACCCGAAGAAGGCCGAGTCGCTGCTCATCTCGCTAAGGAACCAGGGCGAGGTCATCGAGCCCCGGCCGAACCAGCTCCAGCTTGTCCGCTTCTGAACCTGACCCCCTCGGGAAACCCTATATCTTCCGTCCCGGAACTAGCCTCGGTCGGATCGAGATGGCGGCGGACGGGGCAGCCGAGGCGTTCGTCATGCGGGTTCACCGGGTGCGGGCGGAGTTCGTCGTGGCGGCGTGCGATGCCGAGCTGGTCGGGCGGGAGGTCCCCGTGGGGAACGCCGGCCGGACCGTCAAGATCTCGGCCGATTTCTACGGGGAGCGTCACGTCAGCCGGGAGGAACTCCTTTGGGCCCTCCAACGGGCCACCATCGCGAACCTGCTCGGGGCCCGAACCCTAGCCCTCGCGGAGGAGAGTGGCTTCATCGCCCCCGGTGGCTCGGGGGACCTCGGCGGGATCCCGCACGCGGAGATCTTCGCCGTTTGAGCGGGAAGTACCAGCCCATGGAGGAAGGCGAGTTCTGTGTCGTCTGCGGCGCCACCGGGCGGGCGCTCGTCGACGGCGTCTGCGCCGAATGCGCCGCCCAGCGGACCACCCTCGTCCAGATCCCCCAACGGGTCGACATCGTGATCTGTCCCACCTGCGGCGCGCGCCGGGTCGGCCAGGTCTGGCAACGGTCGGGCTCGAGCATGCTCCTCACCGCCGAGGACCTCGCCCCCTTCCTGGTCGTCCACCCCGAGGTGGCGGTGCGGAAGGTCGACTGGGAGGAGACGTCGGTGACCCCGACCGTACGGGAGTACACCGCGCATGCCCTCACGCGCTTCCGGCACGTCGAGCAGGTGGTCGACCTCCCATTCTCGGTCCGGATCGAGCATCGTACGTGTCCCGAGTGCAGCCGCCGGAGCGGTCGCTACTTCACCTCGATCGTCCAGCTCCGGGGCCCCGCGGACGCCCGCCCGGCGGAGAAACCCCCTGCCCTCCGCGCCCGCCTGGACGAGGAGTGGACCCGGTTGTGGAAGGAGTCCCGACCGGACTGGCGACGGGCGCTCCAGTGGCGGGAGGAGCTCCCCGAGGGGTATGACTGCTACTTCTCCGACACCCTCGCCGCCCGGGCGGTCGCCAAGCTCGCCAAGCAACGGTTCGGGGCGAGCCTCAAGGAATCAGCCAGCCTCTTCGGCCGGAAGGACGGCCGGGACGTCTACCGGGTCACCTTCTGTGTCCGTTTCCCCCGCCTGGCCGGGCGAACGCCCGTACCGGCGGAGGACGTGGAACCATAGCCTTAAGAATCGAACGCCGCTCGAAGCCCTCGGTAGCGGGGCACCCGACAATGATGAAGAAAAGCGGAATCCTTCGGCGTCACCACGGATCGGACACTCTGGAAGAGGGCTCGTTCATTGACCTCGGCACGATGCAGTTCGAGGACGAGGCGGGCGCGCTCGCCGGAGCGAGGGGCACCGTCCGACTCGCCGAGATCCTTCGGTACGAGGACCTGCATACCATCTCCAAGCTCGCCTATGCCGGCGACATCATCATGCTCGACTACACCTCGCTCGCGAACGACCAGATCGCGATGAAGCGGCTCAGCATCGACCTCAAGAACGTCGCCAAGGACACGGGCGGCGACGTGGCCGGCATCGCTAAGAACCTCATCGCCATCACGCCCGCTGGAATTCGGATCGACCGGCAGAAGATTCGGCCGTCGTTCTAGGATCCCGGACACGGGATGAAGTTCGCCATCGAACGTCGCGAAGCGTCTGCCGCCTCCGCCGATGTTGTCGTTTCCGGCCTCTTCGAGGCCGAGGGAAAGGATGACCGCCCCCCCGTGTCCCTCCTCAAGGAGGACAAGGGGACCGGGGGGCTGCTGACCCCGGCGTGGAAGCGGAAGGAGATCCGGGGAAAACGTCGCGAGGTGACGGTGTTCCACCGCCCCGACGGGCGCGGCCGCTGGGTCGTGGTCGGCTTGGGCACCCACGGTCGTTTCTCGGCCGACACCGTCCGCCGCGCGGCCGCGGAGGCCGTACGGGCGGTGCGCGGCAGGGGCGCCCGAACCCTCGCCTTCCGCCTATCGTCGTTCGTGGACGGGCCAGTTTCGTCCGCGATCGCGACCCGGGCCCTCGTCGACGGAGGGATCCTCGGCGGCTACGAATTCACCCGGTACCGGAAGACATCCGAAGGCGGGATCGAAGAGGTCACGATCCAGCTCGGGGAAGAGCACGCGTCGGAGGAGCGGACCCTCACGAGCGACGTGACCGAGGAGGTCAAGGTCGCGGAGAACGTCCTCTGGACCCGCGACATCGCGAACCTCCCCGCCGACACCGCCACCCCAGAACGCCTCGCCGAGTTCGCGCGGGCGCTTGGGAAGGAGATGGCTCTCAAGGTCACCGTCTTCGATGAAAGGGAACTCGCGAAGATGCATTGCGGGGGCCTGCTCGCCGTCGGGGGAGGCTCGGACCACCCGCCCCGCCTGGTGGTCCTCGAGTACCCGGGCGGCACGCGTCGGGGTCGCACCGTCGCGGTCGTCGGCAAGGGGATCACGTTCGATTCGGGTGGGATCTCGATCAAGGAGGCCACCGGGATGGCCGCGATGAAATTCGACAAGTCGGGGGCGGTCGCCGTCCTGGGTATCCTCCGAGCCGCCGCGGTCCTGAAGGTCGCTCCGCGGGTCATCGGCGTGCTGTGTTGTGCCGAGAACATGCCCGGCGGCGGGGCTTACCGGCCGGGGGATGTCGTCACGACGTACAACGGGAAGACCATCGAGGTCCTGAACACGGATGCGGAGGGTCGGGTCGTCCTCGCGGACGGTCTGGGCTACGTCATCGACCAGTACCACCCCGATGAGGTCATCGACCTGGCCACCCTCACCGGGGCCCAGGTCATCGCGCTCGGGGACGACACGGGCGGCCTCGTCTCGACCGATGACCGCCTCGCGAACGGCCTCCTCGCGGCCTCGGCCGCCACCGGGGAGCCGATCTGGCGCATGCCGCTCACGGACTATCACCGGGAGCTCGTGAAAAGCGATGTCGCGGACGTCCGGAACTCCCTTGAAATCAAGCTCGCCGGCATGCTGACGGCCTCCGCCTTCCTCGAGAACTTCGTCGGCGCTACCCCCTGGGCCCACCTTGACATCGCCGGACCGGCGTGGACCACGATCGTGACGAAGAAGTACCAGGCCGCCTACCTGAACCTGGGCGCCACCGCGTTTGGGGTGCGCCTCGTCAGCCGTTACCTGCAGGACCTCGCCCGGACGTAGAGCCCGGCGTCGTCCTAGTTCGCCACGATCTGGACGCTTTCCCCGCCGTGGCGGGTCGCCCGCGGCCGGACCTCGCAGAAGAGCGGGGTGTGGTAGCCGCCGCCGGTGATGAGCGCGACCCCGACGGGCAACGATTGGATCATTTCGGTCATACCGGGTGTGAGCCCCTCGATGGACTGGGCGATGGCCTTCAGGTCGAGCGGGTTCGTCACCTGGAGGATCAGCTGGGTGTTGCATTGGGAGAGGACGCTCTTGTCGATCCGGGCGGCCCGCTGGGTGACCGCACAGAGCCCGAGCCCGAACTTGCGGCCCTCGCTCGCGATGTTCTTCAGGATGCGCGAGCACGTCGCGGTCCCCTGCTGCGGGGCGAAGTTGTGCGCCTCCTCGATGACGAGGAAGAGGGGCGGGATCTTGTTCTTCTTCCGGTTCTCGAACAGCGTGGTCGCGATCCGCTGGACCACCAGCTCCTGGACGTCGGGCGCGACTCCGCGCAGGTTGATCAGGGTCGCCTCGCCCTTCTTCACGAGCTCGGCGAGGCTGGTCCCCTGGGGGCCGAGGAGCTTCGTCTCCTCCACGTACTCGAGCCGCTCATGGATCGTTTCCGCGATCGCCCCCTCGCCGGACTCGGCCGCCCGGACGAGGTCGTGCACGGTGTAGTCCGGGTTCGAGGCCGCTACGCGCTCGAGCAGCTGCTTCAGAGGGGCGAGGAACGATTTCACGTTCGCGAGGCCCATGAACACGAGCAGGTCCCGGGGGTCGATGTTGCGGAGACCGAACGTCAGGGGCTTCGCGCTCGGGTTCAGGCTGACGTCGGGGGAGTACTCCTGGATCTGTTTCCCGAAGCCCTGGGACTCCACCCCGAACCGGACGTTACCGCCGTTCTTCTCGGCCGGAATGCGCAGCGAGCCGTACTCGCCGTGCGGGTCGATGATCACGCACGTAACCTTGTGACGGAGGAGCTCCTCGATCAGGACCCCCAGCAGGTAGCTCTTGCCGCCACCGGTCTTCGCGAGCACGCTGACGTGCCGTTGGACGAGCTGGTTGATGTCGAGCTCGATCTTGAGCGAGTGGTTGCGGAGCAATCCGACGTAGGCGCCGGTGTTGGTGTGGTGCTTCAGGCCGAGCACCTCCGCGATGAGAGGTTCCTCCGCGCGGTACACGTGCGCCCCCGGCCGGAACGGGACCGTCGGGATCTTCACGAGGCCTTGCGCATCCCGGTATCCGACGATCCGGGCGAGGCCGAATAGGCTCTCATGGAGCGTGGCCTCCTCGGTGGGCCGGAGCGCGCCGGCGTGCTCGAGGTCGAGGTCGCTCTTGCGCCGAAGGTCGTCCAGCTGGCAGAGTACCTTCCCGTGGAACTCGTCCTCGACCGTGATGTAGTCCCCCCGCTCGATGGGTTTGGTGAGACTGAGATGGAACTGGCCGAGGCCGACGTCCCCGAAGATCCGGCCGACCTCCTCCACGAGGCGTTCGACCGAGCGGGTCGGATATTAGTATGACGCGGCAAGAGCAGCGCCGGTCGTCGCCGGCTCGGAAGTCTTTATATCGCGCCCCTCTGTCGAATTATCACCCCGACCGCGAGACGACGCGGCTGGGCGCTGCCCTTTGACCGACGCCACCGAAGAACTCGAACGTAAGCGCGCCGAATCGAACGCGAGAGCGGATGAGCACCGGGCCCGCCGCGACAAGCTCAACGCGGACGCCCGTACCACCGCGGACGAGCGGGGCCGCATCCTCGATGAACTTCACGGCCGGAGCGCAGAAGCCCAGGACCACCGCCGCCACCGGGACCAGCTGAACTCGGACGTACGCGAGGCAAAACGGCTCCGCGAGGAGTGGAACCGCAAGCTGCAGGAGCTGGGCGACAAGGTCCAGGAACTCAAGCGGGCCCGGGTCCCCCGCCCCGGCGCGATCCCGGTGTGGCGCCTGCGGAAGGAGCTCAAGGAGCTCGAGTTCCGCCACATGACGACCGCCCTGACGGGCGAGCAGGAGAAGCGCCTCATCGAGGAGATGAAGCGCCTCGAAGCCGGGATCCGTGAGCAGGACGACCAGCTCCGCCAGGACCCCGAGGTCGAAGGGACCCTCAAGGCGTTCCAGGAGGCACGCGACGAGGCCGAGAAGCACCACGCCGCGGTCGGCCAGCTCGCCGAGGACGCGCAGAAGGAGCACGAATCGATGGTTGCCCTCTACGAGAACGTCGACGAGCTCCGCCGCCAGGCTGACGAGATCCAGGCCAAGCTCATCGAGGTCAAGACCGCCGCCGACGAGGCCCACCGGGCGCACATCGCCGCCATCGAGGAGGTCCGCGACATCGAGAAGATGCTGTACGCGGCACGGGGCGGCCGGGCCCCCCAGGGCTGGGCCGACGCCGAGCCCCCGCGCGAGGAGGATTTCCTCGCCCGGCTGAAGAAGGGTGAGAAGGTCTCCACCGAGGACCTGATGGAACTCCAGAAGACGGGCCGAGGGTAGCGCGCCGCGAGGACTGGGGCGTGTCGGGTAACCTATATACAAGAGGGGGCGGTCCCGCACCCGGAATGCGTCAAGTCAAGCTCGACCAGGATGAGCTCCGCCAGATCAAGGAGCTGTACGAGGGCGTGATGTCCCACGCCTGCCACGGCCTGTTCTTCAAGGAGGGGTCCGTGCTCGGCGCGCCGATGGCCGAGGCCGCCCTCAAGGACCGGGCCCACTACTTCGAACGGGCGGGCCAGGAACTCAAGGAACGGGGCTGGGTCACGGACGTCAAGTTCTCCGAGACGGAGGTCGTCGTCCACGGGTCGATCGAGGTCTCTCCGAGCGACATTCCAACCTGCCACCGCCTCCGGGGCATCCTTCGCGAGTTCTACGAACGTTTTAAGGGGGGGCGCGTTAAATGCACGGAGGAGATGTGTGCAAGTACCGGCCACCCCGAGTGTCGTTTCCACGTAGAGGAACTGTAGGGGGGAACTTGGATTCATGATGGCAACCGGAAACGTCGGCACCGTGATCAAGGACCTCAAGAGCCGGATCGCGGGGACCGCCACGGCGCTCGTCTCCCGGGACGGCCTCGTCCTCTACGCGGACGTCCCCGCGGGGGTCTACACCGAGACGTTCGCGATCATGTGCGCCACGATCCTCGGTGCGGCCGCGACGGCCAACACCGAACTGAACCGCTCGCCTCCCGAGCGGATCCTCATCGAGGGGAACGATTCCAAAACGATCATCGTCGGGAGCGGCAAGAAGGCGCTCCTGGTCGCGGTCGTCGACAAGACCGCCGACGTGGCCAAGGTCATGGACGAGGTCGCGAAGGTCGCCGAGCTCCTCAAGGCGAACTGAGCCCGCGCGCACCGCGCGGATCGGGTCAACGTCGTTCACTCCGGGTGGTAGCCCGGGGTCACCCTACTGAGACGGTGGGATCCCCCCGTACACACCCGGAAGAGGTACCCGGCCATCGCCGCCGTCAGGCGGGCCCAGGCGATCGGGGTCCGTTGACCGCTCATGAGGCGACGGATGCGGTAGCGCCCCCAGAGCTCGCCCTGTTTCTCCGTGAGCTGCTTGCGCCCGTAGCCATTCCAGAACGCCTGGTAGAGGAATCCGATGAAGGTCGTGCGGATGTGGTGGTACACGACCGCCTTCGGGTCGTACCGGATCTCGACCCCGGATTCCACGGCCCGCAGGTTCAGGTCGATGTCCTCCGCCGTCACGAACCGGGTGTCGAACCCGCCGAGCCGGAGGAACAGGTCCCGCCGGTAGGCGAGGTTGCACGACGGGTACGTGACGTCGTACCCGCTCACGAAGAGCTCGACCCGCTCCAAGAGGCCGAAGTTCGGCTTCCCGACGGTCACCGTTTGGCCGGCGACCACGGGGGCGGTGGCGAGGGCGCCCCGCAACGTCGCGACCCACTGTGAGTCGGCGAAGCAATCCCCATCGATGAACGCGACGAACTCTCCACGGGCGGCCTCGACGCCGGTGTTCCGGCCGACCCCGCGGGAGCCCGAGCGTTCGATCACTCGCAGGAGGTTGGGGTGGGCTCGCTCGTACCGGCGTGCGATCTCGAGGGTTCGGTCGCGGCTCGACGATTCCACGAGAACGACCTCGACGGGCGCCTCCTGTCCGAGGAGGCTGTCGAGAAGCTGGGCGAGGTGGAGCTCCTCGTTCCGGACCGTGATAACGACGGAGATGAGCGGGGGAGCCAGGCCACTACTTCCCAATTTCCATCACGACAACGTCCTTGACCGCCCTCATGCTCTTGAAGGGGAGCACGAGCCGGCCCGACGCGTCGCTCTGGAACAGTCGCTGCTCGACGTCCTCGCTGGGAGTGACGAGGACATGGGCGATCCCACCGGTCGTGGTGTCGACGACGAAGTTGTCGATGAGTCCGAGGATTTGGCCGTCGTTCGTCATTACGGTCTTGCCGCGGAGCTCGGTAAGGAACTTACGCATGGGTGAGGGCCTCGGCCGAGGATGGCGGAGGGCAGTATTTAATCGTTCACGGCGAGGGGAAGCCTCCCTCGGCGGTGAACGACGGTTCCGGAGCGTCCCACGACGCGCGTCGCACGGCGTCGCGCGTCCTCCGGGATCGCCTCCCTCCACCGGGCGGCGGCAACGCTTATATCACGCACCCGGGTCGGAGGCGACCCGCCTATGGCCCGTTCTCACGTCAAGGGAAACCCGGAGTTGCTCCGGGTGATCCGGGATCTTCGTCGCGCGGCCCGGACGCACGACGCTCCGGTGTGGGCCTCGGTCGCGGACGACTTGGAGCGTGCCCGGCACCCCTCCCGTCCGGTGAGCGTGGGTCACCTCGACCGCGTCACCTCCGCGGAGGAGACCGTCGTCGTTCCCGGCAAGGTTCTCTCCGACGGGGAGATCTCGAAGCGGCTCACCGTCGCGGCGTTCTCCTATTCGGTCCAGGCCAAGAGCAAGATCCACGCCGCCGGCGGGACCGCGCTCTCGCTGCACGACCTCGTCAGGGCCAAGCCCACGGGTTCGGGGGTGCGGATCATTGCCTGAACTTACCGAGACCGTGGCGAAACCCGCCGTCGTGGACGCCTCTGGACTCGTGCTGGGCCGCGCGGCGAGCCTCATCGCCAAGCGGCTCCTCAACGGAGAGTCGATCGTCGTCGTCAACGCGGAGCAGGCGGTCGTCACCGGTTCCCGCCCCAGCGTCCTCGCCTTCTACACGGCCGCCCGTGCCCGTGGGTCGGTCCGCAGTGGTCCCCACTTCCCGCGGTACCCGGACCGCATCTTCCGCCGCACGGTCCGCGGCATGGTCCCGCACCTGAAGACGCGCGGCAAGCTCGCGATGGACCGACTCGAGGTTCACATCGGGGTCCCCGCCCAGTACAAGGACGCCGCTCCGGAGACCCTGGAAGGCGCCCGGGCGCGTCCCGCCCTGCGCCCTCCCCTCACCTTGGCGGAGATCACCCGGCTGCTCGGAGCGCACGTATGACCAAGGCCCCCGTGATCGTCCTCGCAACGGGCAAGAGGAAGACGGCGGTGGCCCGCGCCACGGTCCGCAAGGGGATCGGCAAGGTCCGGGTCAACGACCGGCCGCTCGAGCTCGTGGAGCCCGAGATGGTCCGCCAGAAGATCCAGGAGCCCCTCCTCATGGTCGGCGACCGCACGAAGACCCTGGACATCGCGGTCTACGTCCGCGGGGGTGGGATCGTGGGGCAAGCCTCGGCGGCCCGCACCGCGGTCGCACGGGGCCTCCTTTCCTGGTTGAAGGACGACTCCCTAAGGGAGATGTTCCGTCACTACGACCGGTCGCTGATCGTCAGCGACCCCCGACGCAAGCTCCCGAAGCGCCCGGGAGGGCGCGGCGCACGGAAGCGCCGGCAGAAGTCGTACCGCTGAGGAGGTAGGAAGACCCATGACGATGATGGTGCCGGTCCGCTGCTTCACCTGCGGGGCGGTCATCGGCCAGCACTGGGACGAGTACCGCGAGCGGACGGCCCGCGGAGAGGACGCCGGCCTGGTCCTGGACGCCCTGGGACTCGAGCGCTACTGCTGCCGGCGGATGCTCCTCACCCACGTGGACCTCCTGGACGAAGTCGGCCCGTACGGCTGATCGGCCGACTCGCGTCTCCCGCCGCTCGCGGCGGGTAGACACGCGCCCCGCGACCCTCTGGGGGCGCCCTGGCAGGTGGGCACTCGGTCCCCCTGCGGGGCCCGCCCGAGACGAATTCCGCCGAAATCAGAAGGAAGGGGTTCGGGCCAAGAGAACCGACACCTTACGTGTCGTCGTCTTCGTCCTCGTCCTTCTCCTTGGTCTTGCTCGGGCGGCCCGGCCGGGTGGGCGGGGCGTTCGCGCGCTTCGACCGGAGTCGGAGCCAGAAGACGATCACGACGACCACCACGATCGCGGCGGCCGCGATCCCGACGTCGATCAGCAGTTGAGTGGTCGGGTTCGGGTTGACGGTGATCGATTGCTGGGCCAGGTTGGTCCCGGCCACGTAGTTGCCGACGTACTCATTCGTCGCCGTGACGTTGGCATACAGAACAAAGTTCCCCGTGCTGCCGGGCGTCCAGGTGACCTGGGCCCGGTAGGTCGTGTTGAACTTCATCGTCGGGAGGGTTCCCGAGGCGAACGAGACGTTGTTGACGACCCCGCCGGTGTAGTTGTAGAAGGTCGTCGTGCCCCCGACGTAGGACCGGCTGCCCGTGCCCGCGGACGAGAGGAGGTACCAGGCCACCGAGACGTTCTTGGCCACCGCGGACCCGCCGCCCCCGACCGAGATGTTGACCCAGAACGTGTACGAGGTCCCCTCGGTGAAGGTCGTGGGCGCGGTCAGGTTGTTCGCCGCCATGATGACGTTCAGCGACGAATTGACCGACACGAGGAGGGTCTGCGTCGTGTAGGCGTGGTTCCCGTTCAGGTCCCAGACGGTCAGGTTGACCTTGTAGCTCGTGTTCTGCGGGGTAAGCCATAGTCCGGGGAGCGTGCCGTTCGGTCGGACGGAGGTCGTGTTGATCCCCGTGTGGACCGAGGTGTTCCCCGACGCGGTGATCAGCCAATAGTAGCGTGAGACCGACCCATTGTGCGGGTCGGTCGCGTTCGACGCGTTCAGGATGACCCGCGCCGTGCCGTTCGCGGCCACCTGTACGCCACTGCCCGAGATCGACCGGCCCGCCGTGTTCTGCAGGCGGAAGGCCGAGACGGGCGGTTCCGTGTCGTTCACGAGCACGGTGAACTTCGCCGTCGCGCTCTGGCCCGTTCCGGACCAGACGGTGAGGGTGACATTGTACTGCCAGCCCTTCAGCGGGACAGAGGTGCCGTTGACGGTCACCCCGTTGTAGTAGATCCCGGCTCCCAGGAACTGGAGGGTCACGTTGCCGAGCGGCTGCGCTCGGGCGCTCGCGGAGAGGTTGACGGTGTACTTGTAGCCCTTCGCGGAGAACGTCCACAGGCTGATCGAGATCACGTTGTGGATCGGGGAGGTCGGCGAAAGCGTCGCGACGCTGTTGGTCGCGTTAAAGTGGAGGACCGTCGACCAGTTCACCTTCGCGTAGGGGCCCGCCGGGTTGAACGCGCTCGCCGACCAATTCCCGAGGACGGCGGCGGAGACGGTTCCCTGGCCGACCCAGACGTAGAACGTGGTCTCGTTGGTGATGCCGCCCGAACTCGTGACGTTGAGGGTTCCCTTGTAGGCGGTGGCGCCGGTCGGGGTCGTGTAGGTGTGGTTCACCGTAGCGTTCGGAGAGGAGATGGGGGAAGAGCCGTCCCCGAAGTTCCAGACGAACTTGGTCCCGTTGGTTCCCGCAGGATAGGTCGAGTTGAGCGCGCTGAACGTTACGTTCTGCCCGACCCCCACGATCACCGTGTAGTTGTCGTGGGTCGCGTTGAGAACGTTGCGCGAAGAGAACGTGAAGCTCTTCACCGAGATGTTCACGTTCGCGGTCAAGTTCGCGACCCGGACGAGCGACATGCTCGCCGAGCCCGCGGGGCTGGCCGAGGGGAGGGACGCCAGCGTGAACGAGGTCCACGTGTGACCCGTGCCGTCCGGATAGAGGGCCGTCTGGGGGGGCGCACTCGTGCTCGCCGCGAGGACGTACTCGCTCGGGAGCACGAACGTGTAGTTGTACACCTCGGAGGCGGAGCTCGGGTGCCGGAAGCCGAACGAGAGCGTGTAGGTGCTCGAGTTCCGAGCGACCGTGCCGTTGATCGCGTAGGTGGACTGCCACTCGAACGAGAGCCCTCCTGGAGTGGTCTGGTTGCACGTGGTCGTGCAGCTCGAGGAGAAGTTCTGGAGGGTCGGGGCGATCTTGGGCGCCAGGAATCCGGTGCTGTTGACCGCGAGTCCGGCCTGCACCGCGGGGAAGAACGGCCCGTTGGACGCGATCCACGACCCGACGCTCGCGTTGTCCGCGGCCGGGAAGTTCGTCGTGCCCGTATACGTCAGGCCGAGCTGCGCCCAGAGTTGGCGAACGCTCGCGTTGCCGAGGCCGGCCAGGACCGAGTCGTTGCCGAGTTGGGCCTTGGTCGTCACGGAGACCGAGCCGGTTCCGGTCGGGGGGAAGAGCGACCCGAGGTTCACGGTCGTGTTGTAGACCCCGAGGGAACTCGTGGGCGCGGGCGTGACGGTCACGTCCTTGACCACTTGGCCAGGCACGGTGACGCTGAGCGGGTACCACGCGGTGGTGTATCCGGCGGTCGCAAGGATCACGTCAAAGTTGCCGACGTAGGTCCCGATGGAGTAGTAGCCCGTGTCGGTCGGAGCCGAGAATATATTGTGGGTGGCGGTGTCGTACAGGGTCACGTTCCCCGCGCCTACGACTGGCGAGCCGGAGGCGATCCGGACGCGGCCGGACACGAGGAAGTTCTGGATGGTGATGTTCAACGACTTGGTCCCAGGAGTGGTCGTGACCGTCGTGATGTTGTAGTACGTAGTGGGGCCCGGTTCCGTGGTCTTGACGATCCATGTTCCGATCGGCACCTTGAGCGAATAGCTGCCGTTCGTGAGGGTCGTGTTGTTGACCAGCGCGATACTGTTGTACTGGGGGGCCAGGAGGTTGACCGTGGCGCCCGCCACGGGGCTTCCCCCGGACGTGACCTTTCCGGTCAGCGTGGCCGTGTAGGCCACGACCGAGACATTCGAGACCGTGGTCTCGTAGGTCGTGGTGGTCAGGTCCGTGTTGTTGTAGTAGCTGAACTGCGGGGTCGAGTTCTGGGGCAGGACACCGCACGGCTTGCACGATGGGAGTGTGACGTTCGTCTGGGCCGGAACGTAGACGCCCCACCAGCCCGGCTGAAGCGAGCTGGCGGTGCCCGTGCTCGAGAACGAGAAACTGCCGCCGGTGCCGGTCACGGTGGTCGAGAAGACCGCGCCCGTCGCCCGCGAGACCAGGTCGACCTGTACGCCCGCCGGAACCGGGGGCGTGTTCGCCCCGGGCTGATCGACGATTCCAGTCAGCGTATACTTAGGCGACGAAGCCCCTGCGACCCCGACAAAAGAGGCCAGCGTTCCCGCCAGCACGACCATTGCCAGGACCCACAGTGCGGCGTGGGACCAGTGCCGGACCACCTGCTTCACGACTCCCGTTTTCTCCGCCCCCTTATCGGGGGCGCGGCGCCGAACTTGGCCCTGCTACATATAGCTTGCTCGCGCGCTCAATTCGGGCGCGACCGGGCGGTCCCGCGCGCTAACGGTAGATGCCCGGGGCAGGCTCGCCGCGCGGCGCCAGTCGGTCGCGCATGAGGCGCTTTTCGTACTCCTCGTACGAGCGGAGCGAGTCGGCATCACACGAGGCCCGCACCTGGTGGAGCGCCGCCTCGAAATGGGCTCGGGTGACCTTGGAAGCCCGGATGTTCTCCCGCAGTGCCGTGAGTCCGGCTTCCCGGCACAACGCAGCGAGGTCGCTTCCCACGAACCCCTCGGTCCGAGTGGCGATCGCGGGGAGGTCGACATCATCCGCGAGTGGCATCCGCTTCGAGTGGACCTTCAGGATCTCGATCCGTCCGGGGATGTTGGGGGGCTCGACGTAGAGCAACCGGTCGAAACGTCCGGTGCGGAGGAGCGCCTCGTCCAGGATGTCGGGCCGGTTGGTCGCTGCGATGACGAGCACCCGCTCGAGGCTCTCGAGTCCGTCGATCGAGGTGAGCAGCTGGTTCACGATCCGTTCCGTGACGCCGCTCGAGTTCTGCATCCCCCGACGCGGCGCGATCGAGTCGATCTCGTCGATGAACACGATGGAGGGGGAGGCCTGTCGGGCCTTCTTGAAGATCATCCGGATCGCTTTTTCGCTCTCGCCGACCCACTTGCTCATCACTTCGGGACCTTTCACCGAGATGAAGTTCGCTTGGCTCTCGGTGGCGGCCGCTTTGGCGAGCAGGGTCTTGCCCACGCCGGGGGGCCCGTAGAGCAGGATGCCGCGAGGCGGCTCGATCCCGATGTGGCGGTAAGCTTGGGGGTTCTTGAACGGCAGTTCGACCGATTCTTCCAGGATCCGGCGGACCCGCTCGACCCCGCCGACCTCCTCCCACCGGGTCGACGGGATCTCGACCGTGACGTCCCGGAGGCTCGAGGGCTCGATCGACTTCAGGGCCTCCCGGAAGTCGGTCTCCGTGACCTTCATCCGCTCGAGAAGCGAGAGCGGGATCGGCTGGTCAAAGTCGATCTCGGGCAGGTAGCGTCGAAGGGCCCGCATGGCCGCCTCGCGACCGAGCGAGGAGAGGTCGGCGCCCACGAACCCGTGGCTCTGGGCCGCGAGGTCCTTGAGCAGTTTCTCCCGCTCCTTCTCGGTGCCCTCGATCGGCATCCCGCGAGTGTGGATCTGGAGGATCTCGAGCCGACCCTCCTGGGTCGGCACGCCGATCTCGATCTCACGGTCGAACCGGCCGGGCCGCCGCAGGGCGGGGTCGATCGCCTCCTCGCGGTTGGTCGCCGCGATGACGATGACGTTGCCGCGACCCGAGAGTCCGTCCATCAGGGTCAGCAGTTGCGCCACGACACGGCGCTCGACCTCCCCGACCACCTCGTCGCGTCGGGGGGCGATCGAGTCGAGCTCGTCGATGAAGATCACCGAGGGGGCGTTCTTTTCGGCCTCCTCGAACTTCTCGCGGAGCTCCTTCTCGCTCTCCCCATAGTACTTCGAGATGATCTCGGGTCCCTGGATCCCGATGAAGTGGGCGCCCGCCTCGTTCGCGACGGCCTTGGCGATCAGCGTCTTCCCGGTCCCGGGCGGACCGTACAGCAAGACCCCCTTGGGCGGGGTGATCGCGAGCCGGTCGAACAGCTCGGGATGCTTGAGCGGGAGCTCGATCATCTCCCGGACCCGTCCGAGCTTCTCCTTGAGCCCGCCGATGTCCTCGTAGGAGATCCGGGGGGCCGCGACCTCCGTCTCGCTGACGGTCTCTTCCTTGATCGTGATCAGGGTCGCGGGGGCGACCTGGACGAATCCCTTCGGCTGGGTCGCGACGACCATGAACGGGAGCGACCCCCCCATCAGGAACACCCCCGGGATGACGAACACGTCGCCCCGCACGAACGGGCGGCGGGCGAGGGCCTTCGCAACGAAGCTCTCGAGCCCCGGACCGAGGTCCATCCGCGCCGAGCCGGCGTAGATCGGGGCGATCGTGACCGAGTCGGCGTTCGGGCAGTCGATCCGCTGGACCGAAATCCGGTCGCCGATGCTGACCCCGGCGTTGCGTCGGACCACGGCTTCGATCCGAACGAGCCCCTTCCCCTCGTCGTCGGTCTGGGCCCGGCTCACCACGGCGGGGGTCGCCTTGCGGCCCCGGATCTCGACCACGTCGCCGAGCCCCACTTTCAAGCGCTGGCGGGTCTGGACATCCAGTCGGGCGGTGCCGAGGCCGATGTCCTGCTGGAAGGCCTCCGCGACCCGCAGGGTAATCGTCTCGCCCATCGGCGAGCGTTTGGACCGAAGGCGACCTAAATAGGTTGTCTCCGGACACGCGCTCCCGACACCGTCCATCTCCTCCTGAGTTTCGCCGCCTTACGAACGGAAGCGAGATATGGAGGGGGCCGCGTCGAACGCACTGTGCCCCACGTCCCGGCGACCTCCTCGGTCCTGACCCGCCTACTGACTGCCGCGGGGTACCGGGTCGAGACGCGGCCTGAACTGGTGGTCGCCGTCCGCCTCCGCGACCGCCGGGCCGTCGTGATCGCCCCGGCTACGCGCTCTCCCGTGGAGGTCGAGAGCCTGTTCCCTCCGGACTCAATCCATCGAACGCTGGTGTACGACGAGGACCCGGGGGAGTCTGCCCGCGCCGTGGCGACGGAACGAGGGATCGAGGTCTTCGACCCCACCACGCTCGGTCCGGCGTTGGGCGAGATCCTCCTCCCCCCGATTATCGGGTTGCCGGACGACGGACCTGGCCCCTCGCTCGACGCACCGTTCGCCGTGTTGCCCGAGGGGGCCCGCATCGTCCGCCCCCGCATCGGTCGCGAAGAGGCCGAGATCCTGGCGGGCGTGGACGGCCCCCGCTTCACCTTGCGGCTGGTACCCTACTATGTTGCACCGTACCGGGTGCGACCCGCATCCCCGTACGGAACCCGGAGCGCGACCCTCGACCGGACGGTCGCGGTCCACGCCGTGTCCCGCCAGGCCGAGATCTGGGAGGACGGCGACCGGGAGCTGGTGGCGACGCTCGACCTACCGCACCAGTTCATCGCCCCGGAGCTCGCTGCCCGCGAGGCTACGGGTATCGCGATCGACGCCATCCGACGCCATCACGTCATCCACGTCGATCACACCGAACAGCACGGAGGGGCCCTGGTCATCGAGACCCGACGGGTCCCCCCCTCCGTGGACGACGTCCGGCTCGGGCCGTTCCAGATCGTCTATCTTCCCCACTGGTACGCAGAAGGACGGGAGGGTCGGGTCGTCCTCGATGCCGTGACGGGCCGGAAAACGGTGCCGGCCGCTCCGCTCGGCTGACCGACCGGTTCATCGTCAAATAGCCGCCCCTTCTCGACGGGACGATGTTCATCGACCAGTTCCGGGTCGGACCCTACCTCAACTTCACCTACCTCGTCGCCGACCGCGAGGGGGGTGACGGTGTCGTGATCGACCCTTCCTACGGGATCGATCCGGTCCTGAAGGCGATCGACGCGAAGCACGTGAAGGTGCGGTACATCCTGAACACCCACAGCCACCAGGACCATGTGGTGGGCAACCAGGACGTCAAGGAGCGCACCGGCGCGAAGATCGTCGCTCACAAGGTCGCCCCCCTCGGGCAGGACCTGTCGGTCGAGGACGGGGATCGGTTCGAATCCGGACCGCTACGATTCGAAGTGGTCCACACGCCCGGTCATACGAAGGACAGTGTCCTCTACCTCTTCGAAGGCAACGTGGCCACCGGCGACACGTTGTTCGTGGGGGAATGCGGCCGGACCGACCTGCCGGGTGGCGACCCCTCCGAGATGTACGATAGCTTGCTCCGCCGGGTCGTCGCCCTGGACGATGCCCTCATCGTCCTGCCCGGGCACGACTACGGACCGACGCCGACCTCGACGATCGCGCAGGAGAAGCGCGAGAACTACACGCTCCAGCCGAGGACGCGCGAGGAGTTCCTCCGGTTCCTCCGAGAGTGAACCATGACGCCGCTTCCCCCTCCGGAACAGCGAGCTCTCCAGGCGGTCGGAGCCCGGCGACCGCGCCCCGGGATTCCGTCGACCAAGGAGTTGGTCCAGAAGCTCCGGGCCCTCGCCCAGGACCAGCCCACCCTGATCGCCCTGTTCGATGCACGATCCATCGCCGGGGAGCGGCACCTGCTCTCCGCCTGGGCCCACCTCGGACGGTCCCGGACCCGAGGCGAGAGCCGCCTGCGCGACCGCGGCGCGGAGTTCGCCCTCTACGTTGCGGGCGACGACCAGCTTCCTCGGGCGCTCGCGAAGGTCGGGGTCTCGGACCAGTCGGAGGAGATCGTCGTGGTCGCCGAGCGGCCGCTCGACCCCACCGAGCTGATCGGACGATTCGGCCTCGAGCCGTCCTCCACCGCGTTCCCACGACCAGTCGATGAGACCACGCTCGACCGACTCGGAATCGTAGTCGCCGAGCGGTCCAGCCTTCCCTCCTCCGCGTGGGAAGGCCTGGTCCTCGAACGGGTCGCGCTCGTCGACCTGACCGCCCCCGCGGGCCACGCTTCCACCCCAAAGCATTAGACGCGGAAGGCGGTCGGCGGCCCGGTCCACGGGGCGACCGTGCAGGTGTAATCTAGTGGTAGGATGTCAGCCCTCCAAGCTGACCGCCCGGGTTCAAATCGGCGGACCGAGCCGATCCGCCGGGAAACTCCCGGCACCTGCACTCCCGACCCCCGTGGACCCTCCGGAAGAGGGTTTATTCCCGACGGGCCCGGTCGCCTCCCTGCTGAGGTAGCCTAGCCCGGTAAGGCGCCAGCCTTGAAAGCTGGTGGCGGTTTCGCCTCGGGAGTTCAAATCTCCCCCTCAGCGCTATCGGGTCCGTACCCCCACGAGCACCCCGCGGGACTTGGGGTCGGGACCCACCCATCGGACGGAGAGGCCCGTCTCCGCGAGCAGGCGCCGCAGTCTCCGGTACGGCACGAGCCGGAGGTCCTCCACCTCGCGGACGTGGCGGAACCCCCGCCCCTCCTCGCCGAGGAGATAGTCGAACACGATCCGGGAGGTCGTCCCCCGGCGGCGGGCCGTTCCCGCCCGCACGATCTTCGTGGTCGCGTCCTGGTACACGTCGAGGCTCACGTGGCCGGGGCGGTACTGGCCGGGGGCAATCCACGGTTCAATGAGGAGTACGCCGCCCGGAAGCAGGTGGGAAGCGAAGGCTCGGAAGGCCTGACGGATCTCCCGCTCGTTCCGGAGGTAGCCGATGGCGCTGAAGAGGCAACTCACCACGTCGAACCGTTCCCCGAGCGCGAACGAGCGCATGTCCGCCCGCACGAGACGGACCCCGGGAAGTCGGCGGCGGGCCAGGCGTAGCATCGTCCCGCTCAGGTCGACCCCCGTCACCTCGAACTCCCGTCGGAGGTACTCGAGGTGCCGGCCGGTCCCGCAGGCGACATCGAGCCAACGACGCCCCCCCGAACGCCCGAATCGGCGAGCGAGCCGGACGAGGACCGCGGTTTGGGCGCGGTACGGCTTCTTCGAGTAGATCCGGTCGTAGTAGACCGCCAAGTCCCGGTACATCGGGCTGGATTCGGTCCTGGACATGGAAACTCCGCTCCGCCGTCCCGGCGTTCCGGGCACCCCCGGTCCCGATTATAAGCGCGGCCCCGCTCGCCGGGGCGTCCATGCCGGTGGCGAGTGTCTCGACTCCCCTTCTGGAGCAGTACGAGGGAGTGAAGGCGCGCTACCCGGGTCACTTGGTGCTCTTCCGAGTCGGCGACTTTTACGAGACCTTCGGGGACGACGCCCGCCTACTCGCTCGGGAAATCGACGTGGTCCTCACCGCGCGATCCGCGGACGCCCAAGGCGTCCGGATCCCGATGGCCGGGGTCCCGCACCACGCCGTCGATACCTACCTCGGGCGCCTCGTTCGAAAGGGGTACAAGGTCGCGATCTGCGACCAGGTGGAGGATGCACGCTTCGCGAAGGGGCTCGTGCGACGGGAGGTGACCCGGGTGGTCACCCCAGGTACGGTCGTCGAGGACCGGATCCTCGGCGGCCCCGACCACAACTTCCTCGCGGCGGTCGTGGCCCGGGATTCGGGCGGCGAGTACGCCGCCGTCGACATCACGACCGGGGAATGGTATCACGGGGGGGCGGACGGTCCCGGCACGGAAGGGGTCGTCTCGGTCCTTGCCCCGTTCCAGCCGCGGGAGATCCTGTGGTCCGCGGAGGGCCCTTCTTCCGTGACTCTCGCGCGTGCGTTGGGTCGGGAGTATCCGGCGGCCCGGCTCGAGCCGGCTCCCTCGCCCGTGGAGGCGAAGGAGTTGCCGGAACGGCTGGGCCAGGGGTTTGTGGGAACCGACACCCTCCTCGAAGCGGACCGCCGCCTCGCGGCCTACCTTCGAGCCACCGAGCCCCGCCTCCTGCCCCACCTTTCCCTCGTCCCTCGAGGTACCGCCCACCGACGTCTCGCGCTCGATGCGAAGACCCTCCGTCATCTCGAGATCCGCCGACCGATGAACCCGGACGACCCCAGCGGACCGACGCTGCTCGAAACCTGGGACGAAACCGTGACCGCACCGGGCCGGCGGACCCTCTCGTTCTGGCTGGCGAACCCGCTCGCCGACGTCGGAGCGATCGAGGAACGGCAAGAGGCCGTGGCGGACCTGATGGCCCGAGGCGCCGCGCTGGAAGAACTCCGCACGACGCTCCATGCGGTCGCCGACCTGGCACGGATCGTGTCCCGCATCGCGGGCCGACGGGTCCGTCCGCCCGAGCTCGGCGTGCTCCGGGCCGGACTCCGAACCCTCGAGGGAGTTCCGGCGTGGCTCGCGGAAGGGAGGGCCTCGCCACGATTGGCCACCCTGGGGAACGAGATACGTCCTCCCGCGGAGCTCGTTACTCTGCTGGTCGCCGCCCTTCCGGACGAGTTGCCGATCCGTGAGGACGGGGGATCGCTCTTCCGCGCCGGTCACGCGCCCGAGGTGGACCGTTGGCGCGGGGCGGAGCGCGTGGCGCTCCAGGAATTGACCGAGCTCGAGCGTGCCGAGCAGGAGGCGTCGGGGATCAAGACGCTCAAGGTCGCCTACAACCAGGTGTTCGGATACTACTTCGAGGTCACTCGACCCCACCTCGCCCGGGTGCCGGCTCACTTCCGGCGGCGCCAGACCGTGGCGCAGGCGGAGCGGTTCACCTCGGACCGACTCGAGGAGATCGAGCAGCGCATCCTGGAGGCGCGGGAACGCGCCACCGCCGCCGAGGCCACGGGCTGGGAGGAGTTCCTCGCCCACGTCGACCGGTGGGTCCCGGCGGTCCATCGGGTCGCCCGGGCCCTCGGCGAACTGGACGCCCTCGCCACGTTCGCGCACCTGGCCCAGACCCGAGGGTACGTTCGGCCGGTCGTCGAGGACTCCTCCGCGCTCGTGATCCGGGAAGGGCGGCACCCGGTGCTCGAGCGGGCCTCGGGAGCGGCGTTCGTGCCCAACGACACCGAGCTCGACCCAGAACACGGGAGGATGGTCGTCCTGACCGGGCCGAACATGTCCGGGAAATCAACGTACATGCGGCAGGTCGGCCTGCTCGTCGTGCTCGCCCAGGCCGGGTCGTACGTGCCGGCCAAGTACGCCCGCGTCGGGCTCGTGAGCCGCCTCTTCACGCGGATGGGGTTCACGGACGAGATCGGTCGGGGCAAATCGAGCTTCATGGTCGAGATGAGCGAGGTCGCCGAGATCCTCCGGTCCGCGGACGCCCGCTCGCTCGTCCTCCTGGACGAGGTCGGCCGGGGAACGAGTACCTTCGACGGATTGGCGCTGGCCTGGGCGACGCTCCGCTACCTGCACGACCGCACCGGGGCCCGCTGCCTTCTGGCGACGCACTACCACCAGCTCACGGAGATGGTCACGGGATTGTCGAGCGCACGGAACGCCCACCTCGCGGTTCGGGAGGGAACCGACGGGATCGTCTTCCTTCATCGGATCGTTCCCGGCAGCACGGACCGGAGTTACGGGATCCACGTCGCGCGTCTTGCCGGGCTTCCCCCCGAGGTGCTCGGCACGGCGGAACGGCTCCTCCAGCAGCTCGAGGCCGGAGGTATCCCGGCGACCGACCGCCCGGGGCGGGCTGGGCGCAAAGGCCCCCGATACACCCAGGCGATGCTCCTCGCGGAGGAGCCCTCCGCACCGTCCCCGCTCCTCGAGGAATTGGGCGCGATCGATACCGACCAACTCAGCCCGGACGAGGCGCACCGCCGCCTCAAGGACCTGGCGCGGCGCGCCCGACGTCCTCCCGCTGGGAAGGAGGCCCCGCCATGAGACCGGCGCGCCCTCCGGCCCGCACGCCGATCCGACGCCTCGACCCGGCGACGGTCGAACGGATCGCGGCGGGAGAGGTCGTCGAGCGCCCGGCCTCGGTCGTGAAGGAGCTGGTCGAGAACGCGCTCGACGCGGGCGCGACCTCCGTGACGGTCACCCTCGAGGAAGGCGGTCTCTCCCGCATCGACGTGGCCGATGACGGAACGGGCATCCCCTCGGACGAGCTCACCCTTGCGGTCGAACGTCACGCGACCAGCAAGCTCGCCCCGGAGGGCCCGGTCGACCACGTCGAGTCCCTTGGGTTCCGGGGCGAGGCGCTCGCGGCCATCGGCACCGTGAGCCGACTCTCGCTCGTGTCGCGGCCCCCGGACGAGGAGTCCGCCACCGGCATCACGCTGGAAGGCGGGCAGCTCGGGCGTCGCTTCCCGCGGGCCCGCGCGCCGGGCACCACGGTCGAGGTCGTCGACCTGTTCTTCAACACGCCCGCGCGACGCAAGTTCCTTCGGAGCGCGGCTTCGGAACAGCTCGAGGTCGTCGCCACGGTCGAACGGCTGTACCTCGCCCACCCCGCCGCTACCTACCGGGTCCGGTCGGGGGATCGCGAACTGGCCCTTTACCCGAAGACCGGCTCGTCCCGGGACGCCGCCGCGCGGGTGCTGGGACCGTCGATGCTCCGCGAATCGTTCGAGGTCGATGCGCCGATCCCCGGCGGTCGCCTCTCGGGAGTCCTGGGTCGACCGGCCGTGGCCGCCGGGACCTCACGGGGGCTCTACCTCTCCGTCAACGGACGGACGATCGTTTCCCGTCCGCTCGCCCAAGCCGTGCGGGCCGCGTTCGTCGACTACCTCCCACGAACCCGGTTCCCTATCGGTGTGCTCGCGATGGAGCTTGACCTCGCTCGGGTGGACGTCAACGTGCACCCCACGAAACGGGAGGTCCGCTTTCAGCAGGAGCGCGAGTTGGTGGACGAGGTACGGCGGAGGGTCCGCGAATCCCTGCTCGCCCACCCGGCCCTCGCCGACGCGCCCGTGCCCGTGGCTCCTCGACCCGCCCCCCTCGGCCGGCCTTCGCCCCCCAACGCGGCGGTCGCGCCGACCTCCCCGCCTTCTCGCCAGCGCACGTTGATCTCGGGGGCCCGAGCCTTGGCTCGCACGCCCGAGCCCGCGCCGCGGGGCGCCCCGCGACTGCGACTCCTGGGGTGCGTCGACTCGCTCTACTGGGTCGCGGAGAGCGAGGACGGGGCCGTCCTGATCGACCAGCACGCCGCCAGCGAACGGGTCGTCTATGAGGCGCTGCGTCGGGATGGCACCCTCGCTCGCCAGACCCTGGTGGAGCCCATCGCGATCGAGCTCTCGGGAGCCCAGCGGGCCGCGCTGGCCGCGCACGGGGAGTCTGTGCGGGCCGCTGGATTCGAGGTCGAGCCGTTCGGTCCAAGAACCCACCGTATCCGTTCGGTCCCCGTGTATCGGGGACGGTCGGTCCAGGCGGAAGCGCTGCGGGAACTCCTTGACGAGCTCGCCGAGGGGGGACGTCCGACCCTGCCCGACTCCCTCGAGACGCGGCGGGCGGCCTCGCTCGCGTGCCACGCGGCGATCCGCGCCGGCGACCCGGTGGAGCCCGAGGAGTTCGCCCGGGTACTCGCGGCGCTCGCCCTCCTGCCTGCATCCTCCTACGCGTGTCCCCACGGCCGGCCGATCTTCCTCCGGCTGCCCCGGAGCCGGCTGGACCGATGGTTCCTGCGGTCCGGCGCGTGACGCCCCGCACCCCGCCCCGTCGCACCGAGCGCTCGGTCGCCGAAGCGGGCGCCCGATACTTGGAGGGCGAAGGGTACCGGACCTGGATCAACCCGGACGGGTCCGACTACTTCGACCTCGTCGCGCGCCGCGGGACCGAGGTCGGCCTCATCGAGGCGAAGGCCGCGGAGTCCCGGAACGTGATGGCCCAGGCTCTCACCCGGCGGGTCTGGGGGGACTGGGTCGCGGTCCTCCTCGGGTCCCCTCGGGCGGCGGAACGGCTGGAGGAAAGGACCCGGGGCTCCCGCGGGGAGCCCGTGGGGATCTGGACCCTCCGCGACGGCCAACTCCACGTAGTCCGCCCGGCCCGCCGGTGGGTGGCGCCCGGGGCGGCGGACCCGTACTCCGAACTCCGCGACCGGTTCCGTCGGGTCCTGGACTCCCTCGAGCGGGGCGACCTGCCCGAGGGGGTAGCGTGGGACCGCGTACCGGGGTCCGTGCGTCGCGCCTCCCACGGCCGGGGGTTCCGCGAGTGGCGCCTGGACGAAGGCGAACCGCGCGACCCGTGATCACGCAGCGAGCAGCCGCCGCTCCGCCGTCACGGTCGCGGCGACCCGCTCCGGGTCGAACCGCTGCGCAAAGCGGCTCCCGGCCTCGGTGAGGCTCCGCCGCTCAGTGGGGTCCGCGAGCAACTCCGCCAGGACGGCCGCGAGCTCGGCGGGGTCTTCCGAGGGAGCGACCCGGACCGCGCGCTCGGGATCCACCGGGAAGCGAACCGCGGGGCTCGTGAGGACCGCACTCGGCGCGCGGAGGGCGAGGACGGCCCCCACGTCGAACCCCACCGTGGACGGAGCTACAATGGTGACATCGGCCGCGGCGAACGCCCGCTCGAACGAGGCGGTGTCCCGCTCGGGAACGGTCGTCAGGCCGGGTTCGGTCGGGGCCGTGCCCCCGACCAGGACGAGCCGGGCGCCAGCGAAAAGGGAACGCACGCGACGGAACGACTCGACCATGCGGGCCGCCCCGGATATCGCGGGGTCATCGGAGGAAAGCGGAGCCGCGACCACGGGCACATCCAGGGGCAGGCGTAGCGCCTTGCGCGCCGCCTCCCGGTTCGGGGGAGCCCCGCCGCGTACCGGTGGGGGCGCCCATTCCAGCAGATGGGGGTCGACCCCGTACTCGCGCTGGAGCAAGGCGGGAAGCTCGGGAGAATCGTAGAACAGCCGGGTCGCCTCCGCGAGCGCCTCTCCTTCGAGGCGGCGGACGGCGCGTCGGTCCCGCCAGGTCTCGACGCGACCGACGAACCCGGGCGGATGCTGGTGGACGGGCTCGCCGTCGTACGCGGTGAGCTCGACCCGACGGACGATCCCCGCGATCGGCGGTCCGCTCGAACGTTGTCGACCCGCCGTCAGCGGCCCGAGGCCGAACGGGTCTCGAACGACGAGATCTGTGTCGGGTCGCAGGCGTCGACCGGCCGCGAGCGCGAGCGCCGCCCCTTCGACCGCGGCGCCGGGCCGGCGTAGGGGAAGGTCGATCGCGAGGGCTTCCACTCCCTCCGGTGGCTTGGCCCCCGAGGGTCCGGTGGGATGGAGGACCCGGACCCGGTCCCCCCAGGTCGCCATTCCGGCGGCGAGGGCCCAGGCCGGCGCCGCGGGGTCGTACGGGTCGTTCGGGCACGGACCGACTGCGATCAGGTCGACGGTTCGCCCCACCATCTGGGGTCGTTCGGGGTGGGAGACCCGAAAAACGTTCCGTCCGACAGGCGGCCTAGGCCGGGAGGCCCAATCGGGCCCCGAACGAGCGCCCGGACCAGGCCGGAGGCGACTCGACGCCCATCCCGTCGAGGATGGTCGGCGCGACGTCGATCAGGCGCACGGTGCCGAGACTCGCCCCGGGGCGGATCCCGTCGCCGGCGCCGATGAAGATGCCGTCCATGCGGTGCGTGCCGGAGCCACAGAAGTACTCGGGCCGCTCGCGGATGAGCGAGTCCGGGTAGGCGAAATCCATCCGGGGCTCGGTGCGCATTCCATCGACGCGGATGAGCAGGGAGGGAGCTCGGTCGAACTGCCGGCCCTCGTAGAGGTCGGAGGGACCGAACACCTCGATGCGCGCCTGAGAGTACGCTTCCAATCGGCTCCGGACGCGGTGGAGCACGGCCTCGCGCTCGGGTCCGACGAGGTTCGGGTTGACGTAGATCCCTTCCGGAATGGGGTAGGAGTAGGCCACGGTCCGGGTCCAGTCGATCTGGCTCGTGGCGGTCTCGAACGAGGAGTCGCCGAGCAGGCGATTGGCGAGGTTGGCCCCTGGGCCCTCGCTCAGGAACCCGGCAACGCGCGGGGCGAGTTGGTGGATCAGCGGCCAGCGCTGTACCCGGGGCAGGAGGCGCGCCAGCACGCGGCGGCCCCAGGGGTCGGGCGCGTTTCGGAAAACGAGGAACCCCTCCTCGGCCAGCCATCGGTTCGTGAGGAAATCGCTCTCGATCTTTCCGTGGCCATGGTCCGAGATGACGAACGTCACGGCCGGTCCGCCCGAGGCCCGGAAGGCTCGGTCGATGGCGGCGCACGCGGCGTCCGCGGCGCGGAAGAAGGCGCGTAGGTCCGCGGGGATGCGCTGCACCGGTCGGTCGAGCTCCTTCCACAACTGGTGCTGCAGGCGGTCGGTCTCGCGGAAGAGGGCGAAGAGGAAGTCCGGGTGGTGACGTTCCGCGAGTCCCGCGGCCGCTCGTCCCCGCTCCACGACCGCCCGCGTCGCTTCCGCGACCCAGGCATCCCGCTCCGCCTCCTTGAAGACGGGGAGCTCGGCCGGATAGGCGCCGCCGATCGCTCCCTCGACCTCGGCCCGGAGGCCGACCGGGAAGGTCGGGGAATTCGCGGCGAACATGCCGGGGAGGATGAAACCGTGCACGGGGTAGCCGGTGCGGAGCGGGAAGTTCACGACGCCGACCCGGCGGCCGAGCCGGGAGAGCCGGTCCCAGACCGCCTCGCTGGGCCGGAAGGAGTGGACCAGTCGGGAGTGCCCGGGCGCGCCGTCCGGCTCGGTGAAGCCGAAGATCCCGAGCTCGCCCGGGTCGAGGCCGGTCGCGAACGAGTACCAGGCCGGGATCGTCTTCGCCGGGTAGACCGACGTGAGCGGCGCCTTGACGCCCCCGCGAGCCAGCCCCTGGAGGAACGGCAGGTCGCCGGCCTCCATCAGGGGGTCGAGAAGGTCGAAGGTCCCCCCGTCCAAGCCGAGGATGAGGAACCTTCGCGCGGAAGTTGGCATGCGACTATCCCAGAAATGAGATGGGCGATTCACGGGTCGGTACCTATTTAGGCCTTCGTCCAACCTTGTCGGGAGTCCGAGCGTCGCGGGCCGGACTACAGGACCCGGATGGCTTCCAGATTGAACGGGGCGCGCGAATCCAGGTTGAACCGCTTGTGGAGGCTGCCGGCCAGGTCGATGATCTTGGACTCCTCTCCGTGGTTCAGGATGATCTGGCGCGGGCGCGGGTCGAGCGAAGCGACATAGTTCATCAACTGGACCCGGTCGGAGTGGCCCGAGAACCCTTCGATCGTCGCGATGTCGAGACGTACCGGCACGTTGACCTGCCGGGACCCGTCGAGGAACGTCGCTTCCGAGAGGCCACGCTGCAGGCGGCGGCCGAACGTCCCCTCGGCCTGGTACCCGACGAAGAGGAGGCCGTTCTTCTCGTCCGGCGCCCACGCCCGGAAGTACTCCATGACCGGCCCGCCGCTCATCATCCCCGACGTGGCGAGGACGATGCACGGTTCTTTGCTGTCGAGGAGGTTCATCCGCATCTGCTGGGAGTCGACCCGGTGGAAGATGTCGGAGAGGAACGGGTTGTCCCCCTGCTGGAAGATCTGCGTCCGGAGCTGGCTGTTCAGGAACTCGGGGTAGGCGGTGTGGATCGCTGTGGCCTCGAAGATCATCCCGTCGAGGTAGACCGGGACCTTCGGCATCTTCCCCTCGCGCATCCGCTCTTCGAGGACGAGCATGACCTCCTGGGAGCGCCCGACCGCGAACACGGGAACGACGAGCTTGCCGCCCCGGCCCACGATCCGGGAGGTGAGAGCACTGAAGTCGTCCGTGGCTTGCTGACGGCTCGGCTGGATGTCCCGGTAGCCGCCGTACGTCGACTCAAGCACGAGCGTCTCGAGCCGGGGGAAGCGGTTCGTCGCGGGGTTGAACAGCCAGCTCCGCTCGAACTTGATGTCCCCCGAGTAGGCGAGGTTGTGGTCGCCCTCCCCCAGGTGGAAGTGGCAGATCGACGAGCCCAGGATGTGGCCCGCATTGTGCATCGTGAGTCGGATGTCCGGGGCGATATCGGTCGTCTCACCCCACCGGAGCGGGATCGTCCGCGTGACGAGGTCCCGCACGTGGGAAGAGTCATACAGCCCTTTCCGGGCTTCCTGATTGACGACCTTGATCGCGTCGAGCAGCATCAGGGTCATCAGGTCGCGCGTCGGGGCGGTGCAGTAGATCGGTCCCTTGTAGCCGTACTTCAGCAGGACCGGGATGAGACCGCAGTGGTCGAGGTGGGCATGGGTGACGACCACGGCGTCGAGCGAGTCGAGCGGGAGGAGTTCCGGGGCGTTGAAGTACGGCGTTCGGTCCGAGCCCGGGTCGATCCCGCAGTCGATGAGGATCTTCGAGTTCTGGGTGGTGAGCAGGTGGGCGCTCCGGCCGACCTCGCGGTAACCGCCGAGGGCGGTGTTGCGGGCCCAGAGCTTCTCCGGTAGGGGGTCGCGCGCGATCCGGATCCCCACCTTCTTCAAGAACGAGCGGCGATCGTCGAACGAGTTGCGCAGGTGGATCCGGACCTCTTCCACTGTCTTCGAGGGGATCGGCGGCGTCCGCACGACCGTGGGCACCCAACCGATCCGTCGCTTGAGGTCGTTCAGGACCGCCCCGCCACGACCGATCGCCGCGCCCGGGTTGGCCGCCTCGATAGTCACTTCGCCGGTCTCGGGCTCGAAGAAGAGCTGACTGATCTCGGCCTCGACGGGGATCAGTTCCCGGATCTGTTTCTCGGCCTCCTTGGGGTCGATCAGGGTCGCGGGGTCGCTCCGCACCAGGACCCGGCGGTGGAGCCGCTGGGCGATCTGGCGGAGGAGGTCGCCCCCCGACAGGAACGCGTCCAACTGTTTGGTATACAGTACGACGTGCGGGCCTTCCAGCTCGATGTCGGTGACTTCAATGCCTTCGGGCAGGACCTGGTTAAGGGTCTCCCGAGTTTCGCTGACTAGCGAATCGAAACTCATTCACTGTGGAAGAGGTTGGGCGGAAAGAGTTGGCCCGGATCGGGGGGAACGCTTAGGGGAGCACCGGAGGCAACGCAATCTTGAGTGCCTTCAGACGTTTATTAATCTCGTCCTCGGAGAGTTCGCGGTACTCTTTGGCCGAAATGACGTGCACCAGGTAGCCGTCGCCGCTCGCGCTGTCCCGCTTCATCGCCGAGGTGAGGCCCCGCAAAGCGAGGTCCACGGCCTCGGTCGTGGTGATCTCTCGGGTGTAGTTCTCCTCGAGGATGCCGTACGTGAAGGTGGAGCCCGAGCCGACCGAGACGAACCGGTCCTCGATGCAACCGCCCGCCGGGTCGACCGAGAAGACGTGGTTGCCCTTCGAGTCGACGCCGCCGAGGATGAGCCAGGCATAGTACGGGTAGTACCGGTTACCGGACAAGATATTGGCGAGCAGGGTCGCCGCCCCCTCCGCCGAGAGGGGCGCGTTCCGCCGGAGACGGTAGAGCGAGACCTCCGCCCTCAGGTAGCGGGTCAGGACCTGGGCGTCCCCGACGAGCCCCGCGATCGTGATCCCGATGTTCTGGTCGATCTTGAACAGCTTCTGGGTCTGCTTGTTCGAGATCATGGTGCCGGCCGTCGCTCGGCGTTCGGTCGCCAGGACGACCCCGTCCTTGCAAACGATCCCGATCGTGGTCGTGCCTTTCAGGAGCCGGGTCTCATCGATGGCACTAATCTGACCTTGCATTGTCGGACTCCGTCTAGGACAGAGAGTACGAGGGCGGACCTGAGAGCGATATATAAGGGCTCACGCGGCGATTACGTTCCGGCCACCGAGGAACCTCGGGCGACCTCGTGCGTTCGCTTCCCCGCCCGACGACGCCCCCAGCCGACCCGACGCGTCACGCATTAAAGGACGCTCCGTTTGACGTTTTTCGCATCATGCAGAAGCACGACGTCGTCGTGGTCGGAGCGGGGCTCGCGGGACAGCGCGCGGCCCTCGCGGCGGTCGAAGCCGGACGCGATGTCGCCCTCGTTTCGAAGCTCCACCCGCTCCGCTCCCACTCGGGAGCCGCCCAGGGAGGCATCAACGCGGCGGTCGGGAAAGATGACTCCGTCGACGCCCACATCTACGACACGGTGAAGGGGTCGGACTACCTCGGCGACCAGGACGCGATCGAGTTCTTCTGTCAGCGGGCCGGGCCGACCGTGGTCGAGATGGAGCACTTCGGCACCATCTTCAGTCGGTCGCCGGACGGGTCGCTGGCTCGGCGCGCGTTCGGGGGCGCCGGATTCCCCCGGACCATCTACGCGGCGGACCGCACCGGACTCGCTCTCCTCCAAGGGCTCTGGGAACACCTCGGGACGTCCCACTACACCCTGTATGAGGAGTGGGACCTCACCAACCTCGTCGTCCGGGACGGTCGGGTCCAGGGGATCATCGCCTTCGACCGTCGGCGCGGCGACTTCGCGGGCATCGCGGCCCGTTCCGTCGTCCTCGCCACCGGCCCGTTCGGCCGGGTCTACGGTCGGACCACCAATGCCCACAGCTGCACGGGCGACGGCGTGGCGGCGGCGTACGCAGTCGGTGCCGCGCTGAAGGACATGGAGTTCGTCCAGTTCCACCCGACCGCGCTCATGGAAAGCGCGATCTTGATCACGGAGGGGGCGCGGGGCGAGGGGGGGTACCTGAAGAACGGAACCGGCGAGCGCTTCATGAGTCGGTACGCTCCCAAGGTCCTCGAGCTGGCCTCGCGGGACGTCGTCTCGCGGGCGATCGCCACCGAGGTGCTGGAAGGCCGGGGCTTCCCCGATGGGTCCTGTCACCTCGAGCTGATGCATCTCGGCCGGGAGAAAATCGAGAGCCGGCTCCAGGAGATCTGCGATGTCGCCCGGAACTTCGCCGGGATCGACCCCGTCGTCGAGGCGATCCCGATCGCTCCCGCCCAGCACTACATGATGGGCGGGATCGGGACGGACATCCACGGAGCCGCCAGCATTCCCGGGCTTTTCGCCGCGGGAGAGGCCGCCTGCGTTTCCATCCACGGCGCGAACCGTCTCGGGGGGAACTCGCTCCTCGAGACGCTCGTCTTCGGGAACGAGGCCGGGATCGCTGCCGCGGCCTACGCCGCCTCAGCACCGGCCCCGGCCCTCACCGACGCCGACCTCGAGACCGCGACCGCCCCCCTGAGGACCTGGTCGAGCCGGACCGACGGGGAGGACCCGGCCACGCTCCGCACCGCGATGCAGGAGACGATGGACCGATACGTCGGCATCTTCCGGAACCAGGCCGACCTCGTCGAGGGGCTCCGACGGATCCGGGCCGTGAAGGAGCGGTTCCTCAAGATTCGGGTCGTCGACCAATCGAAGGTCTACAACGTCAACCTGTCGGACGCGCTCGAGGCCGGGCACATGGTCCAGCTCGCCGAGATCATCATCCTCGGCGCGATCGCCCGGACCGAGAGCCGGGGCGCGCATTTCCGCCGGGACTATCCGAAGCGGGACGACACGAACTGGATGAAGCACACGCTCGCGACCCGAGGCGCGGAGGGACCCCAGCTTTCCTACGCACCGGTCACCTACACGCGCTGGGAACCAAAGGAGCGGGTGTACTGATGACCGAAACGACGGTGAAGGCGACCTTCGACATCTACCGCTTCGAGCCCGGGCGTGATGCGAAGCCCCGCTACCAGCGGTTCGTCCTCGACCTCCCGCCCCACACCCCCGTCCTGACCGCCCTCCTCAAGATCCGGGACGATTCCGACCCCTCCCTGAGCCTGCGCTACTCCTGTCGGGGCGCGATCTGCGGCTCGTGCGCGATGCAGATCAACTCGAAGAGCCGCCTCGCCTGCCAGACCCAGATCGGACCGGAGCTCGAGCGCGACGGCCGGATCGTGGTCGAGCCGATGCGCAACCAGCCGGTCCTCCGGGACCTCGTCGTGGAACAGGAGTCGTTCTGGCGTCAGTATGACAAGATCGAGCCGCACCTGATCCTCGACCCGAGGAAACCGATGCCGGAGGGGCGGGAGAACCCGATGACCACCGAGGAGGTCGACCGGTTCAAGGAGACGCCCCGGTGCATCGCGTGCGCCGCCTGCTACTCCGCCTGCCCGGCGGTCGAGGCCGACGCGGGATTCCCCGGCCCGATGGCCCTCGCGAAACTGTACCGATTCGTGGTCGACCCGCGCGACCAGGCCCACCAGGACCGCCTGGTCCGCATCCAGACCGAGGGTCTCTGGCTCTGCCTCCGCTGCCACCTCTGCACGGAAGCGTGCCCGAAGGACGTTCGTCCCTCGGAGCGGATCCGGGACCTGAAGGAGATGGCCATCGCGGCCCAGGGGGCGACCGAGACCGGTAGCCGGCATGCCGTCGGCTTCAAGGACAACATTCGAGAGCGGGGGCTGATCCATGAGTCGAAGCTCGTTCGGCAGACGTCGGGTCTCCTCGGGCTGGCCGGCCAGGCGACCCAGGGGATGCGGATGATCCGCAAGAAACCCGAGATCCTGAAGAGCCCCCACCGGATCGAGGGCCTTGACGAGGTCGAGAAGATCTACCAGGCCCTCGACGACGCTCCGGAGGGAAAGTCATGAAGCTCGCGTACTACCCCGGCTGCGTCGCCCAGGGGTCCGGCCGCGAGCTCGACATGGCGACCCGCTGGGTCTGCCGCGCGCTCGGCATCGAACTCGTGGACTTCCCGTCGTTCTCCTGCTGCGGCTCCGGATTCATGGACGAGGCCAACGAGGTCCTGAACGTCGCGCTGAACGCGCGCAACCTCGCCATCGCCGAGAAGGCCGGGCTCGACCTCCTCACCGTCTGTTCCACGTGCACGGGCATGCTCACCCTCGCCAACCTCCGGCTCGGGGATCCGGTCGTGAAGGCCCGGGTCGCGGGCGCCCTGAAACCGCTCGGGATCGAGTACCGCGGTTCGACCCAGGTGAAGCACCTCCTCCGCGTGCTGACGGAGGACGTCGGGCTGGACGCGATCCGGGCCAAGGTCGTGCGCCCGCTCGGCGGTCTCAAGGTCGGGGCGTTCTACGGGTGCCACCTCTTGCGTCCCGCCGACGAACTCCACTGGGAGAGCGCCGAAGAACCCCACGCATTCGAGGACCTCCTGACGGCCATCGGCGCAACGCCCGTCTACTACCGGGGCCGCGTCATGTGCTGCGGATTCCCGATCCAGTTCGTCAAGCCGGAGACCGGTAGCCGCATCGCGGGCCGCCAGATCGACGACGCGAAGGCGCACGGCGCCGACGCGATGGCCACTCCGTGCCCGCTCTGCCACACTTCCCTGGATGCCTACCAGAACCAGGCGGAGGAGGCCGTGGGCCACGACCTCGACATGCCGATCTTCCATCTCCCCCAGGTCGTAGGCCTCGCGTTCGGCGCGACCCCGGAGGAGCTCGGACTGCCGCGGCACATCGTATCCACCGAGCCGGCGGTCGCCAAGATCCGACCCCCGGCCCGGGCGTAGGGCGGACCTCCCTCCGGAGTTCCTTTGGAGTCCGCGACCGGACCCCTCAGCACGAACCAACGGGTCACGGTCAGCCTTCTGGCGGTCTTCGTGGTCGCGATCGGGGCCGCCCTCTTCGAGGTTCCCGCCGGAGTCCGCCCCCTCGCGGCGGCCCTCGTCGTTCCGGTGATGGTCCTCGCCCTCGTCTTCCTCTATTTCTGCGGGAAGGGAAGGTTCTGGAGCTACGTCGGGGCGGCGGTCCTCGGTCTGTTCGGGATCACCCTGCGACTCGTCATCAGTACGCAGCCCAACCTAGAGCCCCCGGGCGGGGTCCCGACGGGGATCACCGCGGTGTACATCGTTCTCGGTGCGCTCCTGGCCGTCAAGGCGTACGAATCGACCTTCGAACTCTGGAACCCCCGTCCCGAACCCGCTTCGGCCCCCGATTAACGCGAGAAGCGGTGCGAACTTCCCGTCCGGAGGCCGGGCTCGTTCCTAGGCGGAGATGGACGACGGGACGGGAGCCGCTTTATCCCGCGCTCCGGGTCGGGGGAACGTGCCCGACGAAGAGCCCGCGATGGTCCGGCCGACGATCCCGGAGGCCGATGCCCTCATCGGGGTCCGGCACCCCGTCCTCTCCCACGGCTTCGTGGCCCTCGTCGACTACATGGGGAACGACGCGGCGATCGTGCAGGCGGCGCGGGTCTCCTACGGCCGGGGGACGAAGACCGTACGCGACGACCGGGCGCTGATCCGGTATCTGATGCGCCACCGCCACACGACGCCGTTCGAGATGGTGGAGTACAAGTTCCTGGTCCGTCTCCCTATCTATGTCGCCCGCCAGTTCGTTCGGCACCGGACCGCCTCGATCAACGAGTACTCCGCCCGGTATTCCATCGTCCCGGACGAGTACGAGATCCCCGCCGCGGACGAGGTACGTCAGCAGTCGACCCGGAACCGGCAAGGCCGGGGGGACGCGCTGCCGAAGGAGGTCGTCGACAAGTTCCGTTCCGACCTCGAGCGGATCTCCCAGGAGTCGTACCGGGACTACACCTCCGCCCTCAACGCCGGGGTCGCCCGGGAGACCGCCCGGCTCCTCCTCCCCGTCGCCTACTATACGCAGTGGTACTGGAAGGCGAACCTCCACAACCTGTTCCACTTCCTGTCGCTCCGTCTCGACCCACATGCCCAGGAGGAGATCCGACTGTTCGCGGCGGAGATGGCGAAGATCGGCCGCGTCGTGGCGCCGATCGCCTTCGAAGCATTCGAGGAGTTCCAGCTCGAGAGCCTTCAATTAAGCCCGCGGGAGCAGAAGGCGGTCCGGCTCCTCCTCGAGGGCAAGACCCCGGAGGCGGCGTGCGCGTCCGCCGGCCTGCCGCTGGTTCGGGAGGACGGTCAACGGATGAGGACCGGCGAGGGCGTCGAGTTCCTCGAGAAACTCGAGGACATCCAATCTCCCGAGTGAGCCCGGTCGGTGCGACCCGCCCCGTCGCCCGCGCGGGAGGCACCAGCCGTATAGCGGGTCCGGGACTGCCCCCGCCATGCCCGCTGCTCCGGTTCGCGGAGGCTTCCTCGACAACCGGTTCCTCCCGTCCCGCGGCCACGCCACCTTCCCGGTGACCGACCCGGCCGATGGGTCCCGGGTCGGGACGGTGGTCCAGGGAACGGCCGACGATGCGAAGGCCGCCATGGACTCGGCCGCGTTAGCGCAACCGGCCTGGGAGCGGATCGGCGCGGCCGCCCGGGGTAAGGTCCTGCTCCGCGCGGCGGAGCGACTTCGGGCCCGCGCGGACGAACTCGCCCCCCTGATCACCCGCGAGATGGGCAAGGTGTTGTACGAGGCACGTTTGGAGGTCGACGGGGCGGTCGACAACCTCGAGTTCTACTCCGCGTTCGCCCGCACGCTGAACGGGGACGAGGTCGCCGGCCTCCCGTACGGGGAGTCGATGCGGCTCGCCTGGGTCCCCCGGGGGGTCGTGGTGGCGATCACGCCGTGGAACTTTCCTGCGGCGACGGTCACGCGCAAGATCGCGCCGGCCCTCCTGGGGGGCAACACGATGGTACTCAAGCCGTCGAGCAACACGCCCCTCTCGGCGCTGCTCATCGCCGAGGTCTTCCGGGATTCGGGTCTGCCCCCCGGCGTACTCAACGTGGTTCCGGGCCCGGGCGCCGAGCTAGGCCCGGCCCTCCTGGCCCATCCCGCCTGCTCCACGGTTACGCTCACCGGCTCCACCGCGAGCGGAGTCCAGGTCCTGCGCCTCGCTGCTCCCCGAGTTGTGAAATGCCTCCTCGAGCTCGGCGGAAAGGCGCCGGTCCTGGTCGCCGCGGACGCCGACCTCGACTGGGCGGCCCGGGCGACGGTCTGGGCGAGGTTCTGGAACGCCGGGCAGGCATGCATCGCCGCGGAGAAGTGCTACGTTCAGGCACCGGTCGCGAAGCAGTTCATCCAGAAGGTCGTCGCGCTCACGCGGGCGATCCGCGTAGGCCCGGGCTGGGCCAACGGCGTCGACATGGGTCCCCTGTACGCGACCTCCGCGAGGGATTCGGTCGCCCAGGCCGTGGAGACGGCGCTCGAGCGCGGGGCGACCCGAGCGACGGGCGGAACGGTGCCCCGGAAGGGCCCCCTCTCCAACGGCGCGTTCTACCTCCCCACGGTCCTGAAGGGGGTTGAGGAGGAGAACCCCGTGGCGGCCGAGGAGGTCTTCGGTCCGGTCTTGCCCATCCTCGAGTTCGACGACTGGTCGGAGGCGATTCGCCGGGCGAACGCGAATCGCTACGGACTCTCCTCGTACGTGTTCACGCGCGACCTCGCCCGGGCGGAGCAGGCGGCCCGGGAGCTCCGGTACGGGGAGACGTACGTCAACCGGGTCGGGCCGGAGAACCCGCAAGGCTACCACGCGGGTTTCCGTCAGAGCGGATTGGGCGGGGAGGGCACGGTCTGGGGCGTCCGGGACTATCTTCAGCTCAAGTCGGTCTATGTCGACTGGAAGGAACCCCACACGGCGGACTACTTCCTGCCCTACCCGGATTGAGGGCGCCTCAGCCCGACGTGCAGGTCCATGACGTTCGTGCCCGTGGGTCCCGTTCGCACGAGCGAACCGAGCCGCTCGAGCGCGTCGTAGGACGCGTGCTGCCGGAGCGCGGCCGCGAGGTCCACGCCCCGCTCCCGCGCTCGGGCGACCGTCCCTCCGTCGACCCATCCCCCGGCGGCATCGGTCGGTCCGTCGATCCCGTCCGTGCCGACGGATAGGACGAGACAGTCCCCGCGGCCGATGAGAGGGTGGGCCGCGGCCAGGGCGAACTCCTGGTTCCGTCCGCCCCGACCCGGGCGTGGACCGAGCGTGACCGTGGTCTCCCCGCCGGAAAGGATCGCCCGAGCGCGACCCCCCGACCCGTGCACGAGCTCGTGGGTGAATCGGCGGGCCGCGGTACGGGTCTCACCGACGAGGGAGGAGGAGACGATGTGGGGAACGTAGCCTCGCTCGCGGGCGGCGTGGGCGGCCGCTTCGAGGGCCGTGCGGTTCGTGGCGGCGAACTCGAACCGTGCGCCGCGGAATCGCGGGTCCGATGGTTTCGGCGTCTCGGGGTACCCTCCCCGGGCCCCCTCCACGAGATAGGAGACGACCCGCGGGGGAAGACGACGGCGGACCCCGAATCGATCCGCGGCACGGAGCGCGTGGGCGAAGGTCGTCGGATCCGGCACCGTCGGTCCGGAAGCTATGTCCTCCGGGGTGTCACCGACCACGTCGCTGATCGCCACCGTCGAGAATCGTCCCGGGCGTCCGAGAGGAGCGAGCTGACCACCCTTGATCGCGGACACATGGCGACGGATCGCGTTCATCGACTGGATGGGCGCATTCGACCCTAGGAGCACTTCCGTGGTCCGGGCGAGGTCAGTAAGCGAGAGCGGTGCGGCCGGGACCTCGACGACCGCGGAACCTCCGCCCGAGATGAGAAAGAGGAGGCAATCCGACGGGTCGGCCGACTGGACCTCCTGGAGGAGGGCGCGACCGGCCCGAAGGCTCCCCGGTCCGGGGACCGGGTGGTTTCCCCACACCACACGGACCCCTGAGTTCGGGCCCGGATAGCCGCGAGGTACCGCGATGACCCCCTCTACATCGCGGCCCCCTTCGTCGACGACCGCGTCGGCCATCGCGGCGGCCGCCTTGCCCAACCCGATGACTCGGAGCCGACCGCCGGCTCCCACCACGAGCGGCCGGCCGGCGACGACCCATCCGCTCCTCCTCCGATGCACGATCGCGCGAACGGCCCGTCCCGGGTCGACCGCACGAATGCCGGCGCGCGCGATCGCCCGAGCGTCAGAATCGAGGTGCATCGCCGCCCTCGAGGGTAAACCCGGGCTGCGGCACCGACGCCGGCGTTCCTGGAGGGAACCGTTGCGGCAGGACCGGACGCAGCGCCTCGAGCTCCGCTACCGAACCCTCCCCCGCGGCGAGCAGCGCCGCCAGCCGGAGGGCGACGCCCCCCGCGCGCATCACGCCGAACCCGTTGAACCCGACCAGGGCGTACATTCCCGGCGCGTCGGCCACCGGTCCCACGAGGGGCCTCCGGTCGGGGGTGGAAGTGCAGACTCCGGACCAGGCCCGAACGAGTTCGGCGCTCGCCCAACCGGGGAACCGGGTCTCGAAGCTCTCGGCCAGATGGCCGATGAAGCGATCGTCGCCGCCGCTTGGGGTTCGGTCGGGGTCGACCTCGACGAGCTCGGTCCCGTCCCCGGCCAGGATCCTCCCGTTCGACTCGGGCCGGATGTAGACATCGGAATCCAAGTCGTGTACCGATGGGAAGTTCTCGGGGCCGCCGGGTTCCGGGCGCAGGGTCGCCGCCTGGGTTCGGTACGGCGCGAGCGGCAGCGGATGCCCGAAAGCGGCGAACAGTCGCTTCGACCAAGCCCCTGCCGCGACGACGACCCGAGGAGCCCGGATCGTCCGGTTGCCGACCCGCAAGACCCAATGGTCGGCGTCCCGGGTCATCCCGTGGAACGGGGTCCCCATCTCGAACTCGACCCCGTGCCGTCGGGCCTGCTCGGCGTAGATCTCGGTGATCGTGCTCGGGGTGACGACGGCGTCGGCCGGGCTCCACATCGCTCCCTCCAGGTCCTCGAGCTGGACCCACGGGACCCGGCGTTCGATCTCGGCCCGGTCGATCGAACGGGCGTCGACGCCCCAGGACCGAAGCCGGGCCTGCACCTCGGCGAGCACCGGAGCAGCGTCGGCACGGGCCGTCCAGCGGACGAAGCCGTTGACGGAGAAAGCCGAGGGGTCGGATCGGGCGGCGAGGAGGGCGTACTCAGTTCGGGAGTCTCGGGTGACCGCGACGTCCCACTCGTTCCAGAGCTGCTCTGTGACGATCCCGGCGGCCCGTCCGGAGGCCCCGGCGGCCAAGGTCTGAGGGTCGTAGACGAACGTCGGAGCGACGGACCGCTCCGCCAGGTGGTAGGCGAGAGCGCACCCCGCGATGCCGGCGCCGAGGATGATCACCTCGACGCGTTCCTCGGCCACGGGGCCGGGAGGCGGCCCGGGTTAATACTGCGGCCGGGCGCGCGCGTAGGCGTCGCGCAGGGCGTTCGTGTCGACGTGGGTGTAGATCTGGGTCGTCGCCACGGAGGCGTGCCCGAGCAGCTTCTGGATGTAGCGGATGTCGCACCCCCGGGAGAGGAGGGCGGTGGCGAGCGTGTGGCGCAACATGTGCGGGGTCACCCGGCGGGGGATGTTCGCGGCCTGGGCCGCCTTCCGAACGATCCGTTCGACCGTGACGGGTCCCACCGGGAAGAGGCGCAGGGTGCCGACGCCGGCGAGCGTTCGCTCCGTCAGGTACCGGTCGAGCGCGGCCCGGCTCCGATCCTCGAGGATGACCTCGCGGTCCTTGTCGCCCTTGCCGCTGCGGACGTGGAGCACGTTCCGTTCGAATTCGATGTCCTCGAGCTGGAGATGGCAGAGCTCGCTGACCCGAAGCCCCGCGAACCCGAGCACGTGGACGATCGCACTGTCCCGCGGGGAACCTTTGACCGCGTCGAAGAGCCGGTGCATCTCCTCCTCCGACAAGTACCGGGGGAGACGCTCAGGACGGCGGGGGGGCTCGAGCCCGTCGGCGATCGAGAGTCCGAAGTTCCGGAACAAGCTGGTCAGCCCACGGACGGTCGTGTACACGGAGTTCTTGGAGTAGTGGCGTTCGAGGACCAAGTACTCGCGGAACCGCTCGAGGTCCTTGAGGGTCACGTCTTCGAGGGGTTTCTGGGTGTAGCCGAGGAACGTACGGGCGATGTGCCCATACTGCTTCACCGTACAAGGGCTCCGTTCCTGAGACTGCAGGATCCGCTGGAACCGGCCGACAAGTTCGTCGACCCGGAACACCGGAGGCTCCTCCGCGCCGGGTTCTCCGGGGCGTCCCCGCCGGGGAGGAGTGGGCGCCCGTGCGCCAGGAACTGATGCCATTGGAGGTCGCTGGCTGGTATTTCCCTAATAATCGTATGCGCGCAGTGGAACGCGCGCGCGCTCTTGGGGCTAAATATCCGGCGGAGGTCTCCCGGGCCGTGCGCTGTTCACGGTGCGACCACCCGGCGGTCATCGACCAGCCGTATCGGGGGGCGCATGCCTGCGCGGCCCACTTCATCGAATCCGTCGACGATCGCATCCGCACCGAATTCCATCGCCAGCTGCCGAAATTCGCCCGGGGGACGCTCGCCGTCGCCCTTTCGGGAGGAAAGGACTCCGCGGTCGCGCTGGCGGCGACCCACCACTACTTCGCCCGCCGGCCCACGGTCCGGATCGTCGCCGTTACCGTCGACGAGGGGATCGCTGGCTACCGCCTCGGCACGATCGAGAGCGCGCGCCGCCTCACCGAGCAGTTGGGCGTCGAACATCGGATCGTCTCGATGGAGACGGAGCTCGGCACCACAACCGACCGTACCGCCCGCGAGCACCCCGAGACCGTTCCGTGCTCCTACTGTGGCGTCTGGCGCCGGCGGCTGCTGAACGGCGCGGCCCGCGACCTCGGGGCGGATGCCCTCATCCTCGGGTTCAACCTGGACGACCTCGCGCAGACCGTGCTGATGAACCTCGCCCGGGGGGAGATCGACCGACTCGTCCGGATGGCCCCGCATCGTTCCCGCCGGCCGGGGCTCGTCCCCCGGGTCGCCCCGCTCGCGGAGATACCCGAGCGAGAGGTGTTCCTGTACGCCCATCTCCAGGGCCTCCCCTTCGACCACGGCGAATGCCCGCACGCCGGGCGGGCGGTCCGCAACGTCTTCCGGGACGTCCTCTGGCAGCTCGAAGAGGCGATCCCCGGGACTCGACAGTCGCTCCTGCGCACCCGCGAGCGCCTCTTGGAGCACCTCGACCGCGAGGAAGAGGGAGCGCCCCAGAGTTGCGGGCGCTGCGGCGAGCCCTCGAGCGGCCCCGTTTGCCGGTCGTGCGAGTTCCGAGACGGGATGAGGCTGCCCGTCATCGCCCCGGGGGCTCCATGAGCGACGGCGCACTCCCGGTCGAGAGTGACCCGCGGGCCTCCGTGCAAACGCGGGTCCTGGTCGTGGGCGCGGGGATCATGGGAAGCGGCATCGCGGCGCAGGCGGCGCTCGCCCGCTACTCGGTCACGCTCGTGGACGTGAACGAGGAGTTTGCGCGACGCGGGACCGTCAACGCGACCCGCGCGCTCGACCACGCGGTCCGCAAGGGGACGATCACCCCGACCGACCGGGACGCCGCGCTCACCCGCATCGACGTCGGCATCGGGATGCGCCGCGCCGAGGGAGCGCAGATCGTGATCGAAGCCGCCCCCGAGGACCTGGACCTCAAGCGCGCGATCTTCGCGGAGCTCGAGACCGTCACCTCCCCGACCGCGTTGCTCGCCTCCAACACCTCCTCCCTCCCGATCACGGCCATCGGCCAGCACCTCCAGGACCCGGGCCGACTCGTCGGGATCCACTTCTTCAATCCGGTCCTGCAGATGGCGCTCGTCGAGCTCATCCCCGGCCACACGACCCGGCCCGACGTGCTGGAGCGCGCGCACGCCTTTGCGGTCGCGCTCGGCAAGACGGTTGTCCTCTCGAAGGACACCCCGGGATTCGTCACGACCCGCGCCCTCGCCGTCCTCGCCAATGAGGCGGCGTGGATGCTCTCGGAGGGCGTGGCGACCAAGGAGGACATCGACACCGCGTACAAGCTCGGCTTCCACCACCCAATGGGTCCGTTCGAGCTCATGGACCTGGTCGGGATCGACACGACGCTCGCGATCCTGGACGTCCTGTGGGACGGCTTCCGGGACAGCCGGTACCGGGCCTGCCCCCTCCTGCGCACGATGGTCTCGGCGCATCTCCTGGGCCGCAAGACCGGGGAAGGATTCTACCGGTACCCCTCGGGACCGAAGCCGTGAGCGCGACGGACGCCGTCCTCGACCTCCTCATCCTCATCGTGGTCTCGCTCGTCCCCGCGCTGTTCTATCTTGCGTACGTTCGGCGCACGGAACGCTATGCGCGAGAGGCGTGGGGCCCGCTCCTCCGGGCGTTCGTCTACGGGGCGGTGTTCGCCACGATCGCCGCCGCCTTCGTGGAAGGGGTCGTCGTCGCCGTCGGGACCGCGGCGAGTCAGCAGTTCCCGCAACCCGAGTTCGTCTTCCTCAACGGGAACTCGACGCTCGGTGCGTTCTTCCTCGTGCTCGTCCTCGCCCCGTTCATCGAGGAGGCCCTGAAGGGAGCCGGTGTCGTCTCGTTCGGCAGCCAGTTCCGCCTCCCCTCGGACGGCCCCGTTTTCGGCGCTTCCGTGGGGCTCGGCTTCGGATTCTTCGAGACCTTCCTCTACGGCCTCGGTGCGTTCCTCGTGGGAGGCCTCGCGGCGGGCATCACCCTCATCCTGATCCGCAGCGTCTCGAGCGTGCTCCTGCACGGGAGCTCGACCGGGATGTTCGGCTACGGGTACGCCCGGAGCAAGTTCGGATTCCCGGGGGCCGGCACGGGGTCGTACTACCTCCTCGCCGTGGCGATGCACGCGGGGTTCAACACCCTCGCCTCGCTCGCGGCGATCCTCGCCTTCGTCGGATTCTCCGGCCTCGCGGTCGACACCGCGTCCCTTCTCGGCCTGTTCGCCGCGATCGCCTTCGCCTTCATCGCGATCGAGCACGTCCGGTCCGTGATCGTCACGGCGGACTACCCGGCGCTCGTGAGCGGCTCGGCGCCGTACGCGCCGGTGCGCAACCGACCCCGCAAACCGTCCTAACGCCGCTACTTGGGCGGCGTCACGGGCGGGTCGTGCTTCCAGTCCGCTTCCCCGATCGCGCGATACGTCGCCTCGGCCTCGTCGGTCGGGGGGGCGTCCCCGCCCTGCCCGACGTCCCGGATGCGCCCTTTGCGCAACAGCCAGTAGTGGATCCGCCAGGTCTTCCCGCGCGAGACGGTCGCGTCCTCCTCCTCGCTCGTGAGGAGACCCTCTTCCTCGAGCTGGTAGAACCGGTCCCGGTCGTCGCTCGAGAGCTTGTTGTCGAGCACGGTCGCATCCGCGCCGAAGTACCCTAGGACCATGCGCGCGGTCGCCCGCGCGTCCGCGGCCGACACCTTCCCCTTGACCACGAGGGTGCGCTCGATCGCGCGGGTGAGCTCGGCCTCGGTGATGGACGGCATGGGTCCGCCCCAGCACCGGCGTCGCCGAGGATAAGCTCAGCGCGGTACCGGTAATACGTCCGACACGGTTTAGTGGCGGACGGTCGTCGCCGCGCCGTGCCCGAACCGCCTTCTTTCGTCCTCACCCCCGAAGCGCTCGCCGCGGCCCGCCGGGCGATCGACCGGGGGCTGTGCCCCGAATGTTTCGGCCGCCTGTTCGGCCGGCTGGGCCACGGGCTCACGAATCCGGAGCGAGCTGGCCGGATCACCGCCTCCTTGGAGTTGGTCCTGCCGGCGGCGACCGTTCCCTGCCCCGGATGCGGCGACGCCTTCGCGCGGATCCCGAACTGGGTCGACCGGGCCGTGCGGGCCGTCGAGGGGTTCGAATGGCACCGCTTCACGTGCGGGTCCCGTTGGGAACCGGAGGTCCTTGCGCGCGAGGAGCACCGATGGCTGGAGACCGGGACCGAGTGGGGCGAGAGCGCCCGGGCCGCTTTCAACCGGGAGTGGGGGAAGGCGATCGAGCTACGCACCGGCGGCGCGGGGGGCCCGGACCGCCCCGACCTGGTCTTCCTCGCCGACCTCGCGGTGGGCCGGGTCGAGTTCACCGTGCTCCCGCTCTACGTTCGAGGCCGGTATCGGAAACTCGACCGCACGCTCCCCCAGACCCACTGGCCGTGCCGTCGATGCCAGGGGCGCGGGTGCGACACCTGCCAGGGTACCGGCAAGACGTACCCCACTAGTGTCGAGGAACTGACCGGCGCCCCCCTGGTCGAGGCGACCGGTGCGGAAGGCACCCGGTTCCACGGCATGGGACGGGAGGACATCGACGCCCGGATGCTCGGCCGCGGGCGCCCGTTCGTGCTCGAGCTCGTCCGGCCCAAGAACCGGACCCTGGACCTCGCCGAGATGGCCCGCCAGATCGCCTCCCGGTCCGAGGGCCGGGTCGAGGTCGACACGCTGAAACTCGCCGAGGCCCCGGACGTGATCCAGGTCAAGGAAGCGGCCCCGGAGAAGAGCTACCGGGTCGGCGTACTGGGTTCGGTGCCGGTCGCAAAAGTTAATGAGGCACTGCTCCTCGCCACGAGTCGAGCGATTGCCCAGCGGACCCCGACTCGCGTCGCCCACCGTCGGTCCGACCGCGTCCGCGCGCGTCGGATCGTCGCGGCTCGCGTCGTCGACTCTTCCGAAGGGGGCTTCACGCTCGAGATCCGGACCGAAGCGGGTACGTACGTCAAGGAGTGGGTAGAGGGAGATGACGGACGCACCGACCCAAGTCTCGCTGGCCTCGTCGGAGTACCGCTGAAGGTCGACTATCTCGACGTACTCGAAGTGCACGATTCGGAAGGGTGAGAACATGGTCAAGGCATCGAAGGGGTTCCGTTCCCGCAGCCGTGGCTGGTCCACGAAACACGCCCGCGAGAAGGGGATGCCCCCCATCACGCGGTACTTGCGCGAATTCGCTATCGGCGACCGCGTCACGCTCCGTCTCGAGTCCTCCGACGTGCACGGGATGCCGCACCCCCGCTACCAGGGGCGGACCTGCACGGTCGTGAAGAAGTCCGGCCGCGCCTACATCATCGAGTTCGTGGACGGCGGGAAGGTCAAGCAGCTCGTCGCGAACCCGGTCCATCTCTGGCCCGTGAAGGAGACTCCGAGGGCCGATGCCTGAACCGGTCCCCCTCGCCCGCGTCAAGGACCTACTCGCCGAGGAGGCTGCCCACCGAACGCTGCCTCGGGAAGCCGCGCTGGCGCTCCAGCACGCGGAACTCTTCGTCCGCCTCTCCACGGAGGCGACGGAGAAGCTGATCGCCGAGCTCCGCACCCTGCCGTTCGTCGACGCGACGGTCGCGGTGAAGCTCGCCGACACCCTGCCCCAGTATCCGGAAGAGATCCGCCTCCTCTTCTCCAAGGAACGCGTCGCCCTCGAGGAAGCCCAGGTCACCCGACTGCTCGAGATCATTGCACAGCACCGATGACCGGGAGGGAACCCCTTGGAGAGCTACGCGCACATCCTCGATTACCTGCCGAACGGTCGGCAGACCGAACGCGGGTTCCACCGTGAGCCGCTCGCCCTCGCCGTCGGCGAGGACGAACTGAAACTCTTCGAGCTCGTGCCCAAGCCCGGGGCGGTCCTCGTCGCAGGCACCCGCGTCCCGCTCGTTCCGGTCGGCACGGTCGCCCCCCCCATCGACCACGTCCGCCGACGTCTCGCGTACGACGAGCTCACGGTCGCGGCCCGGGCCGAATTGCCCGCGGCGCTCGAGCGGATCGTCCGTGCGAACGTCCCCCGCTACCTCCGTTTCTTCAACGAGGCACCGGCCGTCTCGCGGCGGTTCCACCTGCTCGAGCTGCTCCCCGGGATCGGGAAGAAGACGATGCAACAGATCGTGGACGAGCGGAAGCGCGCTCCGTTCGCGAGCTTCGAGGAGATGGAGACCCGGTTGCACATGAAGGCCCCCGAGCTCTTGATCGTCGGCCGTATCGAGAAGGAACTGAGCGGTGTCGAGGACAAGTACCGCCTCTTCGTCGCGCCGTAAGGACGACGCCGCCGGGGACCCCTTCCCGGTCCCCGAGCGGCCCGAGGAGATCCGGGCCGCCCTCGAGCATCTCGGGGTCCAGCCGTCGAAGGGGTGGGGCCAGTCGTTCCTCACGGACGCGTTCGTCGCGGACGCCGAGGCGGCCCTGGTCGAGGTCCCCCCGGGTCGCCCCGTCGTGGAGATCGGGGGGGGCCTCGGCATCCTGACCGCCGCCCTCGTCCGACGGGGCGTCACGCCCCTGACCGTGGTCGAGCGGGACGCCCGCCTGGCCGAACATCTTCGCTCGGTGTTCGGCCGAAGGGTCGAGGTGCTGGAGGGGGATGCGCTCACCCTCCCCCTTCCGCCCTCGGACGTGGTCGTCGGCAACCTCCCCTATTCGGTCGCCACGCCCATCCTCCTGGCCCAGTTCGCCCGGCGGATCCCTCGCGTCGTCTTTCTCGTCCAGGATGAGGTGACCCAGCGCCTCGCCGCGGGCCCGGGTTCGCGCGTGTACGGAAGACTGTCGATCATCGCCCGGCTCTACGGGTCGGTCGAGCTCTACCGGAGCGTCCCGCCGCGCTCGTTCTCTCCCGTCCCCGAGGTGACGAGCCGCATCGGGGTCCATACGAACCGGGTAGGGGAGCTCCCGGTCCCCTCGGTTCCCGAGCTCGAGGCGCTCGTCCGCACCCTCTTCTCAGCCCGGCGAAAGCAGTTGGGGAACCTCTTGCCTCGCGTGGTGCCCTCGGGGGAGGCGGCATCGGAGCTCGCCCGGTCCGCGGGGTGGCCAGAAGACTGGTCGCACCTACGTCCGGAGAACCTTCCGCCCGAATCGTACTTCGCCCTCGCCCGGGCCTACCATGCCGACGCGCCGGCCCGGTAGCGCGGCGCCCGCTCGCCGCCCGGTCACGCGGCGCGGGTCCGTGCGCGGGCCGCTCGAGCGAGCCGCCACATTCCAAGGAGAAGGCCGATCTGCTGCAGGAACCCGACCGGGGTCACCCACGCGGGATACTCCGCGACCTTGCGGAATCCCATTCGTTCATACACGGGATATCCCATGGCCGTCGCGCCGAGATAGGCGACGTTCGCCCCGAGGCGCTGCCCCTCCTCGACGGCCCGCCAGGTGAGCGCGGTCCCGTAACCGTGGCCTCGGGCGGCGCGCGTGGTCCCGACCGAGAAGATACCGGCGACCGACTCCGACACAATGACCGAGGAGCAGGCGACCGGGTGGCTGCCCGCATACCCCACGAGAAGACGGTTCCGGGCCCCAGTGCCGGGGTCGTCCGGTAGACCGTGGGGTAAGACCATTTCGAAGATCCAATGGGGGATCTGGAACGCGGAGCACCAAGCGGTCGCAAAATCCTCGAGCTCGGCCGAAGTTCTCACGTTCCGGACCGTCAGACCCGCCGGTGACGCCGGCCCGGCCCGGATCGGGTCGAGGAGCATACCGGGTTCGGCCGTCACGGTGGTCAGCCGATGGGCGAGAGCGGTCCGGCCCACCTCGTCCGCAGGAGCCCCGGCGGCAATGATGCGCCACGGGTGTTTCGGACCGAAGAATGCCGTCGCCTCTTGAAATCCGGGGTCGAGAGGGTGGTCGGGGGTCTCGGTCAGGAACCAGAGGTTGGCGAGCGCCGAGGCGATGCCGCTCCGCACCAACGTTCCTCCCTCGACCGACCGGCGGGCCGCGCCCGGGGTCCACCGGGTGTACTGCCAGAATCCCTCAATGAGGCTGCGATGGCACCGGGCCATCGTGTCGAGTGGGACCGGGTCGGACGGGATGGGAGCTTCCCTCCGACCGAGAATGCGGGAGACGAGCTAAGTAGGTTTGGCCAGGCACCGTGCAACGACACCGCGGGAGGAGAACCCGTAAGAGGCTCCGTGCTTCGGAAGACCACCGTGGCCGCCTCCTCCGCTCCCCCGAACTCGGGCCTCGTCCAGGTCGTGGTGATCGAGGCCGTGGTCGCGCTAGTGATCCTGTACCGCTCGATCCGGACCTACCAAGGCCGAATACTCTCGATCGCGCGCCTGGTCCTGTTTCCCATCCTGGCCCTCCTCCTCTGGGCCACGGCCGAGGCGGAGAATGCGCTCTCGCTGCTGGGAACGTGGCCCGGGTGGACCACGGTCGACATCGGGCTCGTCGTGATGGCGGCCGTGACGACCCTTCCACTCGCCGGGCGACTCTTGTCCGTGTTCCAAGGACCGCAGGGCCAATGGATGTACCGCTACGGGATCGAGCTGATCGCCATCTACCTCACGATCTGGGTGGTTCGGCTCGTGCTGGCGGTCTACTTCGACCCGGTTTCCCTCGAGAATCCGTTCGGACCCGCACCGGCGATCTCCTCCCTCGCCACGGCCGCGATGCAAGTCGTGCAGGTGCTCTTCTCCGTAAGTACCGGCCTCGTCGTGGGGCGGAGCGTGTCCACGTACCGGATGTATCGGGAGGCACTACACCATGCGACCCCGCACTCAGCCCCACTCGTATGACGGAGCTCTCGGGGGAGGGAAGATTCGTTCATGACCTCCGAACCCTGGGTCGCGGTCGACCGATACCTCGAGAGACTACACCGACCGACCGACCCGGTCTTGCGCGCCACCCTCCATGCGAGCGCCGTGGCGGGACTGCCGTCGATCCAAGTGAGCCCGCTCCAGGGAAGGTTCCTCCACCTTCTGGCCCGCATGCAGAAGGCACGACGCATCCTCGAGGTTGGAACGCTGGGTGCCTACAGCACCATCTGGCTCGCGCGAGCCCTCCCCCCGGGGGGCCGCTTGATCACGCTCGAGCTCGAACCGACACACGCCGCGGTCGCACGGGCGAACTTGCGGCGGGCGGGATTGGAACGGCGGGTGGAAGTGCGCGTCGCTCCGGCCCTCGAATCGCTCGCCCGGCTGTCGGCTGAGGGCGCGGGGCCGTTCGACCTTATCTTCCTCGATGCCGACAAGCCGAACAACCTGAAGTACCTCGAGTGGGCCCTCCGTCTCTCCCGGCCCGGGAGCGCGATCGTGGTCGACAACGTGGTCCGGAAGGGCCGAGTCGCGAACTTGGGCAGCCACGACCCCCGGGATCGAGGGATCCGCCGAATGAACGCGCGTCTGGCGGCGGAGCCGCGCCTCCTGGCGACTACGATCCAAACGGTCGGTCGGAAAGGGTACGACGGCTTCGTCCTGGCCATCGTGACCGGCGCGCGGGCGCGGCCCCGAGCCCGCCCCGAAGGGTCTTCCGCTCGCCACTCCACGCGAGTCCGTTGAGGCACGACACCGGCGGGGACTCGGGTCGGGAAGCCTCCCCGCGTCGAGTTACCACCCTTGGAGGGGGCGCCTGGCTGACGACCGAGGGTGAGTCGTCCGCTCAGGCGGGCAGACTCAGGGCTCCTCCGATACCGCTCATTTTTTGACCAGGGGGAGGAAGTTCGGGGAGACGGAGTCTCCGGGGGCCGGGCTAAACGAAGACGCGGACCGCCCCGTTCGCCGTCTCCAGTGGGAGAGGGGTAAGAGGTCGGCACTCGGTTCGGGCAAAGATCGGCGCCATCCGCGCCATGGCTTCCATGAACTCCGGCGGGAGCTTGTCCATCCCCGGCATCGATAGCTGAGGCTGACCGCGAACTTCGCCCGTCCGGGCGTCGAACACGGCATTGTGTTGCGCACACTTCACCACTCCGGACTTGAAGGTCCCGAGATCCAACGGGGCGTTCATGTGGCCACAGCGATTGATGTAGGCGTGGAGTTCGCCCCCCAGATTGAGCACTAAGATCTCCTCGCCGCTGGCCTTGCCGTGGGTCATTTCGCCGGGTTTCAATCCCTTCGCCTCGTGGATTTCGTGCCAGGACTGCATCGATCTCACCAAAGCAGGCCAACTATAGTACCTACTTAAACATTGATTGCTAAAGCGCAGGAACCTTTTTGACCCGGTCCGATTAGAGGCGACCTATGCCCGCACCGCGAGCGCCACCCGGAGCCGCGCAGTGCGATTTCGAGGGAACGTTTCGGCTGCTCGGACAGAAGCATGCCCTTCGTATTCTTTGGGCGTTGGTCGAGAAGAGCCCTCGCAGATTCAACGAACTTCGAGATAGCGTCAGAGCCAACACGGCCACGATGACCGACCGCCTCAGGCACATGGAGAGGTTGGGGTTGGTTCAGCGTGACGTGATTCGTGTTCTGCCCCGCCGAGTAGAGTATCGGCTGACCCCCATGGGGCGCGACCTCGTGAAGATTTTCCGGCCGATGGCTCAATGGCGGGTCAAGTACTCGTGAAACGGAACGGAATGCTGGGCGCCCAGTGAGTCGAATTCTTTGGAAGGTACGAACCCCGGTCCGAGCATTCCCCGCGGATCCCTCGATCCCGTCAAAGCCCGCAGGGCCGCTGCCGACCCCAAACGGCCCGGTGAAAATTGTCTCGCCCCGCCCGGCCACTGGGTTCTCACCATTGATCGGAACGCTTGTGAGGGGAATGGAGACTGTGTAGCGGTCTGTCCGTACTCCGTGTTCGAGCTCGGGACGCTGACGGATTCAGAGTACAAATTGCTCGGCGTGGCCGGGAAAGTGAAGGCTTGGGGCCACCGTCGAAAGACCGCTCGTACTCCCCGGTCCACGGCCTGTCGGTCGTGTGGGCTGTGCGTCGTCGCCTGCCCCGAGGACGCCATCACCCTAGGACGAGGTCCGCAGGAATTTTGGCTAAGGCGCATGGCGGATCGTTGCGTTCCAGGTGATTTCGAAGTCGTGGGATCCATGTAAGACCGGATGGGGATACCCTCTGTTGCAAGAGATCTGATGATTTCCTTCATTACGCCCACACGAAACCCGGAATCGGCCAACCTCCGACGGATTGCAGAGATGCTTCCCGTCGGCTCAGAATTCATCGTGGTCTCGGTTCCCGGTGGCGCTGCCCATGCCCGGAATGTCGGAGCGGCAGCCGCCTCAGGGGAGGTGTTCGTGTTTGTGGACGACGACGTCCAGTTGGTGTCGGATTGGGATTGGAAGGCCTGGCTGCACTGGGACTGGCAGTTCGCCATCGCGGAGCTCTACTGGCCCGCGCCGTCGGTGAACCGATTCATGATGCGGGCCGAAAGCACGATGCTCAACGTGCTGACGTCGGTGTTCGGATACAAAATGTTCATGTCGGGATTCGCTGCCGTTCGTCGGGATGCCTTTGAGGAGATTGGAGGGTACAACGAGTCGGTCGTGTTCGAAGAACACGCGATGACCTTGGAGTTCTATCGTCATCATTTCAGAGGTATCCGTTTACCCGTCCGAGTCAAGCTGCTTCGGCCCTGGGACAGCTGGAATCCGACGAACGACACTACGAGCCGCGGAAAGAAGCATCCCCCGCCGCTGCCGGGCGAGATCGTCGTCGTCCGCACCTGATTGAGAATCCTCCCTCGGTCCCGAGTTGGGTCGTCTCCATGCTCGGTCGGTTAGTTCTTCGACTTGGGGGTCAGGGAGGCTTTCGGACCAGGGCCCCTTTCAGTTACCTTCATATAGAAGCGCAAGTCTGGTCGGGCTGGTGAGCTAATGCTTCAGGGAACCCCAATCCTCGTCCTGAGGGAAGGCACTGAGCGCGAGCGTGGAAAGGGCGCAACGTCGGGCAATATCGCGGCGGCCCGAGCGGTTGCCGATGCGGTCCGTACGACCCTCGGTCCGCGCGGAATGGACAAGATGTTGGTCGATTCGATGGGCGACATCACCATCACGAACGACGGCGTCACGATCTTGAAAGAGGTCGACGTCGAGCATCCCGCGGCCAAGATGATCGTCGAGGTCGCGAAGACACAGGACCAGCAGTGCGGCGACGGAACGACCACCGCGGTCGTCATCGCCGGTGAATTGCTCAAGCGCTCCGAGTACCTCCTCGAACAGCACGTCCACCCGACCGTCATCACGCGCGGCTTCCAGCTCGCCCTGCAAGAGGCCAAACGCCTCCTCGAGACCGAGATCGGAACGACCGTCAAGCCCGACGACGAGGAGATCCTCATCGATTGTGCGACGACCGCCATGGGCTCGAAGGGCGTCTTCGGCTCGCGCGAGGGCCTCGCCAAGATCGCCGTGGGCGCGGTCAAGAAGATCGCGGACACCCGCGGCGGCAAGGTCGTGGCCGACGTCGATCAGATCAAGGTCGAGAAGCGCCCGGGCGGCACCATCTCCGACACGGAGCTGCTGGATGGCATCGTCCTGGACAAGGAGCGCGCCCACCCCCGCATGCCGGGCGAGGTGCTCAACGCCAAGATTGCGCTCCTGAACAGCGCGCTCGAGATCAAGAAGACCGAGATCGAGAGCAAGATCAACATCAAGAATCCGTCTCAGATCCAGAGCTTCCTCGACGAGGAAGACAAGACCTTCCACAAGTTGGTCGAGCAGATCAAGGCCGCCGGCGCGAACGTGGTCGTCTGCCAGAAGGGGATCGACGACGTCGTGCTGCACTACCTCGCGAAAGAGAAGATCTACGCGGTCAAGCAGGTCAAGGAGTCCGACCTCCAGAAGCTCGCGCGCGCCACGGGCGGGAAGATCGTCACGGGCGTCAAGGAACTCTCCGCCGCGGACCTCGGCTCGGCCGCTAAGGTCGAGGAGCGGAAGGTCGGCGAGGATGACCTGACGTTCGTTACGGGCTGTGCCAACCCGCGCTCGGTGTCGATCCTCATTCGGGGCGGCACGGAGCACGTGACGCAGGAAGTGGAGCGATCCCTCCAGGACGCGCTCAAGGTCGTCGCGAGTGTCCTCGAGGACGGGGTCGTCTGCCCCGGTGGGGGCGCAACCGAGATCGACCTCGCGGTCAAGCTCCGCAAGTGGGCGGGGACCGTCGGCGGCCGCGAGCAGCTCGCGGTCGAGGCGTTCGCCCAGGCGCTCGAGTGCATCCCGTGGGCCCTCGCCGAGAACGGCGGGTATGACTCGATCGACACCCTGATCCAGCTCCGCAGCGCCCACGAGGGACCCAACGCCAACAAGAACGTCGGCGTCAACCTCGCGGACGGCAAGGCCGCGGACATGTGGAAGCTCAAGGTGGTCGAACCCCTCCGGGTCAAGCGCCAAGCGCTCAGCTCCGCCACGGAAGTCGCCTCGATGGTGCTTCGGATCGACGACATCATCGCGTCCAAGAAGGGCGGCGGCGCTCCCCCCGGCGGACCGGGCGGCCACGACCACTAGGCCTCTTCCCCGAACCCCTTCTCGCGCCGAACCGCCCCCCAGGGCGGTCGGCGCGGGTTCTTCTCCGCGCTTCCGTCCACCGTTCCGGCGTCCGAAGGTTTCTTAACGGAAGGCGGGTAGGCCGCTCGTCATGCGAACCAAACAGGTGGAGGGGGTGCTCCGACTCGACGTCGTCGCGCTCGACCCTCGACCCGTGATCTACCTCGTCTACGACGGCCTGGCCGGCGTGAGCCAGCGCCCGATCCTTCGCGACCTAGTCGACGAGCTCGCCCGGAAGGGTCCGGCGGAGCTCACCAAGTTCCTCGACACGCTCCGACGCCGACACTCGGGCCAGGTCCACGTCTACTTCGCGGACTACGTGAGCTACGGGATCGGCGGCGGCGATGCCACCTCCGAGTTCTTCCTCGGCACTTTCCTGGTCCTCCACGAAGCCGCCCGTCCCGCGGGGACCGACCCCGCGGTCCCGGAGCACCTCGCCCTCTTCCGGCCCGGGGGAGTCGAACGGCTCTCCCTGGAAGGGATCACCGCGTAACCCGGTCGGAAGAACCATCTTCTAGGCCCCGTCTCGGGGAACCGGTCTTGGGAGCATGGACGAAACACCCCTCGAGCACGAACGGCGGGCCAAGGTCGCCCGCTGGCGGAACGAAGGGCGAGAGCCGTACCCCTGGGCGTTCCCCGGGCGGGTCGCCACGGAAGTGGTCCGAGGCCGATGCCGTTCACTCACGGTCGGTCAGGAGGCCGAGGGGGACACTGCACGCGTCGCCGGGCGGCTCCATGCGTTCCGGGTCCACGGGCGGACCGCTTTCGCGGACGTCGAGGACCTCTCGGGCTCGCTCCAGCTCATCCTACGCGCCGACGTGCTTGGGGAGGAACCATACCGGGCCTGGGTCGGTGACCTCGACTCGGGGGACATCGTGGGAGCGGAAGGACGCCCCGCACTCTCGCGTCGGGGGGAGCCCTCGCTCGTCGCCACGCGGGTGGAGCTCCTCGCCAAAGCGATCTCCCCGCCGCCCGAGAAGTTCCACGGGCTCCAGGACGTCGAGGAACGGATCCGCCGTCGTTACCTGGACCTACTCGCCTCCGAGGAGACCCGGGCGCGATTCCGCGCCCGGTCGATGCTGGTCCGGGAGACCCGGTCGTTCTTCGAGGAGGCCGGGTTCCTCGAGGTCGAGACCGCCGTGCTCCAGGCCCAGGCCGGCGGGGGCGCCGCACAACCGTTCCGGACTCACTCGAACTACCTCGGCGACGAGGTCGAGCTCCGGATCGCCCTCGAACTGCCCCTGAAACGGCTCCTCGTGGGCGGACTCGAGCGGGTCTTCGAACTCTCGAAATGCTTCCGGAACGAAGACCTCGACACGACCCACTCGCCCGAGTTCACGATGCTCGAGGCGTACTGGGCCTACGCCGACTACCAGGACATGAAGGGTCTCGTGGAGCATCTCTATCCCCGTCTGGCGGCCCGCGTGGGCACCCTCCTGCCGAACGTCCCGGCGGCGCAGGAGGCCGCCCGTTCGTTCGCCGCGGGGTTCCACACGATCGATTTCGTCGAGGAGCTCGAACGGCGGAGCGGCCTGACCGGGCTGGTCGACCGCAGTCGGGACGAGCTCCGGGAGTTCGCCCGCGCGGCGGGCTCGACGGTCCCGGGCGATTCGCCCTCGGGCGTCTTCCTGGACAAGCTCTTCGAGCACTACGTGGAGCCGCACCTCGTCGCGCCGACGTTCGTCCTCGACCATCCGGTCTCGACCACGCCGCTCGCGAAACGCCACCGGTCGAAGCCGGGTCGCGTCGAACGGTTCGAATTCTACTATCACGGGGTCGAGCTCGGGAACGCCTACACCGAACTCACTGACCCCGACGAGCAGCTCCGCCGGTTCGAAGAACAGCTCTCGGCCCGGGCCGAGGACCGGTTCGCCTACGACGAGGACTTCGTGCAGGCGCTCCGCTACGGCATGCCTCCGGCGACGGGGATCGGGATCGGGATCGACCGGATGGTGATGGCCCTCACCGGCTCCCCCTCGATCAAGGACGTCATTCTCTTTCCGCTGGTCCGCGACCGGACGGCCTGACGAGCGTCCGGCCGGCCCGTCGGGCTTATGGTCGGGCCCGTACGATAGGAGGTCGATGCCGGACCCCGGTACGCCCACCTCGACCCCCCTCCAGGTCGACCGACTGAGCATCACCTACGGGGAGCGCGCGGCGGTCCGGGAGCTCTCGTTCGAGGTCCGCCCCGGGGAGATCTACGGGCTGCTCGGTTCCAACGGGGCCGGCAAGTCGAGCACGATCAAATCGGTCGTTGGCCTGGTCCGGCCCGCGAGCGGACGCGCGCTCGTCTTCGGGTTCGACCCGGTGACGGAGGGACTGCGGGCCAAAGAACGGATCGGCTACGTGCCGGAGACCTCGCTCCTCTACGAATCGCTCACGCCGCGGGAGTTCCTCGAGTTCGTCGCGAGCGTGCGCCACCTTCCCTCCGCCCTCGTGGCCGAGCGCGGCCACGCTCTCGTCACCGCCTTCCGTCTCGAGGAAGAGTACGACCAGCCGATCGCGTCCCTCTCCAACGGGACCCGCCAGAAGGTCCTGATCGTCGCCGCCCTGCTCCACCAGCCTCCCCTCCTGGTCCTCGACGAACCGTTGAACCATCTCGACCCGCGGTCGGTCCGCTTGATGAAGGACGTCCTGACGCACTACGTAGCGACGGGAGAGCGCGGGGTCCTCTTTTCCACCCACACCATGGAGGTCGCCGAGCAGCTCTGCTCCCGGGTCGGGATCCTCGACCACGGCGTGTTGCGGGGCGAGGGCTCGATGGCCACGCTCCGCGAGGGCGCCGCCCGCGGGGACGCGACACTGGAAGAGATCTTCCTCGGCCTCACCCAGGAGGAGGAAGGGGTCCGCGCCGCCGTCGCCTCCCTCGAGAGGACCTGAGATGGGTTGGCGAGACGCCTTCCGGTTGAGCGGGACGGCCTTCACGGAGCTCTCGCTCCAGGCGATCTACGCCTTCCGGCAGGGGAACATCCTCCCTGGGGGCGCCACGGCGGACCTCGTGCCGAAGGCGCAACGGCGGGTCCTCCAGAGCAAGGCGATGGTTGCGGGGCTGCTCGCCCTGCTCACCCTCGGCGCTTCGTTCGCCCTGCGGAACGCCGCGTTCATCGCGTTCCGTCTCCTTGCCTACCCGCTCGCCCCCCCGATCTTCGACGCCGGGGTCCTCACCGCCCTCCTGAGCCTCGACGTGGCCTTTCTCTGGTGGACCGGGCTCCAGATCCTCCCCTCGCTAATCTCGTCGGGCGTGCTGCCGGTGCTCGAGCCGTTGCCCCTCGACGACGTGACGCTGCGACGGGTGGCGGCGATCCTCTACCTCCGTCTGTTCGACATCCCCGTCGTGACGATCCTCGTCGTGACCCCCGTCTTCGTCGGGGCGGCGATGGGATTTGCCGCCGGCCTTGCCATCCTGCCCGGGGTCTTTGCCGCGGTAGCGTTCGCCCTCGCGCTTTCGCTCGTCACGGGCCGGTTCTTCGTACGACGGGTGCAGGGGGCGCGCGGCGGAGGCGGGAGCACCGTGCTCCGATGGACGTACCTCGTCCTGTGGGTCGTGCCCGCGTTCGGGATGTTCGGGTTCGTCACCCTCGCGCCGGCGTTCTTCAGCGCGCTCTCCCAGCTCAGCAATTCCGCCCCCTCGGCCGGGTTCAACTTGCTCTTCCTCGCGTTCCCGTTCCCGCTGGCCAGTCTCCCCTCGGTCGTCGCGGGAGGAACGGGGGCCCTCCCGCTCGGGGCCGCGGGCTTCCTCGTCCTCCTCACTGCATCGTTCGGGTACCTCGCGCTCGCCCTCGGGAGCGCGGCCTGGCTGGGCGGGGCGGTTCGGCGGGTCGGCATGGCGCCCGCCGGCGTCGCCACCCCCGCTCCGCCGCTCCGATTCGGGCTCACCGTGACCGGGTCGATCCGCTCGGTCCTGGTCAAGGACCTCCGCATCGCGAGCCGCACCCCAGGGTACGCCTTCCTCATCCTCCTGCCCATCCTGGACTCCCTCGCGCTCGGCCTCCTGACGTACGCGCCCGGCTCCTCGACGCGAGGGGCGGAATCGCTTGCCCTGGGGGCTGTGACCAGCGCCGCCCTACTCGCAACCTTCTTCGGACCCGCGTTCTTCGCCATCGAGGTGCTCGCGTACTCCTACGGCCAAACCCTGCCGATCTCCGACCGCACGCTCGTGCTCGGCAAGGTGGCGCTCGTCCTCGGCATCTACCTCGTCTCCGCGGGCGTGGTCCTTGGACTCGTAAGCTTGCGGCTCAGCGACCCGGGTCTCTTCGTGGGCTTCGTGGCCGCCGAGATGCCGGCGGTAGTGGCCGCCTCCCTACTGGAGCTCGGTCTCGTGCTGCGGCGGGCCCGTCGCAAGGGACTGCCGCTCGTGAACCTTTACGCCGGGACCTGGACCGCGATCCTGATCTCCATCCCGGGGTTAATCGTCGCGTCCCTGCCCCTCGCCGCCTACCTCTCCGTGGGGCCTTCCTCGACCGCGTTGGCCCTTACGGTCATGGCCGGGGTCTCGGTCGCCGAACTGGTCGCCTGTAGCCCGGTGCTCTTCGGGAGGGGAACCACGTGAGCCCGACCTCGCTTCCCTCCCGGTTCGAGCCCCGCGAGATCGAGGCTCGCTGGCAAGAAGGGTGGTCCCGGGCGGCCCTGTTCCGCGCCCCGGAGCGGCCGGGCCCCGGCGGTCGATTTTCGCTCATCCTCCCACCCCCGAACGTGACCGGGGTCCTGACGGTCGGTCACATGCTCGGGGACACGGCGATGGACCTCCTCTCCCGCTATCACCGGATGCGGGGCGAGGCGACCCTCTGGGCCCCGGGCCTCGACCACGCCGGCCTCTCGACCCAGGTCGCGGTCCGACGCGCCCTCTCGAAACAGGGGGTGAGGTTCGAGGAGCTGCCGCGGGAGGAGGCCCTCGCCCGAATCGATACCTGGCGCCGGGAGCACGAGGCGGTCATTCGCGAGCAGCTCGAACGGGGCGGGTTCTCCCTCGACTGGACCCGGTTCCGGTATACCATGGACCCGGGGGCGCTCCGAGCGACTCGAGAGGTGTTCGTACGCCTCTACCACGAGGACCTCGTGTACCGCGCCGAACGGATGGTCAACTGGGACCCCCGACTCCGTACCGCGATCTCCGACCTCGAGGTCGTTCACTCCGAGGAGCAGGGAAGTCTCACGCACCTCACCTACGCCTGGGCGGACGGCTCGCCGGGCGGATTCGAGGTCGCGACTGCGCGTCCGGAGACGGTCTTCGGCGACGTGGCCGTCGCCGTCCATCCGGATGACGCGCGCCACGCGGAGGCGGTGGGCCGCTTCGTCGTCGTGCCGCTCACCGGCCGCAAAGTGCCGATCATCTCCGACGAGGCGATCGACCCCGCCTTCGGGTCGGGCGCGCTCAAGGTCACGCCCCGCCACGACCTCGTGGACTACGAGGTCTTCCGGCGGCATCCATCGCTCCCGATGCCGCCCGACATCCTGGACGACCGGGCGCGCCTGACGGGGGATTGGGTTCCGGAGGAGTTCCGGGGGCTGGACCGGGACGAGGGGCGGACCCGCGTCCTGGAACGGTTGCGGGCGGAGGGGCTCGTGCTTCGGGAGGTCCCGTACCGCCACACGGTCGCCCGTTCGGAGCGTTCCGAGGCGGTCATCGAACCCCGCCTCTCGACCCAGTGGTTCGTGCGCATGGGTCCGCTCGCGGTCCCGGTGATCGACGCGGTCCGGACGGGTCGCGTCCGGCTCCACCCGGACCGTTGGAACACGACCTTCTTCCGGTGGATGGAGGGGATCCAGGACTGGTGCATCTCCCGCCAGGTGCTATGGGGCCACCCGATCCCCGTCGCCCGGTGCGGGACGTGCGGCAAGGATACGGTCTCCGTCGAGCCGGCGGTCGCCTGCGCCCACTGTCGGTCGACCGACCTCACGCCTGACCCGGACGTGCTCGATACGTGGTTCACCTCGTGGCTCTGGCCGTTCGTCTCCCTCGGCTGGCCGGACCGCACCGGCGACCTCGAACACTACTACCCGACGAGCGTGCTCGTCACCGGGCGCGACATCATGTTCTTCTGGGTCGCCCGGATGATGATGGCGGGCGAGCACTTCACCGGGAAGGCACCCTTCACCGACGTCTACTTCACCGGCATGCTCCGCGACGAGACGGGTCGGAAGATGTCGAAACACCTCGGCAACTCCCCCGACCCGCTCGACGTGATGAAGGAGCGCGGGGTCGACGCGATGCGGTTCGCGCTCCTCTTCCCGAACCCGACCGAGGAGGACGGGCCGTTCGGACGGGCCGCGATCGACGGCGGTGGCAACTTCCTGACCAAGCTGTGGAACCTGGTCCGGTTCACGCTCCCCCACGTTCCCGAGGGGACCTTGCCTCCCGCCCGACCGCCGGACCTGTCCCCGACGGCGGCGCTCGAGAACCGCTGGATCGTTTCGCGGTACCGCCGCATGTCGGAGGAGGTCGACCGAGCGATCCGGGCGTACGAACCCTCCCGGGCCGCCACGGCCCTCCACTCCTTCATCTGGCACGACCTCGCGGACCGCTACGTGGAGATCGCGAAGGAGAGCCTCGCCGGTCGCCGGGGAGAACCGGCCGCCCGCGAGACCCGGGAGACCCTCCTTTACGTGGTCGAGCGGACCCTTCGACACCTCCACCCCATCGCCCCGCATGTGACCGAGGAGCTCTGGCATGCTCTTCCCCACGACGGGGATTGGCTCGCCACGGCCGCCTGGCCGGACCCGACCGAGGGACGGGCCGACCCCCCGGCCGAGCTCGAGATGGACGTCATCCTCGAGGCGGTCCGCCTCCTGCGGAACCTCCGGGCGGACGAACATGTTCCGGCCGATGCCCTGCCCCCGGCGTGGATCCGGCCCGCCGGAGGCGAGGTCGCTTCGCTGCTCGAACGGGAGCGGGGCACTGTGGAACGGCTCTCCCGCGTCCGCCCCTTGGAGCTCTTGGCCGCGGACGCCCCCGCGCCGCCGCGCTCAGGGAGTCGGGTGGCGCCGTTCGGGGAGTGCTATCTTGAGCGGCCGGCCGCCGCACCGGAGGAGTCCGAGGCGCTGGGCCGCGAGCGGGAGAAGCTCGAAGCCCTGCTCGAGAAGACCCGGGGCCGGCTCGCCGACCCGGGGTTCCGCTCGCGAGCGCCGCCGGAGGTCGTTCGGGAGGCCGAGGAGAAGGCTCGGGAGCTCGCGGCACGGATCCGGCGCATCGATGAACACATGAATCCCGAAGGCTCGGTCGGGAGGTCGCCATGAGCCCGAAGAAAGAACCGCCGAAGCGCGCTCGCAAGGCCGCTCCCGCGGTGCCCGCCCGTGCTTCGGTCGCCGCGACCCCCACCCCGCCGTCGCCCTTCGGGTCCATTCCGCTGGTCCAGGGTAAGAAACCCCACCCAGCGCTTGGGCTCGGCTTGTGGGCCCTCGGCCGGTGGAAGGCCGAGGACGAGGCGCGCACGAAGGCGACGATCGGCCGGGCGTACGAACTGGGGTTCCGATGGTTCGACACCGCCGAGGTGTACGGGAGCGGACGCTCCGAACGGGTCCTCGGGGACGTGCTCTCGCGAACGGTGGGAGGCGCTCCCGAGGCTTTCGTGACGACGAAGGTTTCGTGGGAGCATCTGCGCCCCGCGCAAGTGCGGGCGAGCCTGATCAACAGCCTGGAGCGGCTCGGCCGTCCTTCGGTCGACCTCTACCTGGTCCACGCGCCCGATTCCCGGGTTCCCCTCGCGGACACGATGGGGGCCCTCGAGTCACTCTGGAAGGAGGGACGGGTCGGGGCGATCGGCGTTTCGAACTTCGGTCTTGAGGAGCTCGAGGAGGCGGCGAAGCATCTGTCGGAGGCGCGGATCGCCGTGAACCAGATCCGCTACAACCTCTTCGACCGGGAGGAGGCCGACCCGATCCGGGACTACTGCACGAAGCACCAGATCCTCATCGAGGCCTACACGCCGCTCGCTCGCGGGATCTTGGCGGGGCGCTACCTCGACGGCAAGCGGGTCTCCCCGGAGGCCAAACGGTTCGCCCACCGTTTGTTCGAGGACGACCGGCTGCCGGAGGTCCTGAAGCGCGCCCGGTCGTTGAAGGAACTCGCGGACGAGTCGCATATCCCGCTCGCCTCGATCGCGCTCCACTGGCTCGAGAAGAACGGGGCGGCGACCATCGTCGGTGCGAGCCGACCCGACCAGGTGGTCGAGAACCTCGTTGCATGGCGGACGCGACCGACGGAGCGGACCTTGGCCCGCGCGGACGCCCTCGCGCGGGGGGACCGTGCTTAGGCTCGTCGCGCTCGACATGGATGGGACGCTCGTCGACGTCGAGAGCTCCTGGGCGGCGATCCACCACCATTTCCAGGACCACAACGCGGACGGCCTGCGCGACTTTCTCGCGGGCCGGATCGACGACCATGAGTTCATCCGCACCGACATCCGGATCTGGTGGCGGCATGCCCCGGACCTATCGGTCGAGGACCTCGAGGGGATCCTCGCCTCCGTCCCCCTCATGCCGGGCGCGCACACGCTCGTCGACGGGCTGCACGCCCGCGGGGCGCGGACGGCGATCCTGAGCGGCGGGATCGACCTGCTCGCCCACCGGATCGCGCGGGAGCTCGGCATCGACCTCGTGCTGGCGAACGGGTTCCGGGTCACGAGCGAGGGTCGGCTCACCGGCGAGGGGATCGTCCGGGTCCCGATCAACGGGAAGGAGAAGGTGCTCGAAGGGCTCCAGCACCAGCTCGGGATCGCCCCGAGCGAGACCGCTTCGATCGGCAACTCCGAGATCGATGTCGGGATGTTCCGGCGCAGCCGGGTCGGGGTCGCGTTCCTGCCGGCCGACGACCTCGTGCGGGCAGCGGCGGCCCACGTGGTCACGGAACGCGACCTGGGACGGGCCCTCGACGCGCTCCGGGACTTCCCCGACCCCTGACCCGCCCCCGGGCGGCGAAGCCTTATCCCCGTCCCCTCGGTCTAGGAGTGTTTCCGATGGACGCCTACCAAGCCCTCCTCGAACGCGCGCACGCAAAGCTGCCCCCGGTCCGCGCCGCCGGCGAGCGGTTCCAGGTCCCGGAGCCGGACGTCATGTCCGACGGAAAGAACACGGTCATCCGCAACTTCCAGGAGATCACGACCGTCCTCCGGCGCGAGCCGGCCCACGTCATCGGCTACCTCGCGCGGGAGCTCGGATGTCCCGGCGTCCTCGACCTGCCCCGCGGGGTCCTGAAGTCCCGGATCACCAAGGACCAGGTCGCCTCCCGCATCCGCGAGTACACCGCGAAGTACGTCATCTGCTCGGAGTGCAAGCGGCCCGACACGCACCTCTCAAAGGACGGACGGCTCACGCTGCTCATCTGCGAAGCGTGCGGGGCCCAGCGCCCCGTCACGATGCGCCGGGTCGTGGCCCCCGAGAAGCCGCGGGCGCCGGTCGAGGTCGGCGAGGTCTACCGCCTCACCATCGAGGATGTCGGGCGTCGGGGGGACGGGGTCGCGAAGAAGGAGGGGTTCGTCATCTTCGTGACGGGCGCCACGCAGCGCGGCACCACGGTCAACGCGAAGATCACGAAGGTCCTCGGGAACAACGCCTACGCGATCGTCCAGCCGTAACGGACGATGCGCAGCGTTCGCTGGCTCGGCTTGCTCGCCCTCTACGTCGGCGCCCAGGCCGTGGGGCTCGTGCTGGCCGACCCGTTCCGCTCCGCGGGACTCTCGTCGAACTCGAACCCGACGAGCGTCACGGCGCCGCTCGGGATCATCGCCCTCATCGTCATCGCTCCGCTCGCCATCCTCCTGATCGCCCGGCGCAAGGGAGGCCTGGTCGCCCTCCGCCAGCTGATCCTCCTCGCGATCGGGGGGGCGCTCTACATCACGCTGTACGCGACGTTCTCCGTCCTTCCCGTCGGTTCCTACCTCCCGATGCCGTACGCGGCCGAGCTCGTAGTGACCCCGGCGCTCGCGCTGGCGGGCGCGGTGGCGGCCACGCTCTACCTCGCCCTCCTCACCGAGCCCCAGTGGTGGGTGGTCGACCTCGTGGGGTTCCTCGCGGCCGGCGCGCTGATCGCCATTCTCGGGATCTCCTTCGCCATCCTGCCGGCGTTCATCCTCCTGATCGCGCTCCTGGTCTACGACGCGATCGCGGTCTACGTCACGAAGCACATGGTCTCGCTCGCCGACGCGGTCGTTGACATGAAGCTCCCGATCCTGCTCGTGATGCCGGACTCGGCCGGGTACGACTACGTCGCAGCCCCGAACCTGAAAGCCCAGCGGACGCAGCCGGTGGAGGAGCGGGCCGCGCTCTTCATGGGACTCGGGGACGTCGTGATCCCGGGGACGCTCGTCGCCTCCTCGTTCGTCTGGCTCCCGGATACGCCGTTCGTCCTCGGTATCGGGGCCAACCTGGTGGTCGCCCTCTGCGTCCTCGGCGGGAGCCTGCTCGGCTATGGGGTCCTCATGGGCCTCGTCGCGCGGGGCAACCCGCAGGCGGGCCTGCCGCTCCTGAACGGAGGGGCGCTCCTCGGCTACGTGGCGGCCTACCTCCTGATCTTCCACTCGTTCGCCCTGGGCCTGACGGGAGCGCTTTAACCCCCCGGGGTTCGGCCGGACCATGCCGCGGCGCGTGGAGGATGTCCGGGTCGACGACGCCCCGTCGCTCGACACGCTCGTGCGGCGGCTCGAGGCGGGCGGCGGGTTCAGCGCCAAGGGGGTCGCGGACGGCGTGGACCTGCTCGCCCGCATCCTGGGCGACCGCGAGATGACGACCTTCCTCTCTTTCCCCGCGGACATCGTCGCGACCGGAACGCGGGGCGTCCTCGCCACCCTCGTCCGCGAGGGGTACGTGGACGCGATCGTCACGACGTGTGGCACGCTCGACCACGACCTCGCCCGCTCCTTCCGTCCGTACTACCACGGCGAGTGGAACCTCGACGACGCGAGCCTCCACCGCCGCCACCTCTACCGCCTCGGCAACCTCGTCATCCCGGAGGCGAACTACGGCGCGATCATCGAGCAGAAGATGCGGCCGATCCTCGACCGACTGTGGAAGGGCGGCACGCGGTCGCTGTCCACCGTCGAGCTCTCGGCCGCGATCGGGGCCGCCCTCCCGGCAAAATCCGGCGGCTCGAGCATCCTTCGGGCCGCCTACGACCGGAAGGTGCCCGTCTTCGTTCCGGGGATCACCGACGGGGCGGTCGGGTCCCAGGTGTGGCTCTACTGGCAGGACCACCGGGGGCTCGGATTCGACCTCATGGCCGACGAGCAACGCCTCTCCGACCTCGTCTTCGAGGCGAAGCGGAGCGGGGCGATCATGCTCGGCGGCGGGATCTCGAAGCACCATACGATCTGGTGGAACCAGTTCCGCGACGGCCTCGATGCGGCCCTCTACCTCACGACGGCGGTCGAGTGGGACGGGAGCCTCTCGGGCGCCCGGACCCGGGAAGCGATCTCCTGGGGCAAGGTCAAGGCGAATGCCCGCCACCAGACGGTCGAAGGCGACGTGACCCTCCTCCTCCCCCTGATGGTGGGGGCCGCCCTCGAGCGCCTGCGGCGCTGACGGGCCTTCCCGAGCCTTTATCTCTCGGAGCCCAGTCGGAGCGAGCCGTCCACGGGCCCGTAGCTCAGTCCGGTCAGAGCAGGCGGCTCTTAACCGCAAGATCAGGGGTTCGAATCCCCTCGGGCCCGCCCAAACCTTTAAGCCATTACCGGTACCTGTAGACCCTCGTGGCCGAGTTCGCCTTCCGCGAAGGACGCGGAAACCACACCCGTATTCGCGCGTCCCGAGAGGTCGTCCGCTGGGACCGCGAGCTCTCCCTCCGCTCCAAGCTCACCGCCGATGGTTATGTCCGCCGTCTGGCGCTGTTCTGCGATGTCAGCGGACTTTCGCCCACGGAGATCGTCCGTCGGGCTCGGGACCGGCCCGAAGCGCTCCGCCGACTCCTCTCGGACTACGCCGTCGCCCAGCAGGAGCGGGGACGGAGTCCGGCCTATATCCGCAAGGTCCTCTTCGCCCTCCGCTCTTGGCTCGACCACAACGGTGTCGAGTTCACTCGCCTGCCGAAGGTCGGCGGCCGGGACGGCGTGACCATCGAGAACGAGCGCGTTCCGTCGGGCGAGGACTTGCGCCGTCTCCTGTCCATCCTCTCCGCTCGGGGGAGGGTCTGCGCCCTGCTCATGGCCCAGAGCGGCGTCCGCCCCGGGGTGCTGGGCTCTATCGACGCCACCGACGGTTTGCGACTCGGTGACCTCCCCGAGCTCGACCTCGGCCAACTCGCCTTCTCGCACGTCCCGTTCATGGTCCGGGTCCGGTCGACCCGCGACAAGATCGGAAAGGGATACCTCACCTTCGGTGGGCCCGAGCTGGCCGAGGCGATCCTCGCCTGCCTGCATGAGCGGATCGTGCGGGGGGAGACGCTGACTCCCGAGTCGCCCATGGCCGCTTCCCTGGGCCCCGGGGTCGGGCGGGAAGGGCGGGGGTCGAAGCCGGCGGGGACCTTCGTCACGACGAAGAGCCTCACGATGGACCTGCGCGAGGCGATCCACCGGTCGGGGCTGTCGTTCCGTCCGTACGTGCTCCGGGCCCGGTTCGCGACCGCCTGCCTGCTGGGTGAGCAGCATGGAACCGTCACCCGCGACGTGCGCGAGTTCTGGATGGGCCACGACCTCGGCTCCGTCCAGAACCGGTACACCCTCGGCAAGCGTCTCACGGACGAGACGGTCGAGGCGATGCGGGCCTCCTACGAGCGCACTCTGCCGTTCCTATCCGTCATGCAGGCCCCCCGGACGTCGAACGAGGAGGTGTACCGGGTCATCCTCGGAATGGCCGGCCTGGACGAGGTGGAAATCGGAAAACTCGGCCCACTTGGCTCCGAAGTGGTCCTGGAGGCGCTGCACAGGGCGAAGGAGGCCTCGGCGGGGGCCGATGCTCCCGGGGGTCCCGGACAACAGAAGGTGGTCGACGCGACGGCGGTGGAAGCCTGGATCGAGAAGGGCTGGCGGTTCGTCGCCCCGTTGAACGGGGCAAAGGTCGTTGTCGAGGCGCCTTCATAGAGACGCGCCAGCATCGGGTAGCCCCGGGTCGGGAGGACTCCCACCCATCTACTTCCGGGAGACCCGAACAGCACCGGGCCTCGGTTACGCCGGGACCGAGCTCCCTGCTCCCCGCTCCTGCGACAGCCGCCGCCGCTCTATATATCTCGTACGCGCGCGCGAGGAGGGGAGCCCTTCCCCTTCGGTCGGACCGGGCCGGACGAACCCTTCCGCGTGGGATACCCGGCCGCGACGTGAGACCCGGTCGCCCGGTTCCCTACGAGCCGAGCCCATCACCACGCTTGGCGCCACGGCGCATGAGAGGGCAGAGGGGCAGGTCCCCTCGACGTCTCGGGTGCGCGGCGAACGGCCGTGATGCTGCGCGCGTTCTCTACCGCGCGCGCGAGGGTGAGCCGACCGCCTGGAGATGATACCCAACCACCGTCGGGTGGCAGGTACGAAGTCGAAGCATGACACCGCGCGCGCTCCCTCGCGCAAACATGAGGGGGAGAATGTAGTCGGTCTTCGGTCGGGAGTGGCCCGAGGGCGGAGGTGATCGCCGGCCCGGGGACGGCTCGCGGTTCGGAGGCGTCTCCACGATGCCGCACGAGCTCCCAGGCGCGCGTGAGGGGGGCCTGCGGTGGTGGTGGGAGCGGCGCCCCCACCATATATATCTCGTACGCACGCGCGAGGAGGAGGGGCCTCTCCACGTCCCGCCGACGGTCCTCCCCTACCTCGCGTACGAGCTGCGGGGGTTCGACATCGACGTGGACGTCAGCGACCTGGAGAAGCACCTGAGCGGGGGCGGCCAGAGAGTCGCGCGTCAGCTCCTCGGCTACCTGAAGAACCTTCGCTCGGGCTGGAGCCTCGACGCGGAGAAGCGCGCTGTAAAGGAACGGAGGGACGAGGAGATTATCCGAGCCTTCACGGAAGACCCGGGACCGACGATCAAAGTCGCCAAGCTCCGTTTCTGGGCCGGGGAGCATCGCCGCGTCCGGCTCCGCGACGTGGCGATGGTGCGGGGGACGCGACGGCATGACGCCCTGGCGAGTCGCCACTGTGCGGCGTTGCCGGCGGGCCCCCGTGGGGGGAGCCGGCAACGCGATCCGGAGTGGGGGCGGCTCGGCGGACCGCCTCTCGTCACCGGCCCGGCTGGGTGGGTTCTCGCGGTCGGAGCGAGCGTGCCCGGGCGAACCGACTTGTGGCGTCCGGTCCACCCGCCCGAGACCGCGTGCGGAGTAGCCGATGTACCGGCCGACCTCGCCCCGAGAAGGAAGGTTTGCTGGACCGACGGCCCGTTGCCGATTGCCGCGTTGCCGTGGCTTCCCGCCCCACCTATATATGACGTGCGGGCGCGCGAGGAGGGAAGTCCTTCCACCCCCGGTCGGACCACGCCGAGCGTAGACTCCTGGTGGAGCGCCCGGATACCGTAACGTGAGAACGGGTCGCCTCCGGTTTCCCATGGACCGAGCAACTCGCCACGCTTCGCGCCGTTGCCCGGAAGAGGCCGGTCGACGGCGCCCCGGTTCCCCCGCCCCCTCCAAGCGGCAAGCGGCAGGTGGCAGCATGACGCCGCGCGAGCTCTCACGCGCGCGCGTGGAAGACAAGCGGACTGTCCGGGAGACCCGAAGGCTGCCGGGCCTCAGCCACGCCATGACCGCGCTCCCTGCTCCCCGCTCCTGCGACCTCTGCCGCCTCTCCATACCTCTCGCACGCGCGCGAAGAGGGACCCCCTTCCGCTCCAGGTAGGACCGGGCCCGACGTAGCCTTCCTCGTGAACCACCCGGATAAAGCAACGTGCGAACAGGGTTCCCGATTCCCTGCGGACCAACCCCAATCCTCATGCTTCCCGCCGTGACGCAAGAGTGGGCCGTGGGACAGACCCCCTTGACGCCGCGGACGAGCGGCGATGCGGCGGGTGGTGTCGGAGCGGCAGGCACGAGGTACGGGGTAGAGCCATGACGACGCGCGCTCTCTCACGCGCGCGCGGGGGGACGGTGGGCCGGCACGACCGTGACGACTATGCCCGGCTGGTACGAGGAGCTGATCGTCGGGCTACAGGCCCGAGTGGGTCCCTTACGAAACCCCCTTCGTACAAATCGGTCGGAGGGTTGACGAGGAGCCCCCGACTCTCCCAACGTGCCCGTTTCGAACGCCTTGAATCCCTTCTTCGCCCCGGCGCTCACCGCCTTCGGGCCCCTCCAGATCCCCTTGCTGACCTTACCGGCAACCTATCCGGTCTTCTCGGCTAGATAGGCGGATCCTTGGGCCGCCCTCTGTCCTAGCCATCCGCACGATCACCGGCCATGTCAAGCATGAATGCCTGGCTGTCCGCCAGGAGCTCTACGATGTCGCTGGTCCTTGTCATGTTGTGCCCAGAGCTCCCATTCGTACGAAGTAGCACCGGTTCCCCCGAACTGCTGGCGGCCTGCAGGCGGGCCGCCATCTTGCGGGATTGGCAGGGACTCACGCGGTTGTCGTTCTCCCCAGCCGCGAAGAGTACGGCTGGGTAGTGTGTGCCGTCGGTCACGTGGTGGTAAGGAGAGTAGGCATGGAGGGCCCGGAACTGTGCGGGGTCCCTGACCGTCCCGAACTCGGTCGTGTTGAACATGCCATTAGTCTCGAGCTCGGCACGGAGCGAATCGAAGATGCCCACATGGGCCACGACAGCCCGGAAGAGCTCTGGTCGCTGGGTCAGGACCGCCCCCATGAGGAGTCCTCCATTGCTCCCCCCCTCTATGGCGAGGTGCCCGGGCACGGTGTACCTCCTCTTGATGAGGTGTTCCGCGCAGGTTATGAAATCGTCGAAGACGTTCTGTTTCTTGGTGAGCATGCCCTCCCTGTGCCAGGTCTCACCGTACTCCCCGCCACCGCGGATGTTGGCTGTGACGAGCAGCCCTCCGGCCTCGATCCAAGGAAGATGCCAAATGACGTACTGTGGCATCGAAGATATGCCGTACCCTCCATATCCCGTGAGGAGTACGGGATGGCGTCCATTCCTCTTGAGCCCCTTCCTGCGTACGATGGATAGGGGGACCCTGGTGCCATCCCGCGAGACGGCGAACTCCCGCACCACCTCGTAGCGCGAGAGGTCGGCAAGGGGACGGGAGGAGAGGGCGGTCTCCAGGGGAGGTCCCAGGGAAGGGTCCCACGCGAACTGTGAAGGTGGTGCAAGGAAGGAGGACACCTCGAAGAGGACCCGGTCTCCATCCAGGGACGCGACCCATGTCACGGCCGAGACAGGGGGCACCTTGGCGGTCACGGACCTCCCCGAGCGAACATCGAGGGTGCGCAGGCGTCCCACACCGCCCAGTTGCTCCCGTAGGAAGAGATAGTGGGGGGTAGCGGCCACGTGCTCTATGATCCAGTCGCCCTCGGCCACCACTGTGCGGGCCGACGACACGGTCTTCCCGTCAAGGGGAAGCTCGAGGACCTTCCCGTGCGGCGCCCCCTGCCGGGAGACAAGGAAGACACTGCCGTCGGGGCCAAGGGTCGCCCCGGCCACCTTGTCCTTGGTCCCCGCGATGCGAACCCAGGGATGATGTCCATCCCCAGCCCAGAACTCATAATCGCCGCCGTCCCCGTGCGCCACCGAGAAGACACAGGCCTCCCTGTCGGGGAGGGTCGAGATCTTGACCTCGGCGATTCGCGGGAACTCTTCCCCGATCACATAGGTGTCTTCACCCTCAGGTGTACCCAGGCGATGGAAGTAGACCTGCTGGTAAAAGTCCAAGTCCTTTGGTGGACGCTCCCCCGGGTGCGGGTGCCGGGTATAGTAGAGTCCCTCACCGCTTGCGGTCCATGCCATGTCGGCCCCAGCCCCGACACGGGCCACATGACGTACGACATCGCCGGTGGGGAGGCCCGAGCCAACGTCGAAGACCTGTAGGTCACCCTCCTCCGAGCCTCCCAAAGAGGCGGTGATCGCCACATGGCATCCGTCCCACGACGGGGCGAAGAGATCGATGACAGCGGGAGAGCCCTTCCGGTCCCATTGGGAGGGGTCGAGGAGCACACGGGGATGGTCGAGGTGGGACAACGAATCGAAGACCACGAGGACTGGGCGACCCCTTCGCAAGTCGAACTGCTGGGCGAAGAGACGACCGCCTGCAAACTTGGGGTGCATGTAGAGGACGTACCCCTTGCGGAAGAGGGCTCGGAACCGCCGGGCGGCCGCAGCCCGGCCGGGAATGGCGTCGAGCACTCCCCGGGTGTACCGGTTCTGTCTCCTGCTCCACCTACGGACCCCCTCGTCCTTCCCATCCTCCAGCCACCGGTAGTCTTCGCGAACACGGACACCATGGTAGGTGGTGGATGTGGGTCGTCGGTCTGCGACAGGCGGTTTGGGATTGTTCTGGGGCATGGAGTGATTCCTTCGTCCTGTGACAAGGTGGGCTGACTCTTGAGCCGGCTCCTCCTCCGGAGGTGTGACCAAACATCCCAGGAGGAAGAGAGGTGCCCAAGAGTCGGCTTGAATGGAGCGTAGACGGGACCGAACCGATAACTCTGACGGCCCCGACCCACAGGATCTACGAGGAGGGCCTCGGAAGAGCCGATCTCGTGGCTCTTCTTGAGGACCGCGACCGAGAGCTCTGCAACGAGCTCTGCGGTCCCTGGCATCACCCTCGGAAGGAAAGCTGCTTCCACACTCAAGAATGCGGCGGGTGAGAAGATTCGTGTTGACCGTATCCTCGACCATGACTACTACTCAAACGCCTCGATTGAGGCTCGGCAGAAGGAAGCGACTGATTCCGGTATCGAGCTTGTATGAGCTCAGGTTTGTGGCCGGACTGACGAGAGCGGCGGACCTGTCCCCGTCAGGGCGTTGAGCATCGTCGCCCGGAACGACTCGCCTCGCTTTCGGCACGTTCGATAGATTGTGAGCAGCCGTT
>JBKQNC010000002.1:0-17819 GCA_052326445.1 Thermoplasmata archaeon
TACGGGCAGGGCGGGGTCGTCCTCTCGGGGCACCTCGACACCCCGCCGGTGGGCGACTACTGGAGCTTCTCGCAAAGCCAGCTCGCCTCGGGTCGGATGTACGGACGCGGCGCCGCCGACATGAAGGGGACCGTCATCGCGATGCTCGAGGCCGCCCAGGACCTGGTCGCGCGGAAGATCCCCGTCGTGCTCGCCTTCACGACCGACGAGGAGACGACGATGCAGGGCGCCGCGGCGCTTTCCAAGACCCTCCCCCTCCGACGGGCGAAGGCGGTCATCGTCGGGGAACCCACCGGGCTCCGCGTGGCCCATGCCGAAAAGGGCGTGCTCGACCTCGCGATCGAGACCCGCGGCAAGGCCGCCCACGGGGCGATGCCGCATCTCGGGGAGAACGCGATCGGCAAGATGATGCGGATCCTCCGCGGGCTCGAGTCGTTCAAGGGCCGCATCGCGCACCCGGAGCTCGGCTCCGTGACCCTCAACATCGGAACGTTCAACGGCGGCACCCGGCTCAACGTCGTGCCGAACAAGTGCACCGCGGAGGTCGATATCCGGTTCCCTCCCCCGTACACCCCCGACCAGCTCTACCACGAGGTGGAGGAGCACTTGCGACGGATCAAGACCCCCTTCACGCTCCGCCGCATCCTGACGATGCCCGCGGTGCAGATCGACCCGAGCTCGGACCACGTGCGGATCCTGCGCGAGGTCGCCCAGGCCGAGACCACGGTGCTCGTCCACGCGTCGGAAGCGGTCTATTACACCCAGGTCAACCCCCGGGTGGTCATCTTCGGAGCCGGCGAGGAGGAGCTCTCGCACCAGGCGAACGAGTACGTCAAGGTCGAGGCGGTCGCGCGGGCCACCGAGGTCTACAAGAAGTACGCCCAGCGGCTCGCCGCGAGCCGCATGCCCGTCACGTAGGCCGGGGCGTTCCGCCCGTGCACTTATCAACTGGACGCGGCGCTACCGTGCTCCCGTGAAGGTTGCCCAGGTCTCGACCCGGTTTCCTCCCGGCCCGGGGGGCGTAGAACGCCACGTCGCGGAGGTCGCGCTCCGTCTTCCCGCGCGCGGCCACTCGGTCGACGTGTTCACGAGCGACCTCCTCCTCGAGTTTCCGTGGGAACGACTTCCGCCGTCCGTGCCCCGCGAGGAGACGACCTCGTTTGGGCGCGTGCACCGTCTGCCCGTCTCCTCGATGCCCGGTCCGCTGCACTACCCGTTCTTCCGGAACCTCGGGGCGGTGCTCGCCCGCGAGCAACCGGACCTCGTGCACGTCCACACCTACGGGACTCACCAGGTCGCCGTCGCCCGCCGGCACGGGCGTCGCACGCGTACGCCCTTCATCCTCACCGCCCATTTCCATCCGATCTGGTCGATCGAGGGAGGTTGGCTCCGCCACCGGATCCGGGGGTTCTATGACCGACGGCTCGCGGGACCGATCGTCCGTTCGGCCGCCCGCGTGATCGTCCAGACGCACGAGGAGGAGCGATTGCTGCGCTCCCTCGGGCTGCCGATGCCCCCGGTCGCCATCATTCCCCCGGGGTACTCTCCGCTCCCCGCCCCTCCGGCGGCCGGTGCCTTCCGGGCGCGGTATGGGATCCCGGGCCCGTACCTCCTGTTCGTCGGTCGCCTCGCCTCGAACAAGGGACTGCTGACCCTCGTCGACGCCTTCGCCCCGCTCGCCCGGCGGCACCCGGACGCGACGCTCGTCCTGGTCGGGACGGACGGCGGCATGCGCGCGACGGTCGAGGAGCGGGTCGGGGCGCTCGGCCTGACGCCGAGAGTGCGGATCGTCGGCCATGTGGAGGAGGAGAGCCTGCTCGCGGACGCGTACCGGGACGCCCGTCTCACGGTCCTTCCGAGCGAGTACGAGGCGTTCGGGTTGGTGCTGCTCGAATCCCTCGCCCAGGGGACCCCCGTCGTTGCGTCCCGAGTGGGCGGCATCCCGGAATTCGTGGAAGAGGGCCGGGCTGGCCTCTTGTGTCCACCGGGGGACGTCCCCGCCTTCTCGGAGGCGATCCGACGGCTCTGGGAGGACGAAGCCCTCGCCCGCTCTCTCGGCCGTTTCGGACGGGACCAGGTCGTGCCTCGATACACTTGGGATCGCCTCGTCGGCCAATTGGACCAGCTCTACCAGGAGGTCCGGCGCGCGTGAAGATCGCCCAGATCACCCTGCGGTTCGACGCCCCGGGAGGGGTCGAAACGAACGTCCTCGAGGTCTGCCGGCGCCTGCGGGCGACCGGCGAGGAGGTCACCGTCTACGCGAGCGACCTCGTCGATGAGGCGACCTGGGAGCGCCGGGGGGACTACCGCCCGGTCGTGGACGGGATACCGGTGCGCCGCTTTCCCATCCAAAAGCGAATGATCCCGGGGCTCACGATGCCGATGATGATCGGGCTCATCGATGCGCTCTCGCGGAGCGGCTCGGACGTGATCCACGCCCACTCGCACCGGTACGGCCATGTGCTCGAGGCCGCTGCCGTGGCGAAACGGCGGAGCATCCCGCTCGTCGTTTCCACGCATTACCATCCGGCGGACCGCCGGGAATCGGCCCTCAAGCGGGGCCTCCTTCGCGTGCAGGACGTGGGGTTCGGAGCGACCGCGTACCGGGTCGCCCGGGCCCTGGTCGTGGAGACCGAGCGCGAGGCCGGGCTGGTCCGAGAGTTCGCCCCCGCGGACCGGGTGCGCGTGATCCCTCCCGGGATCGACCTCGCCGCCTGGAGTGCCCCGGACGGAGACCGAGGTCCACCGGGTCTCCCTCCCGAGTACTTCGTCTTTTTCGGTCGGCTCGCTCCCAACAAGGGACTGCCCTACCTGGTCGAGGCCGTCGCCCGACTCGAGCCTTCGCAGCGCCGTCCGATCGTCTTTCTCGGACCCGATTGGGGGATGCGCGTCCGGCTGGAGGAACTGGCCCGACGCTTCGGCATGCCCGACCTCCTGGTGTTTCTGGGGTGGCTGGACAACCGCGCGTCGATGCGGGCGGTGGTTCGCGGAGCGTCCGCCCTCGTGCTGCCCTCGGAGTGGGAGGCCTTCGGACTGGTCCTGCTCGACGCGATGGCCGCCGGAACCCCGATCGTAGCCTCGTCCGTCGGCGGGGTCCCCGAGGTGCTCGACCAGGGTCGAGCGGGCCGTCTCGTCCCGTTCGGGGACGTTGGAGCGCTCTCGGCCGCGTTGGCCTCTGTGATCGATGACCGGACCGGCACCCGCGACCGGGTGCGGAACGCCACCGAACGGGTGCAGGGGTACGACTGGACGATCGCCGTCCAGCGGCACCTCGCGCTCTACCGCGAGGTCGCCACCGGGTGAGGGTCGGCCGTGGGGTGAGGTTCGGCCGTTTGGAGGCGGCGGAGCTCGGACCCAACGTGCGCCAGGTCGGAGCCCTTCGTCCCGCCCCGAACGCGCCCGACCGCTTGGAAGAGCCGCCCGACGAGATTCGTGATCATCCGCCCGCCACCTCGTCGGCGTACTCCCCAAGGATCTCGAGGCCCGCCCGCAGCCGCTCGCGGGAGTTCGCGAACGACAGTCGGAGGTGCCCGGCCCCGAGGCTGCCGAACGCATCGCCCGGAGTGGTGATGACGCCGCGGCGGAGGAGTCCCGTGGCGACCTCGGTCGAGCTCTGGCCCCAGTCGACCTTCGGGAAGGCGTAGAAGGCGCCCTGAGGGGGCACGACCGAGACGCCGCGGATCCCCTGGAGGAGGCGGACGATGAGGTCGCGTCGCGCCTTGAACTCCTTCACCATCTTCCGCGTGGCCGCGTGGCCGGCGTCCATCCCGGCAACGATCGCGAGCTGGGCCGGCGTGGGCGGGCAGGCCATGATGTGGTAGTGGATCTTGTTGAGCTCCACCGCAAGCGCCGTCGGGGCGACCAGGAATCCGAGGCGCCATCCCGTCACCGCGAAGGTCTTCGAGAACGAGTTGACGATGACCGCCCGGTCCGTCCGTCCCCAGAAGGAGGCGAACTCGCCCTCGTAGACGATCTCGTCGTAGACCTCGTCCGAGACGATGACGAGGTCGTGGGCGTCCGCGAACTGGATGAGCTTGTCGACCGTCCGCGTCGAGAACATTCCGCCGGTGGGGTTCGAGGGACTGTTGACCACGAGGGCCCGCGTCCGCCGCGTGACCAGGGACTCGAGCTCCTCGAGGTCCGGCTGGAACTTCCGGGCCTCGGTGAGCGAGTAGGGGACCGGCACCGCCCCCGCCAGGCGGGCGTGGGGTCCGTACAGCACGAACCCCGGGTTCGGGACTAGGACCTCGTCGCCCACGTCGTAGAGCGCGAGCGCGGTCGACATGAGACCTTCGGAGCCACTCGCCGTGATGATCACATTCTCGCGCGTCGTGCGGGGGTCTCGGTCCACATACCGCGCGGCCACGCGCTCCCGCAGTGGGATGATCCCCGCGGTCGGACCGTAGTGGTTTCCCCCGTTCTCCACCGCATGGCAGAGCGCCGCGATGACCGCCGGGGACGGTTCAAAATCCGGCTCGCCGAGTCCGAGGTTGATGGAATTCGGGGGGGCGGCCTCGAACATCCGGCGGATGCCGGAAATCTCGACGCGTCGCACCCGCTCGGCGACCATTCGAGGAAGGACGAAGGCTCTGCTCTTTACCGTTATCGTCGCCGTGCGGAGGTGTAACCGCACGACCGTTGGCCACCGCGCGGGGCCGCCGGCAAACGTTTAGGTGGGCCTTCCACCTCTTGGGACCGGAGGGACCGTCGTGGCCCGGGTGTTCATCGGTGTAGCGTGGCCGTACGCCAACGGGCCGTTCCATCTGGGACAGCTCGCGAGCACGTACGTGCCCGCGGACATCTTCGCCCGCTTCCACCGGTTGCGGGGGGACGAGGTCCTCATGGTCTCGGGATCCGACATGCACGGGACCCCCGCGCTGGTCAGCGCGGAGCGGGAAGGGGTCAGCCCGGACGAGCTGACCCGCCGGTACCATGGGATCAACCATCGCGCGTTCGATGCGCTGGGGATCTCGTTCGACACGTACACGACGACCCGGACGGTGCTGCACCAACGCACCGCCCAGGAGGTCTTCCTCGCGCTGCTCGAGCACGGATTCATCCGCCGACGGACCACCGACGGGGCGTACTGTCCGAAGCACGCCCGGTTCCTTCCCGACCGGTACCTCACGGGGACGTGCCCACATTGCGGCTCCCCAACCGCACGCGGCGACGAGTGCGACCGGTGCGGTCGTCCCCTCGAAGCGAGGGAGCTCGGTGACCCGAAGTGCGCGCTCTGCGGGACGCCGGCCGAGTTCCGGCCGACCGAACAGTTCTACCTCGAGCTCGACCGCCTGCAGCCCCGCATCGCGGAGTACATCGCCCGCCAGGCGGACTGGAGACCGGGAACGCGCAAGGTCGCCGAGAACTTCCTCCACGAAGGGCTCCACCCCACTCCGATCACCCGCGACCTGGACTGGGGGATTCCCCTGCCGCTCGATGGCTACGACTCGAAACGCCTCTACGTCTGGTTCGAGGCGCTCATCGGCTACCTTTCCGCGGCGAAGGAGTGGGCCGTCCGAAGTGGTCGACCGGAGGCGTGGCGGCGATACTGGGACGAGGGGGAACCCGCCCGACACTACTACTTCCTCGGGAAGGACAACAAGTTCCATCACACGATCCTTTGGCCCGGGATGCTGCTCGGCGTGGGCGGCCTCCACCTCCCGGACGACGTGGCGGCGAACGAATGGCTCCTGATCGGAGGGGGGAAGATCTCGAAGTCGCGCTCCACCGCGCGGGACGCGTTCCATCCCTCCCTGCTCGCCGAGTTCCCGCCCGACGTGATCCGGTTCTACGCGGCCCTGTTGGCCCCGGAGAACCACGACACCGAGCTCGACTGGGACGAGCTCGAGAAGGTGCGGGACGATGTCCTCGCGAACCAGTTTGGCAACCTCGTTCAGCGTACGCTCGTCCTGGTTCGGGAGCGCCACGCCGGCCGAATTCCGACGCCGCCCGAGGGATGGAGACCGGACCTCGCCGGCGGAACGGGCGCCCAGCTGGCCGCCGCCCACCGTCTCATCACCGACGAGTACGAGCGGGTCCATCTCAAGGCCGCGCTCGACCGAACGTTGGACGAGGTCCGCGAGTCGAACCGTCGTTTCCACGAAGCGCGTCCGTGGCAAGCGACGGACCTCGACCGGGCCCGGATCCTGTACGAATCGGTCTGGCGGTTGAAGGCGTTGGCCACGTGGCTCGCCCCCGTGCTTCCGTTCTCTTCCGCGGAGGTGTTCCGCATGCTGGGGTACGCGGACCCTCCGACGGGCGGCGACTGGGAGCGCGTCCTGGAACCCCCTCCACCGGGACAGGCCTTGGGCGAGGTCCATCCGCTCTTTCCGCGCGCCTCGACTCGGGCCCCCGCCGCGGGCGCGACTCCGGCGCCGGTTCCGCCGGCTCCCGAGGGCCCTCCTACCCTCGCCGTTCGGACCGGCCGTATCCTTCGGGCGACCGACCATCCGTCCGCCGACCGCCTCGTTGTGCTCGAAGTCGACGTCGGGGAGGGGAAGCCCCGATCGATCGTCGCGGGGATCCGCGGCGCCTATCCGCTCGACACGCTCGTGCACCGCTCGATCGTCTTTCTATCCAACCTGGCACCGCGCACGATCCGCGGAATTCCATCCGAGGGAATGGTTCTCGCGGCGGACCTAGGAGGGCGACCCATTCTACTCGTGCCGCCGGAGGGAACTTCGCCCGGTGAGTTCGTCCCCGGCCGCAGCGGAGAGGACCGTATCATCACGTACGACGAGTTTGCTTCGTTCCGTTTGGCGGTGGGTACGACTGGGGGTCCGTCCTCGAAGGGCGGCACGCACGTGAACCTCGGAACCACTTCGGTCGAGGTCGAGGGAAGTTGGTTGGCCGGCCAGGTCGCGGTCGTGGTCACTCGACCCCCGGATTCCCCGGTGGGTACGCTGATCGCGTTCGGGCCGGGACGGGTCGTCCGTCCGATGGAGCCCGTTCCCCCGGGGGCGCTGGTGCGGTGACGACGGCGGTTCGGCTCGACCTCCACGTCCACTCGCGCCATTCCCCGGATTCTCCGCTCTCCCTCGAGGCCCTCGCGCGTCGAATCCCGTACACGGGTCTCCGGGGGTTCGCCCTGACCGACCACAACTCGGTCGCGGGTCACGCCGAGCTCACCGAACTTCGCCGGTCGTACCCGACGTATCTCTTCCTCCCGGGGGTCGAGGTCTCCACATTGGAGGGACATCTCTTGGCGTACGGGGTTTCCGAGGCCCCTCCGCCCCATCGACCGGTCGCGGAGACCGTGGAATGGGTTCGCGCCAACGGCGGGGAACCGGTCCTCGCCCATCCGTTCCGCTTCCGTCACGGGGTGGGCCGACGCGTCGCGGAGTCCGCCCTCGTGACCGGGATCGAAGCGCGGAACGGACACAACTCCGAGGTGGCGAACGCGAAGGCGGAGCTGATCGCGGCGCGACGGGAGCTCGCGGCCACGGGAGGGAGCGACGTGCATGCGCTCGTCGACCTCGGCCGGGCGTACACCAGCTTTCCCGATGAGGTGGCCACCGTGGACGACCTATTGGAAGCGATCCGCCGACGTCAGACGATTCCGGAGGGCCGTTCCATGCCGTGGAGTGGGCGCGTCCGGCTCACCGTCGTGAACACCGCGAAGTACGTGCGCCGCGGGTTCCGCTCAATGTAGGCCGCGCGGCGCGCGCGCCCCGAGGGCTTTAAGCCGAAGGCTCTTGGCCTCCGCCGCGCCAAGGTGGCAGAATGGTTAATGCGGCGGACTGCAGATCCGCTTCCTGGGGGTTCGATTCCCTCCCTTGGCTCCTCCCTTTAGTTTAACTCCTCTACGGGTTTGAATCCCCCCGGGGCGAGACTCCAACTGATTCGAATCGCCGACGAGGATTTCACCAGCCACAGGCGTTCGAGCCTGGGGCCAGGCACGGAACGAATCCTTGGATTCTTTGCCTCGAGTTTGACGCAAAACTCCCACGACCGATACGGGACCACAATCAAGGCGACTCGCTCCTGCGGTATTTACTGCACGACCTTGAAGGCATGTTCCCACGTGTTCAAGACTTGGCTCGTGCGTACCCAGAGGGGTACGAGCGCTTCCAGCCATCGCGCCCCGTCGATTCCGCCGACGTCCATCGCGCCGGGCCAGCCCAGCTCGCGAAGGATCGCCTCGGTGCGTTTCTTGGCCTCCGCATCGTTCCCGCAGATCAACATCGGAGGCGCGCCCTCCTTGAACTTCGGGTCAATCATCTTGACGTTGCTGACGGTGTTGAAACACTTCACGACTTTGGCGTCCGGCAGCATCCTCTGGACGCGCTCTCCCAGAGAGTCGGTCGTGCCGAGAAGCAGGCCGGGCGGCATGCCATGCGAGAAGTCGAGCGGGTTCGTCGCGTCGAGGACGAGCTTTCCGGCGAAGTTGTTGGTTCCCGCGAGGTCAATTGCCGCTTCGGTGCCAGAACCGTTGAGCGCAAGAATCACGAAATCCCCATGCGCAGCCGCTTGAGCGAACGTCCCGGTCGAGACTTTTCCCTGGGTCTCCTTTCGCCAAGAATCCAGCTTCGCCGGATCTCGGGATCCGACCATGACGTCGAATCCGTGCTGCGCGAATCCGCGCCCAAGCTGTTTGCCGACGTCGCCGCTCCCCAAGATTCCTACTTTGTTCGTTGCGGTCATATCAAGATCCTGTTGGCCCGCCGCACACGACGGGGCCTCAGCGAGTCGAGCCTCCATCATTCGTTTAACCGCTGGGGTTAACAAACTGACGAAAACGCGCCAGCGCGAGCCCGACAAGGGGCGTGCGCCCAAGGATCGATCGGGAGGAGCGTGTGCTGGGAATCAGATAGGTACCCCGGATCCGCCCCAAAATCCGACGGGGATCTGCGAAAAACTCTGACCGCCAGGACTCCGGAATGCGAAAGTACCCGCGTCGGGTCCTCCTAAGAGACGCACGATGGGCCCCATTCTCCTTGCTGACGAAGCTCGAGCGATGTAGGCTACGAGGGTAGGAAGAGCTGGCTGTCACCGAACTCGTGCCACAGGTACCCGTGGTCGACCGCGACCCGGTACGCCCGGCGCACCGTTGCAACCCCGGCGACGCTCTCGAGGAGCGCGAGATGGGTCGAATTCGACTCGTGGAAGCCGGTCAAGAGGCCGTCCACACTTTGGACGGATCGTGCGGGTCCCAAGACGACACGCGTGAAACCTCGGGAGGGCCGAAGACCGCAGTCATCGGTGGCCGATTCGAGCGCTCGCACAACGGTTGTCCCGATCGCGATGACTCGCCCGCCGCTGGCGCGGGTCCGTCGAATCGCATCGACGGTCGAGCGCGGGACGGAGAATGGTTCCGGATAGATCGGTATTCTACCCGGGCCCGCGTCCCCGGCCTCCAAACTGGAGACCCCCGTGTGGAGGACGATCGAGGCGACCCCAACTCCCTCGGCCCCCAGGCGATCGAGGAGAGGCCGCGTGAATGGCCTCGCGGCACTGGGCATCTCGGCGCTGCCCGGGACCCGCGCGAAGATGGTCTGGTAGGTCTCTAAGGGGTACTCGCGAGCGAGGTATCCGTAGCGGATCGGCCGCCCGGTTCCCCGCATCGCAGCCCCCAAGTCCCCCTCGACGTGTACAAAGCCGAGCCGCGGGATCCCCGGGAACGAGGCTACGTAGCGCCCGGGAAGACCCCCGAGCTCGAGAGGGTCCGCCGGCTCGAGCGGAAGTGGCCCAGGTTGACTATAATCCCAACGGGGTTCCACAAGCCATAGGTCCGAGCCATACGCGGTCGAGAGGCTCACGCGGAAGTCGCCGAAGTCTGCCCGGGCCGCGAGGCTCGCGGGCACGGTCGCGCTTTCATTGACAACCAGGAGGTCGCCACGACGCAAGAGCTCGGTGAGCTCGTAGAAGCGGTGATGAGACTCTACGGTTCCTCGGCTCACGAGTAGTCGTACGCCGTCGCGCGCTACGCCTCGATCCTCCGGGGTGCAGTCGGCACCCCGGGCGGGAGGCACCGAGATTTCTAATGGCGGAATGCCGTTCAAGCCGGAATCTCCCATCGCTCGCCCTGCGCGCGGAAGCGTTGGCCCGAAACCGACTCCTTGGGCTGGTGCAGTAGCCAGGCCCAAAAGGGGAGTGTCACGTCCGGTAAAGGTCGATCCGAGATGTCCTGGCCCGGGAAAGCCGCCTGGTGCATTCCGGTGCGCAGGTCTCCCGGATCGACCGAGACGACTGCGATGCCGTGGTCCTTCAGTTCGTGGGCGAGAGTAAGGGAAACGAGATCGAGGGCAGCCTTGCTCGCACCGTAGCCACCCCATCCGGGATAGCCAGCGATAGCCGCGTCGCTCGAGATGTTGACTACAAGCCCACGTTTCTGTTGGAGGGAAAACCGAAACGCCTGGATGAGGCCCAGCGGCGCCACAACGTTAGTCCGGTAGACCGTTTCAAGGTCTTCGAGGGGGTAGTCGATCAACGATGGGAGTGGGGATGTGCCAAGTTCGCTAGCGTTGTTCACCAAGAGGTCCAGCCCCCCCATCTCTTCGACGACGCGACGGAGGGTCCCCCGGTGGGCAGGGTCGGTGACGTCACCCGCAAGTGCACATATCGTAGTTTCGTATCGGGCCAGCGTGGTGACCACGGTCGCCAAGCCGTCGATCCCCCGTGCGGTCAGGATGAGGTTCCACCCTTCAGCTGCTAGGAGGCCCGCGAGCGTCGCGCCCAGGCCGCGACTCGCACCCGTGATCAGGGCCAAGGGCGGTGAAGACCCCGCATCGGTCATAGAAAGGGCCCCTTCTCGCGGACGAGGAATCGACAGACCCCGTCGCCGGCGACCACGCGGTGCGAGACCTCCACTTTAGCTCGGAGGAGAGACTCGAACATACGTCGCTCCGTTTCGCATGCTTCCGGATAGCGACCGGCGATGGCGAAGATCGGGCAATTGTGCTCGAGAAGTTCGACTGAACCACGCTTGCGTGCTCCAATCTCCGCCATGTAGCCGCCCTCGCTCCGAATCTGAGCGAGTGCCTCGACCCGCTGGGGGAGCTGCCCTTCCCCGACCCGCGCCCGGTGTCGGTCCGTCACTTCTACCGCACGTTGCGACAGCAACTCCGCAACCGAATTGCGTCCGAGACGGCTTTCGATGAACTCGAGGGCGAACAGCGACATCTCGGTGTACCCTTGTGGGAAGAGCGAGCTCGCGCTAGGAGAGAGACGGAATAGTACCCGCGGGCGACCGACCCGTCCGGCCTGATAGGACCGTTGAACCATGCCGCTCGATTCGAGCTTTTGCAGATGGCCAAGGGCCGCCACCTTCGATACTCTGAGCTCTCGTGCGACCTCTTCTAGCGACGTGTCCGGGTGCCTCTTTAGCAGAAGTAGTATCCCCCGCTTCGGGGACGAATAGCCCGAAATCTCGGGGGGCAGGTCGGTGGACGGCATCGCACTAGACCACGTCTCGACCATTTATACATTGATTCATTAACAAATTGAACGAATGCTGATCGCGGAATCCTTCGTGCCGGGGGTGAATGGTGCACGCAGTCGAGGGCAAGGCTAGAGCAACGCGCATCTCCCTCGGAACCCGCGCCATCTCGCGGGGGAGTCCAACAGCCACGCTTCAAACGCGTTGATCAAGAGAGGCGTCGACCCCAAGGAGCTGTGTTTATGGGCGCCCATCAGGGGACTCGAACCGTGAGGGGGCGGACGCTGACCGGTCCAGTACCGCCGGGGACTCGAGAACGGCGGAATTGAACCCCCCGAAAGGATGGGTGGCCGCAGATCCGAACCCGGCCGAGGGAGACGGCGCCGACCGGACTCGAACGCATTCGGCAGGTAAATGGGGAGGGGGTCCGATTTATCATAGATTCCGTAAGTTTGCAGAAATTAACCCCGGGGGACATCCGGGCCGAACGGGGTCGAGTCCGTGCCCCGTTTCAGGGGTCACGAAATCGCATGTTTCGTCAATGCCCTCTACAGGTCCCAAATGTCGGATTCCGGCTCGAGCGCGGCGACATTGACCCTCGCGACTTGGGGGAGGGTGCGTCGACTCGGTTGACCTCGCCGGTTCAGGACAGACGACCCGAATCGCCCGGTGAAGGCTATTAGGTAAGGAGGCCCCTCCATCCACGTTCTGAAGGGGGAATTCGGTGGGAGGCGTCAGGGACGAGCAGAAGGCGCGGGAAAGCAAGCGTCGTCGAGATACTGAGCTCGATGCTGCCAAAACCGTCGAGCAACGATTCTGGATGATGAACTCGCTATCCATCTTCGCGGCCCAGGTCAGACAATCCGTTGGCCCATGACCCAGCGGGGCCTGACGAACCTGGTCGTCGATTTCTCTCTCTGTGTGGAGAAATCCGGGGGTCGATGTGTCTTCATGGGAGCGACCGCGTTGCCGGCTTGGGGCCGACCAAGGGCGACAGCGGACGCGGACGTTCTACTTCACCTCCCGCCGACGCGCTTTGCCCGCTTCGTGACCGAGCTGGCAAAGGTCGACCTGAGGACTACCGGTCCTGACCTGCGCGACGCCTACGATGAGCATTCCCACGTCACCGTCTTCGACAGACTCGGCCCGTTCCATGTGGACGTGAGGTTCGCTAGGACCCGGGCGGAGATCGCGGAAGTAGAGTCGGGTAAGCGCATTGTGCTGCCTGAGGGAGCGTTCATTGTGACAGCGCTCGAGGAGACCATTGCCTTCAAGCTCTCCTACGGAAGCCCCCAGGACATCGAGGACGTTCGGGGCATTCTCGCCATCAGCGGGGAGCAGATCGACTCCACTCGACTCCAACCTCTTCTGGAGGATCTCGGAGTCGTGGAGGCATACCGTCGGTTGATCAAGGAGGGCGCCCGTGGGCGGAGAGGAAGGAAGTAGGGTAGCGAGCTTTCTGCCACGAGACGACGTCGCCTCTGATGGAAAGGGTTGAGTGGGAGAAACAAGGCGGCCGACGAGCCGCGGTCGATTTTCTCAGAATCCGGATCAGATGTCGACCGTGTCCTTAACTAGGAACCCCGCCCTTCTCCGGCTGATGAGCTACCCCGAGACTCCCTTGCCTATCGATTACCTGGAGCGGGCGGAAGAGCTGCTGCCCCTCATCGTCAAGGAGTACCGCCTGGTGCTCGACCTGCTGGCATAGGCCGGGACGACCTCCGAACCCATTCGGGGATCTCCTTTTCGCTGAGGCCGTCACGGTCAATCGAACTGGCGAACTCCGCCATCCTCTCCTTGGAGACGGTCGTCTCGAGCCTACGGACCTTAAGGAGGGCCCGAGATTTCGGAGTCCCCCATCAGGCGTTAGACAGGTTGGGCCCCTATCCAATCGTCGGCGGCCCCTCCTGAATCGCGTCGACCCTTTTCAAGCGCGGGGTTCTCTCCGACCACACTGCAAACCCGGTGGGGTTGGATCCGAACTATTCATCAATTCCGTTGGTTTTCCCGATTTTATCTCGAGGTAAATCGGATTTCGGCGGGTTCGAATCTCGATCCTTGGCTGGGGGTCAACGAATCAATCTTGCTGCCTCGGACCTCCCTTAGAAATCGGTCCGAGCCGCCGACGAGGAGGCTAAGGGTCTCCGAATGAGAGCCCAAGCGGACTGGACGAATCACACAGCGGCTACAGTCGTTTCGGAAGAGGACCTTCGCTCTTCCATCCCCCATGCCAATCGAACGCCAATCGCGACTAGCCATAGAACCAACGGGACGACAATCAGGCGTTCGGATCCACCAGGATAAACAGACGCCATCCAATTTGGCACATTGGCCCTCCCCACGAACGTGGGAATGATGTAGAAAATAAGGGCCACGAAGCTCACTAGGCCTCCCAGGAGACTCAGAGCACTCCATCCTCCTCCCCATCTCAGATCGCGCCACGCGTAAACTCCAAACAGAACAAGCGCCACCCAGCCGCTGCCGAAGGCAATCAAGGCGCTGATGGAGTGCAGTTCGAGGGCGTCGACTTCGTTCCACACCGCAACGCCGATTGCACCGAGGGCGACAATTGCCACGATCAGAATCGTGAGTTTGCCGAGCGCTCGGTCCCATAGGACGGGTTTGAGCCCGACTAGCCCCACAAAGATCAGCAGCGACATCAGAATCAGAGACGTGGAGAAAACCCACCATAGTGAGGTGCCCGGAGCGAAGTGAGGAGCGGTATTCGGTGGCGCGCCTAGGTCACTGATCCAGTGAGTGATTAGGCCGTACCCCGGGATCAGGGCGCCCTCCACCAGAGTAGCGACGACGAACTGGATTGGTCCGATGATCAGCGCCCAGCCCGAAAACCGCTGCCAATTCGATCTCTCAATCGCCATGACCGGGCCGAGATGACACGCGAGCGAGCAAAAAGCCATGGGTAGGTGAGACGTCGGAGCCTACGACGCAACCTCAAGTAGCGCGTCCGTGGTAGCGCGGACTTCAATCGCGACGCGCGCGGCCCAATCATGTGCGTGAGTCCTGGGCGAGGACCCTGGCCTCGGTCGAAGGGCCGCTAGGCGACCCACTGGGCTCCTGCGTCTCCTATCTGGCTCAACGGCCGCCCGACTGTTCTAGCGCCCGCCAGGAGATTCGAATCCAGCGGACTGTGGTGACCCAGACCGAACCCTCCGCGCTGGGCAGGCCAAGTGAGGGAACCCAACTTTTTGTTGAATCCTACGGTTTATACGGTTTTGACTTTGAGAGAAACCAGGTTTCGGCGGGTCCGAATTGGTGTACTGTGCTGGGGGTCAGGGAGACAAACTTTGCCCGAGGGCCCTCCCTTGGCTTTTTGGGCCCGGAGCGATCCTGCCGGAACTCCGCACCGGGAAAACGGCCCTTCCCGAAGGCGGACTAGAACCGATCTCCCGCCATGCAGAGGAAGCGGGGATCGCGAGTGCCGAACTGGCCCAGCGCAGCTGAGGGACCCCAGGCTCGGCCCAGCGAGTTCGCCATGAACACGTACCATCCCGTCCCCACGGTCGAGAACCCTCGCCCGCGGAAGAGCTCGGGGTGGTCGTCCACGGGAGTTTGCTGGAACGCGTAGGGGGTCTTCTTCGCCCGTCGCTCGACATCCTCCATCAACGCCTTGCTCCCCGCCGTCGAAGTGGCGACCATCTCACCACAGAGGGTCCGTTGCGGGCTGGAATCGACCTGAGCATAGCCGACCAACCGGGTCCCCGAGCGAAGCACCACCAGTTCCTTAGCGGGGTCGAGCTCGTGGGCTGCGACCGCGGTGGAGAGGTACCCCGGCTCGCTCCGGAGGAACCCGGTACGCCCTTCCGTGATGCGCCGGTGCAGTTGCTCGATCTCCGTCAGGTCGGTGGCGCGGGCCATATGAATTCCCTCGCGCCGCTTCAGCGAACGCTGTGACGGGGCGTGTACGGCCCACGGCGAAGAGTACACATCGCGGTACCCGAGCGCCTCGTAGAGGCGGTGCGCGCCCCACGATCGATTGGTCCACAGCGTGGAGAATCGCACCCCCGCCTCCTTCTCCCGTCGATGGATCTCGGTCAGGATGGCCCGCGCAACGCCCGCTCGGCCCCGGTCCGGTCGGGTTCCGACGGCCGCGATGCCAGTGACGGTCTCGACCCCCTCGGAAAAGGTGTACGGGATGCGGAGTACGAAGGTTTGGCCGAGAAGTCGTCCCCGCTCCACCGCAAACACTCCGACATAGTCGGCCAGCATCCGGCTACGACGGCGCCAGATTTCGATAGAGCGACGGGACCAGGCACCTCCGAACGAAGCGAGATGGATGAGGGTCCGGTCGACCTCCATCGAGGGGGTGAGCTCGTCGTAGGTGAGGAACCGCATGGGGCCTGCGGCCATGGGCAACGCGGAAGGGAGATGGCTCTTACGGAACGGACTTCGGGGGGCGGATGCCGTCCGGAATTCCGACCGTACGAAAAGAACATCCCGAGGAGCTGATGTCGAAGCACGAGGTCGAACGGCTTTGAACCCGCCTTCCATCCGCCCGATGCGAGAGACCACCCGTCTCGGGGCCGCCCTCATCGGGTTGGGGGCGCTCCAGTTCGTGGCGGCAATGGTCGTCGTCCAGAGCCAGTACCCGGGGTACTCCGATCTCACCAACTACATCAGCGACCTCGGCAACACGCTGACGTCCCCTTGGCACGTGGTTTTCAACGTCTCGATCGGACTTCTGGGAATGCTCTCATTCGTCGGAATCCTGCTCGCGTGGACCGCGTTCCCTCGAGGGGCGCCGCGGGCCGTCGGACTCCCACTATTGCTCCTGGCGAGCGTCGCCGCCATCATGGTCGGGGTCTTCCCCGAGAACGTGAATCCCTCGGTGCACGACCTCGTATCCCTCCTGGTGTTCGCCCCCGGAGGGATCGCGTTGCTCGTCCTTGCTGCTGGAATGAACGCGAGTTCCGGCTGGGAGGGGGGTCGAATCGGGTCCGCGCTGCTCGGAGCGATCTGCCTGGTCTCTCTCGCGTACTATGTTCCGACCCAGGCCAACAACACCACGTTCGACCCCGGCCTGATCGAGCGATTCATCGTCGCCCCGATCCTGATCTGGGGTCTCGGAGTCGCGGTGCATCTGACCCGGCTTCGACCGCTCCCCCGGTTCGCGGCCACTGCTAAGACGTAGGTTTCTCGGGGCCCTTCCGCCCGCCAAGCGAAAGTTCGGTCCGGAGTCGCTAAGACACGGGACGGATTGATGGTCCCGGCGGGTCCATGGAGAAGGTCGAGAACCTCGTGGTCCGGGTCGAGAAATCGGGGGATCGCTATCTTGAGTTCCTCCGCGTGGCGCCGATGTCGGCGGGGGTCTACGTCCTCCCCGCTGGGGCGGTCGACCTCCAGTTGCCCCACGAACAGGACGAGCTCTACTTCGTGGTCCGGGGACGGGGCCGATTCCGACACCACGACGCGGACCGCGACGTCGTTCCGGGAGACCTCCTGTTCGTCCCGGCTCACGACCCGCACCAGTTCCACACGATCGAAGAGAAGCTCGTGCTCCTCGTGGTCTTCGCCCCGGCGGAGACCGCGGTCGTCTGATCCGGTGGTCGTGCCCGACCCCCGGGGCCTCGGGTCGGGGCCCCGGAAGCCCTCCGGACCCGGCCAAAACCTCGATAAGCTCCCACACCTGCCCTCCTCCGATGAGCGCCCTCCAGGAGATCGATGCGAAGATCCAGCGCCGACACCTGCTCCAGCACCCGTTCTACACCGCGTGGTCGAAGGGGGAGCTCCCGATGGAGACGCTTCAGGAGTACGCCGGGCAGTACTATCATTTCGAATCGAACTTCCCGAGGTACGTCGCCGGGGCGTACGCCCGACTGCTCCAATCCCGAGACCGGAAAGTGCTGCTTGAGAATATGATGGACGAGGAGGGCCGTTCCCCCACCCACCCAGAGCTCTGGGTGGATTTCGCCCGGGAGATCGGCGCGCGCTGGAGCCCCGGTGCCCCACCGGCGCCCACGCCTCCCACTCGGGCCCTCATGTCCACGTACGAGCGGCTCACGCTCGGCCCGATGGGCCGGCCGGCCGCGGCGCTCGGTGCCCTGTACGCGTACGAGCGGCAGTTCCCCGAGGTCGCGGCCGAAAAGTCGCGGGGACTCCGGGCGAACTACGGGATCCGCTCCAAGGCCGCTCACGAGTTCTTCCGGGTCCACACCTCCGCGGATGTGGCCCACTCCGCCGCCGAGCGGACGATCCTGCAGCGCGAACTCCGTAACGGAGGCTCGGCGGTCGGGGACGCGAAGCGGGCAGTCGACCAGTCCCTCTCCGCCTGGTGGCGCTTCCTCGACGGGTTCGGACCCTAGTACTACTCTGGGACTTATGGGGCCTCCCCCTCCTCCCCGATGAACTCTCGTAATGTCGGCAGGTATGGGCGACCGTCTCTCATCCACACCGGCGTACCGAACACCTGCGACATGAGCACCGC
>JBKQNC010000003.1:0-42783 GCA_052326445.1 Thermoplasmata archaeon
TTCCAGTCCTCGAAGCTTCCGAAGAACATGGTCCTGAACGCCCTGCAAGAGCTCCAGGCCAAGGGTTGGGTCCGCCGGAAGGTCCGCGAGAAAGCGGCCGGCTACTACCTGCTCAAGTAACCGTTCACTCGACGCGAGGGGTCGAGGAAGGCGTACCCCAGATCCGCTCGAGGATCCGGCTGGTCGACCGGAGCGTGACCTCGGTGACGGTCGTGACGCGGGCCACCTGGGCCCGGGAGCGCCGCTCGCCGTTGCGTTCCGCGGCCAGGTAGATCAGGGCCGCCACGAGTCCGTGCGGAGAGAGACCCGAGAGCTCGGGGTCGTGACGCGCCTCATCCAGCATCGACTCGACGTTGGACCTCACTTTAGGAGAGAGCGCGAGTTCCTGGGCGTACCGGGCGAGGAACGCCCTCGTGCCGACCCCGGGCACGGTCACACCGCTTCCCCGCTGGACGACCTTGAACGTGCGACCTACTTCGGACCGGCGGGCCCCGACGGCCCCGGCCACCTCCCCCAGGGTTCGGGGGATCGAGTAGCGCCGACAGGCTGCATAGATGACGGCCCCCACACTGGCGGGTAAGCTCCGTCCCCGGAAGAGGCCCCGAACCTTGGCCTCGCGGTAGATCTCCTCGGCCTCGGCGTGCACCACGGGCGGAAGTCCGATCCGTTCGGAGGCGAGCGCGATCTCGGCGCGGGCCGGGGAACGGTCGATCGGACCGTCCGCGATACGGGCGGTCTGGCGCTGCATGACGCGTTTCAGGTGCTGGAACTCGTATCGTCGGTGCCAATCCAGCCGCTTGCCCTGGCCGTCCCGCGCGAGCGAGAGGGTGGAGCCGAGGGTGCGTCGGGCCCCGTTCGGTCGGGCAAACGGGCCGATCCCACGGCCGCTCCCTTCAGAGCCGCCCGACTCCCGCAGCGGGGGCGGGGTCGCGAGAAGTTCACCCTCCTCGAACACGAGCCCACATTCTGCACAGTGAACCTCGGACCGAACCGGGTCCGCGATACGGTGCGAGCTGTGGCAATTCGGGCACGCCGGGCCCCCCGCCGCGGGGGTGGGGACAGGGTTTGGCTCTGTCACAGCGTCTCACGGTACTCCGAGGCTGGTATATATCGGGACGCGGGGCCCGCGACCCCCCGTTACACCCCTGGAGCGGAAGCCTATACCTACCCACTTCCTCTCCGCTCCCCGTGCGAACGGGTCTGGTGGTCATCGGCCTCGCGCTCGCCATCGTGGGGGCGGGGGTCACCCTATCGGGCTTCCTGGCCCCCGTGGGGACCGACTCCATGCACGCACGGTTGAACTCGATCTCCGCCCCGAATATCCAATTCAATGAGACCCGACTCCCCGTGATCTGGATGACCAACACCTCCTCGGGGTCGCTCGAGCTCTCCTGGTCGGCCACGTACAATCTGGCAGTGTCGGTCTACCAAGCGGTGCGTTGCTCGACCGGTAGTGGATTCTGCACCTCCGGGGCCGCCTTCGTGACCTGGTCGTCGAACACCTCGGGGACCTGGAACCGGACCGGGGCTCTGAGCTTCCCCTACCTCCTGTCGATCCACAACTCGGCCCAGACGATCGCCACGCTTCGGGCCACGCTGGCCGAGTCGTTCACGGTGGGACCGAGTTCGCTCCCCACCTGGGCGATGATCATCATCCTCGCGGGCGGAGTGACGCTGGTCGCGATCGGGGCGCTCGCGGTCTTCCTGGGCCTGTTCCTTCGACCCGGAGTCTACTCCGGGCCGGAACCCATCACGCCGAGGTACGCCCACGAGCTCAACCGTCCCGTGGACCCTCTGGACGAACCGTTCGACGAGGAGGACCTGCCTCCGGTGGACGTCGACGACCCGCCGTCGGGTCACTGACCCCAGAACGGATGCGTCGCGCGGTGCAACCGGACGACCTCGTCGAGGATCTCGGTCTCCCGCGGAGTGAGGGTCTGGCCCCGGAGTCCGCGCGCGGCCGATTCGGGCAGGCTGACGAGTAGGACATCCCCTTCCTTCAAGTTGCGTCCCATGACCGCGCCGTCGATCGAGGCGGCGAGCTCGTCGTTCTCCTCCGCGGCCTGGACCGACTCGTTCTCTTTCTGGAGGGCCTTCAGGAGACCGACCTCGGTCCCGTCCCGGTGCATCAGGCGGACCCCGGGGCGAAGCGTCCCGCCGGTCACCCGGACCCCGACGATGGCGGGCTTCGAGACCCGGAACACGAACCCGGCGAGGACCTCGAGACGAGCGGGATGGATCAAGGCCAGCCGCCGCTGCGCCTGGAGCTCGCTCAGGCGGGCCGTCCGCCAGGCCGCGTACTCCTCGAGGATCCGGTACATGACCTCGCCCCGGAAGATCCGGACCGGGCTCGCCTCCCCTTCGGGTTGCGCATCCGGAAGGATGGGGACGTTGAACGCGAGGACGGCCCGATGCGTCGGGTCCTTGACGGCCGCGATCCGGAGCAAGGTCGGCCGCCCAACGGGACCGACCCCGGCCTCGTGCACGGGGATCTCCTTCTCCCGGCACTCGAACGCCAGCGCTTCGAGGCCGCCGAGGGTGTCCGCATACAGGGCAACGCCGGTGAGCGCGACCTCCGCGACCGGCTGGCTCTCCCGTTCGAGCTGCTCCGTGACCCGTACCCGTTCCTCGTCGTTGTGCACGACCTTCAGGAGGCCGCCCGGCAGGGCGTCCTCGATCCCGGGGACCGCGAGGTAGACTCCCGCCGCCGCCGTGACCTCGGTGAGTGATTCGAGCCGAACGTGCTTCGCACCCTTGTCGCCCTTCTGGGGGACCGGTCGGTAGATCCCGCGGACCTTGGCGGAAAAGGGCGCCGTACGACCGGTCGCGACGATCTCGTCGCCGACCTTGAGCCGGCCTTGATAGAGGATGATGTTGGCCACGGGGCCGACCCCCCGCTGGTCGCTCCGCTCCAGGATTGTCGCCTCCCCTCCCTCCGAGACGACCCGCAGTTCCTCCTTGAGGAACCGCTGGGCCAACCCGACCAGGAGGGCGATCAGCTCGGGCACGCCCACCCCGGTCTTCGCCGACACGGGGATGATGCCCACGTTCCGAGTGAAGTCGCTGACCCGGTCGTACCGCTCGGCGGAGAATCCCGTGCCGACCAGCTCCTCGGCGACCGCGTACATCCGTGCGTCGAGGATGCGCTGGTAGTCCGGGCCGCATCGGGCGAGCTGTTCGAGCAACGGGACCGGCACCGCCGATTTTCGCCAACCGGTCAAGAGGTCGATCTTGGTGAGGGCGACCGCGAACGGGGTCTTCTCGCGTCGCAGGATCTGGATGGATTCTCGGGTCTGGGGCATCACGCCCTCCCGCGCGTCGACGACGAGGATAGCGAGGTCGGCGAGCGCCCCACCCCGCCGGCGCATCGTCTCGAAGGAGCGGTGGCCCGGCGTATCGACGAACAGCAGTCCCGGGATCTCGAACTGCTCGTTGCGGAGGATCCCCTCGGTCAGGTGTCGGACCGCGGAGCCCGGCACTTCGATCGCACCGATGTGCTGGGTGATCCCGCCCGCCTCCCGGGAAGCTCGGACGCTCCCGGCGATGCGGTCGAGGAGCGTGGTCTTCCCGTGGTCAACGTGACCGAGCAACGAGACGATCGGTTCCCGCAGTTCGGCCATGCCGCGTGGGACCGACTCGGACCCTTTACCGTTTCGCGAGGGCACCCTCTCGGGGAGCACGACCGATGGAGGGTGAACGCGCTGGCAGGTCTCGAGGGAGGGGGCCGGGGGACTACGGGTTCAGGGCCGATCGGACCTGCTCCGCGGCGGATTCCGGCGCGACCGGGTTCACCGAGAGCCCACTTCCGAGTTCGAACCCGTCGAGCCGGATCAGCCGGGGCGCGAGATGCCAGTGCCAATGAAAGTCGACCGGATCCCCCGGAACCGGTGCGCTGTGGAGGAAGTAGTTGTAGGACGCCCGAGGCTCGACCTTCAGGATCGCGCCCAGCAATCTGGGCATAACGTCCGCGAGCCGGTCGAGGTCAAGCTCGGAGGCTTCCGAGAAGGAGGGCGAGTGGTGCAGTGGCATCACGAGGAGCTCATACGGATAGTGCGACGCCCACGGAGCGAAGGCGAGGAGGGTGTCGTCCTCCCAGACGAGGCGCGTGCGGAGATTCCGTTCGGCGCTTCCCATCGACTCCCAGACATGGGCCCCGTCATGCGAGCGAGTCCACCGTTTCCCGCCCGCCACCTCCTCGGCGAGGGCGGGGGGAACGAGGGGTAGGGCGACCGCTTGACTATGGGGATGAAAGAGGGTGCCTCCCGATTCGGGTCCGACATTTTCAAAGAGGACCACCGACTGTATTCCGGGCTCCGCGCTGAGCGCCCGGAACCGCTCCCGGAACATCCCGAAAATGCTCCGTTGGTGCGCCGGGGACAGGAAGGGCAGGGTGGGGGAGTGGCGCGGGCTTTGGATGATCACTTCGTGGATCCCGGACCCGGCCCGCCCCTCGAACATCCCGGATCCCGCGGAGCCGGGAACGGCGGCCGCGTCGCGGGTCACCGTAGGGAACTTGTTCGGGATCGTACGCACGGTCCAGCCGGGTTGGTCGGCTCCACTACCGGCGCGTCGCACGGCCGCGACCTCCGGAGGGGTTCGTGGCTCGTGGCCCTCGCAGAACGGACAATCCTCGTTCGCCGAGCCAGCAGGGGGCGTCGCGTATTCATTGGGACGAGCCATCCGTTCCCCGGCCACGATGACCCATCGCCCGGTAACCGGGTCCACGCGTAACTCGGACACGCTCGAGGTTCCGGCCGAGTAAGCGGCGCGGCCTAATGAACGGGGGCGTCTGGGGACCCCAGCTCCGACAACCTGCCCGAGATAAGCGGGACCACGAGCTCGTCCCGTTCGAGTCCTCCATGCGCGCCGACGGAGTAGCGACGGGAGGGCGCTCGTCCGGGCGGGACGTACGTGAGGCCCGCGGGGCTCGGCACGAGGACGAGAAGGTCGCCCAACCGCTCCCGGATCTCGGGGTGGAAGGGTGGAGGGCCGAAGAGGCCCGCATCGAGGGCGGCCGTCATCGACACCACACGAGATCTCGGGGGGAGTCGCTCCACGAGGACCTTCCGCAGGGCGGGGAGTTGACCCGCGGCCGCCGAAAAGAATCCCGAACGACGATCTCCGGCGGGGGGCCGGGAAAGAAGGCGCATGATCTTCGGGTCCCGCTCGATCTGGATCCGGGCGGCGCGGGTCGCCGGGACCTGCCCGTGGTCCCCGGTGATGAGCAAGGTCGTGCTCGCCCGCCGTCGCGATCCGACATGGTTCCGCACGTACCCGAGGAGGCCGGCCAACTGCCCGATCTCGAGGCGGATCAGATCCGGCAACGGGCCGTGCCGGTGCTGGAGCGTGTCGAGTTCGTCGAAATACGCGTAGATGAGCGGCGGCGGCCGGGGTCGGTCGATCAGCCGGGCCAAGAGGTGGGCGAGGTCGGACGCTGTCGAGTAGGGAACGTACTCCGCGCCATCGTAGAGCAAGCGCGTGAATCCGGTTCCTGCAAACCGGTCCCGGGAAAGCGCCACGCTCGGAACCCCGCGGCGAAAGATCGAGGGAGCACCGGAGAGGAGTGCGGGCGTCCACGCCGGACCGATCAACGATTCGGCGGCGCTTACCCCGAGGGGGCTCATCCGGATCAGGTCGGCCACGACGCCGAATTTGGGGAGGTACTGCCGGTACCCGACCAGCCCGTGGCGGCCGGGCGGGGTCCCGGTCGATAGGCTGGTCAAGGCGGCGGTGGTGGTCGTGGGGAACACGGTCGTGATCGGTCGGGCGCGATCCCTCCACGGGAGCGGTGCGTGAGAAGGTCCGGGCTCCCCTTCTTCGGCAAAGACGCTCCAACCGAGGGCATCGATGAGCAACACCACCACGGGCCCCTCCGCCGCCTCCCCGTGGAAGGGGTCGAGATCCGGCGCGAGCGGGGGGGCCAGAGGAGGACCGTCTTTCAACCGAACGTTGAGGGCCTCGACCACGGAGCGAGTCACGTTGGGGAGCGACCTTCCGCCGTACGCGGGCCGCGGCAAGCCGAGAGGCCGGACCTCCGCCATGAGAGCACGGACCTCGTCCGCGGGAGGGTCCCGTTCCGCTTTCGGCTGCAAACCCGTCGTCCCCCGGCTCTGAGCAGGAAGGAGTTCCCTAAGTAAGCCCGGTGGTGGGAAAATCGTCCAGCGAGACCTGACGCTGGGAACGGCGCGCGAGTCGCTCGGCGCGGACGGAGACCGTCCGGACGGTCCGGGGACCGCCGGCCGTACTCCGCTCCCACAGCTCCCGACCGAGACGCAGGACGGCTTCCCGCAGGGGTTCCGGTCCTTCCGCGATCGCCGGGAGCGCCCGCATCCGGGAGCTTCGGGAGAAGTCGCCCCAACGGAAGGCCACGCCCACCGAGCCGTAGCGCCACCCCTCGGACGCCAGGGCGTCACCGAGGTCGCTCGCGAGCTGGGCAAGCGCCGGAACGAGCTCCTCCCAGGTCGACGCGTCGCGCTCGAACGTTCGGTCGGTGGAGCGCGCCCGGGGCCCGGAGTAGGAGCTCGGCCCCTCCCGCGGAACCCCGCGGGCGAGCGCCGACAATTCCCGAGCGAAGGAACCCACGACCTTGGCGAGCTCCGAAGGCCGGGGCCCGGCAAGGTCGCCGATCGTCCGGAACCCCGCCTCGGCGAGCCGCTCCTCGGTCTTCGGACCGACTCCGGGAACGGCCCGGACCGGAAGCGGCGCGAGGAACGCGGCGACCTCCTCGGGGGGGACGAGCACGATCCCCCCGGGTTTGGCCCGGTCGGTCGCGATCTTCGCCACGATCCGGGTCGTGGCGACCCCGAGCGACGAGGGAAGCCGCATCTCGGTGCGGAGCGCAGTCTGGATCCGCTCCGCGAGGACCCGGGCCAGCTCCGGGGAACCGGGTCCCATCCGCACCGCCGCTTCATCGATACTGAGGGGCTCGACGTCCGGGGCGAACCGGGCCAAGAGAGTCCGCACTTCGCCCGCCACGTGCTCGTACTTTCGGAAATCGGGAGGCAACCAGACCGCGTGGGGGGCGAGCCTCGCAGCGGCTCCGACCGGCATCGCGCTCCGCACCCCGAGCGCGCGCGCGTCGTAGCTTGCGGAGAGGACCACTCCGCGCGTGGCTCCGTGGCCCGGCGGGGGACCGACGATCACCATCTGGCCAGCGAGGTCGGGTCGGTCCCGGAGCTCGCACGAAACGTAGTACGCGTCGAGGTCGACGTAGACGATCCACTCCGGCTCGGCGGGGGCAACCGGCGCTCCCGGGAGGGTAGTCCCCCGGAGGGGTGTGGGAAGGTCGTCGTCCATCGTTCGACCGGAGCGCGGGAGAGTCGATAATCCCGCGCGGCGATGGGAAGGGGCCTTACGGACCGCCGAGGTCGACGGCTTTTGCGTCGACCGTGATCCCGGTGGCCGTGATCGCGTACGGCTGGATCGTGCGCACGTGGGGCGTTCGACGCATCTTGAGGATCCGCAGCGCGAGGCCGACCCGGTGGCCGTCCGAACCCGTCCGGTACCCGAGCATCAGGACCCCGTCAGACACGTACTCGGAGAGGCCGTCCCGGCTCACTTCGGGATGCTGCGGGTCCGCCTCGGCGGTGAGGAGTGTCGTGGCGCCCGCCGCACGACACGCGGCAGCGAGGGCGAAGAGGGTGGCCCGGCGATTCGGCTCGTCATCGCTGAGCATGTTGAGGAGGGAAACGGAGTCGACCACGATGCGGGTCGCCCCCATCGCCTGGAGCTCCTTGCCGAGCTCGCCCTGGATCCGGTGCAGGCTCTGCCGGGTCTCCTTCGGATCGAGGCGTACGATCTTGAGCGTCCCCGCGCTGACCGCGGCATCGACCGGCCACCGGAACTGGCGGGCAGTCTCGATGAGTTGGGGAACGTCCTCTTCGAGCGAGAGGAAGACGCCCTTCTCGCCCTGGGCGATGCCGGACAACAGGAACTGGAGCCCGAGACAGGTCTTGCCCGTGCCGGGGAGCCCCGTCACCAGAACCACGCTCCCGCTCGGAAACCCTCCTCCGAGCATCTCGTCCAAGCCGGCGACCCCCGTGGTGACCTTCTTCGGGGCGGTTTCAGATGCGCTCATACTGTGTGGTCACCAACCCGTTCTGGGCTCCGACCCGGATCACGAATCGCCCGTGGTACTCCGCCGGCACGTGGGCGAGCACCGGCATGAACTTCTCGATCAGCATCGTCCGCTGGCGGTGCGAGTGGCTCGGGCTGGTCGTCCAGCTGAAATGGAGGACCCCGTCGACCGAGTCGATCACCGCCTGCTCCATCGCCGGAGCGACGACCCCTTCCGAAAGGATCAGGTACACGACGGCGCCCCACTCCTTGGCCCGTCGTCGAAGTCCCTTCAGCAGCGTGAGCATGTCCGCGGATTCGACCCCTCGGCGAACGAGAAGGTCCGTCAGTGAGTCGACCACCACGAGCTGGCGGCCGGCGGCGGCGTCCACCCCTTCCACGAGCGCGCGCAGCGGACCCCCGTCGGAGACCCGCGAGGGTGAACCTCCGCCCAACAACGGGCTGGGTACCGATGCCCAGGCCGCGGGGACGACCGTGTCGGCGAAGTACTCCCGGGAGAGGTCGATGAAATTCAGGTGCCGGGCGAGGACCTCGGCGTAGGTCTGTTCGAAGGAACCCCGGAGCTCGTCCAGCACCTGCTCCTGGGAGCGGCTCGTGCTGACGTAGACCACGCCTTCGGGGTACACGAACGGACCCTTGGCGCTCCCGAGGTAGAACGCGTGGAGTCGGGGCAGGTCGTAGTGGAGCATCAGGTGGACCGCGCTCGTCAGGGCGAACTCCTGGTGGCCTGCGCCGGCTTCGCCCCAAAGGAGGATCACGGACCCGGCGGGGACCCCGCCCGTGAGGTAGTCGAAATCCGGTACGCCGGTCGGGACGCGAGCGGGACGGCCGGACAAATCGGGGGGTCGGGGGGGCCCGCCTGCTGTCTGGGGGGGTAGCACGAACGGACGCGGTGACTGGGCGGCCATCGAAAGAAAGACTCCGGGCGCCCGACGCGGGCGCCCGGTATTAGTAGGCTCCCCTCGAAGCGCGGCCCGCGCCTACCCCGGAGTGGTCTTCAGGAATTCGCGGAGCAGGACCGTGGCGTACGCCCCCTTCGGAAGCGCGAACCGAAACCGGACCCCGTCGCTCCCGTCCGGCGCCACGAACAGGGGCGGCAGCGGAACGAGGGCCGGCCGCCACGCTCCCTTGCTCGCGACCTCGGGGGCGGCCCGGACCCGGAACATCGAACGCTCGACCCCCTCGTCGCGAAGGATCTGTTCGAGAATCTCTCCCGGAACGCCGGGGTCGGCGGGGCTCTCGTACCCCACGAGCGGGCCCGCGACCAGCGCCCGGCCCCGTGCGACGAGCTCGGCGCATTCCGCGAGGTTGTCGGCCGCCGCGGGTATCCCTTCCTGGCTCCGGACGGTTCCGTCCCGACCGATCCGGAGGATGCGGTCCCCCTCGACCGGTCGGTCGAACGGAACCCCCTGCTCCGACCGTCGGGTCATCCAGAGGTTGAACAGGTACGCTTGGAAGGCGTGGACGAACAGCAGGCGAAGGTCGCGCGAGAGCGCCCGGAAGGCCCGCTCGGGAGGGTGGCCCCGAGCGAGGTGTTCGAGGAGGGTCCGCTCGAACCGGTACTCGCTCGGAAACTCCCGCAAAGCCCGCATCGCATCGTGATGTTCCGCGTAGGCGGCTCGCGCATCGTCCCCCACCCCGGCCTTTCCGCCTGGGGGCCGGTCGACGAGGTACACCTCGACGGCTCGCGCGAGGTCGCCCCGTACGACCCAACGGCCCACCTCGTGGGTGATGGGGCGCACTTCCCCGAATCGCTGCGGACCGAAAAAGTTCGGGAACCCACCGGCGCCGCGGAGCTCCTTCTCGACCGTACGGTACATCTCGGTCGCCCGGTCAGGGGGAAGCGCGAGCTCGTCGAGCCGGATGTCGAACGAGTTCCCGTAGTGATGGCCCAGCACGAGACCGTCTCGGGCCCGGTAGGCTTCGACGACCTCCACTCGGGGGAGGTCGAGATTCTCGCGGGGAAGGGGACCTCGGTACGACACCAGTCGTTCGGCCACGGCCCTCCGGTCCTTCGTTCCAGCCCAGTCGAGCGAGGACGTCGCGAGCCCCAGACGACGCGCGATCGCCGCGCCCAGCTCGTGCTGCTCCCAGTCGTGGCTGAGGATCCGCAGGACGGTGAACTCGCCCTCCGGATCCGGAAGAGGGTAACTCGATATCTCGGTGACCCGAAACGCGTCGGGCGTCGCCTTGAGCCGGGCCGGGACCCCGACGCTCGCGCTGAGAAAGAACCCGATCCCCATCGCCCGTTCCGTCGCGGTGGGTGGAATCGGCCCCGTCACGCCGTTGGAAGTCGGGGCGCCATTATTAGATGGCGGACCCGTTCGCCTTCCACACTCGATGATCGAGGCGACCGCTCGGGTGTTGAAGAACATCATCGAGCTCAAGGTCGGCGAGGAGGAGTGGACCGCCAAACCTTCGGGTGGGGAGGACCCCGGTCTCGGCCGGCGCATCGCCGCTCTCTTCGCCACGGAGTACCGAACCTACCGCGGGAGCGATCCCGAGACGGTCCATTCCACGGTCACGTACCACGCGAAGTCCGATGAGATCCACATCCGGCTCGGGGAGACAACGGTCAAGACCAAGGGGACCGCCTTCGGCCCCCTCATTCTGGAATACGGCGGGGTCCGCTTCACGATCAACGAACGCCTCACCGGAAAATTCACCATACTCCGGGGAACGGAGCCAGTGGCCACCGGTCAGCTCGGCTTCCGTTCCTGCGTGATCCGCGACTACCCCGCCGAGCTCGAGGTGATCTTCGGCAACCTCGCGATCGGGTACGTCATCCGGACGTTGACCTGGGAGATGTTCGGGTGACCCGCCCGCCCCGGCGGAGCTACCCCTCTCCCTCGGCGTCCCGGGTCGTCGGGCTCGACCTGGCGGGCAGCCCTCGTCGGACGACCGGGTTCTGCTTCCTGGGGCGCGGCACCCGAGTCCGGACTCGTGCACTCTCGACGGACGAGGAGATCTCCGACGCCGTGCGCTCATCCGAGCCCGACCTCGTCGCGATCGATGCTCCGCTCTTCTTGCCGCAGGGGCGCACCACGATCGACGATCGCTCCGGTCCCCATTTGCGGGCCGCGGACCGGGAACTGCTCCGGCTCGGGATCCGGTTCTTCCCGGTGACCCTCGGACCGATGCGAATGCTGACGCGCCGGGGCATGCAACTGCGGGCCGAACTCGAGGAGGTCGGCATTCCCTCCATCGAATGTTACCCCGGCGCCGCCCAGGATCTGTGGGGGATCCCGAGGAAACAGGAGGGGGAGGAAGCGTTGCGACGCGCGCTCGCGAGGCGGGGCCTCACCGGGGATGTCACCCGGACCGACCTCACGCACGACGAGCTCGACGCGATCTCGTGCGCCCTCGTCGGACGGGCGTTCCTCGAAGGTGACTTCCTCGCGATCGGGCGGCCGGACGAGGGCGTGATGATCCTCCCTTCCCGGTCGGCGTGCCGCCGTCGGTACCTCGCCCGCTCGATCCGGCCGTCCGAGGGGCCTCCCCCGCCCCGGACCCCTTAGCGCGCCCGACGCACCGCGGGTCGCGGGCCCGGACTCGCGGCCCGGGCCGCCATCAACTGGCTTCGTCGACGGGCGCGTTGCCGGGGAAGCTGGAAGATGTGGTACGGGATCGGGGCGAGCATCAGACCGCCGGCGAGGACCGTGACAGCCGCGATGGAGTAGGCGATGTGCACCCCGAAGGTGGCATAGAGCCACCCACCCAAGAGGGTCCCCAACAGGCCACCCGCCCCGGCAAAGGCGTTGTACAGGCCGAGCGCCCGGCCCCGGGCCGACCGACCCACGAGACGGACCAGGAAGAGCGTGCTGGCGGTGGAGATGAACGCCCACGTCACTCCGAGCAAGGCGTTGAGCAGGGTGACCCAGGCGAGCAGCTGCGGGCTTCCGAGGCCAAGCAGGACGTAGATCGGACCCCAGAGGAACAGGAGGAGGAGCAAGACGCGGGCGCCGATGGATTGAAGGAAGACCGATTTCGGCGAGTGCTCGTCGACCGCCTTCCCGGAGTGGAAGAAGAGGGCCGTGGAAGCGGCCGCCGAACCGAGGTAGACGATGAAGATCCCCGCGTCCGAGAAGCGGGCGTTCTGCCAGAGGAACACCGGGAACGGTCCATAGAAGATGTCGAAACCGACGCTCATCACGCCGAGGGCCGCGAGGAAGAGATACTCGCGCCCCGGGAGCCGTTCGGAGGAGGCACGGGTCAGGTCGACCAGCCCGACGATGCGCACCCGGAAGTGCCGGATCCGCTCGACGATGCCCCGATGGAGATGCACGAGGTCCGACACCAGGCGGCGGTCGAGTCGGCTGGCCGGCTCCTCGATCCACGCGAGCGCCACGACCGCGGAGAGGAGCGCGAGCGCGCCCGAGAGGAGCAGGAGCCCGGTCATCACCTGGATGACGGGCGACGCGGTCCCGATGACAAACAGCCAGACGAACCCAATCGCGAGACCGCCTGTCGTCCCGAGACCCGAGATGAGGCCGAACAGCCCGATGTCCTGGGGCCACCAGCGCTTGTGCCGGGTCTCGAGCAGCAGCATCGTGCCGATCGGGGCGCTCGCGGCGGAGGCGAGCCCTTCGACGACGTTGAGCCAAAAATACGTCAGGAGGTCGTGGGCGAGCGCGATCCCGATGATGCTGAGCCCGGTCGCGAGGAACGAGCCGACTAGGAAGTACTTCCGGTGCGCGACCCGGTCGGAGAGATTCCCCCAGAGGATCGTGAAGGGGACCTGGCTCATCGCACTCGCGGCGATGATGATCGTGACGGCGAACGCGGTCGCCCCGAAGTGTTGGAGCGCGAGCAGCGGGATGAGCGGGGTCGCGATCCCGTCCGAGATCGCGAGCGGAAGGTAGGCGAGGAACCAGAGGTCGCTCGAGGAGGGGCGGAGGACCGTGGTCGCCTTGACGTCGACCGACACGCCCTCCTCCCGGTGCGCCGTGGATTCGGGGGTCCGGTGGATAAAGGGTGAGTTCGTCCGGCAATCCCTGAGGCCGGACCGGCCGCCGGCCGGCTTCGCGGGGTTACGCGACGGAGACGCCGAGCTTCGACAACAGGGTCCGATGCTCGGCGGCGGAGATCCATTCGACCTCGAGGTACTCGCGGAGGAACGAATCGCTCACCTTCAGGCGACGGGCCTCGTCGACGACGAACCGGTACGCCTCGACCTCGGTCCATCGGTCGACGTAGCTGACGCCCGCCTCCCACAGTTCGGCACCGCCGTCGCGCTGGAGGATGTGGCACAGTTCGTGGTAGATGTCGAGGTACAGCGTCAGGGCGGGACTCTCGCGCAGGTGGCTCGCGCCCACCACGATACAGTTCGCGTCGGGAGAGATCACCGGCTTCCATTCGCGCCGGACGAACTTTGGGACCTCGCGCGGGGCGACGTACATCCACATGTCCGCGGCGACGAGCTCGATCTCGGTCGTGCGGAACAGACGCTCCCGCACCTTGGCCTGGGCGTGGATCTTGCGTCCGGGTGGAAGGGAGTCGAGCCCGGGAAAGACCTGGAGGATCGGATGCCGACCCAGCGGCAAGCCGCGCGCGATGCGGAACGCCGACGGTGGCTCGGCCTCCTTCAACGACTTCTTGGCGGGACCCATCGGACGGCCTTCAACCGGGCGGGGACAAAAGAGCGAGCCTCCGGTACCGCCGAGGGCAAGTCGTTTACTCGCGGGGGGCCTCGGGTCGGTTCGTGACGCGTTCGACCTCACCCCGGGGACCAGTCCCGGGCGTTCGCATCGGTCACGCCGAGGACCGTGGCCGAACGACCGGTGTCACGGCGATCCTCTTCGACCAGGTTACTCCCGTGGTCGTGGATGTGCGGGGAGGGGCCTCCTCGACGTACGACACCGCCTCGCTCTCCCTCGATGCGACGTTCGGCCGTCGCTGGGGTCTCTTCTTCGCGGGCGGGAGCGTACACGGCCTGGACGCGGCCGGCGGAGTCCGTCGAGCACTGCTCGACCACGGAAGTGGGACCCTCGTTTTCGGCAACCCCCACCCGATCGCCTCCGTCTCCGGCGCGGTGTTGTTCGACCTCCCAACCACTGTCGGGGAGCTTCCGGACTATCGCATCCTCGGGTATGAAGCCGCTCGGTCGGCCCGCGGGGGCGCAGTAGCGATGGGCCGAGTTGGCGCGGGAGTCGGGGCGACCGTGGGCAAGTACCTCGGCCGCGAGTCCGCGATGCACGGGGGGGTCGGTTGGGCCGCCCGGCCGTTCGGTCCCGGCCAGGTGGCGGCACTCGTGGCGATCAACGCGGTGGGCGCAGTGCGGGACCCGGCACGGGGCACCTGGGTGGCCGGGGCACGGGGACCCCGTGGTCGAGTGATCCCCCCGGGTCCGCTGGGCGACGTACGGCCCACGGGAACCGGGACCACACTTCTCGCGATCTTGACGGACGTGGAGGTTCCGCGCCCGGCTCTGCAGCGCGTCGCGTCCATCGTCCACGTCGCACTCGGGGGAGTGGTCGTCCCGTTCCACACGGCCACCGACGGCGATGTCCTGTTCGCCGCTTCCACCGGCCTCTCCGGACCGCTCCCCCCGGAGTCGCGGCCGGGCGGGACGGCCGACGCCCTCGGCACCCTCGCGTCGGCCGCCGCAATCGACGCGGTTCTGGTCGCGGTACGGACCGCCAACCGCGCGCGTTAGGCGGTGGGGGTCCGCCGAAGCGCGGTCCCCCGCAGGCCCCGGATGAGGTCCGCCTTGGTGACGATACCGCGGAGCTCGCCACGACGGGTGACCAGCACGGCGGGATAATGGGCGAAGAGTCCCGGTAGAAGGTCCGCTGGGAACTCCTCGTCGACCTGGGGGTAGGCGGGCTCCAGGATCTCTCGGACCCGGGCCCGGGAGCCCTTGGAACGGCCGAGGGCCCGCAGGAGCGCCCCCTCCGACAACGAGCCCACGACCCGGCCGTGTTCGACCACGGGAAGCTGCGAGAAGGCCCCACTCTCCATACGTTGCGCCGCCACGTGGAGCGTCGCCGAAGATTCGACCGTGACCACCGCCCGGTTGAGCACGTCCCGGACGGCGAGGCGGGGACTTTGGAGGCCTTCCTGTTCCTCGAGGTAGGAGAGGAGACGTTGGACGAGGTCGTAGGAGGGGCGGATCTGGCCCCGTTCGATCCGAGACAGGGTCGCGTCGCTCCGACCGACGGCTCGAGCCAGCTCACCGAGCGGGATCCCGAGCGCCACCCGACGACGGCGGATCTCCACGAGGACGTTCACGGAAGGGCCGCACCCCGCCCGATGCATAAAGCCGACCGGGAGGAACGCCTGCGCCCTCCCGGTCGAGGCCCGTTCCCGCCCGAAAGGTAAAGGAGGAGCACCCCCATCCTCTCACGGTCCCACATGGACGCCCAGCCCCGGCGGATCTCCTGGATCAGTGCGCCTCCGGAAATCTGCACCCTTTGCAAGGAACCTCTCGGAGACCCCGCCGAGACCAGCTCCTGGAATGGCCAACCGGCCCACCGGGACTGCGTTCGGGTGCACCTGATGCAGCGCGACCCGGCCTTCCGGGAGTCCGGGGACGGTGAGGAAAGCACCGACGACGCCGACGAATCGTTCGACGGGGTGCTCTCCCGGGACGACGACGAGTCGGACTTCGGCTAGTCCGTCCCGTACCCCGGGTTGGAGGGACGATGTCGCTCGTCGCGCTTCACAGGGCTTAATTAGGTGGTCCCCGTGGTTCCGCCGACAGCGGGGGCCCGGGGGTCGTCCCGAGAGGCCACGGTCAGGAAGGTTTCGATGCCCGAAGTCGTCATCACTTGCGATTGGACGATGATGAGTGACCACCACGGGAAGGAGTTCCTGGGGTTCGGGACCACCACGCCCGCCTACCTCCTCCCCGAGGCGGTCTACCAGAAGATGTTCTTCCCGGCGATGCCCGTGGACGAGCATGGGTACCCCAAGATGGCGCCCTACGGGATGCGGAAGATCGAGGCCTCCCTCATGGATGCCGGGTTCGACGCCCGGATCGTCCACCCGAGCCACCTCCACAAGTACATGCCCGGAGAGGCGAAAGTCCTCCTGGTCTCGGGCCACGACTACTTCGGTCTCAACCCGCCCAGTTCCACCTTCGGCGGCGTGATGAAGAAGGAGCCCTTGAACTCGGTCAACTTCAAGCGGATGCTCACCCAGCCGGCGGTCGTCGAGGCCCGGAAGCGCGGCCTCAAGATCATCGCGGGGGGCCCCTGTGCCTGGCAACTCTCCCCCGCGACCCGCATGAAGCTTCCCTTCATCCAGGAGTTCCTGGACTCGTTCGGCGGCATCGACTCCGTCGTCGAGGGCGAGGCCGACCTCTTCGTCCGGGACATCGTCGGCAAGGCGCTCCGGGACGAGTTCATCCCGCCCCACGTCGTGCTCGGCGCGAAGGAGGCCCCGACCGTGGCTCAGATCTCCTCCATCAAGTTTCCGAGCGTCAACGGCCTCATCGAGATCGGCCGAGGCTGCTGCCGGGGCTGCTCGTTCTGCTCCGTCACCACCCGACCTACCCGCTGGTACCCGCTCGAGAAGATCGAGGAGGAGCTCAAGGTCAACGCCAAGATCGGGGTCCGTAAGGGCCTCCTGCACTCGGACGACGTCTACTTCTACGGCAGCCCGAACGTCATGCCCCACGAGGAGAAGTTGCTCCCCCTCCTCGCGCTCGCGAAGCGGTACTACGAGCAGGTCGGCTGGAGCCACGTCGCGATCGCGAGCCTGATGACCAAGCCGAAACTCCTCGCGAAGTGCGCCGAGGTCCTGCTCGATGAGAAGCAGGATTGGTGGGGGGTCGAGGTCGGCGTGGAAACCGGTTCCCCGCGCATGATCACCGCGGCGATGCCGGGCAAGGTCGCCCCGTTCAAGGCCTCCCAATGGCCCGAGCTGGTCGTCCAGGCGGCCGGCCTGATGAACGACAACCGCCTCTTCCCGGCGTGCACGTTCATCGTCGGCCTCCCCCAGGAGACCGAGGACGACGTCGGGAAGACGATCGACCTCATCGACGACCTTTGGGACTTCAAGGCGATCCTCGTGCCGATGTTCTTCGTCCCGCTCGGCCATCTCAAGTCGCGCGACTGGTTCCGCCGGGACCGGCTGAGCCCGATGCAGGAGGAGCTGTTCAAGCGGGCCCTCACCCACGGGATCCGGCAGTCGAAGTTGATGCTGAACGACTTCTTCGACTATGAGGGACGGCGTACGTCGATGTACCGCTTCGGGTTCCGCGGGTTCATCTACTTCCTCGAGACGCTCGCGAAAATGCACGGGCTCACGAACGCCCCCCGGCGGCCCCCCCGCGAGATGCGGGACCCGAACGCGACGCCGGACCGCCTGCCCATCCCGACGATCCCGGTCCGCGAATAGACCGACCGACGGCGCTAGGCCTCGTCATCGGGGAAGGACGCGTCCGACGGAAGCGGTTCGACCCGGTGGACGGGACGGAACCGGCCCACGGGATGCGCCCCGCCCGCTTCGACGACCTGAAGGTGGGTCTCCTGCCCGTTGCCGTCGTACGCTCGCCACGAGCCGGGCTCGAAGGGGGACCCGAGGATCAGGTGGCGTTGCCCCCAGCTCCGGAAGAGTCGCAGGTCCGCTTCGGAGGGATGGAGCGCGCCCGACGGATGGGAGTGGACGGTCCCCACGACCGTGAGGTCGGCGGGCAGCATGTAGAGCCGGAAGTTGGCGTGCCGCCGTCCGGCGGTCGTGCCGGGGAGCAGCAGGAGCTCTCCGATGACCCCCGGCGGGTCGGCCCGGAGGACTCCGCCGAACTCGTTGGGAAAGGCGCTTCGGGCGCTCGCGAGCGCGCTCGTGAGGGCCCGCCGCGAGATCGAGGTCGGCGTATCCCCGAGGCGGGGCCCGCCGGGGGCGCGCTTACGCTGGGGGCGGAAGATCGGCATGCGCGCCCGCGCCTCCTTCCGCTTCCTCGGTCCACGGAAGGATCGACTTGCCCCGGAGGCGGTAGAGGAAGCTCGAGCCGAACCGGACGATCCGGGCGCGTCGGGGCGACCGGTAGATCGTGAGCGCCGCTCCCGCGGGGACGGGGACATCGGCCTGGCCGTCCACGATCACGACCGCGTCGCGATGGGGGTCGGTGACGCGCAACCGGATCGTGCGCAGGGGTTCGATGACGATCGCCCGGGCCTCGGCCCGGAACGGGGCGATCGACGTGAGGACGAGGGCGTCCAGCCCGGGGTCGACGATGGGTCCGAGCGAGCTCAACGAGTAGGCCGTTGAGCCGGTGGGGCTCGCGACGATGATCCCGTCCGAGCGGAGCACCCCCGCGACCTCCCCGTCGACCGAGACCTCGAACTGGGCCATGCGCCCCACTCGGGAGGAGTGGAGGACGACGTCGTTGGTCGCGTCGGGCAGCGGGGTGTGGTCGATCTCGGCGGCGAGCTTCATGCGCTCCTCGAGGTGGTAGAATCCGGACAAGAGCCGTTCGATCGCCGCCTCGAACTCGCCCGCCCGGTGCGCGCCGATCTCGGCGAGCACGCCCACCGTCCCCGCGTTGATCGGGAGGAGCGGGGTCGGGTTCCGACCGAGCGTGTAGAGGAACGTTCCGTCGCCGCCGATGGCCACGAGCACGTCCGGTCGCATCTCTTCGAGTGGTTGGTGAGGGAGCGTCGGGCCGACGCTGGGCGCCTCGTCACTGACGACGACGTCCGCCCGCGATCCGATCTGCGCGATCACCCGGCTGGCGATTTCGAGGGCCGCGGGCTTCCGCGGGTTCGCGGTCACCCCGAGCTTCACAGGTACCCCTCGCTCATCGCCTGGCGGGCGAACGCAGGGTCCCCCCACGCGAAGACGCTCGTCCGTTGCTCGACGGTCAGTGGGAACGTTTCGAGCGACTGGCCGGGGACGTCCTGGAATCCCCCACCGGCCTCCAAGAGGATGCGGTAGGCGGCCGCGATGTCCGTCGTCCGGAGGTTTCCGGTGGGGGCTTTGTTCTCGAAGAGATAGGCGTCGCCCCCACCCTCGGCCACGCCGAGGATCTCCAGCGTCGCACAACCGAGGGAGCGGACGCGACGCCCCTTCGCCGCGAACCGGAAGGCCCGCTCGGTCGCGGGTCGGCCGAGGTTCACGAACAGGACCTCGGTCTTCGGATTCCACGCGCGGGTGTGGATCGGCCGCCCGTCCCGGAACGCGCCGCCCCCGCGGGAGGCCCAGTAGGTCGTGCCCCGGAAGAGGTCCCGGACGAGCCCGATGTCGACCCCGGCGAGGTCGCGCGACCCGAGGGCGAGGGAGACGGTCGAGAACGGCAGGTTGCGGAGCGCGTTGTGCGTTCCGTCGATCGGGTCGACCACGAGGGTCCGGGAGCCGCCTCGCTTCACGTGGCCGATCTCCTCGGACACGAGGTCCCAATCGACGCCCTCGGCGTCCAATTCCTTCAGGATCTCGGCCTCCGCGAGCCGGTCGATCTCCTCGGTCGGTGTCCCGCTCGCCCCCATCGCGACCACGTCGCCGCGATGGGGGGAGTTGGCTACGTCCCGAAATACACGGTGCACCGCGACGCTGATCCGGTAGAGGATGTCGAGGTCGGGCCGGGCGGCGTCCGTCACGGTTCCCTCACCGGGACGACGTTAAAGAGGGCTTCTTCGGCGGGCGGAGGGGTCCGGTCCGGCCAGACGTTATCTGGGTCAGCCGCTCGGCCGCACGATGGAACTCCAATTCCTCGGAGGCGCGTCCGAGATCGGTTCGCTCGGCCTGGTCGTGCGCGACCAGGGGCGTACGCTCCTGTTCGATTACGGCATGACGCCGACGGACCCGCCGACGTATCCGCGACCGGCGCCGACCAACATCGACGTCGCGGTCCTCTCGCACGCCCACCTCGACCACTCCGGGATGACCCCGCTCCTCTCCCGCCTCCCCAAGGCCCGCCTCATCGCGACCCCGCTGACGCTGGCCGTCGCGGACCTCCTGACGCGGGACGCGCTCAAGATCGCCCGGCTCGAGGGGTACCTCGCCCCGTACACCACGAACGACATCCACTCGTACCAGGCGCAGGCGGTCGCGGTGGAGCGGCACGCCACGTTCCGGCACCGGGGCATCGAGATCCAGTTCACGCCGGCGGGCCACATCCCGGGGGCCTCGATGATGTTGTACCGGGGCGAGAAGGACATCCTCTTCACGGGCGACCTCCAGACCCACGCGACGCACCTCGTCGGGGGGGCTGAACCCCTCGAGTGCGACGTGCTCGTGATGGAGTCGACCTACTCCGGGAAGGAGCACCCCGACCGGAGGGAGACCGAGCGCCGCTTCCGCGACAAGGTCGCTGAGACGGTCGAGCGCGGGGGGAAAGTGATCGTTCCCGCGTTCGCGGTCGGTCGGGCCCAGGAAGTCCTGCTCACGCTCGCGTCCGCCGGGTTCGAGACCTACCTGGACGGCATGGCTCGGGCGGTCAACTCGCTCTACCTCGCCGCTCCCGAGTACCTCGCCGACGGCCGCCGATTCCGCCGCGCCCTCGAGGGGGTGCACGTGATCGAACACCCCGGCGACCGAAAGAAGGCGCTCCGGGAGGCGGAGGTCATCGTCACCACTGGTGGGATGCTGGACGGCGGGCCGGTCCTCTACTACATTGGAGAGCTGTACCGCGACGCGAACTCCTCCATCTTCCTCACCGGCTTCCAGGTGGAGGGCTCGAACGGGCGGCAGCTCCTCGACGAAGGGACGCTCACGATCGACGAGACCACGATCCGCCCGGTCTGTGAGGTGGAGAAGTTCGACTTCTCCGCGCATGCCGGACACTCCGACCTCGTCAAGTTCGCGCAGGCGACCCGCGCGCAGACGATCGTCCTGATGCACGGCGACCACCGGGAGGCGCTCCGGGAAGCCCTCGAACCGACGGCGAACGTGGTCCTGCCGAGCAACGGTCCCTCGATCTCCCTCTAGGCCCCCGAAGGGCGTCCGCCGGACCGCTCAGTCTGACCGGCGTTGGCGTCCTCGATGGGCGGGGGGCGGAACGAACTCTTCGGGCTCCTCGGGCATCTCGACCAGCGCCTCCTGCATGGGCGGGAGCTCGCCCTTCGGCCGCACCAGGTCCCGGATCTTCTGAAGGAGCCCCGTGACTCCGTCCCCCGTCACCGACGAGACGCGGAGCCGGTCGTTGTCCCGCCGAAGGATGTCGGACTTGGTCTCTACCGGGAGGATCGGAAGGTTGGGGAACTCCTTCCGCCATCGCTCGAGCAGCTCCTCCTGCTCGTCGACCGTCCGACCCGACGTGCCGGTGGGGTCGAGCAAGAATAGGACGACGGTGGCCGCGCCCCGGACGGTCGTTTCCGCTTCGGCCTCCGCGGGGTTGGCATACCGGGAGCGCCCGAGCACCCCGGGCGTATCGACAACCTGGAGCCGGTCGAACCCGAGGTCGGCGTGCCCGAGGGCGATGGAGTGCGTCGTGAACGGATAGTCGGCGACCTTCGGATGGGCGTTCGACAGGCGCGCGACGAGCGAGGATTTCCCCACGTTCGGGAACCCCGCAACCACCAGGGTGGGGAGCGACGGGTCGACCTTCGGACGTTCGTTGAGGTAGCGCGTCACCTCCCGGAGCCGAACGAGGTCCGGGTCGATCTCCCGGACGAAGCTGGACAGTCGGCCGTAGTAGGACCGGATCTCGTCCCCGAGCATCTCGGAACCGTGGGCCCCCCTCGCGCTCCGCTCGGCGTCGCGTTGCAGGCCCCGGATCCGCTCCTCCGCCCGACGGACGCGGGTGAGGGATCGGTCGAGCGTTCCCTCACCGAACGCGCTCGCGACGAGGGACCACTCGAACGGTGTCAACGACGGTTTGAGAAATCGTCGGGTCTCGAGCCGGAGGTGGCGGACCACGGTCGCCCCGGCCCGGACGATCTTCAACTCGGCCCGCCGACGGTCGCGCTCCGCCTTCGACGTGCCCCGGGGCGTCGCGAGTGACGCCCGATGGAAGGCGATGTCCAGGATCTCGACCGACGGGGGAGGAACGGGGGCCGGCCGACGATGGCGGCGCGGCTCCGGTCGCTGAGGACTCATCCCTCGGTCGCAACCCCCCCCCGCCCGAATACCTTTGCGTCGGGGTCCCGCGGCCGCACCCAACGGATTTATGGTTCGTTCCGCTCGCGGGCACGGGGGAGTCACGTGCCGCGCTGGATATCGGATGAGCCGGGGGAGGAAGCCGCCCTACTCGAAGCCCTGGGGATCCCGTCGGTCGACGCTCTGTTCGCCGACGTTCCGAAGAAGGCGCGCATCGGTCGGATCGGGATCGCCGCAGGATTGGAGGAGCCGGAAGTCGTCGCCCACGTTGACAAGATCCTCGACCGGAACCGCCCGCTCTCCAAGTTCTCGAGCTTCCTGGGAGGCCGTATCTCGACCCGGTACAGTCCGGCGGCGGTCGACGCGATCCTTTCCCGGAGCGAGTTCTTCACTTCCTACACGCCGTACCAGGCCGAAGCCAGCCAGGGGATGCTCCGCTCCCTCTTCGAATTCCAGAGCCTCTGGGTCGAGCTGACGGGCCTCGATGTCGCCAACGCGTCCCTCTATGACGGCGCGACCGCGGCAGGAGAAGCCCTCCTGCTCTGCCGCCGCATCCACGAGGGCAAGCGGTTCCTCATCCCCGCGAGCCTTCCGTGGGAGGAAAAGAGCGTCCTCGCGAACTACGCGTCCGGGGCGGGCCTCACGCTCGAGGAGATCCCGTACGACCTGCGCACCGGCCGGCTTGAGCTGGACGCCGTCCGTCGCGCCCTCGCGAGCCACGAAGTCTTCGGGCTGCTCGCCGACCTCCCCAACGGGTTCGGTCATGTGGACGAGGGACTCTGGGATCTCAAAGGGATCCTCGGCGACGTCCCCTTCGTCGTCTCCGCCGACCCGCTCGCGCTCACGGTGCTCGAGCCGCCCGGATCGTACGGTGCCGACGTGGTGGTCGGCGAGGGGCAGGGGTTCGGGGTCCCTCCCTCGTTCGGCGGGCCCCTCCTCGGGCTGTTCGCGTGCCGGAAGGAGCACCTCCGCTCCGCTCCGGGCCGGATCGTGGGGGCCACGGTCGATTCGGAGGGACGCCCCGCCTTCGCGCTCACGGTCCAGACCCGGGAACAGCACATCCGCCGTTCCCGGGCCACCTCCAACATCTGCACGAACCAGTCGTTGATCGCGCTCGCCTTCGTTGTGTATGCGGGTCTCGTCGGTCCACGGGGTCTCGCGAACCTGCAGGCCTCCATCGCCGAGAAGGCGCGGACGCTCGCGACCGCCCTCGCGAGCGTGGAGGGGATCCATTCCCCCCGCTTCGACTCTCCCTACCTCGGCGAGTTCACGATCGAATTGAAGCACGGGACGGCCGACGGGTTCCTCGACCGGCTCCGGCGACGCAAGGTGCTTGGCGGCCTCCCCCTCGCCGACCCCCGGCCGGGAACCCCGGCCGGGCCGGCCCGCCTCCTCGTCGCGGCGACGGACGCGACGACCGACCGCGACATCCAGAAGTATGTCAAGGCGGCTCGCACGGCGATGGCCTCGGTCGGAGGGAGCCGATGACGTTCCGGCAGGCGCGCTGGGACGAGCCCAACGTTTGGGACCTGATCCCGGCTTCTCCCGCGGCTCCCCCGCCCGCCGTGCCGGGGATCCCGGAACGGATGCGTCGGCGCGAGGCGCTCCGCTGGCCCGAGCTCTCGGAACTCGAGGTCGTCCGGCATTACACGCGACTTTCTCAGATGAACTTCGGGATCGACACCTCGTCGTACGCGCTCGGTTCCTGTACGATGAAGTACAACCCGAAGGTCTCCGAGCTCCTCGCCCGTCGCAAGGGGGCGGCCGAGCTCCACCCGAACCAGCCCGAAGCGACGGTCCAGGGCGCGCTCGAGATCTTCTGGCGCCTCGAGAAGATCCTGACCAAGGTCACCGGTCTGCCGGAGGTCTCCCTCCAGCCGTCGGCGGGCGCCCACGGAGAGTATGCGGCCCTGCTCATGGTCCGGGCCTACTTCCGCGACCAGGGACTCCTCGGGCAGCGCACGGAGGTGCTGCTCCCGGACACCGCGCACGGGACCAACCCGGCCTCGGCGGCGATGGCCGGGTTCACGACCCGGGAGATCCCCTCGAAGGAGGGATGCGTCGACCTCGCGGAGCTGCGCGCCGCGGTCTCCGACAAGACCGCCTGCTTCATGCTCACCAACCCGAACACCGCCGGGCTCTTCGAGAGCGACATCCTCGAGATCACGGAGACCGTGCACGCCGCCGGCGGCATGCTCTACTACGACGGCGCGAACCTGAATGCCATCCTCGGGATCACGAACCCGGGCCGGATGGGGTTCGACGTCGCGCACCTGAACCTGCACAAGACCTTCGCGACCCCCCACGGCGGAGGGGGCCCCGGCGCCGGTGTGCTCGCCGCCTCCGAGCGACTCGCCCCCTACCTGCCGATCCCGAGGGTGGTCAAGACCGGGCGCAAGTTCCACCTCGACTACGACCGTCGGAAATCGATCGGGAAGATCAAGTCGGCCTACGGGAATTTCGGCCTCGACCTGCGGGCGTACGTGTTCGCGATCTCGCATGGCGAGGAGGGACTCCGTCACGTCTCCCGCCGGGCCGTGCTCAACTCGAACTACCTCGGAAAGAAGCTCGGGGCCTACCTGCCCCGGCCGTTCCGGACGCTCGTCAAGCACGAGTTCGTGCTCTCGGGCACGCCGCTCAAGGAGCGCGGCGTCCGGACCCTCGACCTCGCCAAGCGCCTCCTGGACGAAGGCGTCCACGCGCCGACCATCTACTTCCCGTCCCTGGTCGACGAATCGCTCATGATCGAGCTCCCCGAGACGGAGAGCAAGTGGGCGCTGGACGAGTTCGCGGCGGCGTTCGAACGGGCGGTCCACGACACTCCCGAGAACCTGCACGCCGCGCCCCGCAACCTCTCGGTCTCCCGCATCGACGAGGTCCGCGCCGCCCGCGTGCCCCTCCTCTCGTGGAAGGACCTCCGGGCCGCCACCGCAAAGGTTGAAACGCCCCCGACCGTCCCGTCCTCGACATGAAGGCGCGCGTAGAGAAGGTATTCGCGAACCTCGAGCCGAAGCCCGACGTGGTGGTCCTGGCGAACTCGGTCGACCCGCACATCGACGGGAGTTTCTTCTATCTGTTCGGAGTGCCGAGCGGCCTGTTCGAGGGGTCGTTCGCGGTCGCGCACCCGGACGGGTCGCTCGACGTCGCGTCCTCTCCGCTCGAGGCGGAGAGCGCGCAACTTGCCGCGAAGCACGACCCGCACGTCACGGTCCACGTCGTGGGTCGGAACGAGGGGATCAAACTCCTCCAGAAGCTCGTCCCGGGCGGCGCGACGGTCGGTCTCAACTACCGGGAACTGACCCACTCGTGGTTCAACCAGCTCACCGATTCCCTCCCGGGCGCGAAGTTCGTTGACGCCGGGGTGGGGATCCAGAAGGCGCGCGCCGTGAAGGACGCGAGCGAGGTCGAGAAGATCCGCATGGCGGCCGAGATCGGCTCGAAGGTCGGCCGCGAGATCCCGGGCTGGCTGCGCACGGGCATCACCGAGCTCGAGCTCGCCGCCCAGATGGAGTACTCCATGAACAAGCTCGGGGCGAACGGAAGTTCTTTTTCGACCATCGTCGGGTTTGGCGCGCACAGCGCCGAGCCGCACTATTCCCCGGACGGGACGCCGCTCCGCCCGGGCCAGTCGATCGTCTGCGACTTCGGTGCCCGGTATCGGCGGTACGTTTGCGATATCACCCGCTCGTTCCGGTTCGGACCCCGGGACGACGAAATGAAGGCCGTCCATGAATGCGTCGAGGCGGCCCAGAAGGCGGCGCTCGACGTGCTGCGCCCTGGCATCCCGGGGAAGGAGGTCCACCAGGCGGCCGAACGCGTGATCGACGCGTCGCCCTGGAAGGGTCGGTTCACCCACGGCTTGGGGCACGCGCTCGGGCTGGCCGTGCACGACGGGGGCCCGGGGCTGGCGCCCAACTCCGACGATCTCCTTGAGGTCGGGATGGTCGTGACGGTGGAGCCGGGGATCTACCTGCCCGGCAAAGGCGGGGTCCGGATCGAGGACGATGTCGTACTCACGAAGAACGGCTACGAGTTCCTTACCACGGCCCCCCGGGGCTACGTCGAGGTTTCGGCGTGAAGTTCGGGATCCTGACCGGAGGAGGCGACTGCCCGGGCCTCAACCCGGCGATCCGGGCCGCGGTCTTCCGGGCCGCTCGCGGCGGCCACGTTTCGATCGGATACCTGGACGGTTGGAAGGGGGTGCGGGACGGTCTGAGCCGCCCGCTCTCGACCGACGAGGTCCGCTCGATCCTGAACCGCGGGGGGACGATCCTGGGCAGCTCCCGGACGAACCCGTTCTCCAACGAGGTCGACGCGGCGAAGGTCGTCGCGCAGCTCCGCACGGATGGGGTCGATGCCCTCATCGCGATCGGAGGGGACGATACGCTCTCCGCCGCCCGTGAATTGTTCCGGCGGGGGGGCCACGTCGTCGGCGTGCCGAAGACGATGGACAATGACGTGAACGGGACGGACTGGACGTTCGGCTTCCATTCCGCGGTCGATGTCGCGGTGGACGCACTCGAACGGCTCCGGGACACCGCCTCGAGCCACCACCGCGCGATCGTCCTCGAGGTCATGGGACGCCACGCCGGATGGGTCGCGCTCGCCACGGGGCTCGCCGCCGGGGCGGATGCGACGCTCGTCCCGGAGGAGCCGTTCGACGAAGAAGCCCTCATGGATCGGGTCCGTCGGGCGGTCGCGGCCCGGGGGTACGCCCTCGTCGTCGCGAGCGAGGGGATCGAGCTCGGGCCCCGGCGGGGGTCGACCGGGAGCAAGGACGAATTCGGCCACGAGCTTCTCGGGGAGCGCGAGGTCGGCACCGAGGTCGCGCGTCGGATCCAGGAGGCCACCTCCGTGGAGACCCGCAGCGCGCAGATCGGTCACATTCAGCGGGGAGGACCGCCCGAACTCTTCGACCGGATCCTGGCGACCCGCCTCGGCGCGGGGGCGGTCGACCTCGCACTCGCCGGCCGATTCGGAGAGGTCGCGGTGCTCAACGGACCCGTGGTCCGGGGGATCCCGCTCGACCAAGCGGTGGGCACCCCCAAGGTCGTGACCCCGGACTGGCTCAACCTCGCCCACACCTTCGACGCCTAGGAGCTCCTGTGCCCGTCCGTGCCCTCTGGTACTCCCGCGGGGTCCTGTCCCTCCTGGACCAGCGGGAGCTCCCCTCGCGCGTCGTGGTCCGGAAGATCCGGACCGTCCAGGCGACGGCCGACGCGATCCGCACGATGGCCGTGCGAGGCGCCCCCTCGATCGGGGTCGCGGCCGCGTACGGGATGGTGCTCGCGCAGCGCGAAGGAAAGTACACGCCCGCGAAGGCGGCCGCGCTGCTCGGGCGGACGCGGCCCACGGCCCACGACCTCTTCGTCGGCATCGAGGTCGTCCGCCGTGCGTGGGCGCGAGGCGACGACCTGGAGCACGCGGCTGACGATTACCGCAAGACGATCGTGGAGGAGTGCCACCGCATCGGGATCGCGGGCGCGCCGCTGCTCGCGAAGGCCCGGAACGTCCTCACCCACTGCAACGCGGGAGCGCTCGCGACGGTCGAGTGGGGCACGGCGCTCGCCCCGATCCGGGTCGCCCGATCCCGCGGCGCCCGACTGTTCGTCTGGGTCGACGAGACCCGACCGCTCCTCCAGGGCGCTCGACTCACCGCTTGGGAGCTCGGGCGCGAGCACATCCCGCACGCCGTCATCGCCGACAACGCGGCCGGGCATTTCCTCGCCACCGGCCAGGTGGACGCCGTCATCGTGGGCGCCGACCGGATCGCGCGGAACGGCGACTTCGCGAACAAGATCGGCACGTACGAAAAGGCGGTCGTCGCCCGCGAGAACCGGGTCCCGTTCTACGTCGCGGCTCCCTGGAGCACCTTCGACCCCCGAACCCACACCGGGGCGTCCATCCCGGTCGAGGAACGTCATCCCGATGAGGTGAACGGGCTCGCTGGCCGGCGAGTGACCCCGCGATCCTCGCCGGCCCGCAATCCTGCGTTCGACGTCACCCCGGCCCGGTTCGTGACCGCCTTCATCACCCCGGACGGGGTGGTCCGTCCCCAGCAACTGAGGTCGGTCCTGGCTCACCGTGCCCTCTGACGGGCACGGCGCTGGTTCCCCGGAACGGGGACCGGGGATCGCAGGAGACTCCGGGGGAGAGACCCCCGGGGGCGGGGGAGCCACCGGGGGTCGTGCGGCGCGGCGACCGACCGTTCTAGGTGAGGCCTAGGAGCGGCTGGTTCAGAAAGTGTTCAGTGCCTTGGAGCGCGGAAGCGAGGAGGGAGGGTACGTCGACCCCCAGCTGGTTCAACGCGAGTACCAAGCCCAGGATTCCGACGATGGCCAGGCCCCAGGCTTCGGACGTCTTCATCGACATGGTGTGCCCCTCGTGCAAGGGCTCCCCATTCGGGCCTTCCCTAGATAAATCTCGACCTCCACTCGCACGGTAGGTTCCCTCCCACCCGTCCCTGACGGGCGACGGAGCCGCGCGTGCCCTGAAGACCGGGGCAAGGTTCATACCATCGAGCGGTTACGCGGTCGAGGCTGCCCTGGTAGTCTAGTGGTCTAGGATCTAGCTCTGTCGAGGCTGGGACTCGGGTTCGAAGGAGCGGCGGGATCCCCTCCCACCGCCCGGAACTCCCGACCAGGGCGCCCTCCCCGGGTCGACACGACTTAACCTAACGGCGTCTGGGTCGGTCGTGACCGAGGAGCGGAAGGCCGACGACCGTAAGTCGTCGTCCCGTTACCTTTCGCACCTCGTCGGGGACGCGCTCCGCGACGCGACCGAGCGCAAACTGCTCGAACTGGTCCGGGCGGAACCGGTCCCGAACCACCTGGCCATCATCATGGATGGGAACCGACGGTTCGCCGGCGCCCACGGAATGGGGATCACGGACGGCCATGCCGCGGGTCGGGACACCCTCGAAAAGCTCCTCGACTGGTGCCTCGAGGTCGGGATCCGGGTCCTCACCGTGTACGCGCTCTCGACCGAGAACTTCACCCGGCCCACCGAAGAGGTCGAGGGGCTCATGGACCTGTTCGACAAGGCGCTCCGCGACATCGCGGTCGACGAACGGGTCCACCGCAACCAGATCCGGGTCCGCATGATCGGAAAACGCGAGCTGCTGCCCGCCCGGGTACAGGAGGCGATCCGGATCGCCGAGAAGGCGACCGAGAACTACTCCGAGTACCACTACAACGTTGCGCTCGCCTACGGCGGGCGGGACGAGATCCTCGACGCGATCCGCGCCCTCGCCCGCGAGGTCCAAGCGGGGCGCTTGGAGCCGGACCAGATCGATTCGGACGCAGTCTCGCGGCGACTCTACACCGCGGAGCTCCCCGACCCGGACCTCGTCTTTCGGACGAGCGGGGAGGAGCGGATCTCGAACTTCTTGCTTTGGCAGTCGGCCTACAGCGAGCTGTACTTCTCGGACGTGCTCTGGCCCGGGCTCACCCGGACCGATTTTCTAAGGGCGATCCAGGCGTACCAGAAACGGCGCCGTCGGTACGGTAGCTAGCGGCATCCCTCGGGTCGGGCGGGTAGCTCAGCCTCCACATCGCCCGGGCGGCGAGGAAGCCGAACCCGGCGAGGAGCCAGAGGACCCCGGCGAGCAGGTAGGTGGGGTCGACCCCGATCGCCGCGATGATCAACGCCCCGCCGAGCTGACCTGCGGGGATGATCGCCCAACTTCCCAGCGAATCGATCCCGAAGTAGCGGCCCTGCATCTCCGTGGGCACCAGGAGCTGGGCGACCGAGAGCCAGGCGGTCCCCGCCAGCCCTCCGAAGAGGCCGAGGGCGAAGAGGGCGGTGACGGAGACGAGAGGGGTCGGGAATAGGGCGAGCAGGATGGCGACGCCTCCCGATGCCATCCCGTACGGCAGGAGCCACGCCTTCCCGGCCCACCGTACCGCGCCGACCCGGCTCACCAGGAGCGAACCGATCGCCGCTCCCGCAACCTCCGCCGCGAGGAGCGTCGCGAAGAGGAACGCCGACCCGTGAAGCACGTCCGTCGCGAAGAACACGAGGAAGGTCCCCACGATCGTGGAGCAGAAGTTGAACACTCCTGCCGAGAGGGTCAGTTCGAGAAGCCCCCGGGCCTTTCGGAGCCACCGGAACCCTGCGACGAGGTCGGCCAAGTATCCCGAACGGGCCGCTCCGGTCAGGGCCGCCCGGCGGGGCGACGCGACGTGGATCCCGAATAGGAGGGTGCCGGAGAACAGGAACGTGACGACGTTCGTCGCCAACCCGGCCACCGGGCCGATGGTGACGATCAGCGCGCCGGCGACCGAAGCTCCCGCGAACCCTAGGGCGGCGCGGCTGGACCGGATGAGGCCGTTCGCGTCCGGGACCAGCGCCGGGCCGACCAGGGAGGGCACGACGGCCTGCTCGGCCGGATTGAACACGGTACTGAACGCCGAGACGACGAAATTGGCGCCCAGGAACACCCAGAGGTTGAACCCCCACACTTCGAGGTCGAGGACCAGGAGGGCGATCGTGGCCGCTCGGACGAGGTCGGAGATGACCATCAGCCAGCGGCGGTCGTACCGGTCGACGAGCGTTCCGCCGATCAGGCTGAACAGGATCCCCGCGGCGAGCGACGCCGTCGCGAGCGCCGCCACGTCCAGGGTCGAGCCGGTGCGTTCCGCGACGATCCAGATCGTGCAGACCCCGGCGATGACGCTGCCGGCCACGGAGCCCAAGCCCGCCGTGAACACCCGGACATAGCTGGGCTCATGGAAGAGCCGATGATAGGACCCGGTACCGGTTGCCATCGCTTTCGGCGGGCCCACCCGGGCCGCCGTTTATTAGCCGACGCTCGGAGGCGGGGTGCCCACGCGACTCGGGGCCGCCCTGGGGAGGCTATCGGCTCGCAGAGGAGGAGGGGGAAGAAGTGGAATGGGCGGCGGCGACCAGGAGGTCGGCGATCGCCTCGGTGAGGGGGAGCTTCGTCCGCTCCTCGATCCAACCCCAGGCTCCGCCGTCGTTCGCCTCCAGGAAGACGAACTCCCCGTCCTCCCGTCGGATCAGGTCCATTGCGGAGTAGCGGAGGCCCAGATGGGAGGCCAAGGCGACCAGCTTCTGGGCGAACGGCTCGGGCAGGGTCAGCGGGGCACATCTCCAGCCGTCCGGGTCTTCGCGGGGCCCGTCCGGGGAGGGGAGGGTCGGGTACCGACGCCAGTCCACCCGGGTCTCGGGACGCTCCTGGGAGAAGATCTCGGCCGCGAAGACGCGATCTCCCACCACGTACGCCCGGACCTCGGATCGCTTTCGGACATACTCCTGAAGGAAAACGGGGGAGATGCGCGCGAAGTCGAGGTTTCGGAGCCGGGGGTCCTGAGAGGTGACCCGATTCGTCCAGACGACCCAATCCACGCCCTCCATCCGGGTGGTGAACGACCGATGGGTGAGGACCTTGAGGGCGAGCTCGTCTCCGTGGGCGGCCAGGAAGGGGGCGATCTGGGCCGGGTCGCTGGTCACGAGGGAGTCGGGCGTCGTCAAGCCGAGGGAGGCAGCCACCGAGGCCGCGTACAGCTTGTGCCCCGAGCGACGGCCGGCGTCGAGGGGGTTCACCCAGGGGGTTGCGCTGGTCAGGTAGAACAGGTTTGTGAGAAAGGAGGACCACTCCTCCAGGGCGAGGAGTTCGTGGGCCAGGTCCATGCCGGGGACCTGCACCCGGGGCAGGGGCACGCCCGACCAGGCACACTCCACGGCGGCCAGGTCGACCGGGCCGTCGGCCGTCTCCAGGACCCCCCTCAGGCGCCCTTTCTGAAGCCCCAGGGAGGCGGCGTGCCGGGTGACGTTTTCGCCGTCCCAGATCGCGCAGGAAACTCCACGCGCCTTGAGATGGCGACCGAGCAGGCCCTCATGGCCACCCGGGTCCCCGAGAAGCAGTATAACCATCGGAATCTCGTCGGCAAGCAGGCCCGAGCCGCAGGATCAGGGGAATTGGCGAGCCGATCCTGGGCTTAGTAGACTTTCAAGGCCGATGTCTTCAGCCGGTCGTTCTCTGCGGAGACCTTCTTCTCCGCCCAGAGTGCAACGAACGGTCGGTGCTGCTCGTCCATCATCAACTCTAACTCAACTGGGATATATATGGTACAGTCTGAGGGTTTTCCCACCCATACCCCCCAAAATGGTACCTCGGGAGCAGGGTTCCGCCCTCAAACCACCGTGGGGCCTTCCCCGGGGGGGAGGAAGGGCCCCGCCCTCCGGGCACCCGTTCCTCAGGTCCTACCTACGCCCGGTCCGCCTGCTTTCGGACCCGGGGCATAATGTAGAGAACTACCAAGGCCAGGGCAGGAAGGGTTGGCAAGGAGAGGATTCCCCAAACGATGACCGGAGCGGTGGCTACGGCCAGCACGACCCCACCCAATATCGGGGCCAGGAGGCTGCCGACCCCCGCGACGGAGAAGAATGCCCCGTTGTAGGCCCCGATCTCGCCCTCGGGGGCCAGGTTGGAGGGAAGGGTGGTCAGCGGGATCGACTGGAGGTTCTCCCCCAGGGTCACCACGAGGACGGAAGAGAAGAACGCCGCAAGAACTCCGACCCCGAGGGCCGGCGGGAGGCCCAGCAGTAGGAACCCGACCACGTAGAGCAACCCACCGGCCACCAGGAGGGAGGTGTGGCGGCGGCCTAGGGCGGCCCGGGTCATGGGGACCTGTCCGACCACCACCACAATGCCGTTCAGGGCGAGCCCGGCCCCGATGAACACGTAGGGTACCCCTAGCACCGTGTTGACGTAGAGGGGGAACACCACCGCCCACTGGTCGGCCGTGAGTTCGAACAAGGCGACCGCCGCACAGAGGGCGAGGAATACCCGGTCCTGGGCCAGGGTCCAGAGGCTGTTGCGCAGCGACCGACCTCCCACCCCGCGGCCATCGACCGAATTCGGGGACATGGTCGCCAGGCGGGTTCGCTCGTAGGGGGACGGCTGGAGAACGAAGCTCAACAGGACGACGGCGGCGAGCACCATGACCCCGGCGACGACCGCGACGTCGACGAAGCCGACGAGCTCGATCAGGGAACCTCCCGTGAACACACCCACCGTGAACCCCAGGTTCGAGGAGATCCGCAACCAGGTGTACCCCATCGTCCGTTCGGAGCCGAGGACGAAGTCGGCGACGTACGCCTGCACGGCCGGCCCCCCCACGGCCCCGACCGTCTGCAGCACGGTCACGAAGATCACGAGGCCGAGCAGCCAACCGATCTGAATGGTGCGGGCGATCGCGAACAGCGTCAGGCCCTCCCCCAGCAGGGCGCTGAGGAGCAACGGCCGACGGCCGAGCCGGTCCGCGAGGAAACCGCCGATCGGGACTACGGCGAGGGGAAAGACCCCGGTCAGGGTCACGAGGAGGCCGATCTCAACGTAGCCAACATGGAACACGTTGCGAAGGTACAGGAAGAAGAACGTCGAGACCATGGTGAAGCCAGCGACGCGGACGGCCGCGCCGACGCTCAGCCATTGCACGTTACGTTCCATTCGTTCGGTGCTCCGTGAGGACCCGGAGGGAGGGTGGCGAGGGCACTCCCTTGCACCTACAGTGCATGTTCCGGGTCTTAAGGGAGGCTCGTTCCAAGCGAGATTCATCCGCCCGGCTGCGACGGTCCACGGGCGTCCTCTTTTCCGTCGGCCGTCGGACGTCGAGGGCGGTCCGAAGCCCCCGGTGGACTAGGTCAGTATTAAATACAACCGCATTTCTACCAAACTCGGCTACCGAGAGGAATCTCGGAGGTTCGAAACATGATGTCAGGACAGCAGCCGATTCTGGTGCTACGCGAAGGAACTCGTCGGGAGAAGGGGAAAGGCGCGCTCGCCAACAATATCCAAGCCGCGAAGGCGATCGCGGATGCCGTTCGCACCACGCTCGGTCCGAGGGGCCTCGACAAGATGCTGGTCGATTCGATGGGCGACGTCGTCGTCACGAACGACGGGGTCACCATCCTGAAGGAGATGGACGTCGAGCACCCGGCCGCGAAGATGCTGGTCGAGGTCGCCAAGACGCAGGACCAGGAAGCGGGCGACGGAACGACGACGGCGGTCGTGCTCGCGGGTGAGCTGTTGAAGCGCGCCGAGACGCTCATCGACCAGAACATCCATCCGACAATCATTTCCCAGGGGTACCGCCTCGCGTCCACGAAGGCGCTCGAGATCCTCACCAAGATCTCGCTACCGGTCGCCCCGAGCGACCACGCGACGCTCCAACAGATCGCGGTGACGTCGATGGCCTCGAAGTCGGTCTCCTACAACCGGGAACTGCTCGCGGACATCGCCGTCCGGGCGGTCACGGCGGTCGCGGAGAAGAAGGGCTCCGGCCTCTACGTCGACCTCGACAACATCCAGATCATCAAGAAGCAGGGCGGCGCGATGACCGACACGTCGCTCATCGAGGGCGTCATCATCGACAAGGAGAAGGTCCACTCCGGGATGCCTAACCGCGTCGAGAACCCGAAGATCGCGCTCCTCGACGCCGCGCTCGAGATCAAGAAGACCGAGATCGACGCGAAGATCGAGATCAACGACCCGAGCCAGCTGAACGCGTTCCTCCAGGAGGAGGAGAACATGCTGCGGCGCATGGTCGAGCAGGTCAAGAAATCCGGAGCGAACGTCGTCCTTTGCCAGAAGGGTATCGACGACCTCGCCCAACACTTCCTCGCGAAGGAGGGCATCTACGCCGTCCGGCGCGTCAAGAAGTCCGACATGGAGAAGCTCGCGAAGGCGACCGGGGCGAACATCGTCTCGAAGGTCAGCGAGCTCGCCCCCGAGGATGTCGGTACGGCGGGCCTCGTCGAGGAACGCAAGATCGGCGATGACGCCCTCACGTTCGTGACGGGGGCCAAGAAGGCCCGCGCGGTCTCCCTCTTGCTCCGGGGCGGGACCGAGCACGTCCTGGACGAGATCGAGCGCTCGGTCGACGATGCGCTCAACGTGGTCGCCGTGGCCGTCGAGGACGGTCGGTTCGTCTACGGCGGAGGCGCGGCCGCGAGCGAGCTCGCGCTGCAGCTCCGGGACGAGGCGGCCAAGATCGGTGGACGCGAGCAGATCGCGTACGAGGCGTTCGCGGAGGCCCTCGAGACGATCCCGCGCACCCTCGCCGAGAACGCCGGACTCGACCCGATCGACATCCTGATCGAGCTCCGCAAGGCGCACAAGGCGGGCCAGAAGACCATGGGCGTGAACATCCTCCAAGGAGGGATCACCGACATGGCGGCCCTCCACGTCATCGAGCCGATCCGGGTCGGACGCCAGGCGATCGAGAGCGCCACCGACGCGGCGGTCATGATCCTGCGGATCGACGACGTCATCGCATCCAAGTCGAGCCCCGCCCCCAGTGGCGGCGGCGGCGGCCCCGGTGGTATGGGCGGCATGGGTGGGATGGGCGGCATGGGCGGCATGGGCGGCGGCGACTTCGGGGAAGACTAGACCCCCGGTCGCGCCCGCGCACCAACCTTTTCCGGGTCCCCCGGGGGAACTCCCCCGTGGGACCGGTCTCGTTTTAGGACGCCCTCAGCGCCGGGCGTGGGCGAGGAATTCGCCGACCTTACGCGTGGCCCGCGCCCGGTGGGAGATCGCGTTCTTCTCGTCGTCGGAACCCTGCGCGAACGTCCGGTCCCACCCCCGGGGGATGAAGATCGGGTCGTAGCCGAACCCGCCCTTCCCGCGGGCGCGGGGAGCGATCGACCCGGGGACCTCCCCCGAGAAGGTCCACGTCTTCCCGCCCTTGCGCAGCCCGGCGACCGTCTGGAAGTAGGCTCCGCGGGAACGGGTCCGTAGGAGCTCGAACATCGGCCCGAACCCCCAGGTTTCGAGGAAGTGGGCCGAGTAGACGCCGGGAAAGCCGTGAAGGGAGGGGATGAACAGGCCCGAGTCCTCCACGAGAACGTAGCCCGGGAGGTCGCGCACCGCCGCGAGCTTCGCGACCACGACCTCCTCGAGCGAAGCGGCTTGCGGTTCGGGTAACTCCCGTCGGGTCCATCGAACGCGGACGCCGAAAGGCGACAGGACCCGCCGGATCTCCCGGACCTTGCCGGGGTTCCGGCTCACGAACGTGACGTCGATCGGGCGCGCGGTCACCAGGGATACTCGTCGTAGGCGATGATCTCGTCCGGGCTCTTGCGGCCGTCGACCGGCCCCGCCGCCTTCCCGTTCGGCTGGGCGGCGTAGCCCACCGGAAGGAGTCCGATCGGGTGGATCCCTTCGGGGACGTGGAGGACCGTGCGGATCTTCTCGTCGTTGAATTCGATGATCCACGTCGTGCCGAGACCCTCCGCGGTGGCGGCGAGCTGGAGATGGCTCAAGGCCACGGCGACATCGAGCGGGTAGGCGGAGATGTAGCCGCCGATCGTCACGGGGATGTCCTCTTCGACCGCGAACGCGACGATCACGACGGGGGCCTCGGCGATCAAACGACCCCGGTTGGAGGCCTGGGCGAGGAGTCGTTTCGTCTCGTCGTCCTGGACCACGACGAACCGCCAGGGCTGCATGTTGTGCTGGCTCGGGGCGAGGCGAGCGGCGCCCAGGATCTTCTTGAGCGTCTCGGGCGAGATCGGCCGTGGCGAGAACTCGGTGCACGGCCGGAACGTGCGGATCGCCTCGAGTACGTCCATGGTGGGTCGAAAAAAGGTCCCGGTCAGGCGTGAGTGCGAGGGGCTTCTCCCCTCTCGGAGCGAGGCATTCGACCGGAGGAGGGCGGGGGTGATTAAAAAGAGTTGCTCAGTTCGACCCGACCCCTGGACCCGGGCTTCGAGGGGCCGCGTCAGGCCCGGCGTCGGCGGGAGGTCCGCACCTTTCCGCACACCTCGAACCAGTTGCCGTCGGGGTCCCGGGTGTAGACGAGGCGGCTCCCGCGCTCGGTCCAGTCCGCCACGATCGGGAGCCGCTGTTTCCGCAGCAGCCGTACCCAACCTTCGATATCGTCCACCTCGAAGCCGAAATGGTCGAACTCGGTTCCCGTGGTCACCGGCTCAAAGTACGGGTTTCCCCGCGGGTAGTAGTTCAACTCCAGCCAGTGGGTGCTCCCGGGAAAGACCATGTCCACGATCTTCCCGCCATGGTCCATCGTGCCTTTCGCCGCGACGCGGAAACCGACCTTCTGGTAGAATCGGATCGAGCGGCGGAGGTTCTGCACGCGGAGGCCGGTATACGTCCACTTCAGCCCTGGGTACGCCATGGAAGGCGGGATTCTCGGGGGGAGCATAAGCAGCGAGACCGCGCTCGCTCCCTCCCATGGGGCGCTTAGGTCGCTTCCGCTAGCTGAAGTCGGGCGAGGACGCACGCTCCGTTGAGTTCCGACGGCGGGACGTCCGCACGACCTCTTGAAGAGAACAGAAGAGACCCGCCCGGATTCCCGGGCGGGTTGGAAAGGATTTGGCCCTTGATCAGTCGACCCGCTTACGCGTAGATCTTGTCATCGTAGCAGTAGTACCGGCCGTACTGCGCGATGTAGGTGGTCGGCTTGCCGCACTTGGAGCAGAAGGGTGCGGGGGCAGGGGCCGCAGCGGGGGGAGGCATCGGGGCTGCCATCGGTGGGGCCGCGGGAGCGGGAGCGGGAGCCCCCTGGGGTGGCGGCGCGTAGTAGGCCGGGGGCGCACCCTGCGCCGGGTATCCCTGGGGAGGGTATCCCTGAGGCGGGTAGCCACCGCCGCCCATCTGTCCCTGTTGCCGCGCTGCGTTGATCAGCGGGTCGAACTTGATGTAGGCGATCAGCAGGATGATGCCCAGCAGGACGCCACCCAGGATGAACCCGAGGATCATCCAAAGCAGGGTCTTGGACTTCGCTTGCTCGTACTGGTGGGCGTTGACCATCGCCTCGATCTGCTTCATGTTGGCGTAGATGAGGAAGTCCACCACGCCAAAGATCATGATTACAATCGGCCAAATCAGCAGGACGCCGACGCTCGCGCCACAATACGAGTCAATGCCGACGAACGTAGAGCAGATGCTCGCATAGTAGGCAACGAGGGCGGCGTAGGCGAGGCCGGCCAGCAGCAGCAGGATGCCGAAGATGATCGCGAGGATCCTCGCGATGTGGAGCATCGACTTGATCGACTGGGCTTCGGGAGGCTCATTAGAGTACATTGCGCTCAAGTTTTCCACCGTGCCGTTCAGGGCGACCACGCGTCCTTCCGGTACATAAGCTTGCCGGAGAACATGCGACGGGAGAAAAGTGGGGAGGGGGCCCCAGCTGGCTCAATCCGGAATGGGACGGAGGTTCCGTACCCTTACACCGGAACGAGTTCCCAGGTATCGTTGAAGAAGATTGCGTTCCCGTCGGTGCCGTACACGCCCCCGAAGAGATACAGGGTTCCCGACGCCCCGTCATAGGCGAGTTCGAGGCCCCACCGGGCGGGGGGAGCGGCGCCGGTCGCGATGTGCTGCCACCCGGAGGAGGTGTTCTGTGCCCAGGTGTCGCTGTACGCGTTCGCCTCGACGTGGCCCCCCGTCATGATGGAAGCATCCAAGGCGGGGTCGAACACCATCGCGGCATAGTTCCGCGGGATCGGTCCGTAGGCGGTCGTGATGTTAGTCCAGGTGCCGTTCGCGAACGTCCAGCTGTCCCCGAAGCTCAACGGTTGAGAGGGGCTCCAGCCGCTAAAGAGGAGAACGTACTGGTCGATCGGGTCATAGGACATCGTCATCGAGAACCGGGGCGCAGGGGCCACGGCGGTCGGAACCTGGGACCAGTCGTCCCCCTGGTAGGTCCAGGTATCGTTGAGGGTGCTCCCACCGGTGTTGTAGGCGCCCCCGAACAGCACGACCTCGTGGTCCGCCGCATCACCCACCATTCCGGGAGAGAATCGGGCCGAAGGGGATGTGGTGGGATGCATCTGGGTCCAAGCCCCGGCGCTGAAGGTCCACGTGTCGTTGTACAACGTCGACCCGTCAAAGCCGCCGAAGAGGACCACGCACTGGTCCGCCGCATCGTACGCGATACCCGCGTCCGCGCGAGCGGGCGGAGAGACGGTAAGATAGGACGTCAGGTTCGTCCACGTCCCATTGTTCAGGATCCAGGTGTCGCCGAGCGCGATGCAGTCGTGACTCCAGTAGAGCCCCCCCCAGGAGGGGCATCCTCCGAACAGGACCGTGTACCCGGCCGCCGCATCGTAGACCATCGCCGCCCCGGCGCGGGGGGACGGGGAGGTCACGGTCGTGAGCTCCGTCCAGGTCCAGTTGGCGTTCTCGGGAGTCGTGTGACCGAACTCCCAGAGGTCGTTGAAGAACACGATGTTCGCGTTGACTCCACCGAAGAGGTACAGCTCGTCCGACACGGCGTCATAGACGATCTCGAGCCCCCACCGAGCGGGAGGAGCCGACGTGGTCGGGAAGTATTGCCATCCGGAGGTGACGTTCTGCGCCCAGGTGTCGTTGTATGCGTCCGCCACGACGTGGCCGCCGGTCATGATCGTAGCGTTCAGCGCCGGGTCGAAGGCCATCGCCGCGTAGTTCCGCGGGATCGGTCCATTGGTCGCGGTGATGTTGGTCCACACCCCGTTCGCAAAGGTCCAGCTGTCCCCGAAGCTCAGCCGCTGGTTCGTGCTCCATCCACTGAACAGAAGCACGTACTGGTCGACCGGGTCGAAGGACATCGCCATCGAGAACCGGGGCGCGGGAGCCACGGAGGTCGAGACTTGGGCCCAGTTTCCGCCCTGATACGTCCAGGTGTCATTGTAGACGTTGGCCCCGAGGTTGTAACCGCCGCCGAACAGAACCACATCCCCTGCGGCCACGTCGCCCGTCATCCCCGGAGAGAATCGCGCCGGAGGATTGACCGAGGGGTGGGCCTGGGACCATTGGCCCCCGCTGAAGAGCCAAGTGTCGTTGTATAGCGTCGAGCCGTCGAACCCACCGAAGAGGACGACACTCTGGATCGCACTGTCGTAAGCGATCCCGGCGTCGGCCCGAGGCGGAGGAGCGACCATGAGGATGGGGGTCAGGTTCACCCACGTTCCGTTGTTGAGGGCCCACGTGTCCCCGAGTGCGGTGCAGTCGTGGCTCCAGTACAACCCGCCCCAGGCCGGACACCCACCAAAGAGGAGAGTGAACCCGGTGGCGGCGTCATAGACCATCGCCGCACCGGCCCGAGGGGAGGGGGCGGTGGGGGTGGTGGTCACCTGAGTCCAGCCCCAGGTTCCGGAGTCGTTTCCCGGGGGGGGAGGAGTTGCATTTTGATGAGAGGGAGCGTAGCCCCACGGCCAGGTGGCCGTCGATTGGGCATGGCCCCCGGCGCCCACGGGCTGGATACTCACCAAAACTCCCGCGCCGGCGACGCCGGCGAACAGAATCGTTACGATCCCTGCGATGAAGGCGATCCGGGTGAATTGGCCGGTGCGGGCCGCGGCCGACATCACCCGGCGTAAGGCACCGGTTCAGATACGCCTTCCGTCCCTCGGCGGAAGGGGCTTCGGTCGCACCGAGGGAATGGGGGTGAAGTCATAGCTCGAAAGGAGGCATCATTACCCGGCGCAACCTTGCGAAAGGCGATGAGCGAGAACGGGCCGCGGGAAGGGACTCGTGACCTTCCCCGCCGAAGCCCCGATGCCGGACATCGCGCTGTCGACCCTCATTCCCCCTCCGGCGTCGCGTACGATCGGCTCGCGCGGCGCGAGCGCCGCCGACGTGAGGAGATCCGGCAGCTCGTCCTGACCGGCCTTTCGTTCGAGACGATCGTGGCCCGCTACGCGCAGGAGCACCCGCTCGAACGGGACGTCACCCGAGAAGAGGTCCGCGCGATCGAACGGAAGTGAGTAGGGAGGCATGACCACCCTCACTCTACTGCGCGAGGTCATCGCGGGCGTTCCCCGGGGGAAGGTGATCACGTACGGCGAAGTGGCGAAAGCCGCGGGCTTTCCGGGGGCCGCCCGCCTGACCGTATGGGCATTGCAGAGGGGAGAGGGGCTACCGTGGCATCGTGTCGTGGCCGCGGGCGGTCGCATCGCCCTGCCTGGGGGACCGGGCCAGGAGCAGCGGCTGCGGCTGGAGATTGAGGGCGTAACCTTCCGGGGGGGGCGCGTCCGAATGGACCTTCATCGCTGGTCCCCGCGCGGGCGCAAGAGGAGTCGGAGTCCCAGAGACGGTGCGAGGTCTCGTCGACCGTCCAAAGCTCGAGGGCCCTCCACTACCCGACCCTGAACTCTACCTCTCCAGCGGTCTCGGTTCGGTTGCGGCGTGGCCGTCAGGACGCATGATCGCGCGTTCGACCTCGGGTGGTGGCGGCCAACACTCCACCCTGACCGCAGATCCGACCAGGACCGTTCGACTCATCGGCACGTGAGGCCTAGTACCATTCTACGGGAAGATGCCGAACTCGGCGGCGGCCTCCTTGGAGTCGACTCCCTCGTCAAGATTTACCGGTCGGCGTGTTCCTAAGCATCCCTTCCTCTATCTCGGGGGGGCCGCCGGTTTGGGATTCCTCATACTGCTCGTCGTTGTGGCCGCGATCTTTTGGGGTGCGTTCTCATCTCAGCCCTCCGCCCCGACCTCGCCCTGCGGAGGCGAGGGCGGCTGCCCGATCAAAATCGGCAACCCTGGCGGCGCCGGCGGCGCAGCTTGGAGCATCTGCCCAACGGGGAGCACTTTCATTTCGTCGGGTTGCCATGCTGGGGATTATGTCTACACGGCGGGGGTCGAGGAATCCACCATATCCTTCGGAGTCGTCCAGTTCGAGGTAGTGACGGCGGCCGGCGATGTCGTGTCGATCGTTGGCCCAGGTGGTTTCGCTGTCCTTCCCATATCCGGACCCCCGGTAGCCCGATTCGCGGTGGCGAGCGGTGGGGCCATGCTCCTCGTCCCCGGGGGTTGGACCTACACGATGGGCATTTCCAATGCCACGGCCCTCACGACTCTCGACAGCATTGTTCTGGACATGGGAACCGTGAATCCGGTTGGGCACGAGTACATACTTGACACGTGGCTGGCGGGGGAGTCCTCGTGGAAGTCGGATTGCCCTCTCCCCTGATGCGGGAGGGGGGGCCCTCCACCACCCGATTCTGAACAGTACCTCACCAGCCGGTTCTGTCCAAGAAACGGGTGGGGGCCAGCTAGCTGGCCCCCACTGTCCGGGTTCGGGTGGTGTCGACTCCAACCGTGGCGGGCCGGTGGAGCTATCCTAGTAGTCGCCGAAGAGCGAGCCCGGGGGCGTACGAGCTCAACATTTCAACTTAAGCTCGAGTCAGAAGATACAGAGGCGGCCTACCGTATGCGTGGGTTATTCGGACGGGGAATCGGTGGCCCAACAGGGGAAGCCAGACGGGCTTGTTTCCCGGGCTCAATTGACCCCACTCGGCCTCATGATAGATCGATCCTTTGGAACCCCAAATCCCAGTCACGAACCCGTCTTTACTGGCACCCACTTTGTAAACGGAAAATGAAGTCGTCGCAAGACCGACGAATAGGGGAACTAGGACGGCGAGGTAAGCCGTTATCGGGAACCACCCCGAACCGGCATTGCCACCCCCGTTCAACGACCACCCAAGCACCAGGAGTCCAATTCCGACCCCAATGCCGACGCCTGTTACAACGATCAAATCACGAATCGCCGGCCCCACGACGCATTGATCGTACTGACGGTCCAGATCGAGCGGAAGGCCGGCCATCCGAGTTCCTACCGTGTCTAGGAGCCTGTGGCGCAGCTCCGAATTGCGTTGATCGCCGGTACGGTCGTCCGTGGACGACGAGTTTCGTCGCTGTTCGGGCTTCGGACTCTGCTCAGCCTACCTGGGCCCGATACAACTTCCCCA
>JBKQNC010000004.1:0-82132 GCA_052326445.1 Thermoplasmata archaeon
TCGCTCCAGGTGCTGTTTGACGGCTTGCAGACGGAGGCGAACATCTTCCTTGACCATGACCACCCCTTCCCGGGGGCGGCAACATGTCCTGGCAATTCAGGCGGCAAGATGTCCTGTCACACCACACATAGTCCGGTTGTGTTGGTGAAACGTCAGGTCCGACCCGAGCCGTGTTATCGGGTGCTCGTGCCTCCCCGCCCCGCGTGGGGTAAGCCGCGACCAGAAGAAGAATCGTAGCGACCGCAACTATCAATACGACAGAAATCCGGGACCGCTCAATCGGGGCGGACATCGGACAATCACGGGTAGGAACTGGAGTAGTACCTAAAGAGTCCTGCTCCAGACCGAAATCCCCGCGGAGGGGGAGCAACCCCCGTCATCACCCATCGTTCACCAGGGCATCTGAGTGTTTATCTGACAATTGTATCGAGAAGTCCGGTGGCGGCCGACATGGTATCGGGAGCCTCCCCGGGCTCCTCGCAAACACGGTCGGGATCGAACTCACTTCGGCTGCAAACTCTCGACGGGCATTCGGGAACCGTCTTCGGGTGAAGCGAAGAGTGCTTCAACCGGGACGGTGCTCGTCCTCGCTTGGAGGAAGCCATCGTGCCCGCAGGGGTGCGTTGGTGGAACGAGAGAGCACGGAGATTCGCGAAGGAGAAGCGAGGGATCGGAGAACGATGGAGAAGAACGATACGCCAGTACCTGGAGGCAATGCCGAGCGCATTTCGACGCGCCGGACGGACGCCGCCCCTCAGCCCGCTGGGCGTCACGGCCGACGACGTCCAGGCGCTCAAGGAGGCCCACTTCTGGGCGAACTCGACGCTGCACACGAACCTCGTGGCATTGCGCGAGTTCCTGCGGTGGTCAGGGAACCCGCTGTCGGAAGACGTGGAGACGTGGCTCGCGCCCGCGGGCCAGGCGATCCACCGACGCTGGCTGACCGCGGCCCAGCTCGGGGCGCTCTACGTCGCCTCCCACGGTCGGGAGCGACTGCTGATCGCGCTCGAGGGGTTCAACGGGTTGCGACGGATCGAGGTCCTGCGGCTGCACGTACGCGACCTCAATCTGGTGTTGCCGAGCCCGACGATGCGGGTGCTGGGGAAGGGACGGCACGGCGGAAAGTTCCGAACGATCCCCATCCAGCCGGTCGCCTACGCGGTGCTGGTCGAAGCGACCTTGGGGCAGCCGACGACCGCGGCCCTCTTCCCGCACCACGAGCGGACGGCGGACCACGACCTCCGACGGGCCGCGACACGGGCGCGTCTGGGAGTGAAGGTATCGGGCCACGACCTGCGTCGTTCGTTCGGCCGGATCGCCTACCAGGCCGGGGTCAGTTTGGTCGACCTGAAGTATCTGTACGGGCACGAGTCGGTGGACATGACGACCCACTACATCGGGCTCGACGAGGAGTCGGCGCGCCGCGGTCTGACCGCCTTTGGGGAGGCGATGCGGCCCCATCTCCAGGGGTCGGAAATCGAGGTAAAGCCCTAAATGCCCGCAAACCGGGGCCGGTCTCTGACGTATGCCGCCATAGCTCAGTCGGTAGAGCGGCTGATTTGTAATCAGCAGGTCGGGAGTTCAATCCTCTCTGGCGGCTGCGGGGAAGCGCGAGCCAATGTCCGACCCCTGGAAATCGGGTGCGTTGTGGAGGCGAAGGCTACTTTCCGCTGGGGTTCCTAAGAGATTTCACCCCTCGGACGGATACCCATTGCGAGGCTCTACCACCGAGACGGCAGCGAGTTCTTCGATGAGAATGTGGCGGGAAATCTTCCACCGCTCAGCAACTTGCTTCGGGAACGTCGGTGAACTCCCGGCAAGCGTAATGGAATCGCTACGAGTCCAATTCAGGCTTCCGTGCAATAACCACGTCCATTGCCTTCCGATGGGGAACGCCGCCTGAGTTGGAAATGAACTCCACCTGCCCCGATTCCAAGATCTGCCAATCCCAGTAACAGCCCAGCAGCTCTCCCGAGCGGAACGGAGACGCAAACGGATTCGTCGTCTGGGGTGGGATATAGGGTTTCGGTACGTCGGCGTTCATCGCGTTGATTCCCCCCGCCGCGGTGTTCGCTTTGAAGTGTTCAAATCGGGCCGCCCGAATTCGACGAGGGAGGTTATTCAGGGCACCCGAGCAAAACACCACGTCCACTGGATGACTCAGTCGGTAGGTCCGAATGTCCCTGACTAGAAATCGAACGTTGACCCCGAGCCGAGACGCACGCTGCGCCGCCTTTCGCACTCCAACACTCGAGATATCCACGCCCAAGACCCGGTAGCCTCGCTGGGCAAAGTAGATTGAGTCTCGCCCCTCGCCCGAACCCAGGTCGATCAATGTACGGGGCAAGCGCGGAAGTGAGCGTACGATACGAACGACATCGCGTGCCAGTCCGGTTGGCTTACTTCCCCAGTACAAACTGGGGCGAGAGTAACGTTCATCGTAGATCGGGTCACTCAACGCTAGCGCTCCTCCCTGCCAGCAGCGTAACCGCCTCGACCTGACGAGAGAGGCCGCGGCTGCATAAGAACTCGACCGGATCGACCCGGGGTTGAGACCTTGGTTCCAACCACTGGGGTGCTGAGAACGGAGTCCCTGCTTTCCTCGCGGTCGGGTCATCGGCCACGCGCGTGCCCTGTACCTTGGGTTTGCGGTCGCGAGAGTGGTCCGTATTTCCTGGTCGCGGGCAGGACCGGGAGGTTTCGCCTCGTTAGGGTCATGTACATGTAGGCTCTTCCTCGCGCCAGTGTCCAACAACAAGGTCTTGGATTGGTTGCTCGAACCCGAGCAGCCGTCGGTCCGCTACCTCGCGTTGACCCAACTTCTCGGAAAGAAGGAGAACGACGCAGAGGTCCGCAAGGCCAAGGCGCGCATTCCGACAACGGGATGGGTCGCCGACACGCTCGCCCGCAGGAACGCCGCTGGATGGTGGGAGCGGGACAAGGGCTGGATGGAGCCCCGTTTCACCGCGACCCACTGGACCATGCTCGCGTTAGCCGATCTGGGGGCGACGCGCGCCATCCCGGAGGTGGCGGCGTCAGCGGAGTACTGGATGGCCAAGTCGCCGCTCGAGGGAGGGGGCGTTGGAGGGTTCGGGAAGGGCAAGGGGCACCACTGCTACACGGCCAACATGGCGCGCGGCTTCCTTCGCATGGGCTACGATGACGATCCACGGGTCCGCAAGACCCTCGAATGGCTGGTCCAGACGGCCCACCCGCGAGGGGGCTGGTCCTGCCGCTACGCCAAGAATGGGCCGGCCACGAGCCGCTCCCTTGACGCGTGGGAGGGATTGGGCGCCCTCGCATCGTACCCTCGATCAAAATGGAGTCCGGCGATGAAGGTAGCCGTGGAGCGGACTGCCGAGTACTACCTCGAACACGAGCTGCACAATCAGGGCGACCGATACGAGCCATGGTACCGCTTCCACTGGCCAGTGCACTACTACTACGACCTGTTGGTCGGCCTGGATTGCCTGACCGCGCTCGGCTATGGCAAAGACCCGCGGCTGGGATACGCGGTCGACCTCCTGCGCAAGAAGCGGCGGCGTGATGGAAAGTGGGTCCTCGACGCCTTCCAACCGGATCCCTACCAGGAGTTCGTCGACTGGTTCGCAAAGCACCCCGGGAACTGTCCGGTGCCTCTGACGTTCGAGGCGGCAGGAAAACCGAGCAAGATGATCACGCTCCGCGCGCTGACTGTGCTATCGCGCCTACAGTAGGTGCCGGCCGCTCCCCTTCATCGCGATCTCGGCCGCGCGCGTTCCGCGTCAAACTCGCGATTTCCCCTGGGCGCAGGGTGTTTTTGGCTCTGGAAAGGGCCAGTTTGATGGAAGGGGCTCTTTAGTACGGAGACGTCGCCCACGGGGGACCACAGGATGGCGTCAACCGGGATCGGGCGGGTCGGTGAGGTTTATCCCTGATAGCTGGATGCCAAACTGATGAGAGCGTCGGGTCGGCTCAGGGGTAGGGTAACCGGGATTGGAGGAGTGTTCCTCAAGTCTCGATCGCCCGTAAAGTTGGCCGCTTGGTATCGCAAGAACCTGGGTCTCGAGATTGCCCCTGGAGGTCAGTTCCTGACTTGGGACTGGCGTTCGACTGGGAATCCACGGCGAGTCGGAAGCACTGTCTGGGCCGCTATGGCCCCGAAGCAACGGGAATGGGGAGTCGGCCAACCAACGGCAGAACTGAACTACCGCGTAGCGGACCTTGACCTGCTTTTGAGCAGGTTACGCCGAGCCGGCGTGAAGGTCGCCGATCGAATTGACGAGTCTTCGTTCGGGCGATTTGCTTGGGCATGCGACCCCGAGGGGAATCGATTCGAGTTGTGGGAGCCGCCTCGGAGGGCGCGCTCATCGAAAAGTCACCGCCGCATGGAGTAAGACTCACCAAGTGCGTTTGGAGAGCCTGCGACAGGGTCAGTGCTCAATCGGGCCCCCTAAGCGCCGCCGAGCTCTCCGTCGGGTAGGCGATCCGTGAGCCGGCTTGGAGTCCTCGGTTCGCGGGATGGACCGCTGCCTACAGGACGGGTTCTCCATTGCCTCCCCCACCCCATCCGGCCAGTGGGAGATCGAACTCTAGTTGAATCCCCTCTGACGGCTAAGCCAGGAACCCAAATGAACATCACGACGGGGTCCAACCCCGGGCCCGGGCACGTCGTTGTATTCGTCCCGACCACAGGCCGAGGACTAAGCAGATGGCGAGGGGAATCACGAACAGGTCGACCGTGAAATAGAAGGAAAATAGACCTTGGGGAAACTGTCTCCAGATGACGGAGTAGACCACGGCGAAGATGATCGCCGCCCCCAACACCGTCAGAAGCGCGAATCTGGCCGGCCAGATCCTCGGGTCATTCTTGGGGGGACGGCTCACTAGGGCGCCGAGGAGCAAGAGCACCCCTGCGGAGAGCGCGACGTACCACCCCAGCCCCGCTCCCCAATTTTCGTTCCCCGCACCGGTAGAAGTGGACCCGAAGAACGAGGTGCACACAGAGCCGCCGGGGGCACCGCACGGAAAGTACCCGATGGGTGGGTTCGAGAAATTGTAGTCAAGGGAGTAGGCGTGCGGTTGAAAGGCGAGGACCGTGAGGGGCGCCAAGATCGCAATTCCTGCCCCCGTAATCGATAGGATCCAGGTGAGGAGGGCGGTCGGTCGGCCCGCTGCGCCGATCAGAGCGAATACGAAGGCGAGTAAGGAGAGAAGGATCCCTGCGACCAGCAGACACCAAGCGACGGTGTAGAGGTCCGCCATGTACTGGAGATACTGGTAGGTCGCGGTCCATCCACTATAGCAGCCCGTTCCAGTGCAGGCATCTTTGAATTGCGAGCCGGCATAGTAGAACGACGAATCGGTAAACGGGCCCGGGCTGAACGAGTGGAACGAGTTGAACGCGAGGGGGGAGCTCAGCGCCAGTGCGAGAAGGAGGCCGGCCCCTCCAAACCCCGCCGCGGAAATCAACCTCCGCCGCCGCCTCGAGTCCATGGTCCCCCCCATCGGTTGCCACAGATTAATCCCCCGCCGTTGGGAGGTTTGGGCGCCCTCGCGCGCTGCGGGCGGGACGTGTCGGAGAGCAGCATTCTCGTCCGATTCAAACGAGGCGGGACCGAGCTCTTATTCAGTCCCCTCCGACGGCTGGAGGGAAGAGAATCCATGCTCCCAGCTTCAAGCTCCGGTCCCTTAGTACTATGAAGGAAACCTCGATGCCCTGGATTTCTCTCTCATCTCCTCGACGCCTTTCGGGATGGGGGGGTCAACAACTTCAAGGCGGTCGGGGGTCGTCAGGTCGCTCACTGAACTTGGGGCTAGGGCGGGCCGTTCTTTCGGTCAAACGGGGAAGGGAACCATGAAGGTGAGCACCAAGGAGTTTCGCGTGCGGGAGGGAGTCGAGGTCACGCTCCGGAAGTGGCCCACGAGGGTTGCCCCCGTCTACAAGTCCAAGGAGCAGGCTCAGCGAATGCTGGACGACCACGTGCACCAACTGAGCTCGCTCCAGGAGCGTCTCTTCGCGTCCAACCGGTATGCCCTGCTGGTGATCTTCCAAGCCATGGATGCGGCGGGAAAGGACGGTGCCATCAAGCACGTCATGTCCGGTGTCAACCCGCAAGGTTGCCGCGTGTACAGTTTCAAACATCCCACCCCCATGGAACACGAGCACGATTTCCTGTGGCGCACCACCCGGGATCTGCCCGAGCGCGGCCAGATCGGGATCTTCAATCGCTCGTACTACGAGGAGGTCCTCATCGTCCGAGTGCACCCCGACATCCTTCGAAGTGAAGGGATTCCCGACCTTCTGCGTGGAAAGAAGTCGGTATGGCGGGAGCGGTATCGGTCGATCTCCAATTTGGAGCGCCACCTCGACCGTAACGGGACCCGCATCATCAAGTTCTACCTGCACCTTTCCAAGGAGGAGCAGCGGAAGCGATTCCTCCAACGGATCGACGACCCGGAAATGAACTGGAAGTTCAACCGGGCGGACCTCGAGGAACGGAAGTTCTGGAAGGAGTACATGCGGGCCTACGAGGAATGCCTCAGCGCCACCAGCACAGACGAAGCGCCTTGGTACGTGGTCCCGGCGGACGACAAAGAAAATGCGCGATTGATCATCTCCCAAGTCATCCTGGATACCCTCGAAGGGCTCCACGTGTCCTACCCGGAAACTACGGAACGGCGCCGTCGAGAGCTGCGGGCCATCCGAAAGCGCCTCTCGAACTGACGGCTTGGGCGAACGGACTGACCGAATTCCCGGAACTCTCGCGCTCCCGGCGCATGAACGTCGTGGGAAACCGTCGACACTTCAGTATCCATCGGGGCGACTGTGACCGCGCCGATCCCGAGTCTCACGAACCCTTCGGAGGTCATGCGACGCCCCCAGAATTGGGCCGGTGCGGATCGTCGCTACGGATTGAAGGGAACGGCTCCCGTTCAGTGAATCTCGCTTCGAGCGCGACCGCGAACGAGGCGTGGGGTGATCGGTCCGTCAATCGGGTAGCCGGCCCGCCGGCAGACGTCCTCCACGATTCTCCGTCGCTCCCCTTCGAGGAGGCCCAGGTTCGCCCGCACGGTGAGCGCGTAGAGGCGCAGTGCTCCTTCGCAGCTCTCGCGCCAGCCTTCCCCCGCGATGCCGAGCGCCGTCCGCTGGGCGGACTGGAAAGCGGGGCCGGCGCGCTCGGCGACCCGTTCCCAGAGCCCGTTCTCCGTTCCCCAGAGATACTCGAGGTTGAGGGCCCGCAAGAACGCCATCCGGTTGGCGAGCCGGCCCCGCTGGACCGAAGCGGTTTCTCGTTCCCCGGTCTCCATGGCCCGCAGGAGTTTTGCGACGTGTTGAGCCCACCCGACGAGTTGCTCGGCCACGTAGGCGTCGCAGGCCCCGCGGACCGAGCTCCATTGGAACTTGCGAGCCTCGGATTGCAGTTTGGCAGCGGCGCCGTTCGGGTCCCGTAACACCTTGGCGCTCTGCCAGCCGGGGACCACTCCGCCGAGCCGGGTCGGCAGCCGCATGTCACGGCGATCTCCAGAGACGGTGCCGTATCGCACCGAGACCTGCCGGCCGCCGCGCTCGAAAATTAGGTCCCCCTTACGGCGGCCAATGACCCAAAGGTCGATATCGGACGCTTGGCGGGCGTCTCCTCGCGCCCAGCTCCCCGCAAGCACTATCGCGCTGCGACCTTTCGGGTCGAACTCGTCCGCGAGCCCCCGAGCGACTCGGAGGACTTCTCGGCCCTCGACCGGTTTTGCGGCTGGGTTACGTGCCCCACCCGCTTCGCTCGTGCGGGAGGGGCGGGGAACCGTCGCCATGCCCCACACCGTAAGGGTTCCGGACCAAAAACCCCTCCGCCCCCGTCCAAGGTCGCCCAGAGCCCCCCGACCGGGTCCGCCAGCGCGCATCCGAGGTAGGCACGCCGGCCTCGGACCACGTCGTGGGACCGGATCTCCGCCTTACCGTTTCGTCGGACGAACTCGGGGTCGTGGCCGGGCTCGCTTTGATGCTGGAGCCCGAGAGTTCAGGGTCGCTTTCACCATCGAGGTCGGCACTTCGAGGAGCCAGAAGACGTTGCCATCGGGGTCCGCGAACTTGGCCATCTTTCCCCAGGTCTCCTTCTTGACCGGTACCGCGAATTCCACGCCGCCCCGGAGCATGCGCGCCACCAGTCGGTCCATCCCATCGGTTACGAAGGCGATGCCTGTGTCCCCGGGTTCGAGAGGAGCGAACCCTTCACAGAGGTGGAGGACGAAGCGGTCTCCCGGTGGAGCGACGAGCAGCGCATGTCCACCCTTGCCGACGGTATAGGTTGCAAATCCCAGGTTCTTGGTCCACCACTTGGCGGACTTAGCGGCGCTCGAGACGACCACGGCTACGTCGGCAATCGCGATCAATGCCAGGCCGAAGCCAGTCTCCAATATGAGGTCGTTCGAGTGCGTTGATCCGAAGAGCGATCGAGAAGGAGAGAGCTTCGGCCGGATCCTCGGGTTCGGCCCCTCCGGGGTTCGGCTCGCGGGTACGAGACCTACTTCTTCCGCGAAGTGCCGGACGGTGAAGTGGAGCGTCGCGTGGTCGTGGTGGGAGTAGTTCGTCGCACCCACGTGCCGGCGATCACCCAAGGAGGTTCCGGCCCGATCGGCTCCATCACTGCCGAACGGTACTTCTCCACGGCCTTCTCGTTCACCGTGATTCCCAGACCGGGTCCGGTCGGGATGGGGAATTCCCCATGCTCAATCGAGTAACCCTGCACGAGCGACCGCTTCCATTCGGGCCAGCTCGCCTCAAAACTTTCTTGGAGGAAGAACGTCGGAAGCACCGCGTCCATTTGCAGCGTGGCCGCGGTCTGGACCGGGCCAAAGGCGTTGTGGTAGGCGACCGGGGCTCCATGCGCGGCCGCGACTCCCGCGATCTCCCGACCGTAGGTGAACCCTCCCGAGTTCGTGATGTCGGGCTGCAGAATGTCGACCAATCCACGACGGAGGAAACTTTCGAAATCAGCGGGGCACAGAAGACGCTCCCCGAGGGCCACGGGGGTCTTGACCGCCCGCCGAAACGCACGGAGCTCGTCACAAAGTTCTGGAAGGACGGGCTCTTCCATGAATCGAGGGTGGAAGGCGTCGAGGGCGCGCCCGGCTCGAATGGCCGCCTCCGGAAAGAACCGTCCGTGGTATTCGATCAGCAGGTCGACGAGGTCGCCTACGGCCTCGCGGATCGCGCCCACGCGGTCGACCGCAAGTCCCAGTCCCTCCGGCGAGAGGGTGCGGAACTGGTCTCCGAACGGGTCGAACTTGAGCGCCCGAAACCCTGCCCGGACCATGGTCCGGGCTTTCTCGGCAAACTCCTCCGGCTCGATGCAATCCGAGTACCACCCGTTGGAGTACGCTCGCACTCGGGTCCGGAGGGCGCCTCCCAAGAGGGTAGCGACCGGCACGCCGAGGGCGTGGCCGATGAGGTCGTGGCACGCGATGTCGACCGCCGAGAGGGCGCTCGTCGCCTCCATCGATCGAGAGCGATAGAACGAGTACCGCTCGAATTCCCGCAGCGCGCCCGCGTGGCCGTCGAGCTCTTGTCCCTCGTAGAAGCGGGCAACCTCCCGAACACTCTCTCGCACCGGTGCGGTCATGAGGGTCGTCGGGGCCTCGCCCCAGCCGACCGCCCCGTTGGCCGTCGTGACTCGGACGAGGATGACGGTGGAACTCCAGGGAGAGGAGGACTCTCCGGCGGGGGCGGCCACCTCGATGGGTTCGACCGAATGGATCTTCATGGAAGCTCTAGCCGCCAGACCCAGGCTAGGGATTAGAGGGTTGCTTGGGCGTCGCTTCCGCGGCCTTCTCGAGTGCGCGGTCCACATGAGGGGAAGGTCGGATCGCGCTGACGATCTCCTGGACCCTCCCGTCGGGGCCGAGGAAGAAGGTGACCCGGCGGGCGAACCCGAGGAACCCGAGAACTCCGTAGGACCGCGCGATGTTCCGGTCCGAGTCTGCGACGAGGGGGAATTGTACCTCGCACCGGGACGCAAACTCCGCCTGCGCAGACACCGGGTCGACACTGACCCCGACGATGGCGTACCCGGCGCCCTGGAACTCAGAGTAATGGTCGGCGAACGCACACGTCTCCACGGTGCACCCCATCGAATTGGCTTTGGGGAAAAAGTAGAGGATCACCGGGCGTCCTCGGAGGGAGGACAACGTCAGCGGCTTGCCACTCTCGGTGAGTGCCGTGAAGTCCGGCGCCAGGTCCCCGACCTCGACCACAGAGGTACTACGGCGGGGGTTCTATTTGAGCGGCGAAGGTCCGGGGAATTCTACGTGGTCGAGCGGGGGCCTGCACTCCCCTCAATGCGGGCGACCTCGCTCTCCGTCAACGGTGGACGCTCGAACGCCGAGAGGAGTTCGTCCAATCGATCGGCCCCGGGTAGGGGAGCGAGGACGCAGGACACCCACGGATAGTAACTCGCATACTGCAAGGCCGCCTGAGCCAACGTCCTTTGGCGGGCCGAGGTCAGAAAACCGAGCCGTAGGACGGGCTCGAAATCGGCGGAAAGGGAGCGGAGCGAAGAGGGGGCGGCGGCCGGGCCCCGCTCCAACCAGTTTCCCGAAAAACGGGTCCCATCGAGACGTCCCGCGGCGAAGGGGTCGCGGGCCAATAGACCGAACGGCCGAGTTGGCCGGGTCCGTTCGACCTGGAGGCGAACCCTGCCGTCGAGGAGGGAGAGAGGTCCCGAGAACAGGGAAACTCCGGGAGTGTCGGGCAATCGTTCCGCCTCCAAATCGAGGCGAAGCGCGCGGAAGGGGTTGCGACTCCCGGTCACGGCGGGAGAATTCTCGTCGCCTTCTCCTCCGGTGGACGTAGTGCCGACGCTCCGCACCTCATAAATGATGGTCCCAGCCGAAGGGAACAATCCGGGGTCGGGTCGACCAGAGGGAGCGGCTCGGGTGAAGGTCGCCGGCAGAGGTGTGGTCGAGGGGGCGAGCGGTTCCTCGTTCTCGGCCGCCGGATCGAGGATGACGACGAGGTCGGGGTCCGGGGTCGGGAACGCTTCGGCGAGCAACCAACGGGCCTCGGACGGGCGGGCGGCTCCCGCCACGTCGAAGGTCGTTACACCCGCTGACCGGGCCTGGCGGAGCCGCGCAATGATGCCGGGGCCGGAAACCGTCCCCAGTCCAGTATCCACGACCAAGCCGAGGAGCGAGAGGGGAGGTCCTCCCCGCGGGAGGGATCGACGCGGAACCTCGATCCTCGATAACGGTGCCATCGTCCCCTCGGAGCCGAGATCGGCTTAGAAGTATGCCCTTCCAGGGCCATCGCCGAGCCGTTATCTTCCACGACGCCTCGGTTCCCCGATGGCGGCGTCCGGGACCTTACGGGGGCCCCTCTCCGAGAGGTACCGCCCTAACCGCCTTGACGACATCGTCGGCTCCCCTCGGATCCGGTCCCAGTTGCGGGCGTGGGCAGCCGAATGGGAGCAGGGGGGAGTTCCCGCGCGCCGGGCCCTGGTCCTGGCCGGTCCCCCCGGGGTGGGAAAGACGACGACGGCCTTGGCCCTGGCGGCCGAGTACGGCTGGTCGCTCGTCGAGATGAATGCGTCGGATGCGCGCAACGAATCGGCCATCGACCGCGTCGCCGGTCGGGCCTCCATTACCCACACTCTGACCGAATCCGCCGTTGGTGCGCCCCGAGCTCATGCGTTGATCCTGTTGGATGAGGCGGACTGCCTGACGGGCCGACGGACCGAGACCGCCCGAGCCGTGCCCGCCCCCGTTACGCTTCGGGAATTCCTTCGCGGGCGGTACTCCACCGTGGTGGCGTTGAACCAGGCGTGGGGTCTCGGTCAAACGGGTCGGCCGGCCGCGTTCGAGGCGTGGGAGGACCTCCCTCGCTCGGCTGGGCGGGCGGCCTGGACCAAACTGCCGGCCGCCGAACGGGACCTCGCCGATTGGAAAGGAACCTCGAAACCGACGGATTTGACCGACCGGGGAGGGCTGGGGGCGATCGCTCGCCTCGTCCGGTCCACCCGCCAGCCACTGGTCCTGACCGTCAACGACGAGTCCGTCCTCACCCGGTACTCGCCCCTCTTCCGGACCGGTGTCCTTCGACTTCGGTTCTTGCCGATCTCGGACTCGGAGGTCGCTCGACTCCTGACACGAGTCGCGATCCGGGAGAAGATGGCCCTGGACCCGGGGGCGATCCCGGCCATCGTGCGAAAGGCCCGGGGCGACCTGAGAGCGGCCCTCAACGACCTGGAAGCGGTCGCGCCTCTCCCCGTGGGACCGGCACAACTCTCGGTCTTGGGGGTGCGGGACCTGATCTCCGACCTAACCCTGCTCACCGAGGAGGCCCTGACGGCGCACCGGTATTATCGGAACATCGAGATCCAGGACCGGATCGATGCGCCTCCCGACGACCTCCTCCCGTGGGTGGAGGAGAACATCATGACGTTCGCGCCGGATCCAGTCCACCGGGACGCCGCGTTCGCGGTCCTGGCCAGCGCGGACCTTCTGCTGCAGCGGGCCCGACGGGCCCGGGTGTGGAGCCTATGGAGCTACGGGTCGGAGCTCCTCACGGGAGGAGTCGGGCTGGCCATCCGCGACTCGCCGGCCCCCCTAAGGGAGGGAGCGCACTTTCCCGAGTTTCTCGGTCAGATGGGCCAATCTCGGATCTCGCGCGGGGTCCGAGACGCCATTGCCGCGAAGGCCGCTCGCCGACTTCACCTTTCGAAGGTCAAGACCCGGTGGATTGTACTTCCGTTCCTCGAGGACCTCGCGTGGGCCGGGGCGCAGCCCCGGGCGCGACCGGACGTGCTCGAGACCGGGCGGAACCTGGCCCGGGAACTGGAGCTCTCCCCCGAAGAAGCGGGGTATCTGATCCGGTCCCCCCCCGAATCCCGGGGCGTCGACGCGCTGCTGCACGAGGAACCCTCCCGACCGACTCCGTCGGCGCGCGCTTCGCAAGTGCCGACGTTGGGGGTCGACGACCGGGCGGGTCCGACCGCACCCCCGGAAACCCCGGAGCCCCCGCGCAAGCGTCAGCGTTCCCTGAGCGAGTTCGGCGGGTGACGGTGAGCGAACGAGCCGTCGTCGCGTGGAGTACGGGCAAGGACTGCGCGTGGGCGCTCCACGAGGTCCGAACCCACCAGTCGTTCGAACTCGTCGGACTGCTGACCACAGTGACCGAAACGTTCGCACGCGTTTCGATGCACGGCGTTCGCGAGGAGGTACTGAAAGCGCAGGCACGGGCCCTCCATCTTCCCCTCGTGACCGTACCCATCCCCTTCCCGTGCCCGAATGAGGTCTACGAACGAGCGATGGGAAGTGCCGTCTTCCGCCTCCGAAAGGTGGGCGTAACCCGTCTGATCTTTGGCGACCTCTTCCTCGAGGAAGTGCGGGCCTACCGCGAACAGCGGCTTCGGGGAAGCGGGGTCGACCCGGTCTTTCCACTCTGGGGCCGTCCGACCCGGGCGCTCGCGAACGAGATGATCGACCAGGGTCTCGAGGCACGGATCGTCTCGCTCGACCCGAAGGTGGTTCCTCGATCGCTGGCCGGTCGGACCTTGACCCGAGCCCTGTTGGACCAGCTCCCGCCCACGGTGGACCCGTGTGGCGAACGGGGGGAGTTCCACACCTGCGTCACCGCCGGGCCGATGTTCGACCGACCCCTCTCGGTCGTTCCGGGCGAAGTCGTCGAGCGGGACGGGTTCGTGTTCGCCGACCTTGCCCTCGCCCCGTAGCGTCTAGGCGAGCTTCGACACGACCGAGACCGGAACGTTCCCCTTGAGGGCCCCCGAAATGGGGCAGCCGGCGCCGGCCGCTTGGGCTGCGCTCGAGAATTCCTCGGCGGTGATGCCCGGAACATGGCCGACGACCGTGAGCTCCATCTTCGTGACCTTCCAGCCGTCTCCCACCTTGTCAAATGTGGCCGCGGCGGTGACCTCGAGCTTGGTCGGGAGTTTCTGCAAGCGACCTAGCCCGGCCGAAAGGGCCATCGAGTAGCACGCGGCATGGGCGGCGGCGAGGAGTTCCTCAGGGCTGGACTTGCCCCCAGGGGCTTCAGTGCGGGCCGACCAACTGACCGGTACCGAGCCGAGAGCGCCGCTCGTTCCCTGAACGCTGCCGTGTCCCCGGAGTAGGTCGTTCTCCCAAACCGCCTTCGCGGTGCGTGTGGCCGCCATGATGTCGGAACCTGGCTCCTCGATTTAAGTTTCTCCGGGCAACCGCACTCCGCGGGTCGATAGGGAAGGCTTTGTGGTGCGCCGAAGTGGGGGGAGCATGGCGACGGCGCTCCAGGACCTCCCCCGGTTCCTCGTGCTCGAGCCCGTCTCTACCGTCCGGCTCGAGATCGAGCTCGCAGGTCCAGCCTGCGAGATCCATGTCGAGCTCGAGAATCCGGAAGCGGGGCGTTCCTTCGTTCTGCTCATCGGACATCGGGACGGACCGTACGTCCAGCGGGTTCGCCTCTCCGGCGGTGCCCGAATCCATTTCGACCCCCAGTCTCCCGGGGAGTACGTCCTCCTCCTGGCCAACCCGAACCGAGCTCCGCTCGTGCTTCGGCTGAAAGCGAAAGATATCGGCGCTCCACGGAAGGCGGCCCGTCCAAGGAAGAAGAAGGCCGGCAAGGGGGTTCCCACGCGACGCGAGGGACGGGCCGCTCCGCGGAAGCAGCGGGCCCGGGCGACGCCCTTCGGGTCCGACAAGGCTTCCGGCCCCGGGCTCTGACCCCGCCTTCGAGCGCGACCTCGTCCCCCCGCGCCGGATTACCTCCAGACCGGAGCCGCGGGGACCGCCGGAAGGCGGTCGAAGGCTTCATCTTTCGATAGGCTCCCGGGGAGAACGACCGAAGTGTCCGCATGTTCGAGCCTGCCCTGTATGCCACGGTCTTCATCACCATCTTCGCGATCGTGGACCCGATCGGAACCCTCCCCTTCTTTGTCGCCCTCACCGACGGCTTTGAACCGGCCGACCGCAAGGTCGTGTTGAACCGCTCGGTGCTGACGCTCGCCGTCGTTCTCACGATCTTCGCGCTGGTCGGGAGGTTCCTGTTCCAGGCGTTCGGGTTCAGTCTGGCGGCGTTCGAGGTGGCGGGAGGGATCCTCCTCTTCGTCGTGGCCTACGAGATGATCTTCGGGGAGTTCGGACGCGCCAAGCTCTCGCCCGCGGACCGGGAGGAGGCCATCGCCCGCCGGGATGAGATCTCCGTGGTCCCCCTCGGGGTCCCGCTCCTGGCTGGTCCGGGGGCCATTTCGACCGTGATGATCTACGAGGCGAACTCCGGTGGGGACCCGTTGCAGATCCTGGCGACCTTCCTCGCTATCGTGGTCACGGCCGTCGCGACGTTCATCACCTTCACCTATGGCCAGCGCATCCTGCGCTCGCTCGGCCGGGTAGGGGTTATGGCGATGACCCGCGTGCTCGGCCTTTTGCTCGCGGCCGTCGGCGTTCAGTTCGTGGCGACCGGGATCGTGGGGCTTTTCCCCCACCTTTAGCGACCGGCGCAGGCCGCGACGGCACGACCGTCCTCTTTGCAGGCGCACGGGCCGGCTTCACGGTCGGTTTCTTGGCCGTTGGGGGAGCGACCTTCTTCGGCGTCGGCTTACGGCGGGCAGAGGCGGCCGCCGGCCGGGCCCGGCCGAGGGCCTTCGCGGTCTGCTCGAGCACCATGCTCGACGGAGTCCGGGGGTTGCGGTCGGCCGCCCACACCTTCTCCCCGGCGCGGATGGGCACGGGAAGGTCGTTCTCGGCGGGCGGGAATCCACATTCGAAGTCGTCCGTGTAGGCGCAGTACGGGTTGAAGGCCCGATTGAAGTCGATCTCGTAGGAGTCCGTGTCGTTGAGCTCGAGGGTCAGGTATCGCCCCGGTCCGTAACTGTCCCGTCCGCTCGTCGAGTCCCGGAAGGGGACGAAGACGTGGGCGCCGACCCCCTCGCCCGCGTGGTACACCCGAAGACGAAGCTCCTTCGACCCCACGGCGAACACGATGTCCCCAATGTACCGCATCACCGACGTGCCGTCGCGGTTGGTGCGCAGAAAGGCTTCTTGAGGGGTGACGACACGAACCAGGCGGGCGCGGACCTTCATCGCGGGGTCGGGGGGAAAGTATCGAAGTTCGTGAAAGGGGACGCGCGCGGAGATGAAGGGCGACTCGGGGTGTCGGGCCATGAAGTCGTCCTTCTGCCGGCGCTCCTCGAGGAGCTCCGTCCGCCATGGGTCCGCTTCGGTCTCGGCCATCGTCGGAGCGAGTCGGACCGGGGTTTAACGGTTCGCGGGCCGCCCGAAGGAACCGGAAGCCGTCAAATCGAGGATCATCAGGTCCTCGTCCACGTAACGGGTTCCCCGCTTGATCCCGCGCGGATACCGGCCACACGGAACAAAGCCGAGGCGAGCGTACAGTCGCTTGGCTCCTTCGTTGTCCGCGAAGACCGAGAGGCGGACCAGCTCGAACTGTCCTCGGGAAAGCTCGATGCATTGGCGCATCATGGCCTCTCCGATCCCCCGCCCCCGGAAACGGCGGTTCACGAGGATCCCCAGCGTGCCCATGTGGCCGGTCTCGCTGGCACGGGAAGGTCCGACCGGTCCGACGGTGCAGGTTCCGACCGGCTGACCGTCCACGTCCGCGACCACGATGAGGGTGTCACCGGAACTGACCCGCCGGTAGAGGCCGGCGAACCAGGTCACCTCGTCCTCGGGGGAAGGGCGGTCGTGGAAGAGGGAGATCCCGATCGATTCCCCCCGGTCGCGTTCTTCGTAGAGCTCGTAGTACGTGGCCGTGAGCGGTTCGTAGTCGCTCCACTTCAATCCGCGCAGGGTGAAGGCAACCTTCGTACGGCCCGAGGGAATACCCGGTTCGGCCCGTGCCGGCACAGCTCCCCGCTACGCGTAGCCGAACTGGTGCTTGGCGAAGCTGCTCATCCGGTCCGGGGTCCACGGCGGATCCCAGATCATGTCGACCTTGGCGGCATGGATGTTCGGCACCTTTTCGATCGCGCCCTTGATCTCTTCCGCGAGAATCCCCGCCACGGGGCAGCCCGGCGCCGTGAGCGTCATCTTCAGCGTCACGTCGTCGCCGGTCCACTCGAACCCGTAGATCAGACCAAGGTCCACGATGTTCATCGGGATCTCCGGGTCGTAGATCTGTTTCAGGTTTTCCCAAATCAATCGCTCGCGCTCCGCGTACGGGCCTGAGGCGGCGGGTGCAGCTAGGGGGATCTCCTTCGGCGCAGCTGCGGGAGTCTCGGTGGGCGTGTCGGTCATTGGGGTCATAGGGGCATATCCGCTATATGAACGGCCGGGAACCTATTCGCTACCTGTCGCAGCGGCGCTGGCCCCCCGTATTGATAGGCGGCCAGGTCGGCACCGCGTTCCGAACGACGGGGACGGGAGCTACCCCCACGGTAACCCGGCTGCGAACCCGTTTAAAGGGCCCTTCTCGTGGTGCCCCCGATGAAGGACGTCCACGCGATGCTTCCCGCCCGCGGTCAGCTCAAGTTGCGGTCCGTCGGCATCTCCGGCATTCGCAAGCCCCTCTCCGTTCAACGGGGGGACCGCGTGAACGTGCTGGCGGTGCAGTTCCACGTAGCCGTCGACCTTCCCTCCGAGCGGAAGGGCTCGGACCTTTCCCGCAACGCGGAGATCCTGGCGGAGGTCGTGGACAATACGGTTACTCGGCCCGTCGAGAGCCTCGAGTCGGCGTGCTCGGCGATCGCGAAGGAGCTCCTCGTCCGGCACACCTACGCCACCGAAGCCAGCGTCGAAGCCGAAGCCGAGTACTTCCTTCGGAAAGGGATCTCCGAGGAGAAACGCAGTTTCGAGGACTACCAGCTGCTCGCGGAGGCCCGGGCGGCGCGCCACTCAGACGGCTCGATCACCCTCTGGCGTGCCGTCGGCGCGGAAGCGGTGGGGATGACCGCCTGCCCCTGCGCGATGGAGACGTGCCGGGACCGGTTGGTCGCGGAGTATCCTCTTCTGGCCGACCCGCAACTCAAGAACCTTCCCATGATCTCGCACAACCAGCGCAACCGGACCCGGCTCATGTTCGAGTTCGAGGACGGTGGGGAGGTCGAGGTCGACGACCTCATCTCGGCGATCGAAATGGCCCAGTCCAGCCCGACCTATGCGATCCTGAAGCGGGGGGACGAGGGCCAGGTGGTGCTGAACGCCCACCGACGCCCCCGGTTCGTCGAGGATGTCATCCGGGATCTGCTCGCGAGCCTACCGGAACGATTCCCGGACGTGCCCGATTCCACCACCATCCTCGCCTCGACCGTGAGCGAGGAATCGATCCACAAGTACAACGTCGAGGCGTGGCACCAGGTGACCCTGGGCGAGTTGCGGCGCTCCGCGGACCGGTAATCCGCCTCTAGGGAAATCTGTGGCGTACGCGTTGGATGCCCTGCGCCGCCGGCCCGGCCGCACCGCGCTGACCTCCCTGGGGATCGGGCTCGCCGTCGGTCTCGTGGTCCTCCTACTCGCTCTGAGCGCGGGGATCCAGACCAGCGCCTCCGAGCTTGCGACGGCGAGCGGTGTCGACCTGGTGGCTGCCAGTGCGAACACGACGCTCACCTCCGGAACCCTTCCGCCGATCGAGCATGCTCATACCCTGGCGACGGAGATCCCCGCTCGGGACGCGAACGTCCAGACCGCCAGCCCGTGGTTGGTCAGTGACCTTGTCTTCGGGAACTCCTCGTTGTGGGCCCGGGCGAACGCGAGCGATGTCCCGTCCGGATGGTCCCCGACCGGTTCCGGCTCGGTGGGCTGGATCCCTGACGACAACACGGGCCTCGAAACCCCCACCGTCTACAATGGGACGGGATTCACGGCGCCGGGGGACCCGTACTATGCCCAGGGAACCTACAATGGGACCAAGACCGACGAGATCGAGCTCGACCAAGGTCTCGCAGGGGTCCTCGGTGTCACCGTGGGCCAGCCCGTCTGGGTCGCCGCCTCGGCGCCCACGGGACCCTCGGGCCTGACCGCCTGGTACGCCCACGCGACCGAGTTCCACGTGGTCGGGGTCACGGGTCCCTTTTGGCTCGTTCCGTCGGCCCTGCTGGCCTTCTTGTACCTCTCGGAACTCCAGGCGATCGTCGGAGGCGGAACGCCCTCGACCGACTACGGCTCGCTGATCCTGATCCATCTCTTCGACCCGACGACCGCGAGCACGGACCAGGGAACGATCGCGGCGGCGTTTGCCGGACTGACCGTCTTCACGCTCGCCAACATCCTCGGTGAGATCCAGCACGTCGTCAACCTCTACCGCACCTTCGGGGAGCTGATCGGCGTGATCGGGCTGGTCGTCGCCGCCCTGTTCACCACCACCGTGCTCCAGATGTCCGTCGACGACCGGAGCCGGGAGATCGCCCTGCTTCGCGCCGTCGGTTTTTCGCGGGCGTCGATCGGTTCGTTCGTCGTCCAGGAGGGAGTGGCCCTATCCCTGCTGGGTCTCGCCATCGGTCTGCCGGTGGCCTTCCTAGGTGCGGAAGCGATCAACGCCTTCCTGCTTCGGCTCCTCGCGGGACTTCCCTCTGGGTTCACCTTCATCTCGTTCGACGCGACCGTGGTCGGGACCGGCCTCGCGCTCGTCCTCGCGATCGGGCTCGTCGCCGCCATAGCACCCGCGGCCCGGGCGATGCAGCTCCCGGTCGCCGAGGAGCTCAGGGCGCCGTGAAGCTCTGGGGAGGCCACGGGCAGTTGCGCCACGGTCGCCTTCAGGTAATCCTCGCGGTGGCCGCCATCGCGACCGCAGTGGCCCTGCCGGTCGTCCTGATCAGCGTGGGGGGCGGAGTGGCCGCGCACGAATTGAACGACCTGGAGAACGCGGGGTACGAGGTCGTGGTCAGCGCAGTCGGACTGCACGGGATCGCCCATGCCCATTCCTTGACCCAGCGCATTCTCTCGATCCCCTCCGTGACCGCGGCGTCCCCCGTGCTCAGCATTGCGATCGACGTCTTCCTCGGTACCGGAGGAGCGATCCCTTCCCTGGCCGAGGGGATCATCCCGGATCAGTTCCTCCCGACGCTGGGTCCGACGGAAAGCGGTCTCTTCCCGAAACCCCTCCCGCTCGGAGACCCGACCGACAGCGTGCATTACGACAACGGGACCTACGCCGGCCCGGCGACCGACGACGTGGTCATCTCCTCCCCGTTCGCGCAGGCCTATTCTCTTTCCGCCGGGAGCCACGTCACGCTCTCCCCAGTGGCGAACGTGAGCGAAGGAATCTCCTACAAGGTGACCGGGACCTTCGGGGTTCCTCTCGGGAGCCTTGGCGAGACAGGCGCATTCGCCCTGCTCCTCCCACTTTCGAACCTCCAGGTAATGACCGGCTACGCGAACGCCAGCGGAACGCCGGTCGTCGATGCGGCCGATACGGTCGAGGTGGCGGCGGGAGGGGACGTCTCGACCAACCCGAGTGCCCTGGCCGCACTCCAGAGGGAGGTCCAGGCGCTCGTCCCGTATTACAGCGTGAGTTCCCTGACCCAGGAGACGCAGGAACTGGAGTCGGCCAGCTCGGTCCTCACGGGGTTCTACCTTGCGCTCTCCTCGGTGGGGCTCACGGTCGGGCTGGTCTTCCTGACCCTGGTGATGCTGCGCCGGGTGGAGACCGACCGACGTTCGATCGGGATCCGCCGGGCGATCGGAGTACCGGGCCGGGATGTGGTCGGAGGGGTGCTGCTGGAAGGCTTGACCCTCTCCACCCTGGGCGCCGTCGGCGGAGTGGTCGCGGGCTACGTGCTGGTGGAAGGCCTGGCCGCGTGGGGGAGCGGGGCGGTCCAGGAGGCGGCCTCGCTCGCCGATTTCGTCCCGCTCACCCTGCTCGAGCTGGTGCTGGGCATCGTGGGCCTCTCCCTACTCGCGGGCAGTGTGGCGGCCCGATCCGCCTTGCGACTCGACCTCGCGGAGGCGCTCCGGTGAACGAGGCCCGGGTGCCTACCGTGGAATTGCGCCAAGTCGAGCGGACGTATGCCTCGGGCGAGGCGGACGAGGTACGGGCGCTCCGAGGGGTGAGTCTCACGCTTCCCCCGGGGGAGGTCGTCTCGATCGAGGGTCCGAGCGGGTGCGGTAAGACGACCTTGCTCAACCTCCTGGGCCTCCTCGACCCTCCCACCGCGGGCGAGGTTCGCTGGGACGGTCGGTCGGTCGGCAGCGGCACGGACCGGGAGCGGGCGCGTCTCCGCCTCGAGGGCGTCGGGTTCATCTTTCAGCGATTCTACCTCCTTCCGACCTTGACCGCCCGCGAGAACGTGGAGTTGCCCATGCGCGCGCTTGGAGTGCCGCGCGGCGAGCGACAGCGCCGCTCCTCCGACCTGCTCCGCGAGGTCGGCCTCGCGGGCCGGGAGCGGGCCTTCCCGCACCAGCTCTCGGGGGGAGAGGAGCAACGCGTCGCTGTCGCCCGAGCGCTCGCCAATCGACCGGGTCTGCTGCTTGCGGACGAACCGACCGGCGAGCTCGACAGCACGAACACGGAGGCGATCCTGACCCTGCTCAGCCGCATCCAAGCCGACCGGAAGGCGACGCTCTTGCTCGTGACTCACAACCCGTCGGTCGCCCGTCGTGCGCGACGGCATCTCACGATGCAGGACGGGCGGATCGCGACCGACGTTCGGGAGGCGTGAGTTTGGCGCGCATCGCGATCCTCCTCAACGACCGCTGTCATCCGAAGGACTGCCAATGGGAGTGCCAGGCCTACTGTCCTCCCGTCCGAATGGGGCAGGAATGCATCATCGAGGGACCGAACGGCAAGCCGATCATTTCGGAGACACTGTGCATCGGATGCGGCATCTGCGTGCACAAGTGCCCCTTCGACGCGATCAAGATCCTGAACACCCCCCAGGCGGACGAGGCGGAGATCGTCCATCGGTACGGATACAACGGGTTCCGGCTGTACCGGCTTCCCTACCCCTCCCCGACCGGTATCACGGGGCTGCTCGGAGCGAACGGGATCGGCAAGACGACGGCGCTCCGCCTTCTCGCCGGGACCGAGGTGCCGAACCTCGGCGACTACGCCCACCCCGGGTCGTGGGACCAGGTCCTCGAGCACTATCGCGGCACGGCGCTCCGCGCCCACTTTGAGAAAGTGGCGCGCGGCGAGCTCCGTACCGTCCTGAAACCCCAGTACGTCGACCGCCTCGCCGAAGCCGGCGGGACCGTGAAAGAGTACGTCGCGGCCGGCGGGGGGAACGCCCGCGACGCGCTGGCCCAGGTCGGCCTGACGGAACGCGCCGACCGCTCCGTCACCGAGCTCTCGGGCGGCGAGCTCCAGTTGGCCGCGCTCGCCCGCGTGCTGGCGACCGACGCAGACCTCTACCTCATCGACGAGCCGTCCAGCTACCTCGACATCGTTCATCGACTCGAGGTCGCCCGGCTGTTGCGGCGCCTCGGCGAGAAGAAGAGCGTGCTGGTGGTCGAGCACGACCTCGCCCTGCTCGACTACCTGGCCGACCAGGCGCACCTGCTCTACGGTGAATCGGCCGCGTTCGGGGTCGTCAGCCATCCGATCCCGATGCGCTCCGCGATCAACACCTACCTCACGGGGTACCTGAAGGACGAGAACGTGCGGTTCCGGACCGAACCGGTACGGTTCGTCTCGCACCCTCCGAAGCCGACTTCTCGCCAAAACGTCATGGTCGCCTTCCCCGAGCTCGAGAAGGAGTATCCCGAGTTCCGTCTCTCCGTTGCCGCGGGCTCGCTCGCGAAAGGAGAAACGGTGGGCGTCGTCGGACCGAACGCGACGGGCAAGACCACGTTCGTCCGAATGCTCGCCGGCGTCGAGCCACCGACCCGGGGCACTCCCTCGCCGGGCGTCACGGTCAGCTACAAACCCCAATACCTGAAGGCGACGCATGCGGCCAGCCTGCGGGAGCGGTCGCTCGCCCTCGCCGCGGACCCGAACTTCGACGCGAAGCTCCTCGACCGGGACCTGATCCCGGGGCTGCACCTCGAGGAGATCCTGGACGTCCCCCTTCCGGATCTTTCGGGCGGCGAGCTCCAGCGGGCCGCCGTCGCGCTCGCGCTGGCCCGGGTCGCCACCCTCTACCTCCTCGACGAGCCCTCCGCCTACCTGGACGCGGATGAGCGCATGGCCATGGCCCGCCTCATCCGGCGCCAGGTCGAGCGCCAGGCCGTCAGCGCCCTCGTGGTCGACCATGACGTCTACTTTCTCGACCTCGCCTGCGATGCGTTGATGGTCTTCCGCCCCGAGGGGGCGGACGGTCGCGCCGGGCGGGGGGACGGACCGTTCCCGATGCGCGAAGGGATGAACCGCCTCCTCCAGACCGTCGACGTCACGTTCCGGCGTGACGCCGAGACGCTCCGCCCCCGCATCAACCGGGAGGGCTCGGTGCTCGACCGCGAACAGCGGGCTCGAGGGGAGTACTACTACGAAGCCGCCACCTAAGGGCGGAACTCCGCATCCCCCTCCGCCCCGGCTGGACCGGCGCGGGCGCTACCGCACGTGGGGCAAGCTGTCCGTCGGAGTGGTCATCGTCTACCTGCTCCTCGATGTCGTGGTCTTCCTCGTCCTCAAGGCCCCGGCCTCGAACCCGTGGGTCCCGCCCTTCCTGGGGGCCGTGATCCTGCTCTTCCTGGCCCGGTACCTCACGACCCTTTACACGATCGACGGAACGTACGTTCGCGCGTGGCGGATCCTCGGTGGTCAGAAGGTCCGGCTGAAGGACATCCGGAAGATCGAGTTCGGCAGCTTGCGCGAGCTCAGCGCCACCGGCTTCTTCGCGGCCTGGGGATGGCGCGGCCGGATGTGGAGTCCCCGCGTCGGAAAGTTCGACTCGATCCACACCGACAGCTACGGCCTGCTGATCACCGGAGGTACGGTCCCCCTCTTCATCTCGCCGAACGACGCGGACGCGTTCGCGGAGGAGCTCTCGCGCCGGGTCCGCTCGGTCGGAGGGTTCGTCGGAACCACTTCGGCGGCCGGGGCCTGATCGGCCCCGTTCCCGCACTCTCCCGATTCAGTTGCCGGGAGGGGTGGCGGGTGGGGTCGCCACCGGGGTGGCGGGGGACGCACTCGCTTCGGCCTTTCGGATGGCCCGCTCCCGGAGCACCCGGCCGATCAGGCCGCAGATGACGCCGAGGACGACCATGACGATGATGAGGACCTCGAGGGCGTTCACGAGGCTGCTCGAGAAGTCGAGGTACCCGAACTGCTGGATGAGGAGGACCAGGACGAGTCCGAGGACCGCCCCGCTCGCGGCTCCGGATGCTCCGCCGGCCATCTACGTGCCTCCGCTGGGAGGGGGCGTGTCGGAAGGTGGGTTCGCCGGGGGAGGACTGGTGGGAGGCGCGCTCGTGGAGGGAGGGGTTGCCGGACCGGGGGTCGCGGCAGACGGAGCGGCCGGGGAAGGAGTCGTGGGGGGCGGGTTCTGGCCGAGGCCGAGCTGCTGTCGGGCCTTCTTGACGCTCCCGAGGGCCGCAACCTGCCAGATCTCGAGGAGCGCGATGAGCACGAGCGCGACGTTGACGAGGGTCAGGTGGTCGGTCGCCTGAACCCAGATGTAGAAATCCTGGGTGAAGACGGTCGTCCCGTTGTTCTGGAGGGTCGCCTGGATCTCGTAGTTGCCCTCGAAGAGGTACTGGTTCTGGCTGAAGTCGGACTTCAGCGTGATGACGCCGTGCCCGGCTTCGGTCTGCTGCTGGGTGGAAGTGCCGATCGCGATCCCGAGGAACAAGAGGGAGACGACCCCCTCGGTGACGGTGGCCGGGGCGGCGCCGATGCCGCTGGTCCACGTGAAGACGGTACTGAAGACCCCGCTGAAGTTGGTCACGATCGCGGCACCCGAGGTCGTGTGGCTGCTGACATTGACCCCGTTGAAGAATACGGTCGACGAGACCGACCCCGAAGAGTCGGCCCGGATCGGGGCGGCGAGGGAGGACGCCGGGGCGGTCGCGCCGAGCGCCAAGAGCAACAGGACGGCCAAGGCCGCGATGAGAACCCACCCGGACGCTCGCTTTAGTGGGGCCACTGGAACCGAGGTAGCCAACGGGGGGTAATGTAAGTATGGAAACGCACACCGGTGCCACGGACGGGGGCTCCGGCGCTCTGGAGCGGGGCCGATCGGAGGCTCAGACGGCCGGAAGGGAGGGATCGATCCGTTGAGACCACGCGAGGATCCCCCCCTTGAGATTTCGAACGTTCCGGAATCCGAGGTCCAACAGAAGTCGGGTGGCCAGCGACGAGCGCTGCCCGCTCCGGCAGTACACGACGACCTCCCGTGCGCTCGTGATCTCCGTGAGCCGGTCGGGAAGCTCCCCTCGGGGGATCAGCGTTGCGTTCGGGAGATGGGCGATCTCCCACTCACCCGGCTCGCGAACATCGAGGAGGAACGGAGGGTGGGCGGAGGCGAGTTCCTCGCGCAGCTCTTCGGGGGTGATCTCGGGAACCCCGGACGGGCCGGGGACGGTTCCGGCCGCAGGGACTCCGCAGAACTCGGCGTAATCGATGAGCCCCGTCTGGGTCGCGGAGGGGGAGCAGAGAACGCACGTCGGGTTCTTCCGGAGAGGGAGTTCGCGGAAGCGCATCTCCAGGGCGTCGAACAGGAGGAGACGACCCAGCAGGGTTTCTCCGAGCCCGAGCAGCAGCTTGACCGTCTCGGTCGCCTGGATGGTCCCGATGAGGCCGGGTAGGATTCCCAGCACCCCCGCTTCGGCGCACGACGGCACTTGATCGGGGGGCGGGGGCTCCGGATAGAGGCACCGGTAGCAGGGGCCATGTCGGGCGTCAAAGACGCTCGCCTGCCCCTCGAATCGATAGATCGAACCGTAGACGTTCGGCTTTCCGAGCAGCACGGCGGCATCGTTCACGAGATAGCGAGTGGGAAAATTGTCGGTGCCGTCGACGACCACGTCGTAGGTGCGAAGGATCTCGAGCGCGTTCGCGGAAGTGAGACGCTCCGCGTGGGAGACGACCCGGATCCCGGGATTGAGCGATTCGAGGCGTTCCTTCGCCGCCTCGAGCTTGGGACGCCCCACATCCCGGGTCGAGTAGAGGACCTGTCGTTGCAGGTTCGAAGCATCGACAGCATCGAAATCCACGAGGCCGATCTCTCCGACGCCCGCCGCGGCGAGATAGAGCGCCGACGGCGATCCCAGCCCGCCCGCGCCGACGATCAGCACCTTGGAACGGAGCAGCTTTTTCTGACCCGCCACCCCGACCTCGGGAAGGAGGAGATGCCGACTGTAGCGGACGAGTTCGTCGCGCCCGAGCGCCCGCTCGGGGTCTCCCCCCGGCGACTCTTCCCCCCCGCCCGCGATGGCCGGAACGATTGTCAGGGTGTCCCCCTTGTGGAGCGGGGTTTCGCCGCGTTGTAAGTATCGAATGTCCTCGTCGTTGACGTAGAGGGTCACCAAGCTTCGCAGCTCTCCGTTCGGAGTGAACAAGTGCTTCTCAAGTCCCGGATGCTCGTTGACCAGATGCCGGACGACCTCGCCCACCGTCGTCCCTTCGACCGAGACTTCGGAGGCCCCATTCGCGAACGACCGGAGGGGTCGCGGGATCTTCACCCGGGTCGGGGTCATAGTGGCCCGCTCTCGTCGAGTAGGCACTTAGGGTCTCGCCCACCCGCCGCCCTTTCTGTGGACCGGGTCAGGGAGAGCGAGGAAGGCGCGAAGATGCCGAGGTTGTCATCGTATTCGAATCCACGGACCGGCCCGACCGTTCGGGGCGTGACGCCGAGCACCACGTGCGTGTACCATGGCCACGCCTCTTCCGCATCGAGCGCCGAAGGGCGCGCCGGCCCGTCGGGATGGGAATGGTAGAAGCCCCCCACCGTCATGCGGGAGCCTTCGAGGCGCGACTCGAGGGCCCGAAGCACCTCGGGGGCGAGGGTGAACCGTCGGGTCCGCTGGGTCTTAGAAACGTTCCGGCCTCGCTCCACCGAAACCACGAGGCGCGTGCCCGGCGTCGAGGCCTCCTCCCGGATCAGAAGAAACCCGCAACACTCTTCCGGGTAGGCCTCGCGAGCGTGCGATCGAAGGGCCATCACAGATTCCGACGAAAGCTGGACGGCTCTCCCCTCGCGAAGTCCTGGGCCCGAGCCGCCCCCACGGAGCGGGTCCACGCTCGCCCGCGGTGGGGCTACTGGAGCTGGACCAGATGGGAACACCGGACTCCCCCACGGCCGATTGAGTCCTCGAGAGCGACTCCGGCTTCGCCGAGCAGGGCTTCGGTGAGCGTCTTGTCGAAGACGTCGCAGAGCAGGTAGGGGTGACTGAGCGCACTGTGGCGGAACACGCAGTTGGTCCGGATGATCCGCGGGCGGCCGTCCGATCCCTCTTCGAGTGTGCAGCGGAACCCCATGCGGTTCAGCGCGTCAACCAGATGCCGGAGCCGCTCGGGTTCGGGTGCGTCGTGGGGAATGGACTTGGCGATGTCACCAGCCATCCGGCGGGCGGCCTGGGCGAACAGCGCGCTCACGAACCCTTCGCCCTTCTGCGCTAGGAGTTCGTTCATGAGCGTGTCGAGGATCATTTCGTACTTTTTCGGGAACAGTTCCTGTCCCTGTTCCGTTAGGACGTACCGCTTCCGAGGTCGACCGACCCCTTCCCGGTGGAACGCGGGGGAGACGAGACCCCGAAACTCCATCCGCTCCAGATGTCCCCGCGCCGCGCTTTCCTGGATCCCCAGTTTCTGGGCCAAATCGCGGGCGGTTCGAGGGGCTACGGCCAGCTCTTCGAGGATCCGACCCCGGGTGCCCTCCAGCACGTCTCCATCGACCGCGCTCATTCGTCCGGCCTCGTTGCCCTAGCCCGTACGGGCCAAGAGGATTTACACACCGCGCCATGCTTAAATAACGGTATCGGCTCGTTCCACCACCGAGATGACGACGACCCCGACGCAGCATACGCTCGAAGTCCACGACCTTCACGCCGAGGTGGCCGGTAAGGAGATCCTGAAGGGGGTCAACCTGACCATGAAGAGCGGCGAGCTCACCGCCCTCATGGGTCCCAATGGCTCGGGAAAGAGCACGCTCGCGTACGCGCTGATGGGTCACCCGAAATACAAGGTCACCGCGGGAACCGCTCGGCTCGACGGAAAGGACCTCCTCAAGCTGCCGGTGGACCAACGGGCTCGCGCCGGCCTCTTTCTGGGATTCCAGTATCCCCAGGAGGTTTCCGGCCTCTCGCTCGCCAAGTTCCTCTGGACCTCCTACATGCAACGCCATACCGCCGAGAACGCCGACGCGACCGGGTTCGACAAGGACCTGAAGATGCACTTGGGATACCTCGGAATGGACGACTCGTTCCTGAAGCGTTCCCTGAACGAGGGGTTCTCGGGCGGGGAGAAGAAGCGGGTCGAGGTCCTGCAAATGGCCACGATCCGGCCGTTGTTCGCCATCCTGGACGAGCCCGATTCGGGGCTCGACATCGACGCCGTCCGCGCGGTGGGAGAGACGGTCGCTAAGCTCCACCGACCCGACGCCGGCATCCTCGTGATCACCCACTATCAGCGGATCCTGAAGTTCGTCAAGCCCGACCAGGTCCACGTCATGGTCGATGGCGTGATCGCCCTCTCGGGCGGAAAGGACCTCGCGGAAGAACTCGAAGCGAAAGGGTACGACTGGGTCCGTCTCGGCGTCGCCGAGGCGACCTGATCCGGGGACCGTCCCCGTCGGGTCGACTATGGACGTCGCCCGGATCCGGGCCGACTTTCCGGTGCTCGACCGCTCCTTCAACGGTCACCCTCTAGCCTACCTCGATTCCGCCGCGACGTCCCAGAAGCCGCGCGTGGTGCTCGAAGCCCTTACCGAGTACTATTCCCGGGTCAATGCGAACCCCCATCGAGGCGTCTACGCCCTCAGCGTGGAAGCGACCGACGCCTACGAGGAAGCGCGGGCCCGCGTAGCCCGGTTCCTCAACGCCCCGGACCCGGCCGGGGTCATCTTCCTCCGTGGGACGACCGAAGCGCTGAACGTTCTCGCGACCAGTATCGGTCAGGCCCGCCTCACCGCCGGTGACCATGTGCTGGCGACCGTGATGGAGCATCATTCCAATCTCGTTCCCTGGCATTTCCTCCGGGAACGGTCGGGAGTCCGGGTCGATTACGTGGATATCGACCAAGAGGGCCGACTCCAGCTCGATGATTACGACAGGCTGTTGACGCCCCGAACGAAGGTCGTCACCCTCACCCACGTTTCCAACGTCCTCGGGACCGTCAACCCGGTCCGGGAGATCGCCGACCGGGCGCACGCGGTGGGCGCCCTGGTCATCCTGGACGCCGCCCAGTCCGCTCCCCACCGCAAGCTGGACGTCCAAGCCCTGGGGGTCGACTTCCTCGCCTTCTCGGGACACAAGACGCTCGGGCCCATGGGCATCGGTGCCATGTGGGGCCGAACGGAGCTTTTGGCAAAGTTGCCGCCCTGCCTCGGGGGAGGCGAGATGATCTCGGAAGTCCACCTCACCGGATCCACCTACCGCGAACCCCCTGCCCGATTCGAGGCCGGTACGCCGAACGTGGGCGGGGCGGTGGCGCTCTCGGCCGCCCTCGACTACCTTGAGGGGGTCGGCTGGGACGAACTCCAGTCCTACGAACGAGAGCTCGGAAACACACTGCGGAAGCGACTCGTGGATACGCTCGGCGACCGCATCCAGATCGTGGGCCCCCACCGGGCCGAAGAGCGAGAGGCGGTGGTTTCGTTCGTGCTGCGGGGCGTGCACCCCCATGACGTCGCCTCCCTGCTCGACGCCGATGGGATCGCTGTTCGAGCCGGCCACCACTGTGCCCAGCCTCTGATGGAGCGTCTGGGAGTTCCTGCGCTGACCCGGGCCAGCCCCTACCTCTACAACACTCGCGAGGAGGTCGACCGGCTCGTGGCCGGACTCGAGAAGATCAGCCACCTTTTCGAGCCGAAGAATGCCTGACGGGTCCGGGGTCGATCAGGGCCGAGGGTCACCTTGCGAAGGTGTAGCTTGGCCACCGACAAGCGCTGGACTTCATCTCACTCCCTCGCCGGTGGCATATTTGTCGCCCCCGAGGCGACCTTTGATTTAAATACCATCATGTGATGGAATTCCCGAGGAGACCATGGCTCAGAGTTCTGCTGACATCACTCCGCTCGATTACACCCGTTACGATTTCAAGAACCCGGAGACGTACCGCCTCCGGATCGCCAAAGGTCTCTCCCGCGAGGTAGTCGAACAGATCTCCGACTTCAAACACGAGCCGGACTGGATGCGCGAGTACCGCCTGCGGGCCTACGCCCACTTCGTCGAACGTCCGATGCCCGACTGGGGACCGAGCCTCGCCGAGATCGATTTCGATGCCTACACCTACTACGCCAACCCCATGCTCGAGGGGGAGACAAAGAAGAGCTGGGAAGACCTTCCCGCGGACATCAAGAACACCTTCGACAAGCTCGGCATCCCCAAGGCGGAGCGGGACTACTTCGGCGGGGTCGGGGCCCAGTACGACAGCGGCACGGTCTACCACAAGATCCGGGAGGACCTTTCGGCCAAGGGCGTCCTCTTCACCGACACGGACACGGCGGTCAAGGAGCACTCCGAGATCGTCCGCAAGTACTTCGGAAAGATCGTTCCCTACAACGACAACAAGTTTGCGGCCCTGAACAGCGCTGTCTGGTCCGGGGGCAGCTTCGTGTACGTCCCGCCCGGGGTCGACGTCGGGATCCCGCTCCAGGCCTACTTCCGGATCAACGCGAAGAACGTCGGCCAGTTCGAGCGGACGCTGATCATCGCGGACAAGGGAGCCAAAGTCCACTACATTGAAGGCTGCCTGCCCGCGGGCGAGGAAGTCCTCACCGGCGACCGCCTCACCCCGATCGAAGGAATCGAGACGGGCCAGCATGTACTCAACAGTGACGGGCAGGACACGACGGTCGCGAAGACGATGGTGCGCCCGTTCGATGGGGAGTTAATCGGCATCACGCCAGTCTCCGTGGGTAACGCATTCCAGCTCACCCCCGAACACCCGGTCTTGTGCGTGCCTCGCCAGAAGGTCACCCTGGCGCAGCGGAGCAACCGGGCCCTCTCGGACGTCGACGAGACGAAGCTCCTGACCGCTAAGCCCGAGTTTGTCGCGGCCGGGGATTTGCAGGTCGGGGATTTCATCCATTATCCGATCAACCAGATCGAGCACGACGACCCGGCATTCGGAACCGCGGCGCTTCAGGTCCTCGGCTACTACTTGGCCGAAGGGTGCGTGCAGCTCATCAACGGCTGCGAGGCCGTGACGTTTACGTTCCACATCGACGAGTCCTCCTACGTCGAGGAACTCTCAAGTGCCATCCACGAGCTCACCGGCAAGACTCCCTGGACCAACCGGCAGCCGGAAAAGCACGCGGTCGTCGTCGGCGTGTACTCGAAGTTACTCTACGCGTTCTGCCTCGAACACGCGGGAAAACTGGCGAGCGGAAAGCACCTCAGTAAGCAGGTGATGGACCTCCCCGCGGACAAACAGCGAATCCTCCTCGACGCCTACTACAACGGCGACGGCAATGTCTACGAGCGGTACGGAGCCGTCCACCGGGTCATGACAATTTCCCGTCAGCTCGCCTTCCAGGTCCAGGAGCTCCAGGCCCGACAGGGCGTCTACGCCACGATCAACGTGCAGGCGCCGTTCGATGAGGTGATGAAGGATGGTCGGCCGATTTCCCACCAGGAGAAGTACACGGTCTACTACCAGGTCGGCAAGCGGGCGGAGGCGGTCCGTCGGGCGGGAGACGCCTTCCTAGTCCCGGTCCGCGCGATCTCCCGGAGCCCGTACCACGGGAACGTCTACAACTTCCACGTCGCCGGCGATAACAACACGTACCTCGTCAAGGGTTTCTCCGTCCACAACTGCACGGCCCCCATCTACTCGACGAACTCTCTCCACGCGGCCGTGGTCGAGGTCGTCGCTGAGCCGTATTCCAAGGTCCGCTACACGACCGTCCAGAACTGGTCGAAGAACGTGTACAACCTGGTCACAAAGCGGGCGGTCGCCTACGAGAACTCGCTCGTCGAGTGGGTCGACGGCAACATGGGCTCCAAGATCACGATGAAGTATCCGTCCGTCTACCTCAAAGGACGCGGCGCGCGGGCCGACATCCTGTCGGTCGCGTTCGCGAGCGCCGGCCAGATCATCGACTCGGGGGCGAAGGCCGTCCACTCGGCGCCGGACACCTCCAGCAAGATCATCGCGAAGTCGATCGCCATTCGCGGCGGCCAGACCAGCTACCGGGGCCTCCTCCACGTCGCGCCGGGCGCGACCGGAGTGAAGGCGGCCGTCCGATGCGATGCCCTGCTCCCCGACGAGGAGGGACGCTCCGACACCTACCCCTACAACGAGATCCACGAAGAGGACGCGACTATCACGCACGAAGCCGTGGTCGGCAAGATCGGGGAGGAGCAGATTTTCTATCTGATGAGCCGGGGCCTCAACGAGTCCGACGCCATCCACCTGATCCTGATGGGCTTCCTCGCGGAGTTCGCGAAGGAGCTGCCCGTGGACTACGCTCTCGAGCTCAACCGACTCATCCAGCTCGAGATGACGGGCGCGGTCGGATAGACCCGAACAGGGCGGGGCCCCTTTACCGGGGCCCCCGCTACGGGCTCGGGCTCTTGCGGGACGCCGGCACCCTTGGAACCTCGGTGTGCGACTTGATGAGGTCGATCACCGCGAGCATGGTCGCGTAGGTCAGGTTCGCCTCGGCCGCCCGTTCCGCTGGGGTGCGTGGACCTGTCCGGTTCAGGATGGCCTTTGTCCCCTCGATCAGGTCGAGGGCCGTCACGAGGCTCGCCGGGTCTCGGACCCGTCCTTTCGGGGAGCGGACCATCTCCTCCGTCTCCGCGAGGTCCGTCCGGAGGGACCGGACGAGCTCTTCGAGGACGGAAACAGGGAGATTTTCGGGGTCGTTCACGAGGGACATCGCGCCCGGGACCCCTACCGCAACTTCGCATCGAAGCGCCATTCGGGGGCCGCTTCGGTTCCCGTGACCTCGAGCGCCGGAAGCTGGGGGAACTTGCCCTCCACCCAGGAGAGGTCGCCCCCTTCCCATCGGCTCGCGAGCGCAGGGTAGAGGATCTCCCGGAGGCCCGCGATCGGCGCCCGTTCGAGCACGTAGGAGAGGAATCCCTCGCCGATCATCCGGATGGAATCTTCCGCCGGGATGCCCCGGGACTCGAGGTAGAAGACCTTCTCGGCGTCGACCGGGGCGACCGAGGTCGAGTGGGTCGCCTTTACGTCTCGGCACAGGATCTCGAGGATCGGGATGGTGTCGGAGCGAGCTCCCTTCGAGAGCAACATCGCATGCTCCGAGATGATGCTGATCGTCTTGCGCGCCTGGTGCTCGATCCGTACGAGTCCCCGGCTCATCCCCCGGGCCTCGTCCGAGAAGACGCCCCGGGTGATCGACTGGCCGTGGGTGTCGGTCGCGATGTGGGTGAGGTTGACCGAGGTGTCGTACGATTGATCCTTCATGCCGTAGAACGACTGGAGGTCGAGGACAGCTGAGGCTTCCCCGGTGAGCTGCGTGTGGTTTCGGACCTTCGTCCGGTACCCTCCGAGCCCGTTCCACACCCAGGCGAGTCGGGAGCGCGCACCGGTCGTGGCAGTCCGCCGGTACACCGAGACCGCCCGGAGGTCCGGCGCGTGCACACCGAGGTACACGACCTTCGAGTCGGCCCCGAGGTCGAGGTCGACGCTCGACGCATACAATCGCTGACCGGCGTTCCCGTTAGGAGTACTGAAGACCTCCTCGGTCAGCAGAGCCTGGGCGCCGGCCCCCGCGCGGACTGAACGCCGAATGGAAAGGGCTTCGTGCGGGACGGAGAGCGCGATGATCTCCTGTACTCGGACCGGGACTCTGCAACCATCCGGGATCTCGAGTCGGTAACCGCGGTTGAGGGTCGCCGTCGCGAGGGCCGAAAGTCGGTCGATGGGCTCCTCCGACCCGCGGAGGAATAGGTGGGCCGCTGCGTCCCCCTCCGCCCAGACCTCGGCGAGGGTCCGAACGGAGACACCGGCATCACGGAGCAGCCCCGGAAGGTCGACCCGGGTTCCGGACGCATCGTGGACGATGCGAAGGGCGTCCGGGAGCGCCGGCGGTAGGGGGATGGATGAACCGTTCGCTTCGGGATCGACCCCGGTCAGGTCCACTCCGGTGAAGTAGCCGTACCCTCGGTAGAGTGGGTTGGGTTCGATGGGAAGACTCAAGAATCGCGAGTGGGCGTCCTCGCGCATCTCCCGAAACGCGGGCGGATCCGAGAGCGACGCCCCGAGCTCCTTCACCCGGTCCAGGGGGAGCCACTCCTCGTAACGGGACGCCGACGCCGCCATCGGATTTACACACCGCGGGGTGTTTATAAAGGGGAGGGCGCGTTTTCCGTACCGGTGGACCGGGCCGCCTTCGCCCCCGTCAATTTATACCGAGGCAGGGTGACTTGGACGGGAGAACCTCGATGGCCTACGACATGTATCAGGAGGTCATCCTCCAACATTACCGGACCCCGAAAAACTTCGGGCCCCTTCCCGGCGCGACGTCGGAAGGGGAGGAGTCGAACCCTCTCTGTGGAGACCACATCACGCTGCGCCTGAAGCTCGACGCAGCGAAGGAACGAATCCAGGAGGTCCGCTTCGAGGGCGACGGATGCGCGATCAGCATGGCAAGCACCTCGATGCTCACCGAGCGGCTCACCGGGTTGACGGTGGCCGAAGCCGGGAAGATCTCCCAAGACGACGTCATCCAGAAGCTGGGGATCCCCCTCTCGCCGGTCCGGATCAAATGCGCGCTCACCGGGTACAGCGCGCTCGGTAAAGCGCTGCACCCCGAACTGGCCGGCCGGACGTCCTAGTCCGAGACCCTCCGGACCAAAGGCGGAAGACCGGACGGACCCAAGAGGGATCGGAGCGGGGGTAACTCGTGGTGGTCATCGATCCGGATATCTGCGTCCTCTGCGGCCTCTGCACGGGGGTCTGCCCTCCGAACGCGATGGAGCTCACCCCGACCCGCCTCGAGGTCCTATCGAACTGCACCGAGTGCGGCTGGTGCGTCCCGTACTGCCCGGTGGGAGCGATCTCAGGGGGACGGCCCGTCCGTCTTCGGAGGGTCCGTGGCTAAGACGACGGTGCCGAGGGGCACTGCGCCCCGTGTCCTGCTCATCGACCCATACCTCGCCCGCGAGGATCCGATGGAGCGCAAAATGGTCGAGTTGTACCCTTCCCTCGGCCTTCTCCAGCTCGGCGCGTACGTGCGGGACCACGGCGTGGAGGTCGAGATGGTCGACCTCACCTTCGCCCGGGACACGAGCCCCGCCCGGAAGGCTCTGCGGTCGTTCGCCCCCGACGTCGTCGGCGTCCATACGAAGACGCTCACCTTCTCCCGCTGTGTCGAGCTGGCCCGCGAGGCGCGCGCGGCCGGCGTCTTCAGCGTCGCGGGTGGGCCGGACGCGGCGACCCGCTGGACCACCTACCTGGACATCGGGTTCGACGCCGTCGTTCTCGGAGAGGGGGAGGCTACGCTCGTCGAGCTCGCCAGCAAAGTGGCGTCGGGGCGGGATCCCGCCGGGACGGCCGGGGTCGTGGTGCGTCGTCAGGGCCGCCTGGTGCGAGGGGCTCACCGTCCGTATCTGAAGGACCTCGACGAGCTTCCCCTCCCGGCCTGGGACCTCGTGGACATGGAGCGGTACCTCCGGGAGTGGAAGCAACGGACCGGGGAGCGGCGGTCCGCGGTCCTGACCTCGCGCGGGTGTCCCTTCGATTGCTCCTGGTGCTCGAAGCCGACCTTCGGACGTACGTTCCGGCAGCAATCCCCCGAGCGGGTCGTTCGCGAGCTGGTCGCCCTTCGGGACCGCTACCAGGTGGACTACGTCCGGTTCTGTGACGACGTCTTCGGGATCTCCCGGGCCTGGATCGAGGAGCTCCTCGAGCGGATGGCGGCGGCGGACCTCCACCTCCAGTTCGAGTGCTTGGCCCGGGTCGAGCTATTGAAACCGGACCTCCTGCACCAGCTGCGCACCGCCGGGCTCGCCCGCGTCTACGTAGGGGTAGAGTCGGGTTCGCAGAAGATGCTCGACCTGATGAACCGAGGCACGCGGCTCGCCGCGGTCGAGCGGACGGCGGCCGCCCTCCGGGCGGAGGGGATCCGCCAGTTCTGGTTCCTGATGCTCGGCTACCCCGGGGAAACGTTGGAGGACATCGAAGCCACGCTCCAGCTCTTCCGCAAGTTCTCTCCGGAAGAGTACTCGGTCTCGATCGCGGTCCCCATCGAGGGGACCCGGTTCCACGAACTGGTCAAGAACCGGCTCCTGGGGCAACGGAGCCCCCGAGCCTCCGAAGGCGGGGGGATGCTGCTCTATGAGGCGGCCTATCCCGAGACCCTCTACCGCTGGCAGCAGGCCCGCTTCGGGCTGGAGGCGGCGCTCGGAAAGGCCCGGGGGAACCTCGCCCCCGGCGTGGTCGAGAAGATGGAACGCGTCGCGGACCGGTTCCACCGTCGAGTCGCGACACCGTTGCTGATCGGGAAGAAGCGGAGCGGCGGCACCGCTCCCTGAAGTTCAGGTCCCCGATTCGCGCGGGTGGATCGGACAGGGCCGTCGAAGGCGGCACAGCCGGCACTTCTCCCGCGTCAAGGGCGGAATGGGCTTACGCAGGCGGCCGTATTTCCGACGGGGCATGCTTCCGCGGTGCGGCAGACGCGGACTCCTATAGAGGGTGTCCCCGCGCTCTCTCTCGGGAGACTCGTCCTCACCCTTTTGAGGGGTCGCGCCACAGGGCTCCGTGGCCAAACTCCCCGGGCGCGCGACCGACGTCGGAACCGAGCGGTTCGCCCAGCGCTCGATCTCCGCCCGCCGCCTTCCCCCCGAACATTTCCGTCTCGCCCCCGGAGGGCTCCGCCTCTCTTCGATCGGCCTCGGTACGTACCTGGGCCATCCCGACGCGCCAACCGACCACGCCGTCGAGCAGTCCATCACCGTCTGCCTGACGAGTGGGCGGGTCAACGTGCTGGACACGGCGATCAACTACCGACTCCAGCGTTCCGAGCGATGCCTAGGACGGACCCTTGCGCGTCTGGTCGAGCAGGGCGGCGTCGCCCGAGATGAAGTATTCGTGGCGACCAAGATCGGCTACCTGGCCCCCGATGCCGAAGGAGGAGTCCCTCCGGCCCAGTGGGTGCAGCGGGAGCTGATCGACTCCGGCGTTCTGGACCCCGCCGACATCGTGGACGGCTCCCACTCGATGAGCTCGAGCTACCTCGTCGACCAGTTCCGCCGGAGCCGCGAGAACCTCGGGCTCGAGCGTCTCGACCTGCTGTACCTCCACAACGCACCGGATGCCCAGATCCCCTCCATCGGGCCGACGGAGTTCGAGGCCCGCCTACGGACCGCCTTCGGGGTTCTGGAGCGGTTCCGGTCCGAAGGACACCTGACGGCGTACGGTCTGGCGACGTGGGATTGCCTCCGCCAACCCCCCGCCGCGCCCGAGCACTTCGACCTCGAGCGTGCGGTCCAGATCGCCTCCGAAGTCGGAGGGGAGGGCCACGGATTCCGGTTCGTCCAATTCCCGTTCAACCTCGCGATGCCGGAAGCGGCGGTCGCTCGGACGCAACGGGTGGAAGGTGAGCGGCTCACTCTGTTCGAAGCGGCGCAACGGCTCGGGCTGGGATGTTTCACCAGCGTCCCCTTGATGCAGGGCCAGCTGGCTCGGAACGGCCCCCGCCGAACCGGATTGACGCCGGGCCAGACGGCCCTCCAGTTCGCCCGCTCCGCCCCGGGAACACTGGGACCGCTTGTTGGTCAGAAGCGGGTGGAGCACCTTTCCGAGAATCTGGAAGTGGCGAACCACGTCCCGTGGAACGCTGCGACGTTCGAGAGTCTTCTCAAGTAGACTCGACCGGGTCGGTCGTGGACCCGCCCGTCCCAGGGCCCTTCAGCACGGAAGCACCGTCCTCCTTCTCGACCCGCACGACCCGGTCCGCGATCGACTCGAGCTCGCGCTCGTGCGACACGAGGAGGACCTGGGGCAGGCGGAGCTCCTCGAGCAGCTGGCCCATGCTCTGGACCTGTTCGGGAGAGAATCCGTCGGTCGGTTCGTCGAGGAGGAGGGCGTCGAACCGGAGGCTCCCGAGCGAGCGCACGACGCGGGAGAGGGCCAATCGGTACGCGAGCGCGAGGCTCGTCCGTTCCCCCCCGCTCAGCGCTTCCGCCGGCGTCTCGACCCCGCGGATCTCGGCCGCCGGTGAGAAGGTCGAGTCGGTCACCGCTACGAGGTCGGGGTCGTCGACGAGCACGGCGAAGTAGGCTCGGAACGTCTGCTCGAATTCGACCTGGGCGTGCTCGAGTACCCGGCGCTCCATTGTCAGCACGGCATCGTGGAACGCGTAGGCGAGCCACTCGGCCTTCGCGTCGACGCGGTCGGCGAGGTGCGTGATCCGGTCCCGTTCGATCTGGGCCTCCTCAGCCCGTTTCTGTCGGGCGATCGCCGCGTCCCCCAACCCCACGAGCCGTCCACGTTCCTCAGCGACCTGATGCCGGTCCCCCTCCCGCGCGCGGAACACGGCTTGGGCCGCCGACCAGGTGCGGCGCGCCTCCGGTTCGGTCGCCAACCGCTGGTTCAGCTCAGTTACCTCCGTCGCGCGGTCGAGCCGGCGGCGCTCGGTGGCGGCCGCGGCCTGGGTCTCCCGCTCTCCCTCCTCCTCCAGTAGCCGGAGCCGTTCGGCGAGGTCGGCTTTCCGTTCGTTCGCCCGTCGGGATTCGTCGTATCTTCCCCGGGCCCGCTCAGCGGCTCCCTCCGCGGCCTTCAGGCCGTCCCGGGCCTGGGAGAGAGCCGAGGCCGGGCCGACGAGAGGGTCGACGGCCGCGTGAGCAAGGTTCCACCCCTCCCTTGCTTCGGCGAACCGAGACTCGGCCAATTGCAAGGCGTGGGCCGCGTTATGGTGTGCCGCGAGCACATCCCGAAACCGCTGGCTGTCGGAGTCCCAACGTGCCTGCGCTACCTCGTAGCCCTCGCGTTCCCGACGAAGCGCTTCCCACCGCTCCCGTTCCACGGCCGCCTGCGTTCGGGTGGCCTCCGCGGCGGTGAGAGCCGCCCGAGCCTCGGATTCGTGCTGGGTGAACTCCTCGCCATGGACGGGTTGGTGGCAGCGAGGGCAAACTCCACCCGCGGTCAGTTCGTGCAGTTCCTCGAGTGTCCGGTTCGCCATCGCCAGGGCCTCACCGGCCTCCCGTTCGGCGGCTCGAAGGGGCTCGAGTCCCGAGTCGATCTCCTCTCGAGTCATCGGGGTGGGGGGGACCGGGGGAGCGACCCCTTCGGTCGTCGTAGTGCGGACCGTCTCCTCGAGACGATTCGCCTCTGCTCTAGCTCGGTCGAGGTCGCTCTGGGCGCGGAGCATCTCGTCCCGTCGCGCGGTCTCGAGGGCCTTCGCCGCCGAGAGCCGGGCGTCGGCAGCGGACGCGATTTCCAACTCTCCGCGGCGAGAAGTTACCGATCGGTCTGCCTCAGCCGCGGCGTCACGGCGAGTCGGCTCTTCCGCGGCGAGGGCGGTCAACGCGTCGAGATCTGCCGTGCCCCGCCCTATCTCTTGAAGGCGGGTCACCCGGCGCCGAGCGGATTCCTCGAGGGCCCGCCGGTCCCGAGCCTCGTCTCGAGCCAGGTCGGAGAGGCGTTGTCGGGCCGGGTCGAAGGCCTGGACGAGTTGCTCTGCCTCACGGGCCCGCTCCCGAGCGCTCTCCAGTTCCCGGTCGACTTCCGCGAGCGACCCTTCTACCTGCTTGCGCTCGGTTTCCAGACGGCGCACCTCGGCGGCCGCGCGCTCGAAGTCCTCCGAGAATTCGCGCAGGGTGGAAGCCTGGGCACGCAAGGTGGCGGACGTGCGACGCAGGTCTCGCGCCACCTCCTTCGCGTTCTCCGCCGCGATCCGGTACCGCTCGACGCCGAGCGCCTTTCGGACCGTCTCCAGTCGCTCGAGCGGCTCGGCGGCAAGGATCTCCCGCATCCGTTCCTGGGGAAGGTAGACCGCCCACCGCCACAGGTCTGAATGCGCCCGGGGGTTCGGGTTGTCCCGGAAACCGAGGAGCTGGATCACTTGAGCCCGAAGCTCGGTGGCGGAGTACGAGGTGGTCGCGCCGTCGACCCGGAACGAAAGTCGCCCCGCTTCGAGCATCTCTCGTCCCTTCCGGCGGACCCGCCGGAAGGCGCGCTCGATCTCGTACCGATGGCCGGCTTCCTCGAGCGCGACGAGCACGGTCGCCTCGGTCGCGCCGTGGCGGACGAGGTAGGTCGCATCGATCTCGGCGGTCCCGAACAGCGCCATCTCGACCGCATAGAGGAGGCTCGTCTTTCCGGAACCGACGTCGCCGACCAGGAGGGTCGTGCCGGCCTCGAGGTCGAGCCGAGCGTGCGTGTAGCTGCGGATGTTTCGGACCTCGACCCGAACGAGCTGCACGACTCCTCCTACCGAATCTCGGGTTCGTTGACGTCGAGCAGCCGACGGGCTCCGGTACGGCGTGCGGTATCGTAATCGAGCGTCGATTGACCCTCTTCCTTGGGAATGCCGAGTTCCGCGAGGAGATCGCGGACGAGACGGCCCCCATCGATGTCCCGGAGCCACGCCGGATGTTCCGGCCCCTCCGCGAGAAGACGTCCGATCTCCTCCGCTTCGACCGCGCTCTCCGAGACCGCGGCCGGCATGCTATCGAGCGAGGATTCGACGTTGCGGGCGTCGACTTGAATGGTGATCCCCTGCTTTTCGAGGGCCGTTCGAGCGGCGGCCAGGTCGAGCGAGGTAGCGCGTCCCCCGGCCAGGGTTCCGTGGAGACGAGGCAGGACGAGAGTGCCCGCCGAGGGAGCGGCCTCGCGAACGCGTGCGGCGATGAGTTCGGCGATCGCGTTCGGAGCGGCGCCCGAGATATCGACATCGAGCGTGAGGATCCCACCCCGCTCCAGGGTGTCGACGTATTCGGCCCGCGGTTTTCCCTGGGTGACCGTCACGATCACGAGCCCACGATGGGTGCGTCCGGCCTCCCCGTTCTCAATGTCGGTCCGGCTCGTCCCGAAGACGGCCCCCGGGTTGACGAGGAGCCCACCGCCTGGCCCCGTCCCTTCGTAGGTAAAGTGAATGTGCCCGCCCGCGTAGTAATCGACCCCCGACGGCAGGTCCTCGACGCGGATCCCCTTGATCTTGTCTCGCAAGTGGCCCGGCAGATACTCCTCGACCCCCGCGTGGAACTGGAAGATACGGAAGCCGGGCTCCGCCTCGAATGCGGCCGAGTCCATGGAACGATAGTAGTCCCGGTCGAGGCCATGGGAACGACCCGAGACACCGGCGATCCGCGCTCCGGTGGGGACATCCTCGGTCCAGGGAAGGGTCCACCGGGCCTCGCCGGTCCGGACCGCCTCGGGCGCGACCCGAACAAAGACCCCCGCCTCGGCCAGAACGTCCAGCCAGCTCGTCCGATGGGCGACGTAGTCGTGGGAGCCGTAGATGACGTAGATGCGATGGCCGGATTCCACGAACCGTCGGAGCGCCGCGGCGACCGGGGCGACTTCCGAGGGCTCGGGGACCGGTGTGTGAAAGAGGTCTCCCGAGATGAGGAGGAACTCGGCACGCCTCTCCTGGGCGACCTCGATCGCCCGCAAGACCCCTTGTCGGAGACGGTCCCGAAGGGCGGGGTTCCGGGCCCAGGCACCGACGTGGGCATCCGCGAGATGAGCGAAGGTGAACTGGTCGCGGCCCATTCCGCCTGCCTACCGGGTCGAAGCAGGCTTGTCCGTAGGTTCGGACAGACGAGCAGGGGGTGGTAGTTCCTGCATCCGCTTCGTCATCGCGGCGAGAAGACCGACTCCCGCACCCATCGCCAACAGCCCGAGGAGGAGGAAGTCGTCGGAGCCCCCACCCACCGTCGGGGCCGGAGGGGGAGGCGGCATCCGCAGGGAGGGAGTGGTCGCGGCTCGGGAGGCGCTCGCCTGGGCCAGCGCCGCGAGCCGCGCGGCATCGGTCCGGGCCAGGGTCGCCTGCATCAGGTTGAACAGTTCGGTCGCCTCCTCCATCGTGATCTGCCGGCTTCGGAGGCGGCCCACGAGGTAGGCGTAGCGGGCGTTGCGAGTATTGACGTCCCCGCCGGATGTGGATGCCGGGGACGGCTCCGGAGTGGTGTACATCGGTTCGCTCGGCGCACCCTACACCGAGGACCGATTTGAAGGGTCGGCTTCCCCCTGCGTGCGTCCGGGCGCTTCCGAGGCGTTATAGAGAGGACCGACCTGAACGGCCCGATGACCCCCTCCTCGGACGCTTCCGCGGCCGAACCGAACGACCGTCACGTCCACGTCCGGGTCGCGGGAGAGCGCACCTCGATCAACGACCTCATCACCGAGTACCTGGAAGCGGCCGGAAAGGCCCCCGATTGGTTCTGGCGGACCGCCGGGAAACTCGAGGGGAACGAGGCCGACAACCTGGAAGACCTCCTCGCCAACGCCTTCGAGGCCGGGGCGTTCATCGCCCACGACCACCCCGAGGACGTCGAGTTCAAGTGGGTCACGGAAGAGGAATGCGAGCGCGAGCGGCGCCGCGAAGAGCGGGGCGAGCAGCGCGAAGCGGCCAAGAAGGACCGGACCAGCCTGAGCCATTACGCGTGAACTGATCGCAAACGCCCCCGGGGGTGTGGGCTTCGGTCGAGGGCGGGAAGGGGTACGGCCCAGAATTGGGCACCAAAGGGGTTCTTGCCGTCAGAAAGGGTCCGTGGGGACGGACCGAGATCCTACGGCTTCTTCTTGGTCTTGCACCCGCAGGTATCGCACATCGCGCTGACCTCGACCGGGCCAAGTGGGACCTGGTATAAGGGGATTGTTTTCGCACCGAATGCGGGCCTATATCGGGATCACCGAGTGGGCCACGATCAGGGCGATGAACAGGATCGAGATCGTGTTCACGACCTTGATAAGCGGGTTGATCGCGGGCCCGGCGGTGTCCTTGGTCGCATCCCCGACGGTGTCGCCGACGATCGCCGCCTTGTGGGCCTCGGAGTGCTTGCCGCCGAAGTTCCCGGATTCGATGTATTTCTTCCCGTTGTCCCAGGCCGCGCCGCCCGTCGTCATGGTGAGCGCGAGCGGGAAGCCAGAGATGATCGTCCCGAGAAGCAGGCCCGCCAGCGCCACCGGTCCCAGGAGGAAGCCGACGGCGAGCGGGGTCACGACCGCGATCAAGGCCGGGACGGCGAGCTGCTGGATCGCGGTGAGCGTAACGATGTCGACACACCGCCCATACAACGGCTTGGCGGTCCCCTGAAGGATGCCCGGGATCTCCCGGAACTGGCGTCGGATCTCGAAGACCATCTTCTCGGCCGCGACGCCGACCGCGTTCATCAGGAAGGAAGTGAAGAAGAACGGCAGGATGGCGCCGATGACGAGGCCCGCCACCACGAGCGGCTGGGAGAGAACGAGGAGGCTCGTGAACGAGCCCCAGGACTGGCCCCACTTGGCGGCCGCCGCGAACGTGTAGGCGGCGAAGAGGGCGAGAGCGGCGAGGACCGCGGAGCCGATGGCGTATCCTTTCGTGATCGCCTTCGTAGTGTTCCCGACCGCGTCGAGCGGGTCCGTGATGGCCCGAGCTTGCTCGGGGAGCTTGGCCATCTCAGCGATGCCCCCGGCGTTGTCGGTGATCGGGCCGAACGCGTCGATCGAGATGATCATGCCCGTGACCGAGAGCATGCTGGCCGCGGCGAGGGAGATCGCGTAGAGCCCGATGTACGGGTCCAGATGGGAGGTTCCCTGGAAGTAGCCTCCCGCACCGTACGCTCCGAGTATCCCCGCGACGATCACGAGGCCCGGCATCCAGGCGGATTCCAGACCCACGGAGAGCCCACTGATGACGGTGGGACCCGCGCCTGCCTGCGCCGCCTCCGCGATCTTGTGGACCGGACCATACTTGGCGCTGGTGTAGTAATCGGTGATCACGACGATCAGGATCATGACGATCAGACCGATCGCCGTCGCGACGAAGATCCCGAGGTTGCCGTTCATGAAGTAGTAGTCGAGGAGGTACAGGCCCAGGATGCCCACCGCGGTCGTTGCCGCGAGCCCTTGGTAGAGGGCACCCATGATGGTCCCTTTCGCGCCCATCCGGACGAAGAAGGTCCCGATGATGGTCGCGACGATCGCCCACGCGCAAACGAGGAGCGGGAACAGGACGGCGTTCGGGAAGAGGGTCAGGATCGCCGTCGCCCCCGGCACCTGACTGATCAGGTAGGCGAGAAGCATGGCCGCCATGGCCGTCACGACGTACGTTTCGAACAGGTCCGCCGCCATCCCGGCACAATCGCCTACGTTGTCTCCGACGTTGTCCGCGATGACGCCCGGGTTCCGCGGGTCGTCCTCCGGGATACCCGCCTCGACCTTCCCGACCAGGTCGGTGCCGACGTCGGCACCCTTCGTGTAGATCCCTCCGCCCACCCGTGCAAAGAGGCTCATGAGGGAGGCACCGAAAAGGAGTCCGACCATGTCGAGGACGTTCCCGTTGAAACCCCAGTAGAATACGATGAGCTCGAGCAGGGCGAGGCCCGCCACAGAGAGACCCGTGACGCTGCCGCCCCGGAAGGCGTAGCTCATCGTCGCGCCCAGGTTTCCGCCTCGGGCCTTCGCGGCCGTTCGAACATTCGCCCGCACGCTGACCAGCATGCCGACCGCGCCCGCGAGCGCACTGCCCCCCACTCCCGCCGCGAAACCGACGGCCAGTTGCGCGCCCTGGCCCGTGATCCCAAAGGCGACCGCGATGACGATCGTGAGGACCGCGGCGACGACGGCCACGACGGTGTATTCGCGCTTCAAGAAGGCGATGGCCCCTTCTCGGATGGCGCCCGAGATCTCAGCCATCTTCTCATCCCCCGGGTCCTCCCGGAGCACGAGGGCGGTCTGCACTCCGGCGTAGCCCAAGCCGAGGAACGAAGCCAGCAGAACGAGCAGCTCCAATTGTGACGTCGAGAAGCCCATGGTTTACCTCAGGGGATGGGGTTCGTTCACCGGACCCGGTAATTAAGACCTACCCTACCGGGGCCCGGAGCCCCGCCGGTCCAGCGAGGGGTATGAATATACGAACCGCGAGGTTCTCCATCACCGTGCAGGGCACCAGTTCGCATGACTCGATGTCCCGTCGCACGCGAGTGAATTGCAAGGTCTGCGGACAGCCGATCGAGCTGGTCCGGATGAAGGAGCACCTTCGCACGGACCACCAAAGCGTCAGCTCGGAGGTCGAATCCCTGTATCTTGCGGCCCGCATCGAAGCCCGTCGCCGCCGCCATTCGTAACCCTCCCGGGGAAACTCCTAGCCCTCCCTTTCCCCCTGTCGGCAGCCGCCTCACGCGGGGCGGACCCACCCCCCTTGGTGGTCTCGGTTTCACCACCCCCGTCCTCTCTTTTTACCCTTCGGGCTCATCCCTGACCCGAGGAATTCGCATCATGGGCCTTTCCAAGGCGACGGCCGAGCAGCTGATGAAAGAGAACGTCGATCACGACTGCCCGGGCTACCCCGAGGTCTGCGTGCAACTCCAGGCGATCGCCGACCTTCCTACCCGGTTTGGCGAGTACCAGGCCGTCGCGTTCTGGAACAACCTGGACAAGAAGGACCATGCCGCGTTCATCCATGGGGACATCTTCGAGAAGGAGGAGGTGCCGGTCCGGGTCCACTCCGAGTGCCTTACCGGGGACGCGATCGGATCGCTCCGGTGCGACTGCCGGGACCAGCTCCTGGGCGCCCTCGAATGGATTGGCGGCCAGGAATGCGGATTGGTCCTCTACTTGCGTCAGGAGGGTCGGGGCATCGGGCTGACCAACAAGATCAAGGCCTACTCGCTCCAGGACGCGGGGTACGACACCGTTCAGGCGAACGAGCTCCTGGGCTTCCTTCCGGACGAGCGAGACTATGCCATCGCCGCCCACATGATCCGCTCGCTTCATGTCAAGTCGATCCGTCTGCTGACCAACAACCCGGCGAAGGTGACCAATTTGAAGCGACTCGGGGTGAAGGTGGCGGGGCGGATCCCCCTCGTGGTCCCGCCCAACGAATACAACCGCCCTTATCTCGAAACGAAGCAGCGGCGAATGGGCCACTTGCTCGACATGGAACAGCAGGACGAGTACGACCCGCGAACCGCTGCCTCGGCTCGAGACGCGGACCCTCCTAGCTAGGGCCCCCCGAAAGCGACCAAAGTCGGGGCGAGCCGGGTCTGCCTATCGGTGGCCCGTGGAAACGATGAACTCGTTCCCATCGGGGTCGGCAATGACGGCCCGGGTGATCGTGCCGCCACCGGGGCCGTGCATGGTGACCGGCTCCAGAACGATGGTTCCGCCTCGCTGTCGGATCTCCGCTACCGCAGCCGCGGGGTCCGGGTGTGAAAAGACGATCCCGCTCACCGTACCTGGCTCCCGCCCTCCCTCTCCCGGACGGGGAACGTGGGCGACCAGCGCGGTCGTGGTACCCGGAACGACGTAGACCGCACGGCCCGCTTCCTCGTTCAACCCGGCCTCCTTGAGACCGAGCACATCTCGGAAAAAGTGGCGCGCGGCAAGAACATCTCGGACGTGAACGGTCACCGCGGGCATTCCCTCGATCGGATCGACCATGGACGACCCAGCTCTCTAGGGCATTTGGCTTCACGGTCGAGCCCCCGCACGGATCCTGAGCCGGATCGACCGCACCCTCCCCCCCCTTTTCCTGAAGACAAGTGACCGCTGGTGAACCGGAACGCGAAACCCGAAAGGTCCTAAGCCGGACCCTAAAGCGAGGTAACTTGGCTGTATAACTCACGGGAGAGAGTTTATTGGGTCCAATTTCACCTAGTATCTGTTCGGAGCATCATTCGGGATGACCGAACGCGCCGAACCTCCCTTCGGGAGCCTACAGTAATGGAACCACGGTCGAAGCCAGCTCCTCACCCCTCCCAGTGGGACCCAACCCGCTTCGCTTCCCCACGTTGGGTCGCGCTTGGCCTGGTCATTCTCATGCTCCTGGCCAGCGCGACCCTGTTCGGCACCGCCCTCGTCCCCTCACGGGAGAACGCGTCCGGTTCGGGGGCGATAGCCGGGACTCATGCATCGTACCGACCCTCCACGGGAGGCGGGCTCAATGTGAGCCTCTCCGTGTACCAGGGACAGGTCGAGAGCAACCTTACGGTCAACGGCACTGGTTTTGGCAACGGCACCAATCTAACCCTAACTTTCTGGTCCCCCTCCCTCCACGCACCGTACCCGGTTCGCCCGGGGGTCCCGTGTAATCTCACGGCCAACCTGACCGGAAACTTCACCTGCAGCATCCTGGTCCCGGCTCTCCCCGTAGGTACCTACGATGTCAACGCGACTAACGTCACCGAGCCCCTTACGGCCACGGCGGACTTCACGATCGATTCCCCCACCGTATCCGTCTCCCCAACCCACGGGATGGTCGGCAGCCTCGTTGTCGCCACCGGATCGGGATTCAACGCTTCCACGGCGCTGAACCTGACGATGGGTGGGGAGACCCTCACGTGCTTTAGCGGAAGCCAAAACACGACCACCACAGGTGCCCTCAACTGCACGTTCCGGGTCCCGGTGCTGCATGCCGGGGCTTCCCATCCCTACCTCGTGAACGTAACCGACTTCATCAACACGGGTAACCACTCGTTCGTGGTCGACCCGCCCACCCTGCAGGTGACCCCGATCTCTGGGAATGTGGGTGTCACTACCGTCAATGTGACGGGCGCCGGGTACAACCCCGGAGCTACGGTGGACCTGAGCTTCGGGCGGGCTCAGATCACCGTATGCAATTCCCCCGGGAACCTGACGGCAGGTCCCGCGGGCATACTCGAAGGCTGCAACTTCCTGGTGCCGCTGGTTTCCGAGGGGGTCGAAGAGGTGAATGCATCCGACGGTTGGAATGTCGGGTTTGCCAACTTCACCGTGGGGAACTCCACGATATCGCTCACGCCGACTTCTGGCAACGTCAGCAACAACGTCCTAATCACGGGAACCGGCTTCGCCCCGAACACCGACCTTACGATCACTCTCGGCGGGGCGCCCATCCCCCCGTGCAGTCCGGGCCAGATCCTTACGAATCCCTCCGGCGCATTGGACTGCACGTTCAGTGTTCCCGCCGCCACCGCCGGAAATCACGCCGTCGTGGCTTCTGATGGAACGAATCCCGCGAACATGAATTTCACCATTCACTCTCGACTGAGCCTCGCTCCCACGTCGGGAGTTGTGGGCACGGTCGTCACCGCCACGGGAACCGGGTTTGACGGAGTCTCAGCTTACTCCGTAATGTGGAACGTGAGCACGACCCTTTGCTCGGGACTCACCGACCCAACCGGTGGGTTCTCTTGCAATACCGTGCCGTTGCCGGGCGGCAGGGAAGGGGCGCACCTGATCTCCGTAGTCGAGGGAACCAACCCCGCCACCGCGTCCTTCGTCATAACGCCCGGACTCGTACTCAATCCATCGACGGGGATCGCCGGGGCCTCGGTCCAACTGATCGGCACGGGTCTTATGGGGAATACGACCTACGACTACTGCTTCCTCGCTTCGGTGACCCCAACTACCCACTGTTCCGCGGCCGGCCAGCACTTCTCTTCCGACCGGCATGGAAACGTCCCGAGCGGGACGAACCTCACGGTTCCGTCGGACGCTCCCGGAACTTACTTCGTTCTCATCTCAAGCGGTAGCTCCCCGGTCGTGAATGCCACATTTACCCTCACGCTCGCTTCGGTCGCGGTCACTCCCTCATCGGGAACGGTGGGAACCACCGTGACTTTGACCGGAAGCGGGTTTGGCGCCCAGGTCACCTATGCATACTGCTTCGAGCCGAGTAGCGATGTAGTGTGTTCGGGGAGCGGCCTCGCGACGTTCGAGAGCACGGTTGGAGGGATTGTACCCTCCGGAGTGACCCTGACCATTCCCGAGGACCCCGTCGCCTCGTACTACGTGGACGTCTCGATCGGTTCGTCCTTTGTGGCGGGAGCAGAGTTCAACCTCCTCCCCAATGTGGTCCTTGCCCTGGAGTCCGGAATGGTCGGCTCGACCGTCGGGGCGAGCGGAACCGGGTTTGACGCGAGCGCATCGTACACTCTCGTCTGGGACGTTACGACCCAGTTGTGCGCCGGGGAGACCGACCTGACGGGCGATTTCTCGTGCTCGTTCGACGTGCCTTTTGGCGTTTCGGGTCTCCATAGTATCGTGGCCATCGAGCAGAGCAATCAGTTCGATTCCGGGTTCACGGTCCTCCCGAGCGCCGTCCTCACTCCGACTTCGGGCCCTGTGGGTGACATGATCACGATCTCGGGAGATGGATTCTCCAGCTCGGGCACCGTGACGGCGACCTGGGCTTCCAGTCCTATGTTGTGCTCGTCCAGCCCGAACTCGACCGGATCGTTCTCCTGCAGTTTCGCCGTCCCCGCAGGACCCGCCGGGGCCCACAACGTGACGGCAACCCAATCGTCCAACGTGGCCACGGCGTCCTTCCACGTCACTCCCAGTTTCTCGCTGTCTCCTACCTCGGGTGCAGTCGGCACCTCGGTTACAGTCTCGGGGTATGGTTTCGACGCCATGACCCCCTACACCGTGGTCTGGCAGTCCTCGACTACCGAGTGCTCGGCCTCGACCACGGCCGCGGGGTCCGTATCCTGCTCTTTCACCGTCCCGGCCGCTCCGCAAGGGGCTTACTCCCTCACGGTTCGCGAGGGAACCTACACCCCAACGGCGACATTCACGATCGGCGCGAGCCTCCTGATCACCCCCAGCACGGGTGTGGTGGGGACCTTCGCGAACGCCACGGGGTCTGGGTTTGACGCCGACTTGCCCTACACCGTTTCCTGGAACACAGGAACCGCCCTCTGTGCGGGGATCACGAGCCCCGCCGGCGGGTTCAGTTGCCAGTTTGTCATCCCCAACGGCCCGGGTGGCGCCCACACGGTCACCGTGGTGGAGGGCTCCAACACGGCTACCGTAGTGATGACCGCGACCCCCTACCTGGTTCTTTCTCTCGCCTCCGGAACGGTCGGCAGCATCGTCACCGCCTCCGGAGACGGATTCGGGTCCCAATCCCCCTACTCGCTGACGTGGAATACGTCGACTACCCTGTGCACCGGAACGACCACCACAAGCGGTGGGTTCGCTTGCACTTTCACGATCCCGGTAGCCCCGGGAGGTGCGACCACCCTCACCGCCACCGGAAATGGGTATGCGCCCACGGCAACGATTACTGTGACGCCGAGTCTCTCGCTCAACCCCGTGGCGGGGCCGGTCGGTTCGACCGTGACTGCTTCTGGAAACGGGTTCGGCGCGGGGGTCACCTACGTCGTGAGTTGGAATTCCACGACCACCCTCTGTGCCGGAACGACGAACTCGAACGGCGGATTCTCGTGTTCCTTCACCGTCCCAGCTTCCAACTCCGGAGCCTACACGATCTCCGTGGGCGGGGTGGCGGGAAGCTCGTCCGGTGGGTTCACCATCACCCCATCGGTTCTTCCTCCGCCACCCCCGACCCCCTTCCCGTGGTGGGAAGTGGGGGTCGCGGCGTTCATCGTGGTCGCCCTGCTCATCATCGGCTTGATCACGGTTCTACGCAGGGGCGCCCCTGCGACTCGACCTAAGGGCAAGACCCTCCAGTCATGGGACGAGGCCGGAGGGGGCTCGCCCTCTCCCGGAAAGGCTCCCGAAGGGGCCGCCATGGCAGCGGCCCTTCCGGGCACCGCCCCCTCTTCCGAGGTCGCCACTCCGGTCACCGCCGAGACCCCCGCGCCGGAGCCGGTTCAGGATATTGATGTCCTGATCGAGCGGTTGGAACAGATGAGCCTCGATATGTTCAAGAAGACCCCGAAGCAGCTGAGCCAAGAGACCCCTGAGGACGAGAAGCACTAGTTCTGGACTCCTTCGCTCCCGGCCCCGAAGGGCTCGCTCACCACCCATGGGTGCCTACCCCAAGTTCTAGTTGCACGTGGCTGCACAACCAGATCAGCCGTGGGGACCCGGGTCGAGCAGCCAAGGGCTGCTCAGAAGCTCGTCCAACCGCTCGATCGTGAGGACGTTCGGGTTGTTGAGGAGGCTAGGGTCGGTCTCGGGGTACATTCCCTTTGGGTAGTGGGACCAGAGGCCCCGGTACAGGACAGCCCCGCAGCCCGAATGTAAGGCGCCGTCCACGTCCAATTCCCAGCGGTCTCCTACGTGCAGGATCTCGTCCAGAGGGATACCTAGCCGTCGGGAGGCCTCGCGGAAGATCTCGGGTTTGGGCTTCGCCCGTCCAACCTCGCAGGAGGCAATCACATGCTGTAATCGCAAGCCGGCCTTCGCCAGGAAGAACTCCTGCCAGGTTTCGCCTCGCCGCGCGGTGTTCGTGATGGCGATGACCAACAGGTTCCGGGCCTCCAGAGCGCGAACCAGGTTGTCGAGTTCCGGGTTGACCGTGGGAGGGTGCTCCGCGAGCCCCACCGAGGAGTAGAGCTGCCCCGCTCGGTCGGGCGGGACGGTCAGTTCCGCCCCGAGCTTCTCGGCATAGCCGAGGACGAGCGCCTGGGGGTCGACCAGGCCCGTGTTCTTCCCGTGGAGCTCGAGCTCGGCGTCGACCGTTCCCACTGCAGCTTCGATGTCGGCGGGTTCGAGATTCTCCCCAGACTTCGACCTCAGAAGCTCGCCCAGGGCACGAAGCCGGTCCTCTCTCCAGCGATTGTCGAAGTCGGAGGGGTAGTACAGGGCCGTGAACCAAAGATCCAGGGAGACGGCTCGGAATCGACGGGGAGATACCACGACCCTCTATCGGGCTTTCCAGCTATAACCGCCCGGAGGGCTCCTTGTCTTGCCGCCCCCTTTCGGGTGAGGTGGCGCGGGGGTCTCGAGCACGAAATCAACCTCGCCGCGAGCTAGTAAGTGCAAGTGGACCCAGGACTTCTAACTGTGTCTGAATTGACTCCGCGGAATCGGCTCTCCAGGGTCATCCTCAAGTCCCCCCTCGGAATCCTTGAGTGCTCGAGGAACACTCCGAGGGCGTAGGAGGTCAGGTTGAACTCATCAGAGAGACCCCCTGCCTCTTCGCCTGATTTTACTTCTTCATCTACCACAGAGCCTGCATTGCAGGATTTCAACCCTATGTGGAACGGCCTTTGGAGACGGTTCGTAAATCTCTCAATTGCAATTCGAATCGACGAACGGGGCGGCGATTTTCAGAGTGGCCCGCACTTCGGATTGTACGAGCTGGCCCTGCGGTTCCTGACCAAACATACCCCTCGGGGAGAGATGGTAATCGATGTCGGTTGTGGGTTTGGTTACGGCTCTCGGGCGCTGGCTTCGGCGGGCTATCGGGTCTTCGGCTGCGACCCTGATCTCATCCCCTTAAAGTCGTCGGCACGGGCGGAGGGGAATCTGAACTTATTTCGTGCGCGCGGGGAAAGACTTCCGTTCCGTGACAGTTCGTTCAGTGCAGCGGTCGCTATTGAGGTGGTCGAACACTCATCATCCGCCCCGAGGTTTCTCGAGGAGTTGGGCCGGGTGGTAAGGCCGGGGGGGTGGCTCTTTGTAACCTCTCCGGAGGGGAACAGGTTCGGCATGAAGCATTCTCGGTACCACATCAGGGAGTGGGAACTCGAAGAATTGGAAGAGCTACTAGGGGGCACGGGATGGGAAGTCCACTCGAAGATCTTAATCGACCAAGCAGAGGGGGCCGGTGGCCTGAGGCCGACTATCCTTGAACGATTCTCCGGTCTCGCTGGCCGTTTCGGACTGGACGCCCCCCTCCCATCTCGAATGACCTGCATACTCCTCGCCCAGAATTGCGAGACTGAGAAGCGGGGCGCGCGGGTTCCTCAATAGACGCGCCAACTCATCCGGAACAGGTCGCACCTCGATGGAACTGGGATTAATGAAAACGGATGGAGTGAGAGTCGGGTTCTTCGGTAGCTTCTATCCGTATCTGGATAGGCTCTCCAGTACTTCCATAGGCCTAGTTCACTTCTTGTCACTATCAAATGCGGTCAGCAAGATTCTGGTGTTCTCGCCGGAAGGAAGCAGTCTGCCACCGGGGTTGGATGGGTCAAAAATCGCAATACTTCCCGTATGGCGATTTGATAGGCCGTTGTCGATTTTCAAGACGCTTTGGAGTATAGTCGACCGAAAGTCTGAGCTCGATCTGCTGATTTTCAATGTGTACTTGACATCCTTTGGGCGGCGGCCTCTAGCCAACGGTGTCGGCTTGCTTCTCCCCGTAGCCGCATCCTTCCTGATGCACACCCGCCCCGTGGTATACATGCACAATTTTGTTGAAACTCAAGACATCCAATCGCTAGGCTACAACCCGACTTCCCTGAGCGCGTCGGTGGCGCGGACGATCGAGCGAATGCTTGCCGCCCGTTGCGAACTGATCGCGCCTCTTGCAAGTCAAAGCCGTAAACTGGAAGGCCCCCTCGGACGGCGGCTAAAGTACGGCGTCATTCCATATGCGGAAGCGGTCCCAAGTGCGACCTTCCCGGAGCAGGGCGCTGTAGGGAAAGCCAGTTCGAGTACGGCTCGGCTCCGCATTCTACTGTTCGGTTCGTGGGGTCCACAAAAAGATGTGCAGGGTATCGTAAAGGCACTCGAGCAAATCGACGTCGGGGGTCCCCCGCTCGAAATCGTGATTGCCGGAGGCATCAACCCGAATTTCCCCTCCTACTCGTCAGTGCTGGATTCGATCGTCGCAACCTCGACTACGTTACATGTCCGACTTCGTCTGGGTATCCCGGAGTCGGAAGTCCGCGGGCTCTTTTGTGAATCGGACGTGGTGATATTACCCTATAATGCGACCGGGGGGTACTCGGCCGTGATGAATGTGGCAGCCTACTACCGGACGCCCGTCCTTGCGTACGATCTTGGAGCGCTGCGAGAGTGCGCTGCCGCGATCGGGGTTGACTGCAAATTTTTCTCTCCGGGGGATGGCCCGGAGCTGCGCCGCTTGCTCGCAGATTTGTCCGGTCGCCGGCAGGGCGACTTCAGATTCGTAGCAAATGAGACTCCTAGTTTCGCTAACTCTGTGCGATGCGTAGAAGATCTGTTTGGGATTTCTCCCGGTGAAGCGGGCGGCACGGGCCCTGCCCGCAGTGAGACCTCACGTGCGGATTGAGGCTTAGCTCGGAGGGCAAGTATGAACGACCGTGTGGTCCTCATTTGCCGAGTTCTCTGGTCGGCAGGAACCGCCAAGGTCTCCGCCGAGCAGTGCCGATACCTCAACGAGGCTGGCGTTCAATGTCACTTGGACTACATTCGAAGGGGACCCAACAGCGAGGCATATTCGGGTTATCTTCAAGGGGTAGACTACTCAATTATCCGAAGGCGGGGCAACCCACTGGCACCCCTTTGGGCATTCGTGACGAACGTGGCGCACGGGGTTCCCGAGAAGGGCGCGCACCCACTTGAGGGCGGACTTGACTTGGACTCGCTATGGCTTGCTACCATGCACGTGGCTCGCCACAGGCCGAAAGTAATCCTCGCATCTGACCAGTTTTCCGGAATTGTGGCATACTTGGTCCATCGACTTAGGGGAACGCCGTACGTGGTCTACCTTCAGGAAGGAATATACGAAGACCCAAATCGGCAGATGACTCACCTTCCCGAAAGCGGTCGAAGCAGAATTCGCCGCCTTGCGCGAATTCTCGATAGGGAGGTGTTCGGGCATGCGGCTTGTGTCCTGGGAATCACTGAAGCGACACTTCAGTCGGTTTGGAGGAGCGGATACAAGGTTCCAGGAAGAGTTGTCTTCTTGGGCGCCCCCACTCACGAACCCGGACCTGTCCGGGATCGGAAGCCAATCATACTCTCGGTCGCAACTTGGGACAAGGCCAGATACCCAGAACTGTATCTTGACGTGGCTAGAAGACTGAAGGGTTGCAGGCTTGTCATGGCCGGTCTCTGGCGATACGGGTATGAAAACGAACGAATCCGCTTTCAATCCATCATCGACCGGGAAGGACTTGCCGATCGGATCACCGTTACGGGACGGCTATCAGAACCGGAACTGATTGCCTACTACGCCGAAGCCAAGGCCTTCCTTCGGCTCGGTGTCGACGAGATGGGCGTCGGAGGAGGTTGCCTTGACGCGCTTTCTTGGGGAGTGCCGATCATCACAAACCGCTCGCTTGGAATTACGGACATCCTTGTTGACGGAGTGAACGGCCGTGTTCTTGAGACCATCAACCCGAGGGAAATTGCGGAGGCGATAAATGAACTGATGGCCGACAACGATGGCTATCGTCGTATCAGCCTCGCGGCGTACGCAACCGCGACGGAATACTCATGGGCGCGCCACGCGAAACTACTAAGCGAGGCCCTTCTTCAGGCCGAATGCTCGACGTGTCCCCAATGCCTGGGGTCGTTCTCCACTCTCAAGACACCAGCGCCTCAGTGAACATTTCATAGGTCCTTTCCCAAGTGTATCTTCGTGTCGTATCTGAGGCTTGGGCCAACATTCGCGCGGAGTCTGCCTCCTCAGCGAATGCCCGCTCGATGGCCTCGTGAATGCTCTTCGAATCAAAGCCTCGAGCAACGAATCCATTCTGGCCATCGATAAGGTAGGCTGCAATTCCGGTGTTCGGCGTACTTATAACGAGGCCGCCGCAGGCCATGGCCTCCAGCGGAGCGACCGGAAACCCCTCGACTGCGGACGGAAATACGAGGTAACGCGCGGAATTCAAGGAGTCCACAAGAACTCGCGTCGTTGGGTTGTGAAGGATTCTGCACCACTTGGAAGATTGGACGCCAGCCATGGACGCGGCATACTTGTTCCCAAATGTGGATAGGGTCAAGTCCGGGTGTCGAGCGTGGGAGAGGCTCGCCGCTAGGTATCCTTCCCGTGTGCCTTTGTAGGCCCCCGCTTTGAGCGGGAGAATGAGGCTGTAAGGAGATCGTGACTCAAACGACTTAACCCGGTGAAACTGGATCCGGTCTACGCCCGGAGTCACAACGCTCGGATTGTCGCGTTCGAACCTCGATCGAAGTGCTTCGCTGATGACCACTTTATGAAGGTCCAGGGAGTATGCAGGGGTTACAAGCGCGGACATCCCGCCCGAGTAGATGGGGGAGTCCTCGAAGTTCTGAATCAGGTAATGCTTCTTTCGGGCATCGATTCGTCGGTCAACAAAGAACGCGGTCATCCAACTAGTTGCGATCGCGTGATCAAATCCATTTGGAAGAGCGAGTTTGCCGTCGAAATTTGTGATGCAGATGCTAGGAGATAGGGGCCAGACCGCCTTCTGCGTTGGTGTGATATCGAGTCCACCGGCGAATCCCTTCAAGACGCTTCTGCGCGAGAGACCGTCGTAAACTCGACTCCGCAAAGATCTACCTTCTTGCGAACGAGCTAGCAATTCCGGATCTAGGAAGGCGCCAATTGCCCGACGCCAACTGACGAGCCGAACAAAATGTACCTCGTGCTTTGACGCGAGGTGATTGGCGAGCCGATAGACCAGGATGTCGCCGCCCGAGTATCCAGAGCCGGTGTCTCCAAAGGCGAACAGGATCTTCATGAGTTGAACTTATCGAGTGCGCGCCGATAGGAAAGGGCGACTTCGCCTCCCACCCGTGCCCAATCATACTTCGAAAGTTCGGTCGTTTCACATGGCGTGCAGACTCCACCATGACGTGCAGCTACTACTCGCCGAACTGCCTCGGCTAGTTCTTGAGAATCTCCCGGCTTGACGACCAGTCCCAATCGTCCATCGGCGAGTGTTTCGGGAATCCCACCGACTCGAGTTCCAATCACTGGGGTTCCCAACGCTAAGGCCTCGAGCAGCACAATCCCCTGCGACTCACCGAATGTCGACGGAAGTACAAGGCATGCTGCCCGGCTTAGCGAGCCGACGTAAGACTCTCGGTCTACCTCGCCCAAGAACTCGACTTTCGAGAGGATTCCCAACCGCGAAGCGAGGTCTACCAGTTTGGATCTGACCCCGAAGTCGGGACCAACAAAGCGAAGGTGATATTCTGGGTAGGCAGGGGCAATCAACCCGAACGCTCGAAGGAGCACGTCGAGCCCTTTGTTCGCCGCCAAGCGTCCGGCGTATAGAACGTAGGGGTTCGTGGGAGCAGACTGGGAACGCCAGGCTAGTGTCGCGAGGCGCCGTAGCTCACCAATCCCTAAACCATTCGGGATAACGCAGAGTTCGGTCTCGCTCCCGATGAATGACCTGAGGAATTTCTCCTCCAAGTGGGTCAACGCGATGATGCAACTCATTCTTCGGAGGATTCGTCCGCCCAAGGTCCGGTCGAAAATCCATCTCGGCAGGGGGCTGTCGGGAGTCGAATGTGCCGTGAGGACCATTGGAAATGCAGAGTAGAACGGGCTCATTGCCGGGAGGGTGGATGAAAAGAAGCCAAACGAGTGCACGTGCACCACATCCGGGTCAAGGCCTGGGGGCAGCACGATCTGGCGTGGCGAAATTGCCAAGATCGCGCTCCGGCCGGGATCAATTGAGATGGCATGCGTGCGGACGACCTTGACACGGTCTGCCTCGTTGGGCGGAGAAATGGGAACACGTCGAGGGGGCTTGAACGATTCGATATCAGTAGTGTAAACGGTGACCACATGGCCGAGATCGACGAGCGTCCGGGCAAGGCCTGCGACGTGGGATTCAACGCCCCCGACCGCGGGGGGATACCTCGGAGAGACCAGCAACACGCGCAGTGTTTCTGACATGTAAGTGCCTTCAGAGTCGAGAGGATCTGTCACGCAGGAGGGGTCGCGGAGGGAAATCCGCTATGCTCCAGATTCAATGATAACCGCCCCATGGAACTCGATCGTCGCGTTTGTTTCAGCGTTTACGCCTCTGAACTCCATCAAGGACCTGTAGTTGGTTAGGTGAAAAGGCAAAGTGATTTCCGTCCATGCCCCCGACACCCCGAATGTAGAAAATGGTACGTTTATCGCGGAGTAAACGGTTTGATTACTCAGTACGTCGAGCGTCAGTGCGCTGGCGTTCGGTGCTCCGACGTCGTAAACTCTCACGCCGTAGGTCACGTTGTAGTATCCCGGTGGAAGTTGGGCATACGGGCCGTACCAGATGTATTGAGCGTGACCAAATGTACCGTTGTGCACCACTAGGCCGCCCGTCAGATTCGACCCGGGATAAATGTTGAACTGCGACGCACTCAGATTTAGATCGTACGGATCGAAAAGTACGGCGTTCCCATGATAGCCCTCTTCGAGAAGAATGGCACCTTGCCCTTGGGCAAGGATTCCGTAATCTCCACTTTGTAGGAAACTCTCAATCCAAGGTAACGCGACCTGAAAGTTACTGTAATAGTTTACAGCGGAGTCGGCGAGGACATAGTCTGCTTGCAGCCCCATAGGGGCGACGTCGAAAGTCGTCGCATGGAGTCTCCCGGCGAGTTGTGGAATATTATTCTGTGTCAGTACTGATGCGCTCTCTGGCACTAGGTCCACGGCCCTTTGAAGAAAGGCACTCGCATTTGACGTGCCGGTCAACTCGTAAACATTCTGGGGTGGCGAAGATCCCTCATAAGTCAGGGGGGGGGAATAGAAGGACAAGGGGGAGAACAGAAGAGCGAACGCAATCGCGGTTACGCAGAGCGCCTGAGTAAGTCGCCGGGGGCTCTTACCTGGCCGACGCGAGCCGATCGTGGCCGGCCAGCCCTCCGACGCCACAGTTGAGGGCGGTTTACGGGGCTCGGAGGAGGAGTATGAATACCGGTGGCGAGAAATGAGTCGGTAAACTCCGAACGTAGTTCCAACAAGTAATGGCGGGATGATTATCACCGGGTAATCTCCGCCAAAAATCAGTACCGGATTCGGTTGGTACGTAGCGAGGATGTAGGCAAAGAACGGAAGAAGCACGGCTAGGAAGAGCGGATCAGCGAGAAACAAGAGAAGTGTCGGCACCGTCAACGTGAAAATGTAGACCAGCTTATCCGGAAACTGCGACGAGAATCCCGCCACCGTAAACGAGACGCCGGCAGGACTGTGACTCAATTCACCGGTAATGTTCGAGACGTAGAAGGCCAGAGCGTTTGCTAAAAGCAGCATAATGATCGAAATGGTCACGTGATAGTCTCTTCGAGTGATCCAAAGGAGTAGACGCAAGCGCCCGATGGACTGTGATAGGAGACCGCGGGGAGCGCCGGGCACGGGTGCGGACCATAGCTCCCTGACTAGAAGCTGAGCGAGGAAGAAGAACAGGGTCGCGGAAACGAGTGGGTCGACAAGTGAGCCTGCAGCCATTGCTGCCAAGAACACAAACTTTCTACCGTACACCCACGCGGCAGCCGCTGTGAAGAAGATGAGTGGGAACAGGTTTTCCGGATGGTAATCAAAGAGATTCGCCCCCTGAATATCGAAGCTTAGGAGGTATGCACCGACTATGAGGAAGGCGGAAACATCATCCCCAATCACCCTCCGCGCAAAGTAGTAAAGCGGGACAGCTGCAAATCCCAGCAAGAAGGATTCAGTTACTAACAGCGTCAGAGGAGACTGGTTAAGAGCATAGATTGGAAGAACTAGAATGTAGGAGAGTCGAGTGAACGGAAACGTGTATACGGCATTCTGGCCCGACTGAAGGTAGGCATTGTACCCACCGTGGAGGGTCAGCCAGAGCACTTGAGTTTCAATCCCGAGATCGAACCAAGTTGCACGGAAGGAGTTGTACTTTTGAATAGCATAGTAACTGAAGATGAAGGAGTATGCACTTGCCGAGAGAATCGTTGCTAAGAGGCCAATTCTTGCCTTGGCGAACGCGACTACCTTTGCCGTCTTCAGTTGTAACCCTCTGTTGATAACAAGGACATCAGTGGCTCGCCCCCTGGAACTCACAATGAGCCTCCAGGGGCATGGTCTGGTCGGACCCACGCAACTCCCAGTCTCTCCAGTAACACGGTAGAAAAGTCGAACTCTCGTCCCTCCGCCGTGTCCTTGAAGGCGCGGTTCCAGTTCACGTCATCTGAGACGAGAAGACCTCCGGGTCGAAGGTGAGCTAGAGCCAGAATGTATTCCTGTCGCATCAGTTCGTAGGTGTGTTCACTGTCGTGGAGGAACATATCGATCCCTCCGAGGCGGCCTAGGAGTTCAGGTAGGGCGGTTCTCGAATCGCCGATGGTCAGGGTCCACGCTGTTCGAAGATCGGGCGGAATCACGAAACCGGGGGCCGTGGTATCGCCCACATTCGACACGGCCGTTGTTCCGGTGGTCGGATCGTAGTACCGTGCGGAAGGAAGATCAATGCTGTAGAGGTGACCGCGCCTGTTGTCATGTAGACCGGCGAGTAGAAAGGCCGAACTGAGACCCCGGTCAACCCCGGTCTCGACAACGGTCTCAGGTTTCAGCCACCTCGTGAGGTAGTAAAGGTACTCTTGCGGAGCACCCACGCGACCGAGAACACTTGCCGGAGGTCGGGAAACCAAATCAGTGAGATTGGTGAGAGGGGGCTGTGATCTGACCGTAGCGAGGTCCTCCTGAACTAGCTTTCGCATGACCCCTTCTTTTCCCCCTATCAAGTAGGAAATCCACCACTGGGGGTGTTCTAAGATGAGCAAGGGATGGCGGAGCGCCACGCGCGACTCGGCGGACGTCATCTACATTCCGCCAGGATGTCGTCGGGTTAAGGTTCGCCCCACCGCCGTTGGAACCAGTCGACCCATGCCTGCGGTACCCGTTTAGAAAAGGGGAGGTTCATGACTCGAATGCCGATCAGAGAAACGAACATCCTGGGCACAGCACCCTCGACCCGCAGCTTACTTCCGCCACCCTCAGACCAAGTAATGGGGGCTTCCCGGACTTCGTATCCTGCCTTCTTGAGGTGGAAGAGTAGGTCAACATCGAACGCCCAGTTGGTGACGGCGATCGTCTTCAGGAGTGGAGTGACGACGGCGCGCTTGAAGAACTTCGCACCGCATTGAGTATCGCGATGGGGCAAAAAGAGGACCATGCGGACCATTAAGTTCCAGGCACGACCCAGAACAATTCGTTCCCAGTCTTGGGGGACATCGACCTTGCTTCCGTAGACCCAACGAGATGCGATTACCCCATCGCATTCCTTCAGCACGTCAATCATTTGATGGAGGCTCTCCGGAGGAACTGGACCGTCCGCGTCAAGATAACCGATGTATTCGTACTGCGCCTCGCGAAGGCCAGCGAGCACGGCCCCTCCCTTCCCCAATTTGTGAGAAAACGCAAGGACTCGAACGTTCCGATGCGAATAGGAATTGGCCACACCCGCCGTGTCATCGTCTTGCCCATCCACCACAACAATCACTTCGAATGGGCCCTCGCGACCCTCCAAATACGGCAGGTAACGGGAGAGGGTGGACGATAGTCGAGCCTGATCATTCCAGGCAGGGATTACCACGCTCAGGCCCGCCACTTTTGTCTCCAACTTTATTGTTAGAGAGCGGGGGGTCCTTAATATAACGCCTTCGAAAGGCTCGATCGGGGCGCCCGAGCGATGTGTAGTCTATTTAGGGGGCGCGATGCATCGTAGCATGGGGACCGTGGAATCCGGTTAAGTCGTCACGATTAGATGGCACAAAAACACCTCTTCGTGATAGTCCTGGACTCGCTTCGTTCACCTGATTACTGGGACCCAGTTCACGGAAGCGAGTTCGCCCCATTCTTGACATCGTTGCTGAGGCGAGGCGCACACTCCCTACCCCTCATCGCCAGTTCTTCGTGGACAGGCCCGTCGCACACCTCGCTACTTGAGGGCTCTGCGCCTTGGGAAGACGGTGCCCGCACGTCCGGGTCCCCCCAGTCCTCGATTGTAAAGCAGTGGAATCGCTCGGGCGGTACGACCGCCGCTTGGTCTGCCAATCCGATGCTCTTAGCTCGCGATGGGCCTCTGTCCGAATTTGCAGAAGTGAATCGCGGCATGGCGAAGGGAGGGATCCGGTTCGCCTCCCACTTGTCCGGGTTGATGGACGCCCTTGCGGTTCCACTTGAAACGCCAGCTGATTCCGACGGAGAGCCGGCCTGGGGTCAAGCCTCTCCAACCTGGCCCGCAATGACAAGAGTTGTCCATCAAGGGATGCGGGGAATGCAATGGTGGTTCAGACGGATGCTGGATGGGGGTCCGATCGTCGCTGGCATTCGAGAGCACTTCCGGGCTGGACGTGGACGCGAACCGACCTTCGTGTTCATGAATTTCATGGAGACCCACGAACCGTACCCCGATGGAGGGCTGGGGTCCGCAAGGAGTCTAGCAAGCGGCTTCATTCCCTCGTCAAATTACAGCTACCACTCAAGGATTGTCTCTTCCTACTGCACTGACACTTCCCTACTACACGCGGCTTACGCCAATGCGATCACCCGTGCCGATGCCCGAATTCGTGAACTATTCGGGGTACTCGAACGGGAGTCGCTCCTGGAGAGTTCTACAATCGTAATCCTGGGCGACCACGGGCAGTGTCTTGGCGAACACAATTTCCTCGGTCACTCGAGGTTCCTTTACGACGAACTCATACACGTGCCGTGCCTCATTTGGTCCAAGGAGCTTGCCAACTCGCGCGAACAGGGACCGGGTCCGCGCGAGTTTCTCGACCATCGCCACATATTCGAGCTCATCTCCGGGCTGATCGAGTCCGGCGCCGACCCCACTGTTTTTGAGCAAACATTGGAGCGCTCGAGCCTGAAATTGGGTCCGGCCGTCTCATTCTACAGAGGGCGACCGTTTCGTCCCAATTCAATCCTGGCGCGAGGACCTGAGTACTGGCTGCTCCGAGTAATCTCCACAGCCGGTTCTTTCGAGACGGGGACTCTTGGGGAGCCGCCGAGTAGGACGCATGAAACCAATCTTCGGAATCCTGCAGAGTTGGTAACTGACTGGACGGAGCGAACGATTAGAGCGATTCATCGGAGTACAAGCCCAGTCTATGACGACGCTGCGGTCTCCAATCGGTTGATGGATTGGGGATACGGCTGACCTTCCTCCCCCGCCGGCGCCCTCCGGGTCGTAAGGCAATTTCGCTCAGTCTTGCCGTGATCTGGGGGATGGCTGCGGTGCCCCTAAGCCCAGCAGCTACTCTCTTGCGGAAGGCCGATAGCTATCCGAACTGAAGGGCCTTCTATCGCGGGTGGTGGACGGTCTCGTCCCAACAGAGGGTCGGCTGAGGTCAAAGAAGACGAACAGAAAAAGATTGAGTCTTCTCAGAGTCTTACCTCGAAGATTGCCGATGTCGGGCCAGGTCCTCGCCCACCATGATCGTCACAAGCTCCTGGAAGCGGGTCTTTGGCTCCCAACCTAGCAGCGACTTCGCTTTCGACGCATCACCTCTCAAATTGAATACCTCCGAGGGACGGTTTAGCCTTGAATCGACAGAGACATGCGATTCCCATTTCTCGATTCCCGCGGCCGCAAAGGCCGCTTGTGCAAACTCCCGAACAGAGTGTGACTCCCCTGTGGCTCCAACAAAATCCCCGGGAGACTTCGCTTGCAAGATCCGCCACATTAGATCCGCATAATCGGGAGCGTACCCCCAATCGCGGCGAGCATCGAGATTCCCCAGTGTGAGGGTTGCAGCCTTACCGGTAGCAATTCGAGCAACCCCTTCGGTGATCTTTCGGGTCACAAATTCCATTCCCCTCCGAGGCGATTCATGATTGAACAAAATCCCGTTCGATATGAACATAGAGTAAGCCTCGCGATAGTTTACACACGCCCAAAATGCGTAAGCCTTAGCTACGCCGTACGGGCTTCGGGGATGAAAGGGCGTGGATTCGTTCTGAGGCTCGGTGATAGCGTGCCCGAACATTTCGCTTGAGGAGGCTTGGTAGACCCTGGCATCGGGTGCGTGAACTTTGACTCCTTCGATAAGTCGCAGCGCCCCCAGCCCTGTGACCTCCCCGGTCAACACCGGCTGGGAAAACGAAGTTCCTACGAAGGATTGTGCGGCCAAATTGTAAACCTCATCGGGAACGCAGGACTTGATCGCTTGATTCACCGAGGACTGGTCCATTAGATCCCCGTCGAGAATAGTGATCTTATCGAGAACTCCGGTGAGATAGCTCAAGTTCGGGGTACTGAGCCGCCTGACTAGACCCGTGACATCGTATCCCTTTCCCACGAGTAGCTCGGCCAGATACGAACCGTCTTGACCGGTTATGCCGGTAATGAGGGCGCTCCGAGTGCTCACACCAGGGGTTAGCTGGCCGTGAATAAGACACTACGGGATCTAAGGAATCTGGACCGAGATTGCGGTCAACTCCATTGCCGAGTAATGGTCGCAATGCCCCTTGCACCTACTCGTACTACCTCGACTCAGACGTTAACTCAGACGAACTGTGCCGCCCACTTGAGTAACGACCTTCGGTGGCGGAGACCTGTACCTATTCTCCGTTGCTCGAATCGTCCGCTCAGGACGATCGCATCTCGTGTTAGATTCGGCCCGTCGGGCATCAGGAAACCCGTCCCATGTCGTTCCCTTTCGCCTTTGGACCAACTCCTTTCGTCTTTGGACCAACCTGATTATCACCCCGAAGGCGGTCGGAGAACTTGTGGGACCGAGACGGATGTGGATCGATCTCGGTAGGATACGAAGAAATGAGCGATCGGTGGGTGGCCGTGTTGAGTGGTCTCCTGTTCATTGACTTCCTGCTCTCGGTCGTAATGCTGGTAACCGACAAGAATCTTCAGACAGACTTTGGGGCCCAGGGGGCCTACTACGCCCACTGGTACGGCGTGCTGGGTATGGCCGTTCTCGATGTGATGCTCGCGGTCTCCCTGGCCTGGGTAGCGTCAACTCCGGACTCCAAGCGCCTCGCCTCGAGCGGACGGAGAGGACTTGTGATCGCTGGGTTCGCGTGGGCAACTCTCTCGGTGGTCGCCTTGCTTGGGATCGTCACTTCCTACAGTCAAGTGGGTTTTTCGACCATGAGCCAATTTGAGACCTACCTATTCGGGACCACCCCTTATCCGGGTGCACTTTCCTACATCCCGTGGCTCTACGATGCTCTACTCTCGGCCTACGTCCTTTCTGCCTTTGTAGGCCTGATCGCGTTCTGGAAATACCGAACTTCGAACGTGTTGGCCCCTGCGACGCAGATGTAAACTGCCGAAGCTAATGCGCCCATCGGTGGCGGGGAAGCTCCCGGCCAGGTCGACGAGGCTTGGAAATTGAATTGCCCAAGTGCCCCAGCCCGACTATCATTCGGAGTCCGGAGCACCTACATTAAGCGCGATGGGCCGCCCTGTTCGGTTCGGATGTAAATACCACGGACCCCCATCTCCCGGTGGGGGAGGACGAGAATTGACCCTCTCTCCCCAGCCACCTGAGACCCCCCAGATGGAGCGGAGACAAAAACCGGGGATCACCCCCTCCGCCCTTGGGCAGGGTCGCGAGCGGCGCCCGAACTTCGCGAGTTCAAAGGATGAGCATCGACTGGTCATTGCGACCCTGCGAATTTCCCCTCGGAAGGGCGTTTGGCTAGGCACTTTCTCACGAAGGCACCCCTACCACCTCCTCGAGCTTCTGAGCCGCACTGAAGTGAGCCCAACGGTCTCGGTGGCCGACATCTGGATTTCCGGCCACCCTCCTGGAGTATGGGGTAAGGAAATCGCAGCGTTTCGCGATGTCGTGAGCGTGGACTGCCTTTCGGAGCTGGGAGAGGGAACCCTATACCGGGTGAAGATGCAGAATCCACCCATCGTCTATCTCTATCAACGCCTGAAACTGCCGTTGCCCCTCCCCCTCCGCATACAGGGAGGGGTCGCATACTGGGAAGTCGTTGCCCCCGAGGAGGATTTTCAAGAGGTCCTGAAGTTCGCTCGGGCGGAAGGGAACGAGCCCCGAGTGACCTCGATCCGCAGGCATCCGCTCCACGACCATGTTCCCCTCCTGACTCGGGCTCAGAAAGCACTCCTTGCCGAGGCAATGGCCGACGGATACTTCGCTGTCCCACGCGAGATCAACCTGACCGAGCTCGCGCGAAAACTTGGCCGGAATAAATCTACCGTTTCGGAAAGGATCTCAATCATCGAGAAAAGGCTGCTCGAGAGCGCGCTCTCCCCGCTGGAACTCCATTCTTAGGAGCGCGTGAGGGGGAGACCCGCACCTACCGATCTGATGTTCGGAAAGGGTGCTACGCAAATTGCAGTCGGTCCATTGTCGCGAGTGATTCGCGGTAGCCGACCTACGGACCGGGGTACGTTCTCGTCCGCAGATTGTGTCCTACTTTCGACAGCCGTCGGTCGCCCGTCAGTAGTGTCTCATCGCGAGCGAGGCACATCCCCGCAATCTGAACATCAACCGTCCCGAGGGACTTTCCTTCCCGTTGAAGGGCCGCTTGCAACAATCCTGACGTGCGAGCGTCCTCCGCGGTGAATGGGGCAATCTCATACGCGAGGGTCAGCGCCTCGAGTCGACTGGTTTCCTCCGACTGCTTCAAAGACTTGCCCGCCCCAACCCAGAGCTCAAACATCGCGGGAGCCGGCAATCTAAGGACTTGGCCGGACCGATCCACTTCCTCTGCGAGAATCCGCGCCGCAGTGCCCCCACCGAGAAGGTCGATCAAGAAGCTAGTGTCGAGAAGCATTGGATTCATCCAGCCGGGCGCGTATCTTTCGGTCTTCGTTGACGGCGATCCTGAGGCGTCTGGCGCTGGTGGGCGACAGGGTCCCGGCGAAACTCGCGAGAGGAGGTCGAGCAGTCAGGCGTACGATCACCTCTGAGAAGCTCTCCTCTGGCCCCTTCTGCGCCCGGAGTCGGGTGTATGCTTCCACCGTGACGGTCAGGGTTTTCACTGCCATGTATGTTTAAACGTAAATGGAGTACATTATTCTTGCGACTGCTCTGGAAGGTGAACGTTGACCCCCGAGAGCGAGACAAGACGTTCGATCCGTTGAGGAATGGGTGCAAGGCACCAACCACCTTCCCCGTGTTGCCTCCAACAACCCGCACGTCAAATCTTGGGCTACATCTCCCTATGCGTGTTGCACGGGGAGGGATGGGATCGTGCCTTCGGCGTCACGTGCCGCGCCAGGAAAGACCAGTTCGAACGCCACCTGCCCTTCCGGGTACTCCTTGGTCCTGACGCTCGTTCGCTTCACTCGGATTCCATCTCCGGCGAGTTGTTCTCTGGCACGATCGAGCTCCTCTCCCAAGTAGACATTGACGAGGGTCTGACGGGCCCGAGCACCGCTGGCCATGCGGGTCGCCCCAACGATCGGACTCCCGAGAAGGGTAAGCGATTCACCGACTCGGACCAGCTGACAGGGCCCGGAGTCGATACCGATGGAAAGCCCAACGCCGACGGGGAAGTTCCGAGAGTTTTTTCGAAGGTTGGAAATCAGGGCTTCCGACGCTGGCATCACCGTCTGGCAGAATCGGGGAATCCGTGTAAACTCGGGCGACGAGTCCGCGAGCGGGATCCAGAATGCGATGAATCCGTCTCCGGTGAACTTGTCGAACCAGCCGCCCTCCGAGTTCGCGAGGCTCTGGACCGACTCGGTGAATCCAATGATGAATCGGGCAAAGAGGGCGGGTTGGACCGCCTCCTTCAGCACGAGAGCTGACATCCGTAGATCTCCCACGACGACCGTGGCCATGACCTCCGAGGAACCGCTCGTTAGGAGATCCTGAACGGCCTGAGGAGAGAGGTGACCCCGCGCATCCTCTGGCCCGTGGCGGACCAGAAGGGTCTCGAGCTGCGCTTCAAGACCAGTGGGCCACGTATCCTCCCGCGGTTCCATGGTACCCTCTTCGGGAAACCCTATCGGAGAGATTAGTTTTCTATCTCTAGGTCGTTTGGATTCCCACCCTGCTGGGCCCCTTTCCGAGTAGTGGGTTTGGCCCTCCCCGACAGTCTAGTCCCAGAGCGAGAGCTCCCTATCGGCCGGTGGGTGCAATGCACTTTGCAACCACTCCTGACCTTGCCAAAGGATGCTCACCAACACCATCGCCTCCGGATCGACCCGAGCCACTATAGGTCACGGCGGGGTGACGGTTCGCGAGATTGTCGTGGACGACGAGAACCGGGCTAGGAAAGAACAGCTGAGGCTGATCAAACTCCGCGAACGCCTCAAGTTTCGGGTGTATTCTGCGGTCCGTGACGTCGGGCTCAGAACGGAACTCTTCCGCACGCACGCGGAACTCCACGAGCCCGACATCTCCGTCAACGTTTACCCCCGATACGTGGACCTCAACATTTGCCTGACCGAGGGGCAGCTGTTTCTTCTCTCAGCCGCCGGCCGAGGCAGTGAGTTGACCCAGTTCGCTGAGGAGCTTCGGACCGGTATCGCAAGAGCCGCCCCCATCCTTCACCTCGAGTTCGCTATGGATCCCGCCCAGCACGGGGGCTCCGAGCCGGTGATGCTGACCGATGTCCCCTGCGGCTTTCGCGCAGTTCTACTCCGCTTAGAGCCGGAGTGACTACGGGCGCAGCCTCGAACCAGCCAGCCCGTCCTCATGTGATAGGGGGTGCAGTGGCCCTTACGCCAAGCTCGTGTCCGAACCAGCAAGATCGGTTACGGAGAGCACCATTTGAGTCCCCCAAGCGTTAAATTGGGTTCTAGGTCGGATGACCACGCGACCGCCCCGCGACCGCAAGCCTCCATGACGAAACTGAACTGCCAACAGCGCGACGTACCCGAGACATCTATCCGACTCCCGGGCGCGCGCGCCGCAGGGGAGTCCACAGCCCGCCCGGCCCGTCGGCACTCACGCTTCTCTGTCCAGTTAGCGATCGTCGTAGTGGCGCTGGCGGTACTAGGCACGATCAGCGCGCCCGGAGCCCTCTCGGCGCACACCCCGCTGATGAACGCAACTAGCTCGGCAGCTGTCGCTCCCAGCCCGGCGGTCCCCCTTAGGTCGACTTCTCCCGTTGTAGCACCGACATCCGTGGCCGCTGGGACGTGCCAGTTTGACGGTAGCCGGAGCGCGGAATCGGTGTCGGGATCCGCGAACCCAATCACCCCGGCCGGTGGCACGACCGGACCTGGCCCCCTTTACAACACCCAGGTTCAACCCTACGTGTCCTTCACCGGGCCGTACGCGTACGTGGCCGGGGGCGCGGCCCTTCGCGACCAAGGATACGGCTTCGTGAACTTCACCTGGTCGGGCACCCTCGTCGCGGCCTACATGATCTGGGCCATCCTAAACAATACCGTTCCTCCCTCCAATGCGACGATCAACGGGCACACCATCAACGGGACTTGGACGGCGTTCGCGTCTCCGTCGCCGTGTTGGGCCCCCACCTACCTGTATACGTTCGCCGCGGATGTAACGAACTACGTGAAAAGCGGGTCGAACAACCTCACTGGGTTCCCTTCCGGCATCACTAACGGGGGTAGCCCGTGGGCTAACACTGAGAACAATCTGCTCGATGAAGGGGCGACAATTGTCGTCATCTACGAGCCCTCCGTCACCACCTACAACCACCAAGTAACCATCTACACCGGGGCCCTACCGGTGGAGGGCGCGGGTCCGACCGCGACGCTAAACTATACCGTCGCGAATACCTCTTTGGCCAACACGACCTACATTGTGGCTGACGGTCAATTCCCCGGCAACAGTGCGTGGTGGAACGGCGCGGAGATTGACGCGAATGCGTTCCCGGGATCTGCACCGAAGGAAAGTACCCAGTCCTGGGGCCTCGGAAACCTTTCCGACACAAAGTCGTACAACGTGAATGTCGTGGTCGGGTCCAACAACTCGACCGCGATTGTCTCGGCCGCCGGCACAACGGACTGCCTCAACTGGATTGGCCAAGTTCTCAGCGTAGGGGTTGCTGCGAGACCGGGTCCCTACAACGTCACCTTTGCTGAGCAGGGGCTCCCGAACGGTGCGACGTGGTACGCCACCACGAACTCTCACTCCCACCGCGGCACGGTCGTGGGATACGCCAGCGACGTCCAGGTCAAGCTCGCGAACAACACCTACACCTACAACATCAGTGCGTATCCGGGCTACACCGTTGCGCCCACCAACGGGACCTACAGGGTCAACGGGGGCCCGGTATTCATTCGCGTCATCTTCCATGAGTTGCTGTATTCGATCACCTTCAACGAGACGGGCCTCCCCAGTTCGTCGGAATGGTGGGTCCACCTGACCAACACCACCCAAGGGGTTTCTGACAATCTCACCGAGTACGCCCCACTGGGGGCACCGTTCCTGGAAGGCAACGGCACGTACAACTACTCCACGGGAGAAATTGGACTTTGGATCGCCCAACCGCCCTCGACGACAGTGATCGTATCGGGCACGGCCGTCTCCGTGATTGTCAACTTCATCGCCCCCCCGCTCTTCAACGTCACATTTGTCGCGGTCCACCTACCGGTCGGTATCGCCTGGGGAGGGTCCGTGAATTCGAACTGGGGGAGCTTTAGCAATCACACGGCGAACCACACGTATTCGCTGCTCCTGCCCAACACAACTGCCTATGACGACTCCATCTACCCGGACGCGGCAGTCGGATACTCTAATCCCAGCTACCTCACGTTTGCCGTTTCAGGCAAGGCGGAGATCGTCAACATCACTTACGCTGAGACGTTCACGGCTACGCTGGTGGAAACAGGGCTCCCCGTCGGGACCTCCTGGAATGGATATGACGACAACACGAGCGTGGGGTCCGGCACGTCGGCCTCGTCCACGAATGCATTCCTCAACTTCACCGTCGTGAACGGGTCATACCGTTTCACCATCAACCCGATCTACGCGTACACTGCGACGCCGAGCGCCGGGTACTTCAACATCACCGCAGCTAACATCACGATTCCGATCGTGTTCACGCGGTCCACGGTCTACGCAATCACTTTCACGGAGACTGGACTCGCACCGGGGGCCCAGTGGTCCGTCACTCTGCTCCTCCCCAACTACACGTACCCGGTCATCAACTCAACCTCCACAACTCTCACCGTGTACTATTCGAACGGATCCTACGTATACTACCCCGGGGCCGCCGGGTACGACCCCACTCCGGTCGAAGGAGTTTTCGACGTGGCGGGAGCGCCGATCAACCTCGACGTCTCCTTCGCCCAGGTCTTCACCGTGACCTTCACCGAGACCGGATTGCCGAGCGGGACGGATTGGTACGTGGACTACGCCGAAGATTACCTCGGGTCTAACTCGCCCTCGATCGTGTTCAGCGAACCCAATGCCAGCTACACCTACACCCTGTACGATATCGGCACTTTCGTCCCGAATGTCACCCTCTCGGGGACACTCAGTGTCGCTGGAGCCGACATCGTCTTCCCCATCACCTACTCCTCGCCGACTCAGCCCACCTACGCCGTGACCGTCAACGAGACCGGTCTACCCGCCGGTACGAACTGGACAGTGGACTTGGAGGGGTACTATGTGTACACCACCGGGACGACGTTCAATTTCATTGAGGACAACGGAAGCTACTACTTCTACATCTACGGCGGAGCGGGGTTTACGGCTACTCCCTCGTTCGGGTACATCGACGTCGAGGGAGGGCCAGCCAACCAAACGATCGTCTTCTCTCAGTCCAGCGACACGTACCTCGTGACCTTCACGGAAACCGGTCTTCCAGACGGAGCCACCTGGTACGTGAACCTCACCGACGAGCCCAGCCTGTCCGCGACGGTTTCGAGCGACGGAGGGACGACCGTGGAGATCGCTCTTGGCAACGGAGGTTACGAGTACCAAGCCGCTGTCGATGAGAGCGGCTGGACGACCGCCTCCACGGGTTCGTTCACCGTCGCGGGAGTACCGCTTGGCGTGTCGATTCCCTTTACCTCGACCTCGGTGGCCCAGTACGCCGTCGCGTTCACCGAATCAGGGCTACCGACTGGCGCCACGTGGTTCCTTAACATCACTGGAGAGCCCGGACTCACGGCAACGGTTTCCGGGACTTCCGGCACCACCGTGAGTATCAACCTCCCGAACGCCACGTACACCTACACGGCTACGACCGGCGTCAAGGGTTGGAGCACTCCCTCCCCCCAGGATCTGACGGTGGCCGGTGCCGCGCTTAATCAACCGGTGCCGTTCTCTTCGACGTCGGTCACCGACTATGCAGTGACGTTCACCGAGACCGGACTCCCGATCGGAGCGGTTTGGTACATCAATGTCACGGGTGAGACCAACCTCTTTGCGACTGTCACGGCTGCCGGAGGAACGGAGGTTGCCCTTTCCCTAGCCGATGGCAGCTACACTTTCACCGCCGCGAGCGACTTGAAAAACTGGACCGCGCCGGGAGGGCACGTTGATGTGTCGGGTTCGAGCCAGACCGTAACGGTCGCGTTCACGACCGCGAACTCGCCGACGACCCCGGCCTCGAACACCTCACCCATCCCTTGGCTCTGGATTTCGATCCTGGTCATCGTAGCCTTGCTCCTCCTCCTGTTCTTCATCGCCTGGCGCCGACGGAAGAAGGACGACAAACCGCCGGCCTCGTCGAACTCTCCGCCGCCCCCTAGTCCTCCCCCGGCGGGGAGTCCCTAGAGGGTCTCACGAAGCGACCAATCCTCTATTTTGGCTCGGTGGGCGGGAACGCGCGCCAGCAGGGACGCCGCGGGGGCGGAAGGGTTGGAGGGTCCTCCCCGGTGGGCTGGCGGCGCGCGTGCAATGTGCCTTGCAACCACCATCGTGAAGTGGCCCACGGTGAGCCGTCCCTTTCACCGACCGTTGACCCAGTGTCCGCGACCGGCGGTTTACCAAACCATTAAGACGTGGGCCTCGTCGGGCGTATGACCGACTACCAAAGAAAATGTTCGTAGCACGAAACGTCGCCCCGAGGTCAAATCCGAGCGGCTCGAATCTAACTGCCTCGATGCGATCCTCCATCGCGACAGCGGTGGTCGTAGTTTTGCTGGCGGCCGCCCTGGCGGGACTGGCTCTGGCCGGGTCTACCTCTTCGGGCCGCACTGCGGGTGCATTCGCATCGGGCGCGACCGAGGTGGGAAGCTCGTCGCAGGGCGCGGTCCGCCCTGCCGCCTTGGGAATCGGGTCTATTTTGTCGACCATCGACCCCATCGCGAACCGCACGTACTCCGGTGATGCCGGTGTAGCTCCTGAGCTGTACCCACAGTACGGAGTGTACGATTCGGCGAACGGACAGATCTTCCTCCGGAACTCGGAGGACACCGAGGCCGCCGTGGGGGTCCTCAGCACCACGACGGGGCAGATGGTGGCCGACATCACGACCCCCGGGGGTTCGATAGGGGCCGTCATCAAACCGACGATCGCGGACGATTCGAAGACCGGCTACCTGTACGCTACGAACGCGAACTCGGGCACCTACCCCGGCAACGTCTCCATCATCGACCCGGCTACGGACCAGGTGACCGGCGAGATCACGGTGGGGTACTCTCCCGACGGGATTGTCTACGACCCCGTGGACAACGACCTCTACGTGGCGAACTCGGGCACTCACAACGTCACCGTGATCTCGGGCGCGAACAACCTCACAGTGGCGAACATCCAGACTCCAAGTGACCCTTCGGTCATGCTCTTTGACCCGATCGACAATCAGGTCTTCGTCGCGAACCACGCCCCGACCGGCAGCGTCACCGTGATCGATGCGACGACGAACACGGCGATTGCCAACGTCACGGTAGGGGATTATCCGCTCGCGCTCGCCTTGGACACGCAGGACGATTACGTCGATGTGATGAATGAGTCGACGGTCGGTGGCTATGGACACGTCACCGAGGTCCACGCGGGGGGGAGCCCGTCGGTCGTGGCAACGCTGACCGTTGGCCTGGAGCCGATAGCTCTCGCGTATGATCCCATCAACGACTGCATCTACGTCGCAAACACCCCGAGCACGGCCTACGACAATGTCTCTGTCTTCAACCAATCAACCGGCCAAGAGGTCGCGAATATCTTCATCGGCCAGGGACCCACGCCCCAGTCGATCGTCTTCGACCCTGTGGGAGGCGACGTATACGTTTCGGCGTACCAAGCCAACAACGTGAGCATCATCAACCCGACTACCAACAAGCCGATCGTTTCGGTTTCGACGTATCGGACCGGGGGACTCGGTCCGCTAGGACTTGTGGTCGACCCCGTGACTGGGAATGTCTACACGCTGAACGAGGGGGACGAGCTGACCGCCCCGACGTCCACCGTGATCAGCCCCACATCGCACCTGGCGATCGACACGATCTCTCTTGCAACGAACACCCGGGGAATCACATACGAGGCCGCAAGCAATACCCTCGCGGTCGGCAACGCCGGGGGGAACAACACCTACTTCTTCAACGCGAGCACCTACGCAGTGACCCACGAGGTGCCGGCGGGCCGGAACCCGGAGTTCACGGCGTACGATGGCGCGACCGGCACGACCTACACCCTCAACCCGCTCTCGGACAACATCACCGCGATCAACGCCGCGGGTGACCCGGTGGCCAGTATTCCCATCGGCGTCGGGGGAGAGGTCCAGTCCATGGACTTCAACTCGTTCAACGGCAACCTGTACGTTGTCTCGGAGGAAGGGAACGTTACCGTGATCAACGGGACGACCAACACCCACCTCACGCCGATTCTACTCCACGCGATGGATCCATGGGGCAGCGCGTATGACTCCCACAACCACGACGTCTACGTTGCCAACTACGAATCGCACAACGTCTCGGTCATCGGCCCGGCGAGCACCGTCATTGGCGCTATCCCGGTCGGAGCTGACCCCATTAACGTGGCGTTCGACTCTGAGAACAACACGGTCTGGGTCGCCAACGTGGGTTCGGCCAATATGACCGTGATCAACGACACGACGCAATTGCCGGTATTCAGCGTCCCACTCTCCACCAACCCGAACCTCCTCGAGTACGACCCGGCGAACAACGCGATCTACAACGACCCCGGGTACCCGTACGAGGTGGTCGCGTACAACGCGAGCACCTACCAGGAGCTCGCCGGAAGCCCGGTGGTCTACACCACCGTATCCAGTACCCTCGGGTCGATGGGGTACGACCCGGTGACGCACGACCTTCTCGTCGCCGACCTAACTTCGGGAGCGATCTACGTCATCGGGACGCCACCCCACTCGGCCGCGACCTACGCGGTGACGTTCCAAGAATCCGGCCTCCCGAACGGAGCTACTTGGTACATCAACATTACCGGCCAATCGGGCCTGCAGGCAACCGTGTCCGGCTCAGACGGGACGACGGTCTTGATCTCCCTTGCGAACGCCACGTATGATTACACAGCCACCACCAACGAGCCCGGCTGGACGACCACCGCGGCCAGCGGTTCGTTTGAGGTCGCCGGCACAACTCTGAACGAGCCGGTGCCGTTTACGACTTCTTCGATTCCACAATATCAGGTCACCTTCACCGAATCCGGATTGCCCGACGGGGCCACGTGGTACGTGAACATCACTGGGAAGACCGGCCTATCGGCGACCGTTTCGGACGACGGGGGGACGAACTTCGACATCGATCTCCCGAACGCCACCTACGACTATACCGCCGCTGTCGATGAGAGCAACTGGACTACTCCCTCCAGCGGGTCGTTCACCGTCGCTGGCGTTGCCTTTGGGGTGGCTGTCCCTTTTACGTCCACCGCGGTCGCCCAGTTCGCCGTCTCGTTCACGGAATCGGGCCTCCCCGACGGAGCGACGTGGTACGTCAACATCACGGGCCAACCCGGGCTAACAGGGACCATTTCGGGCTCTTCTGAGACCGTTCTGACGACATCTCTCCAGAACAACACATATCACTACACCGCAGCGACGAACGAGAAGGGCTGGAACACACCCTCCCCTGCACCGTTCACGGTTGCCGGAATGGCTCTGAACGAGCCTGTGCCCTTCACTTCTACCTCGGTTACGGCGTATACGGTGATGTTCACCGAGACCGGCCTCCCCGTCGGAGCCGTTTGGTACATCAATATCACAGGCGAGCCCGGCCTCTTTGCGACGGTCTCGGCCTCAGGCGGGCCAGCGATCGTAATCGCACTGGCCGATGGCAGTTACACCTTCACCGCCGCGAGTGACTTGAAGAACTGGACCGCACCAGGAGGGCACGTTGATGTCTCGGGTTCGAACCTGACCGTAACAGTTGCGTTCACGAGCTCGAGCTCACCGACGAGCCCGGCCTCGAGCAGCTCGCCCATCCCATGGCTCTGGATCTCGATCCTGGTCATCGTCGCCCTACTCCTCCTTCTGTTCTTCATCGCCTGGCGCCGACGGAAGAAGGATGACCAGCCGCCAACCTCGTCGACCTCACCACCCCCCTCGAGTCCTCCTCAATCGGGGAGTCCATAGGGAACCTCACGAAGCGACCGACTCGCACGTCTGAGTCATAGCGCGACGACCGCGATCCCGGGTTCACGCCCGTGGGCCGGTCGGGTGCAATGTTCCTTGCACCCATACCTCGCGCGCGTCGCAAGATTTCGACTTCAGGCGATGCTAAAGGTTTGCACTGACTGAACCCCGCGGCGGAGTTCAACGGTGAAGCGCGCGTTAGTTATCGGTCTTAGCGTGGGAATCTCGCTCGGTGTGCTCTTCTCGGCAGTGTCCCATGGCATCGGCACTACACACCTTGTCTGCAGACAAGGTCCTGAATAAGGGTGGAGTGGGCCTCTCGTGACTCCGATGGACGTGGTGGTACCGCCGCCGGGAGGTTACGTGAATTTTAGTGCTTATTGGAACTCCACAACCGGCGAGGCTGGTTCAATGAGCGACTCTTCTACGATTCCACTCAATTACACGGTTTCTGACTACAGTGTCGAGAACTGGACCCTCAACTCGGAACTCTCGACAAGCGTGCCCGGTTGGGGTTCCACCACAGCATGTCCAGCATATGCCCTTCACGCGACCGCTGATGACACAACGGCTGCGGGAACGGGATGCTACGGTTGCAAGATCGCGGGCGGCGCCTCAGGAGGGCTTGGCCAACAATCGTACCTTCCAGGACAGTTTTACGTCGGCGGGATTCCATCGACCTTAATCGATGCGAGCTACAGCGCGACCCCATTGACCAATATTTCCTTCCAGGAATTGACGGACGGGGGCTGGTACGTGAATAACCCGGAGCGATATGCGAATTTCAATTTCAGTTATGGCCCCTTCTACCAGCACGGTCAACTCTTCGGGTTTGACGTGACGGTCAACTACACCTCGAACCACTTTGGAATACCCGTCCGCTTCCTGAATGGGACGGTGGAGGACTTCCCGGGCAATTATCCAGGCGATTTCGGTAACTCTACTTCACCAGACATGTTTGCGTTCGTTGCTGCAATCACATACATCCTGCCGGCATCGCCCACTTTGGAGACTTGGAATATCTACTCTGCCGGATCTGGAAGTATGTACTCGATTGGGGGGCTCGTCTTCGAGCAGATTGGTGGATCAGCCCCCTCAAATGGCTCGTGACCTGAAATGAGGTCAAGTCCCCGATCGTTGCAGCGCTCCTTGCAACCTCAGAAGAGTTTCCTAGCAGGTTTCGATATCTCAGGATCGCCCACTCACGAGGTGCGTTGTATTGGAGCCACGGGTCCGAGCAGGCCGTTAACCGACGTCTTGTGGAATCTTGACCGCCAGAGCGATTTGCTGCTTGGCCAGATCCTTGTCCTGGGTTACTAGGAACGCAGCCCCTCGCAGTTTGCCAGTAGCAAGTATCAACGCGTCGGGGAGACTGACATTAGCTTCAGCCCGAATCTCTCCCGCAGCCTCAGAAATTTCCGCGTCCACGGGTTCGACTCGGTAATTCGGAGATGTGAGGAGATGGGTAAGCATGGCCCTCCAGGTGGTTGGTATCTCTTCTGGCGAGAGTCCTGCACGTAGCTCCGCAATCGTCACCGTTGAGACAATCGCACGCAGACTGCCTGAATCAACTTGGTCGAGGATATGTCGGCAGACGGCAAAGGCGCGCTCGCGACGATTGCGGGCGGAGATGAAGACGTTAGTGTCGACGACTACGACCTGACCACTCATGTCTCAACCTGCGTTGGGATTCGAGCCCGCTTTCCTTGGTCGGCCCCAATCGATCTAGGATCTCGGTGAGTCGTTGGGGTTCGGCTTTTCGAACTAGAGCGCGGTCTCCCCCCTCCAGATCGAAGAGTATCTTGTCGCCTGGTCGAATCCTGAGGGCCTTCCGAATGTCTCGTGGAATCGTGACCTGACCCTTGGTGCTTACAGTCCCGACTTCGGTCGCCATGTTGGGATCCGCCCTACCGCTTGGTAGGTCTTGACCTACTATATCTCCCTACGCCTCTCCCTGGTCGATGAAATGAGCTTGTTCACTCCGAAGGTCCAGCTGGAGTCGAGTGGCTGGAAGGATGGGACGATGCGCCCTATCGGGAGACCCACGGAATGGCAGAAAACCCAGCCACGCGCCACTCGACCGGGTGCGTTTGAACGCTCTTCACCAACTATGCTCCCCCGACTTGATACTCGGAGACCGGCCATCGAACCAGTTGAATGTCATGCTCGATCCTTACTGAAGGGGATTCCTCGCGCGGCCAGTCGAAGTAGAATGACCCCTGGGATCGCGGGGAGGATCAACAGGGCCCATTCCAGGAGGGGGTTGGCGATGGCCGAGAGGACCCATCCTCCGAGGAAGATAGCGGCGAGACCGGCAGCCCCAAAGAAGGTGTTGAACGCACCATTGTAGGCACCGACTTCCCCCTCTGGGGCCAGGTTGGAAGGCAGGGTCGACGTTGGAATGGATCCAAGGTTCTCGCCGAAGGTCAGAATCAGCACGGACAGGAAGAAGATTCCCGTGGGGAGTAAGAGCCACAGTGCTGAGATGCCGAGCAAAAGGAAGGCCACTACGTAGAGCAACCCGCCGAGGATGCCGATCGTGGTGTGACGGAGCCCAATCACGCGCTCGGTAGTGAACGATTGGCCGAATACGACCACCAGGCCGTTCAGGGCCAGTCCGATCCCTAGGATTGAGTAGGAGATTCCCATCTTGTTGTGTACGAATAGGGCAAAGGTCACATTCCATTGGCCCGCGGTCATAAAGACGAGGGCAAATGCTCCCGCCACCACCAAGGCGGGACGGTCCCGCGCAATCAAGGAGAAACTCTCACGCAGGCTCTTTCCGGGTCCCTCTACCGAGCCACCAGACGCGGGAGCGGCACCCTTCTTCTGGAGTGCGAGGTCGTACGGGGAAGGATTGAGCATAACGAGCACAAAGATTGTGGCAACTCCGATGATCCCGGCGGCCACCGCCACTGCCCCCGCAAAGCCGATCAGCGCCACCAGGGTCCCCCCGATAGCGACCCCGGCAGCAAACCCCGCATTGAAGGCGATTCGGTACCAGGTGAAGCCTCGGGTCCGCTCCGAGCCTACTGCCCAATCGGCGATGTACGCGGAGTACGAGGCACCGGTCGCGGAAAGAATCGCCCCGCCGACGGCGGCCACGGCGATTGCGAGCACCAGTGATCGAACATCGAACGAGTACGCGAGCGCGGCGGTCAGCACCGCTTCCGTCGCGAGACCCAGTATGATCAGTCGCCGTCGGCCCACACGGTCGGTCCAGAGGCCTCCGACGAGCCCGAAGGGAAGCTGGATGGCACCCAGACCGACGAATATGACCCCGATTTCCAAGTATCCCACATGGAGGATTGCGTAGAGGAACAGGGCGAGAAACGGGTTGTAGAGCGCCGCTCCGAAGGTGCGAATGGCGAAGCCGATGGAGAGAAGTCGAAGGTCACGTTCCACGAGGGAAAAGGACGGTTCAGGCCCTAACTAGCTTGCTCACTACCGGTACCCACGCCACGTACTTTCTGACGGAACCCAATCGTAGGAGCGCTTTTCCTGAGGGGAGGGCCAAATTTCCATGGTTCGGGTCACTCCCCCTCCGCGGCCCGCAGCGACGGCGCGACAGTGAACTCTAACCCGTGATCACGAGCGGGCCATACATGCCCATCATCATATTGCCGGGCATGCACTGACATACGCACGCCCAGCTGGTCGTCTCGGTCTGGTTCATCACTAGCTCGAAGGTCACTACGCTAGGTACCGATGCGCTGGATGCCGGTGGAATGGGAACCGAGATGTTGTAGTACGCGTCGAGGACCGTGAAGGTGTGACTGATGCCATCGCTCGGGAGGGAGGTCACGATCGATGGGCCATCCCCTCGATTCACCACCTCGATCCCACCCACGGTCCCGACCACTCGGTTATCCCAAGGAACGAAGAGAGGATTCGCCGCGGGATCGTAGTTCGTGATCGTCACCACCACTGGTGTATTGGCGGCAATCGAAAGGTCCGTCTTGGCGTACACGTAGGTCTTCACTCCCGCGTTGTACGATATGGTCAAATTTAGGTGCGTGACCCCCACCCCCCCTGCCGGGGTGGTGGAAGACGAGGCCGGCGCGGAATATCGAATCGTGGCCATGCTCGCCACGGCTCCCGCCACGAGCACGGCGACGAGCGCGATAGTGGCCAAATTGACCCATCTTGGGTCGTTCACCGTGCGACCTCGGAAAAATTCGAGGGTTGTTCCATATGATATTACATAGATGAAATGGAATTGACGAAGGGTTTAACTAGGGATTTTGAGGGCAGGACGAGTCAGGAACTTACCTGGCGTCTCATTGGACCCTCCACGGGCTACGAGGGTGCAATACTCCTTGCACCCACTCAGTGAAGTTTGCCCGGATTGGCCGCCCGGTCCGTAGGAGCTACGGAAGCTACCGTCGGGCTCGGTTGGGAAGTCGTAAGATCACGGGTCTGAACTTCGGGCGTCACTTTGGGAGCGCTGTAGTAGTACGGCTTTCCCCTAAACGCAGAAATAATTGCGGCCAGACTCGTCAGACCGCCCGCAATCAGGAAGGCACCGGAGATCGAGGAGCCAAAGCCGGGTGCTACGACGGAAGCGAAGAAGTGGGGTGCGAGCAGCGTAGCTTGAACCGAAGCTGGTAAAGGGGTCCATCCGGGAATCGTATTCGTCAGATTGAGGAGCTGGGCCATCGGGTTCTCGCCCAGGAATGCGCCGAAAAGTGCCCCGGTGGGGTTCGCAGCGATGGCATGGCCGAGTATTCCTGCATCTCCCGCAGGTACTCCCGCAGAACCCAGAGCTCCGGGCACGGTTCCGCCGAGGCTTGAGGCGAGTCCCAAAATGACGATCGTGAAGAAGATCGCGAGCGACATTTGCTGCCCCGTGTTCTGGAGTGTAGCGAGCATCCCGGAGGCCGCTCCCCGGTTCTCCGGAGGTACGGAGTTCATCACGGCTGCCGCGTTCGGCGCGGCGAACATCCCCATCCCGCATCCGCTGGCGAACAGAATGATGGCGATCTGCCAATAGACGAAGTCAACGGGCAACAAGGCAAGCGAAAAGAACGCCACGGCTCCGATTGACATACCAATGGTGGCCAGCAAACGGGGCCCCCGAGTATCTGAGAGCCAACCACTCATTGGGCCCGCGATGAGGAACCCCGCAATCATGGGTGTCATGAGAATTCCCGCCCAGAGAGGGGTCTCCCGGAAACTGTAGCCGTGAAGGGGTAGCCAGATCCCTTGGAACCAGATCACCAGCAGGAGCATCAGGCCCCCACGGGCAAGGGAGCCCAGAAGGGCCGCCGAGGTTCCGGCAGCAAAAGCACGCACGCGGAACAAGGGGAGACGGAACATCGGGTCGGAGACTTTGAGCTCAATGAACACGAAGCCAACAAGGAGGCCCGCGCCGGCGATCAGAGCGCCGAGGACCCATGGCGACCCCCACCCGGTCGTCGAGGAGCCGTAGGGTAGGAGCCCGTAGGTTGTTCCGACCAGCAGGAGAGTGAGCCCGGCGGCGAATGTGATGTTCCCTGGGAAGTCGATCTTCTGGTTGGATCGACGGGTCGACGTCTCCTTCAGCTTGGCATACGCCCAGATGGTGCCGAAGACGCCAACTGGGACGCTGACGAGGAAGATGATCCGCCAGGTAGGGAGAATGAAGCCGCCGATGTGAACGTCCGGTATCGATGCCAGAATCCCCCCGGCAATGAGGCCGATAAGTGATCCACCGATGAACGCGATCTGATTCACGCCCATCGCCTTGCCGCGCTCCTTCGGGGGGAATGCGTCGGTTAGCAGAGCTGCTGAGTTGGCGAAGAGGAAGGAGGCCCCGACTGCTTGGATCAAGCGGAAGAAGACGAGGGCCCACGCCCCCATGGTGCCCTGCCACGGCTCGACGAACAACAGTATGGAGCCCGTCGAAAAAACGGCGAATCCAAAGTTGTACATCCGGGCGCGTCCCCACATGTCGGAGAGGCGTCCGACCGTGACGAGCAGGGTTGCGGTAACCACTCCGTAACCCAACAGTAGCCAGATGAGAAGAGGGAATGTCGAAACGTCGAACGGGTTCACTCCAAGGCCCTTGAACACGACCGGGAGGGAGATCAGAAGGATCG
>JBKQNC010000005.1:0-60764 GCA_052326445.1 Thermoplasmata archaeon
TCGGAACCGACCGTTTGGGTTCGCGCTCATGGCGCGGGTCGTCCACCTTCGAATGCTCGGGTTGAGCGTTCCGAAGATCGTCGACTGTCTGAGAGAGGGCCACGGGGTCATCGTGAGCCCCGCCGCCGTGCTCAAGATGGAGCGGCAGGCCGCCGAGGCGCTCGGGCCGCTCTACGAGGGGCTCAAGGAACAGCTGCGCACGGTCCCCGTGGTCCACGGGGACGAGACCTCCTTCCGGATCGGCGGCCAGAACGGCTGGATGTGGGTGTTCTCCCACCTCAAGGCCGTGGTCTATCGGATCGCCCCGAGCCGTGGTCAGGACGTCGTGCGGGAGATGCTCGAGGGGTACGAGGGAACCCTCGTGCGCGATGCCTGGGACCCCTACGACTGCCTCACCACGGCGAAGCACCAGCTCGATCTCCTCCACGTGAATCGGTGGTTGGAACGAGCGGAGTGGATCCACCGGGTGGAGCCACGGCCTCTCCTCAAGCCCGTCGAGGCGAAGCTCATGAGCGCGGGGCATCCGCCCGACGAGTTCCTCCGGTTCGCCAATGGAGTGCGGAGGATCCTTCGGGGGGTGATCCACTGGTCGGAGGGCCACCCCGACGCCTCACCACGCCTGAGGCGTCGGGTGGAGGGGTCCGCGAGGCGATCGCTCACCCGCCTCCTGAACGAACCGTGGAAGGACTCCGATGCCGTGCGGATCGCGAAGGAGCTGCGACACCGAAGAGGGCAGTTGTTCACCTTCGTGATCGAGCCCGGGGTCCCGTGGCACAACAACGAGGCCGAGACCCAGGTGAGGCAGGGCGTGCTGTTCCGGAAGATTAGCGGCGGCCGCCGCTCGTGGATGGGCGCATGGGTGTTGGAGCGACTGTTGACAGTCTATCGAACCTGTCGGAAGCGGGGGATCAAGTTCCTCGATGTAGTGGGCAGTGCGCTCCAGGGCGATGGCTACCCCGGGTTCGGAGCCACGTCAGGCGCTCCAGAAAGCTGAGTGCTTACTCGTTCGGGGATATATGGCCGATATAATCCAATCCGGGCGATTTCGAGGGCTCGGAGCCGAAGTCGACTTCAATCAGGTTGGGGTCCGTTCAGCTGGTCGCAGCCCTAGTTTTTGTGCAGGCGGCCGAGTTTCTGTGCGGCCCCTAGTTCTTGGGCAAAGCCCTCCCCCGGGCAAAGCGTAAATAGGGTTCCCTGAGTCCCCGAGCCCTTGACGGCCGCCGCGTCCGCGGTGCCGCGGGAATCCCCAGTGTCAACTCGCACTCCTTCCCCGGCGCCCGTTGCAGACCACTACACGCGATTTGAGCGGGCCCGCATCCTCGGCGCGCGGGCCCTCCAGGTCTCGCTCGGCGCTCCGATCCTCATCGATGTACCCCCGACCCTCGTCGACCCGGTCGACATCGCCGAGCGGGAGTTCGCCGCGGGACGCATCCCGATCACCGTCCGCCGCGGTGCGGTCGACTAGGCCCCAACTACACCCCGGCGTCGTCGAGCGCTTTCGCGCACGAACAGGTGGGCGCCGCCCCGAGCGTGGGAAGAAGTTGGGAGAGCAGCCGTTGCATCCGGTCCGCGTTCTTGTGCATGACCTCCACGATCTCATGGGCGTCGACGGGACGCTCCGCCCACACGTCGAAGTCGGTCACCATGGCGAGGCAGGCGTAGCAGATCCCTCGTTCCCGCGCGAGGGTGACCTCGGGAACCAGGGTCATCCCGATGACATCCGCCCAGGTCCGGAACAGTCCGGACTCGGCGCGGGTGCTGAAGCGGGGTCCCTCGACACAGAGGTACGTCTTCCCCTCGGCGAAGGGAGTGCCCACGGCCTCGGCGGCGGCGACCGCGCGACGCTGGAGGTCGGGGCAGAACGGGTCTGCGAGAGAGACGTGGTAGACGCGGCCCCCGTCGAAGAACGTCGTGGACCGGCCCTTGGTGAAATCGATGAATTGGCTCGGAAGGACGAACGTGCCCGGCGTGAGCTCCTCGCGCAGCGACCCGACCGAGCTCACCGTCACGATCGCCTCGGCGCCCAGCGACCGGAGGGCGTCGACGTTGGCCCGGTAGTTGACCCGGTGCGGAGGGATCGTGTGGCCGACCCCGTGTCGGGGCAGGAACAGGACCCGCACCCCGCCGACCTCCCCCTCCTCGATCGGGCCCGAGGGAGCTCCCCACGGGGTGGCGACCCGGTGGGACGTTCGGGCCCCGCCCTCGAACAGGCTCTGGATCCCCGAGCCCCCCACGACCCCGATCGTTCGGCCGGTCCGGGCGGTCATTTCGGCATCTCCATCGTGCGGATCCGGACGAGGTGTCGGGCCATGACGACTTCGCCACGGGTTCGTTCGAGCAAGGCGCGGGCGGTGTCCTGTTTTGGCTTCAAGGGGACGATCGCCCGAGTCGTGTCGAATCGAAGGAGCGCATGCGTGAGGCGCTCCATGAGCGCGAGCTCCGCCTCGGCGCCCGCGAGGTCGTCGCGGCCGAGGTGGTCGAGGACGCGGCGCCGCACCTCCCCGACGACGTCCCCGAGACCCAGCAGGTAGGCCTCCGGTTCCACCCCGAGGTCGGACGGGCCCGGGAACGGGACCCCCGCGACCACGGCCCCGAGAAGCGAGGCCTCGACAGCTTCCTGGAGCGCATCCGCCGCGAGCCCTTCGTCGCCCCGTCCCTCGCGGTGCAGCCAGTCGGAGAGTTCCGCCAAGTTCTCTCGGATCTCCGTGAGGTCGGTCTCGGTCGGGTTTCCCGTGTGGAGGTGGTTCATCGTGGTCTGGGCGAGTCGGCGGAGACGGCGGGCCCGCTGGTAGAGTTCCTCGCGACGGACCTCGCGCGCGCGAAGGTGGGCCTCGATCGCGACGAGCACCGGCTCGGGTACGCCGGGGGAGGTCGCGCGCTTACTTGTAGAGGGTGAACCGCTGGTCATCATCCCCTCCGTCCAAGAGGCCGAGCCGCACTCCCGCGTCAAGCCAGCCGTGCGCGTAGCTCGCCGCCGCCAGGGCCCGGTCGAGGTCGCCGCCGGCCGCGAAGTGCTCCGCGTCCGCGAGGTACGCTCGGGCCATCGCGAGGAAATCCTCGCTCGCACCCGCGAGAAACGAGCGCGCGGGCGGGGTCGCTCGTACTTTCGCGAGGGCTTCCCGGGTCAGCCGCAGGTACTTCTCAGAAAGGGGAGGCTCCGCCATCGATGACCGCCCGGAAAGGGGCCTTAGCCCTTCGGGACCTTTTCCCAGTCCTTCAGGAAGCGCGCGAGCCCGGAATCCGTGAGGGGATGCTGGACGAGCTTCTCCATGACCGCGTAAGGCATCGTGGCGATGTCGGCGCCGAGCTTCGCCGCCTCGAGCACGTGGATCGGGTGCCGCACGCTCGCGACCAGGACCTTGGTGGGGAAGGAGTAACGACGGTAGATCTCAAGGATGTCCCGGATCAGGTCCATGCCGTCCTGACCCTGGTCATCCAGCCGGCCGATGAACGGACTGACATACGCCGCCCCGACCTTGGCCGCGAGGAGGGCCTGGTTCGCGCTGAAGACGAGCGTCATGTTGACCCGGGTCCCCTCCTTGGCCAACGTCTTCGTGGCCCGGAGCCCGGGCGCCGTCATGGGGACTTTGACGTAGATCGAAGGATGGATCTCGCGCAGATGGCGACCCTCGCGGAGCATCCCCTCCGTGTCCGTGGCCACGACCTCGGCGGAGACGGACGGGATCCCGAGCGCGCAGATCTCACGGATCACGTCCTCGAACTTTCGCCCCTCCTTCGCGACGAGGGAGGGGTTGGTGGTGACCCCGTCCAGGATCCCGGTCTCCCACATCGTTCGGATCTCGGTCACGCTTGCGGTGTCGAGGAAGAGCTGCATCGTTCGGTCTCCCGAGGGAATCCCCCTTACTGAACCTTGCCCCGCGTCCGGAGGAGTTCCCACGCCTCTTCCCGGATGCGTTCGAGCGACATCCCGTAGCGATCGAGGAGGGCCCACGGCTCGCCAGATTCCCCGAAGACGTCCGGGACCCCCACCCGTCGGACGGGGACGGGGTAGTTCTCCGAAGTGGTCGAGGCGACGAGCGCGCCCACCCCGGTGAGGACCGAATGTTCCTCCAGGACAAGGATCGCACCGGTATCCCGGGCCGCCCGAAGCAGCGCGGGTTCATCGAACGGCTTGACGGACGCGAAATCGAGGACCCGCGTCGAGACGCCGACCTGGGAGAGCTCTTCGGCGATCGTCAAGGCGCGGGCGACCAGGGCGCCGACCGCGACGATCGTGAGGTCGCTACCGGCGCGCAGCTCCGCGGCGCGGCCGATGCGGAACGAGCCATCGGTCACGACCGGAAGGTTCTCCCGGGTCAACCGGACGTAAGCGGGACCTTCGTGCTCGTGCACCGCGAACGTGGCGGCGCGGGTCGTGGGAGCATCCGCGGGCACGATCACGGTCATCCCCGGTAGGCCGCGCATGAGCCCGATGTCCTCGACCATCTGGTGGGTCCCCCCGTCCCCGCCCACCAGGAGGCCGCCGTGCGTGGCCACGATCTTGACGTTCGCGCGGTTGTAACAGATCGACTGGCGTACGAAGTTGTAGGCCTGGCCCGCGGCGAAGACCGCGAACGTGCTCGCGTAGGCCGTTCGCCCGGTGAGAGCGAGGCCGGCGGCCATGCTCATCATCGTCGGTTCCATCACGCCGACATTGAAGAAACGTTCCGGAAACTTCTGGCCGAAGAGCATCGTGCGGGTCGAGCCGGAGAGGTCGGCATCGAGTACCACGAGCGTAGGGTCGCGCTCCCCGAGCTCGACCAGCGCCTTTCCGTAAGCATCCCGAAGGCTCTCGGGTTTACCGGGAACGTTCATCGAGCGGTTCCCTCGGCCCCGAGCTCGGCCAGGGCCCGCTCGAGCTCCGCCGCGCTGGGCGGTTTGCCGTGATAGACGTGCGTCCCTTCCATGAACGAAACGCCCTTTCCCTTCACCGTGTGCGCGACGATGGCGGTCGGTTGACCGGAGGTCCGGCGCGCCTCGGCCAGCGCCCCCAGAATCGCGCGGTAGTCGTGACCGTCGATCTCGACCGTGTGGTACCGGAAGGCCCGGAACTTGTCGGCGATGGGCTCGATCCCCATGATCGACTCGGTCGACCCGTCGGTCTCGTAGCCGTTCCGGTCGAGGAGAACGACCAGGTTGTCCAAGCGATAATGTCCACCGGCCATAAGCGCCTCCCAGGTCGGACCCGCCTGGCACTCCCCGTCTCCGATGATCGCGTAGGTCCGGGAGGGGTTGTGCGCGAGTCGGGCCCCCAGCGCCATCCCTACGGCCATCCCGATCCCTTGGCCCAGACATCCGGTCGAGGCTTCGATGACCGGCAGTTTGTTCCGGTCCACGTGCCCCTGCAGGCGGCTTCCGAGCTGGCGGAGGGTCAGGAGCTCCTCGCGAGGGAGGAATCCACGGAGGGCGAGGGCCGAGTAGAGCGCCGGAGCGGCGTGCCCTTTCGAGAGAACGAGACGGTCCCGCTCTGGCCACTCGGGCCGGGTGGGGTCGATACGGAGTTCCTGGAAGACGAGCGCGTTGACGAGGTCGCAGACCGACAGACTGCCGCCCGGGTGACCACTTCCCGCGGCGTGGGTCATCCGGATGATGTCCCGGCGGATCTCCCGCGCGGTCGCCTCGAGCGACCGGATTGTCTCGTCCGGCACCTCCTCCGCCATGCGCAGCGCGCCGAGGAAAGGCGCTCTATTTGAGGGTTCGGAGTGCCCTTCGCCGGACGCGGCGGGAAACGCGTCGGATCAGGGGTCTGGAGGTGCGGCGCGGTGGGACCGGGGCGGTCGTCGCGCCGGGGGGGCCGCCCCCTTCCCGGGGCTCGAGACCAGGGACCGGAGAGCGGCCAGGTCCTCGGCGTACCGTGCGTAGCCTCGGTCGTCGAGCGGGGTCTCGATGTAACCGGGGACATCCTTCCAAATCATGTCGCGGATCAGGGGTGCGAATCCAGCCAGGCCGACTTCCCCTTTCCCGATGTTCTCGTGCCGGTCGAGATGGGAGCCCAGCCCCGCCTTCGCGTCGTTGAGGTGGAAGGCGCGGACCGCAGCCTTGCCGATGGTGCGCTCGATCTGGTCTCGGAGCTCCCCGTACCCCTCCTCGGTACGGAAATCCACACCGGCCGCGAAGAGGTGGCAGGTGTCGAGCGTCACCCCGAGTCGCTGCGGGGCGTCCACGGCCGAGAGGACGGTGTGCAGCTCCTCGAGGGAGGAACAGAGCGCCGTCCCCTGCCCGGCGGCGTTCTCGAGCAGCAGTCGAACCTTCCCCTCCGGTACCTTTTCAAGGGCGCCCCGGAGGCTTTCCGCGATGGTCCGGAGTCCCGTCTCGGTCCCCGACTTGAGATGGGCGCCCGGGTGGAAGATGAGGCCGTCTACGCCGAGCAGTTCGGCTCGGCGGATCTCGTCGAGGAAGGCGGTCCTCGACCGGCGGAGCATGAACGCCTTCGGCGATCCGAGGTTGATGAGATATCCATGGTGGATCGCGGTCGCGATCGCCGGGTCCTCGCGCACGGCCTCCCGGAACGCGGTGGCCGCGTCCGGAGCGACCGGGGGCCCCGCCCACATCTGGGGGCTCTTCGAGAAGATCTGGATCGCTTCGCAGCCGATCGCACGGCCTTGTCGAACCGCCTCGACCAGACCCCCCGACGTGCCGATGTGCGCCCCGAATCGCATGGTCGGCCTGACGACCGTCCGGCGATTAACCTATCGGACCGTGTCTCGGGCGAGGGAGGGGAGGCTGACAGCTTTCCGCGTTTCCCGTAGGCTCGCGCACTTCAGTACCGCGCGGAACGCCAGTGGGCTTAACTGCCGGGTTCGGAATGGGACCGGGTGTTTCCCCACCGCTTTGGCCGTCAGCCGGCGCGCCGACAGAAACGCCGTATTTAACGTTGGACCAATCCGCCCCGGCCGACCACCCTCCCTGCCGCGTTCGGAGTAACTTCATGTTGGGCCACCCGATGCCTCCTCGGGAGACGGACGTCGGTTGACCTCCAGGGAACCCCCTCAGATCCCCGAATACCGGCTGTCCCTCGATGTCGATTTCGAGGGCGGTCGGTGGAGCGGTACGGTGGAGTTCGACGCGCCGCGGACCCGACAGACCCTGACGCTGGACGCGGACGGGTTGGAGATCGATTCGGTTCGGGAAGGGAGCCGCGACGTCCCGTTCGAACGGGACCTTCTGGCGGCGCGGCTGATCCTCTCCGAGATCGGGGGCGGGAGCGAGCCCGTCTCGATCCACTTCTCGGGCCACGTCGACGAGGGACAGTTGATCGGTCTCTACCGGTGCGGGCGCGGGAACGACGCGGTCCTCACGACCCAGTGCGAGCCGATGGGGGCTCGGAGGATCTTCCCCTGCCTCGACCGGCCCGACCGAAAGTCGCGCCTCCGGCTGACCGTACGGACGCGGGCCGACCTCGAGGTCCTCTCGAACACTCCGACGGACTCGACCCGGGAAGCGGGCCCCGTCCGCGAGTGGTCGTTCTCCGCCACCCCGCCGATGGCCCCGTACCTGTTTTACCTCGGGGTCGGGCGGTTCGACCGGGTGGAGGACCGTACGGGACGGGTGACGATCCGGGTCCTCACTCCCCCCGGTCGGGCCGAGGCGGGGGCGTTCGCTCTCGCCGCGGCGCGCCAGATCCTCGACTCCTACGAGGAGTACTACCGGATCCCCTACCCGCTCCCGAAGCTCGACCTGATCGCGGTCGGGGAGCACGCCTTCGGCGCGATGGAGAATTGGGGGGCCATCTCGTTCCGGGACATGCGCCTGCTCGTCGATGCGTCGGCGAGCTCCTTCGCCCGTCGGGACGTCTTCGAGACGATCGCCCACGAGATCGCGCACCAGTGGTTCGGCAACCTCGTGACCATGGTCACGTGGGACGACGTCTGGCTCAACGAAAGCTTCGCCGCGCTCATGGAGACCCGGACCACCGGACGCCTCCGGCCGGAGTTCGATTCCACCACCGACTTCTACCTACGGGTCGCGGGCACCATGGCCGCGTTCGATGGCGATTCCCTCCCGTCCACCCATCCGGTCCGTGCCCACGTGGACCGTCCGGACGAGATCAGCCAGATCTTCGACGAGATCAGCTACGGCAAGGGGTCGATGATCCTCGGCATGCTCGAGGCCTACCTCGGAGAGGACCGGTTCCGGGCCGGCGTGACCGACTACCTCGAGCGGTTCCGCTACGCGAACGCGCGGACGGAGGACCTCTGGGACGCCTTCGCGCGGGCCAGCCAGGAACCGATCACTACGATGATCGCCCCCTGGATCGATCGGCCGGGCCACCCTGTCGTGACGGCCCGCATGGACGGCGACCATCTCGAGCTTGCCCAGCGACGGTACTCGATCCTGGGGCCCGCGCCGGACGAACCCCCCTGGCCGATCCCGCTCGTGATGGACATTGACGGGAGCCGCCGGCGCCTCCTGTTCTCCACCGTGACGACTCGGGTGGCCGTGCCCCGGGGCGCGACGGTCCATCTCAACCCCGGCGCGGTCGGGTTCTATCGGGTGCTGTACGACGGCGGGCTCTATGACCGACTGCTCACCGCGCTGCCCACCCGGCCCGCGACCGACCGCTGGAGCGTGGTCGAGGACCTGAGCTCCTTCCTCTTCGGCGGCGACACGGACTGGGCGAACTACACCCGATTCGTACGCGGAGTCGGGGCCACGAACGACCGTCTCGTCGTCGACTCCTTCGTCGGCACGCTCACCAGCCTCGCCACCCTTCTCCCGAAAGTGACCTCGATCCAGGAGGAGGCGCGGCGGTACCTGGCCGAGCGGCTCGACGCGATCGGGGTCGAGCGACGCCCGGACGAACCGCCCTCGAACGGGGTCCTGCGAGAGCGGCTGACCTTTGGCCGCGCCCGGATCGACCTTGCGTTCGCCCGCGACCTCTCCGAGAGGTTCCCCGAGTGGACCCGCCTCGACCCCGACCTTCGCTCCGCGGTTTCGGTGGCTCGGGCCCGCGTGGAGGGGGAGTCGGGGTGGAACGAGATACGGCGCGCCCTCGGGCGGCCCCTGCCCGAGGCCGAGGCCCTCCAGCTCGAGCGCGCGCTGGCTTGGAGCGGGGAGCTCTCGCTCGTCGAGCGCACGCTCGACCTGACGCTCTCCGGGGAGATCAACCGGGGCCACGCGGTCGCCGTGATCGCCCAGGCCGCGCAGAACCTCGTGGGCCGGCCCCTCGTCTGGCCCTGGATGACCCGGCACGTGGAGGAGCTCAACGGGCTCTTCCGCGGGTCCGGCTTCCTTTCCTCCCTGCTCGAGTACACGACGGCGCTCGTGGGCCTCGGCCGGTCGGACGAGGTGAAGGAGTTCTACCGGACCCATCCCCTACCCGAGGGGAGCCGGGGCCTCGCCAAGGGGTTGGACCGGCTGGCCGTGCTCGAACGCCTGCGTCCCCGGGCGGAGCAGTTTCGGGACTAGCGCGGAGGGGGAACTCCGGGTTCGGAGGCCGGTCCGGTCAGGGGGTGCGGGTCGCGGGAGGGGCGGGTTTCCGATCTTCCCGCGACCAAATGTACCACGTTCCCCGGGCTTGGCTGAGCCGATGCCCCTCCTCGTCGACGAGGCTCCCCTCGGCGAACGCGACGTGGCGGCCCCGTCGGAGGACCTCCCCCCGGGCGGTCAGGTGCGCCCCCTCCCGGGCCGCGCGGAGGAACTCGACGTAGAGGGACGTCGTCGCGGTGGTCTCCCCGGGCGCGAGGAGGGAGACGACCGAACCGCCCATCGCCGTATCCAGGATCGTGGCGTACACGCCCCCGTGGACGACCCCGTTGATGTTGAGATGGCGGTGCTCCACGCGGCCCGATACCACCACGACGCCCCGCTTACTTGCCGCGACGTCGATCCGGAAGCCGACCTCGTGATGGAAGCCGCCCATCCGGGCGGCGTGGGCGAGGTCGGGGAGCGGGACGAGCGGATGGGGCTCGGCACGGGAGGTTCGACGCGCCATGGCCCGAGGAGTGGCCGGCGCGGATAAGTACTGTGCGCGGTGGTACGCACCGTGGCGGCCGCTACTTCCCCTGCCCGCGCGTCGACCTGGGAGGCGCCCCCCAACATCGCCCTCGTCAAGTACTGGGGCGTGCGCGACCGGACCCTCGCCCTTCCGTACAACAGTTCGCTCTCGGTCACCCTCGACCGGCTCCGGTCCCGCACCTCCGTGCGGTTCGACCCGGCGCTTTCGGAGGACCGGGTCGTCCTCAACACGGCCCCCGCGACGGGCGGCCCCCGGGAGGGTGTCGTCCAGTTCCTGGACCGGGTCCGCGCGCTCTCGGGACGCGCCGAGTTCGCGCTCGTCACGAGCGACAACAACTTCCCGACCGCGAGCGGCATGGCCTCCAGCGCCTCCGGCTTCGCCGCGCTCGCCGCCGCCGCGAGCTGGGCGGCCGGCCTCCGCCTATCGCCCCGGGCCCTCTCCCAACTCGCCCGGTTCGGCTCGGGGAGCGCCTCCCGCTCGGTGTTCGGCGGGTTCGTCGAGTGGCGCGCCGGCGTCCGGGCCGACGGGCGGGACTGCTACGCGCGACCCCTCTACGAGCCCACGCATTGGCCGGACCTGGTCGACCTGGTCGTGCTGGTCCGCGACGCCCGCACGAAAGAGGTCCGCTCCCAGGACGCGATGCAGCTCACGGTCGCGACGAGCCCGGAGTACCGCCGCCGCCTGAAGGAGGTGCCCCGGCGCCTCGCGGCGATCCGACACGCGATCGGCCGGCGCGACGCCGCGAAACTGTTCCCGCTCGTCATGGAGGAGTGCGATAGCTTCCGCGCAGTGTGTGAGACCACGCGGCCCAGCCTCGACTACCTCACGACGACCTCCCGGACCGTGCTCAGTGAGGTCCGGTCATTCAACAGCGAGGGGGCCGTCCCGCGGGCGGCCTACACGCACGACGCCGGGGCCCACGTCCACGTCTTCACGCTCTCCCCGCACGTCCGGGCACTGCGGCATCGCATCGACCGCCTCTTGGGCGTCCGGTCCACGTCCGTGCTGCGCCCGGGCGCCGGGGCCCGAGAGATCCTCGGGCGCTCCCGCTCGAAGTGACCGGTCGGGTCGTCGCGGCGCCCCCGTGCGACCCTAGGGGGATTCGAGCGCCGGGGTCTCCGAGGCCGGTCCACCGGTGGACATCGCACCGGAGAACGGTCGGCCGGGGGGCGGGCGTCGCCGACGGGCGAGGAGTCGTCCCTCGAGGATCCCGACGGCCGCCAGCACGATCACGATGATCGCGATCGCGGCCCAGTCGCTCATCGAGACCGGGGCGCTCGAGCCCGTGGAGGAGGTGGTGCTGAGGACGAACGAGGCCGTTTCGGTGATGGGCCCGGTCGGGGCGATCGTCTCGGTTGCGTTCGTGCCGGTGTAGCTCCCGACCCCCGAACCCTGCCAGCCGGCGAAGCTCCATCCGGCCGGGGCGGCCCCGGCGACCAGGTCGACCGAGCTCCCCGCCCCGTACCAGCCCCCGCCCGAGGCCGTGCCGTTACCGGAGGCGGCGACGGTCACGAGGACCTGTTCCGCGAACGTCACGGTGGCCCCCACGTTGGCGGTGACCACGACCGACGTGTTCTCCACGAGGGAGGGGACGAACCGGATGCCGGACGTGAGGTAGACGATGGGAACGGAGAGCAGGTAGGAGCCGTTCAGGCCGGTCGCGGAGAGCGTCGCGGTCGCGCCCGCCGCGCCGCTCGTCCCGCTGAGCGTGAACGACCAGCTCGTGCCGGACGGAAGGCCGCTCTCCATCAGCGCGTAGGAGTACGTCGCCGGAACGGTCGGAGGGGCCGGGACGAACCGGGCCACGAGCGCGACCGAGCCGGTGAGCGTCACCGAGACGGTCGTGAGGTTCGAGAGCAGGGTCGACGGGCCCCCATCGAAGGAGGCGACCCATCCCTCGAGGATGTACCCCGTCGACGGGACCGCGGTGACCGTGAGGGTGCTGTTCGCGTTCTCCCAGAAGGCGCCGGGCCCGAGGGAAAGCGTCCCGGGGCCCGCGGCCGCCGTCGTGACGAAGTACTGGGTCGCGTAGACCGGGAGCACCGTCAGGTTCTGGGTGACCGAAAGCTGGCTCCCCGAGAGTCCGGCGGTGGCGGTGACCGACGTCTCCACGAACCGTGTGAGGGTGCTCGAGCCGACGGCGACCGCCGGGAACGAGAGGCCGTACGTTCCGGTCGCGAGGCCCCGGATCGTCAGCGTGCCGGTACCCGTGTAGGTCGTGCCACCGAGGGTCATCGAGTACGTCTGGCCGGCCGGGAGTCCCGACGGGACGGCGTGGACCGTCCACGTCGGCGCGCTCACGGGGGCGAAGGTGGCGAGCTCGTTGACCGGGCCCGTGGGCTGGATGACCACCTGACTCAGAGCCGCCTGCGCCCCGGAGGTCGCTCCCTTGCCCGAACCCGTCCATTCCAGGAACTGGAAGTTTGCATTCGGCGTCGCGCGGAGGGTGAGGGAACCTCCGGCCGTGACCCACTGGCTCCCGGGGGATGCCGAGCCGCCCGGGCCCGCGGTGACGCTGACATAGTACGACGGGGTGTAGTCGATCTGGAGTACCGCCGGACCCCCGAGGAGCACGGTCGCCGGGAGCACGGCGCTCTGGTTCGCGCTGTTCAGGAGGCTGACCGCGGCGAAGACCGCGACCGGGTAGTAGCGCACCCCGCTCTCGGTGAGGATCGGCGAGGCGTTGACGACATAGTTCCCCGCCGGGAGGTTCAACGTGAGACCGGTGGACGGCGCCGTGTACGGGACCGGGGGTCCGCTCGTCGAGAGGTCCTCGAGCGTGAGGTTGGTATCGAGCGACGTGGGAAGTCCCAGCGCGGAGATCTGGACCGGCACGTCGATCGCGGAGTAATTGACCAGCGTGTAGGTGACCGTGATCGGGGCGGCGATCGGAAGGAACACCTCCGACCCGACGCTCGAGCTCGCTTCCCAGACCTCAGCCGGGTTGGCGCCCGGGATGTTCCACGGTCGGAACGACATGAACCCGAGCGGCGCCGCGGCGATCGTGATCGACGCCGGGGCCGTCGCGAGGTCGGTCGAAGAAAATCCGCCCGTATTCGAGAGGTCCACGCCCCACGTGGTACCGCTCGGGAGGCCCTGCTCATCCACCGTGACCGGTGCGGAGTAGTTGCCACACCCGTAGAAGTAGAAGTACTGGATCGTCCCGCTGTAATCCTGCGCATAGTAGGAGCAGGCCCCCGTGATCAGGAAGCTCGCGGTCTCCGTCACCGCTCCCAGCGGGGCGACCGTGATGTTGGTCTGGGGGGTCGAGACGGAGCCCGGCCCGGCGCCGGCCCACCCGAGGAAGGTCAGGTTGTAGATCGTGTCGTAGCAGAACGCGTAGTAGCCGATCGGTGGCGTGATGCAGACCACGTTCGCGATCGTCATCGGGTACGGGAGGGCGGTGATGCCGAGGGAGATCGGGGCGCCGATCGGCTCCCACAACCCTCCGCTCGGGGCGCCGGACGTGAAGTAGAGCGAGTAGCACGAGATGAACACGTCCTCGTCCGTGGGGTAGCCCGGAGGCGGCACGTCACACGTAGGGTAGAAGGTCGGGCAGTAGCCCAGCGTGCACGGGTAGCCGCTGAACGTCGGCACGGTGTACGAGATCGTCACCGGGACGTACTCCTTGAAGTGCGGGGAGATCGAAGTCGTCCCCGACCCGAGGCTCACGGGGGAGACGGGGCTGAGCGAGCCCGACTGGACGAGGTAGTGGACGCTCGTGAGGTTGACGTTCGGCACCTCGTAGAAGATCGAGACGCCGTCGGGAACTCCGGTGACGGAGAGGGTCGCGTTACCGGCGCCGGTGCGCACGTTCCCCATGACCGAGATGCTCCAGTTGATGTCGGACGGGAGGCCGGTGGCGGTGAAGGAGAGGGTCGAGCCGGTACCGGTGAAGTAGGAGGAGAGTTGGACTTGGGCGACCGCGGCCCCCGAGCCGGGGTACGACGTGCACGGTGCCGTCCGCCAGGCCGGGCAGCTGTCCGAGACCCAGTAGAACTGCGGCTGGCCGTCCACGAGGGCCACGGCCCCGGTCTCGCCGTTCCAGGCGTACGCGTCCGGCGTGTAGGCGGTCGAGACGACCGTCGCCGGTGGCGTGAAGGTCGTGCCGTTCAGCGTCGAGAAGACGACCTCACTCTCCGCCCCGCACGCCGTCCCGTAACAGATACTCCCGTTGAAAAACCCCGCCTCCAGGTCGACCTGCCCGCCCGGCTCGACCGCGAGCGCGAGGCTCGTGATGGAGTCGGTCGCGTTGACCGCGCCCGACGAGGGATCGATGTAGTTCGGGTTGAAGACGGCGTTCTCGATGTTCCCCTGCTCGTAGAAGGAACCGTTGAACAGCCCTAGGTAGTAGTACAGGCCGCCCGTGAGGCACTCCGCGGTCGGGTAGACGCACTGCGTCGTGCCGTTCGTCGCCACGCCGCCGGTGAAGGCCACGATCACGGTCTGGTTTGCCTCGGAGTAGCCCAGCTGCGGGTCGGGTGTCTGGAACGGTCCGAACGAGGTCGGGTTCACGACCGGGTCCCAGCCCGGGGAGTCCACCGGGATGCCGTAGGCGACCGTGTCGTAGGAGAAGACGGTCCCGTTCGAGGTGGAGGAGGCGACCTCGACGTCCCCGGCGTAGACCCCGTAGTCGTAACCGATGCAAGAGTAGGGGCCGCAGACGAACCCGTTGTACGAGATGTCGGTCACGAAGGCGATGAAGACCTCGCCCGCCGGGTCGACCATCACCGACGGATTCATCGAGTAGTCGGAATACGGCTGGCTCACCGGGATGGTCGGGCTCCACGTAGCCCCTCCGGTCGAGGAAGTGATGAAGCCGATCGAGCCTGCGGTATCCGCGAAGCTGAGGGCCATCCAGGTCACGTAGATCGAGTCGCCGAACGCGGTCACGGAGGGATGGGCCGGGGTGAACTGGGTGCCGGGCGGCGCGGAGGCCGGGTTCGAGATGTTGAGCACCGTAGGGGTCGACCAGGTCGCGCCGCTGTCGACACTCTCCGTCAGTACGAGGCGGGATTGGACCGGCGGCCACGAAGTGGGAGTGAGGGGAGGAAGCGCGCCCGCCGTCAGGTTGTACTCCACGTACACGAGGACGAGCGTGCCGTCACCGAGGGAGGTCAGGGAGGGCTCCCAGGCGTCGGGGTAGCCGAGCGACTTGCCCGAGCATTGGGAGTTGCCGAGATACTGGACCGGCGACCAGCTCGCCCCGCCGTTCGTCGAGCTCAGGAAGGCGATGTTCGAGACGCTGTACGGCCGGAGCGACGCGCACGGGCTCTGGTCCGTGAGCGAGGTGTACGCGACCGCGATGAGCCCCGAGCTCGTGGTGTTGACCGTCACGTCGTTCGAAGTGTTGTAGCAGGTGCCGGCCACGCACGTCTCGTTAACGAACGCCGCGTTCGGGAGGGACGAGGTCAGGTAGAAGGTCCCCGGGCCCGAGACGTTGCCCGAGGAGTTCTGGACCCCCACGGGCTGAGCGACCGGGGGGACGGTAACGGCAGCCGGGACGGAGGGCGCCACGGCAGCCGCAAGGGGGAGTGCAACGGACGGGGCGGCCACCGGTGCCTGGGTCAGGCCGGAGGTCCACGCCGGGGCAGCCAGGAAGATGACCACGAGGAGGAGGACCGACGCGAGTTCCGCGAGCCGCCGAAGCGGTCGCGCGGAACGGGGTCTCACGGCGTGCCTCCGCCGGCCGGGGGGTTCGGCGGCCGGGCGGGCGAACTGCCCGCCCCCGGGGAAGACGTGCGGGTCCCCAGCCGGGCGAAGACGACCCCGACGACGATCCCGATGACGAGGGCGGCCCCACCGAGCCCGAGCCAGGTGGTCGGGTTCGACCAGATGGAGGCGGCGGCGGCGCCCACTCCGGTCGACCCGAACGACGCGACCTCGGTCACCGGGGCGCCCACGATCAGCGCCGCCGTCGCGTTGGGCCCCGTGTAGCTACCCGCGCCGGTGCCGGTCCAGGACAGGAACGTGTCCGTGCTGTTCGCCGTCGCGACCAGGTAGAGCACGCTCCCCGAGGCATACCAGCCCGGCGCGGGGGTTACGGTCCCTCCGACCGAGGCCGAGACGCTCACGAAGTAGTAGGAGACGTAGCTCACCGTGATCGACTCGTTGTGGTTGACGGTGATCGCCACTGGGTCGGACGAGGTGGGTCGGTACTGAACGAGCCCGCTCGGCGCGGTCGCGGTCGACACCTGCATCGCGTACGTCGCGGACGAGATGTTCGAGACCGTCAGGGTCGATGCCGTGGTCGTGTAGCCGACGCCGCCCAGGGTGACCCCCCACGAGGTCCCGGGCGCGAGCGGAGAGCCGAGGGAGAAGGTCGCCGAGTAGGTCGCCGCATGGGTGACGGCGACCGGGTTGAAGAGCGCCACCTCGCTCACGGGCCCGGCGGCGGTGATGGACTCGGTCGCGTTCGCGCCCGAGTACGAACCCGAGCCGGTGCCCTGCCATCCCGCGAACGTCCAGCCGGGGTAGGCGGCCGCGGAGATGGTGACCTGGGAACCCTCGTTGGCCCAGACGGTGGCGCCGGAGGGGGCGCCGTTGTACGTCGTCTCGACCGTTCCATCGCCGGAGTAGGTCAGCGCGACCTGGACCTGCGGGACGAACAGGATCGTGACCGGCGCGGTGAGCGTGGCGTTCACGCCGACGGTCCCGGGGTAGGTGCCGGGCGGGACGACGAACCGCGTCAGGTTGGTCGAGTTCGAGTACGAGGTCGGCACGGTGAGGTTGTAGTGCCCCTGGGTCCCCGAGCTCCACGAATACAGGCCCGAGACGGTCATCGAGGAGGCGTCGGACGAGTAGCCGATCCCGTCCAGGTTGACGGTCCACCAGGTGCCCGCGGCGAGACCCAGCTCGTTGAACGTCAGGTTGAACCGCGCCCCGGGGAGCGGCAGGTAGCTCGCGGACTCCACGACTGGCGAGGTCACGGTGAGGGTTGTGGAGGAGAGCGTCCCCGAGTACGAGCCCGAACCGGAGCCCGCCCAGCCGGCGAACGTGTAGCCGGCGAGGGGCGCTTCGGAGATGGGGACGGAACTCCCCGACGCGACGAACGTCTTGAAGATCGTCGTCTGGCTGGAGTGGTCCGCCGAGACGAGACCGCCGGTCGAGGCTTCGACCACGACCTGGTAGGCCGGGGTGTACGCGATCGGGTACGTGGTGCCCGGGAGCACGGAGATGCTGCCGGACGGGGTCGTCGGCAGGTAGCCGGCGGTCCCGTCGGGCGCGACCGCATTGCCGACCGAGTAGTCGAACGTCCCAGGTCGGGTCGTGACGTTGATCCACGGGGTCGTCGACGTGTAGGTGGTCTCGTTGAAGGTCAGGGACCACGTCGTGCCGGTCGCGATCGCCGGTGCGTAGAACGTGACCTGACCGGGGGCGGCCGAGAGGTTCACGTAGGCGCCGAAGGAGAGGACGACGTTGGTCTCGACCGGGGCGACGAACGGATTCGGACCGGTCGCGGTGCCGAAGTACTCCCAGCCGGGTTGCCACGAGGTCGCCCAGATATTGCTGACCGCATACGCGCCGGGGGCGACGTTCGGGAGCACGCCCGGGGAGGCGGCCGTGCCGCTCACCACGGTCCCGTTCACGGTGGCATAGAAGGTCGAGTTCGACGGGAGCGTGGGGGCCGAGAAGGAGACGCTCGAGGTGAGGCTGACCGGCCCGTCCCCGAGCCAGAAGGTCTCGGTGATCGCAGAGTTCATGACGAGGTTGAGGAACTCGATCGATTCCTCGCAGAACCCTTCGTAGTAGTAGTCGCATTCGCCCTGGACCGGCCCCGTGTACGAGCCGGCCCCCGTTCCCGTGAAGTACAGGATCGGGAGGCTCTCGTACGGGTAGTCCTGGATCTGCCACTGGACCTGGGTACCGATGGGGAAGTAGAACGGGTTCGTCCACGGGCACTGCCCCGTGCAGAACTCGTCGAAGTTGTCCACCTGGAGCGAGCTCTCGGAGAAGATGTCCTCGAAGTTGCCAAAGTCCTCGATGTCGATGTACGCGTAGAAGAAGCTGGGCGAGAAGACGAACACGTCGGCGAACATGTAGAGGTCCCCGTAGATCGTCCAGAACCCGGTGTTGCTCGGGAAGAAGTTGAACTCGTACCCGACCAGGACCGTGTACTCGAACGTGTACGTCTGGTTAAAGTCGAACGACATGGTGGTCGCGTTGTACCAGTTGGAGACGATCGTCCACTGGCCCTCGGGCACGTAGTACGCCCCGACCAACATCGTCGCGCCGAGCGGGATGTTCGTGAAGGTGATCGACGGCACGTCCAAGAGGTAGCTGACCCCGTTGATGTAGAACGTCCACGGCGTGCCTGCCGGGAGTCCGCCGGCCGTGAAGTTGACCTCGACCGTGTTCGCCGCGCCCGGGACCGCGAGCGAGCCGACGATCAAGGAGGTGGGGAAGGTCGAATTGACGTAGTAGTAGCCCGTACCCGACGAGATCGTGGTCGCGGGGGCGGCGGGCAGCGAGAAGGCGACCCACGGGTTCCCGAACGAATCGAACGCGACGTTGGAGGAGTAGCCCCCGAAGGACGCTTCGGTCGTGTTCACCGCTCCACCCGAGATCGCGAACGAGTCGATGTCGATCACGGTCGGCGAGGCCCAGGCCAAGGGAACCCCGGGGGCCGAGGTGACGACCCACTGCGAGAGGGAGTTCGCGAGCCCGAACGATCCGGCCGACTCGTTCGCCTGGAGATAGGTCAGGTAGACCCCCTGGGAAGAGACGCCGAGGCCGGGGTTGAACGACCGGATCGAAGAATCGCCGGAGGGCGCCACCACGGCGCCGCCCGCCCACGTCGCACCGCCGTCCGCCGAGTACTCGGCAAAGATACCGGTGTGGTTGAAGTTCTGGCTGCTGGCCCCGATTCCCTGGTCGTAGTCGGCGGCGTACGCAACGTAGAGGTACCCGCTCGCCGGGTCGTAGGAGAGGGCCGTCTGCGGCGTGGACTGGAAGAAGTACGAGAGGCAGGAGCCGGTGAAGCAGGTCGACTCCCCCGCGCCTGTCGTCACGAGGTTCGGCCCGGCCCAGGACGTCCCGTTGTCGTACGACGTGACGACGACGATGGAGTCCGAGAACGCCGCGCACCCCGAGGAGTTCGAATACTCGCACGTTCGGTCCGTGGCGTAGGCGACCGCGACCGTGCCGTTGGGGCTCACGGCGATCGACGGGTTCATCGCGTTGTACCCCTGCGACGCTCCCTCGCCGGGAAGCGTCGTCGGCCCGTTCCAGGTACCGTAGGTGCCGTTCTGGTTGGACCAGACGAACTCGAGCGAGATCGGGAGCACGCCACCGCCGATGGCGGTCGAGGAGTTCGCGATGTTCTCGTAGATGATGTAGACGGTCGAGCCAAAGGCCCCGACGACCGGGCGGGCCAGGTTGCCGGACGGGTCGATCGTCACCGCGGACGAGAAGTTGGTCCCGTTATCCGTGGACGCAACGAATCCGAGCGCGTCCCCGGCGCGATCGCCGTAGTTGAAGGACAGGTTGGAGGAGTTCTCCTCGATGAAGGCCCCGTACACGTTGGACCCGCTCGAGGCGAAGCTCGGCTCGATCGCGTTCGGGTACTGGCAGGAGGAGTCGTTCCCGAGCGACAGCGCGGCCGAGAACGACGACGCCTCGTCGGAGGAGGTCTGGAAGCCGATACGGGAGTTGGTGATGCTGGCCACGCCCGGGCAGGTGTTGGCGGTCACATTCGTGTAGATCTGGCTGGCGAGCCCGGTGACCGAGCCGCCCTCCAGCGAGAGCAGGGTCGGGGAGAACGCTTCCGGGTAGCAGTTGTTCGTGTAGAACGGCGGGCTGGAGCTCGACGGAGCGCATCCTGCGGTCCCTGGCGCCAGCGTGATCGCGGGGGAATACGTGACGTTGACATACGCCGCAGCACCGAGTACGTTCACGAACCCGTTCGCCGGCGCGACCGTGTAGTTCGCGACGGACACGGGCGAGGAACCGATCGAGTACTGGTAGCTCCCGTTCGTCAGGTCGACGATGATGCTGGGCGAGTTAGCAGTGTACCCTCCCCCACCGACGTAGACCGTCCAGCTCGTGCCGACGGCGAGCCCCGACTCGGAGAACGTGAGGGGGAAGGTCGGGGGGGGCGGCAGCGGGGTGAAGACCACCGTGAGGGAGGTGCTTCCGCCCGAGACCGTGAGGTGGCCGTGGGTCGTGGACGGGGTGTAGCCGGGAATGGCCCCGATGCTGTACGCGTAGTGGCCGTCGGGGTAGTTCACCGAGAACGACGACGAGGACAACACGTAGAGGGTGCCGTTGAGGGTCACCGTCCAGAGGGCACCGAACGCGAGCCCGTTCTCCGAGATGGTGATCGGATAGACCGTGATGGGATACGGCGTGAACGAGATGCTGACCGACGCCGACCCGAAGGCGAAGACCGTCCCGTTCGCGGGCGTGGCGGCCTCGTGACTCACGAGACCCACGCTGTAACTGTAGACCCCGGCCGGCACGTAGAGCGTCATCGACGAGGACGTCGAATCAATCTCGTACGACCCGAGCAGGATCGACCAGCTCGTCCCGGTCGAGAGGCCTGTCTCACTGAACGTGACCGGCGTGCCCGACGTGGTGGGGTAGAAAGAGACGAACGTGCTCGCGCCCGCCCCGTCCACGACGACCGACCCGAACTGAGGGGATGCGGCGTAGCCCGAGATCCCACCCACCGAGTAGCTGTAGGAGCCGTCGGTCTCGACGAACTGGATCGTCGAGCTGGTGGAGGTGACGTTGTCGCCGTTGATCGTCACGGACCAGCTCATCCCGTACGGGAGACCGTACTCCGAGATCGAGACGGGGAAGGTGTGGATGACATCCGGATTGACCGTGAAGAAGGTGCCGGCCAGTTCGGGGAGGACGAAGATGCTCGTCTGCGAGGTCGCCTGCTGGAGGGTGACCGGGTCCGTCACGGTCAGCGTCATATTGAACGCGCCGGCCGCGGTCGGATAACAGAAGGTGAAGGTCGAGCCGAAGAAGGAGCACCCCGTGGGGAGGCCCGTCATCGCGTAGTTGAGCGGGTCGCCCTGCGGGGAGTAGGCGTAGAATTCAATGAAGGTGTAGCCACCGATGTCGAACATCGGCGGGGAGGCGTAGTAGTAGAAGATCTCTGGGGGAGCGGCGGCGGACGGCGTGGCGGCGGCGTGGGGCGTGGGGGTAGTGGCGGTCGACGCGCCGCTCGACACCGAGGGCGCTTGCGCTAGGGAGGGAGCGACCAGCCCGACCACGATGAGGACCGCAAGCAAAACCATCAGGCCGACGACCAGGCGAGACCCCCCCAAAGTGCCGGTGGACCGGCCCCCGTGCGGGAACATATCACGAGCCACTGGAGCCCCCCCTTAAAGCGGCTTCGAGTAGGGTGTCCCGGGAGGTCGGGGAGCCCCCCGTTCCGGGGGTGCCGGCCCGCACCTCCGGGCGCCGCCTCCCCCTTCTCCCTCGAGGGAAGGGCCTCTCCTTCCCCGCCCGATGGGGAGGGTCGGCCGGCTCGGGGTCCCGGGGGCCTGCTTCGGGGCTGTCTCCCGGCCGACGGGACGCGCCCGTCCTGTCGACTTCGAGCGCGGGCGGCCCCGCGTTGGGTGCGTGGAGAGGCTAAGTCGTCCGGCTCGCTGCCGGCCAAAATGACCGCCCGAACCGAACGGGGACGCGGGACCGTCCGCAATGGACGGCCGGCCCACGCGCCCGAGGAACGTCGCGAGAGCGTCGCGGACGAGACCCGTCGGTACATCGAGAGCCGTCCGTCGATCCGGGACTGCCTCCGGTACGATGTCGTGAACTTCACCGCCCTCGCTCGGCGGATCCGGGCCGAGACCGGCCTCCCCAGCCAGGAAGCGATCGAGATCGCGTGCCGACGATACCGACGGCAACAGCCGGACGACCCGACCCAGGACGAGCTCCTCCGCAGCGTCCTGCGCTCGAGCCACATCGAGATCCGGACCCACGTCGCGGTGATCACGGTCCGCGGCGACTTCGCCTTCCCGGAGCGGACCGTCGTGGGCACCGGCGAGCCGGGGGCGAAGCGCGACCGCCTGGTCCAGCTGTTCCAGGGCTCGGGGGCGGCCACGCTCCTCTGCGGGGAGGAGACGCTCGCGAGCGTGCTGGCGACGATCCCGCGGACCTCCGTCCTGAACGTCCAGCACCGGCTCTCCCTCGTCAGTATCCGAAGCCCGGAAGAGGTCATGGCGACGCCGCGCGTGCTCGGCTTCCTCGCGGAGGCGATCGGACGCGCCGGGATCAACTGCGTGGAGATCGTGAGCGTCTATACGGACACCTTTTTCGTGGTCCGCGTCCCCGACGCGGTCCGCGTCTTCGAGATCCTCTCGGACCTCGCCCGGGCGGTCGACGCGCCGGGGCTCGAGACCGAGGCGCTCCGCGCCGCCCCCCCGACCGGACCGGTCCTCGGCCCCGTCGGGGAACCGACCCCGTTCCCACCCCGCCGTCCGACCCATCGGTAGGGGCGCGTTCCGCGCCGCCCCCGCCTAGTTCGGTCCGCGGGGACCCTCTTCCTCGTAGACCCGCGGGGGGAGGGGGGCGAGGTCGGTCGATTCCGCGTCCGAGGACGGCTCCGCCGGCCGACGGCCCCGGGTCGCGAGCGCCACCGCGACCAGGGCGACTCCGACCAGGGCCAGGAGGAGCGCGTAGACGACGATCGGCGCGTAGCCGGTGGCCGGGGCGGTCGACCCCGTGGAGTTCCCGCCGACCACGATCGCCACGCTCGCGTTCGCTTCGTGCCCGTAGTCGTCCTTCGCTTCCACCGTGACGAGGTATCGGCCCGGCGCCCACGTGTGGGTCACGGTGACGCCGGTCCCCTGGGTGCCGTCATCGAACAGCCAGGTGTAGGTGAAGTTCCCGTATCCGCCAAGGACGACCGCCGTCAGGCGGTAGGCGCCCGACGCCGAGACGGCCGTGGCCGCGATCTGGACGGTCGGGAGAGGAAGCACGGTGACGGGCACCGAGACGCTCGTGACCCCGCCCCAGAGCGAGTCCGTGACCGTGAGGAGAACGATGTACGTCGTGGCGTTCGGATAGACGGTCGTCACGGCCGGTCCGGTTCCGTTCTCCCCGTTGCCGAAGGTCCACGCCTCGGTGTAGTGCCCCGAGCCGCCCGACACGTTCGCGGTGAACCCGGCCTCGGTGTTCAGGAACACCGGCGTCGGGGCGACCGTGACCGAGACGAGGGGGGCCGGCCCCGGCGTGACGTCGACGGTGAGGGTGAGCACGACCTCGTCGGTGAGGGCATCGAAGGCGTACAGGTAGACGTTGTAGGTGCCCGGGCTGACGAAGGTGTAGGAGACGTTCGCGAAGTAGGTACCGTTGGTTCCCGAGATCACGGCGGGCGCGATCCCGCCGCCCGAGAAGTGGTACGTCGCGCTCGCGAGCGCGTTCCCCGCGCCCGTCGAGAAGGTCGCGCTGAACGAGTCGTTGAACGGAGCCGCACCGAGGAGGCCACCGGTGAGCGGGCCGCCCGAGAACGTGCTCACGACGACCTCAAAGAACGGCTCGCTCCCCGGTCCGGTTTGGGCCGGAAGCAGCCCGAGGCCGTACTTGTTGACCGCCACGATCTGCGCATACACCCGGGTCCCGGTCGGGAGCGGGAGGACCCACCGGGTGGCGGTCGCGGGCAGGCTCGCGAGCTGGATCTCGGGGGCCGTCAGGTTGTTCGGCCACGCGCTCGCGAGATACGGAGCCCAACTCGCGTTGGTCGTCCAGAAGATCGAGTAGCTCCGGACGGGCACCGGCGAGAGGGGGGCCGACCAGGAGAGCGCGGCGTACCCGTCCCCCGAGCTGATCGTCGCGGGGGTCGCGAGCGGCGTCGCCTGGACGTCGACGTACACCGGCGGCGAGACCGCTTCGTCGCCCGCGGAGTCGAGGACGGTCACGACGACCCGGGCCTCGCCGGAGTAGTTGTCCGTGTACAGGTGCGCGAAGCTCGAGTCTCCGCTCGTCGTGAAGACGGTCGTCGACGTTCCGTCCCCGAACGAGTAGGTCATCTGGAACGGCGGGAGCCCGCCGGTCGAGTTGGCCGTGAACTGGGCGCCCGTCTGGTTCACCCAGGCGGAGTTGACGACGACCGTCGGAAGGAGGGCGACGAGCGGGTACAGGGTCTTCGGGGCCAGCGTCGCCGGCACCGGGTTGCTCGGGAGGCCTTCCGGGTCGAAGGCGAAGACCTGGAGGTTGTACGAGACGTTGGCCAACAGCCCGCCGATCCGGACCGAGGTGACGTTGGGCTCGGGGAAATGAACGACGGGGCCGGATCCGGAGGGCGTGGCGACCACTTCGTAATCGGCGACCGAGGCGTTCACCGGCTCGGACCAACTCAGGTCGTACCCCCCCCCGATCGCGGAGATGTTGGTGGGCGCGAGGCCGGGCGAGGGGGGTGGGGTGGCGCCGCAGCTCCCTCCGCTCCCCGTCACCGTGGCGTTGCCGGCGTACGGGGCGGTCTCGACTCCGGAGAAGGAGCGGGCCACCACGGAGTAGAAGAGGAATCCGGCCCAGTTGTTGGTCGGCACGACCGTCGTCCAGTTCCCGTCCTGGATCGTGTTGGAGCCGCCCGCCACGAGAGCGGTGGGCGACGCGTTCGTCTCTCGCACGTTGCTCGCCCGGCACCACCAGGTCGAGACCGTGACGTTTTTCACGAGGTTCGGGTCGGTCACGCGGGCCGTGATCGTCACGTCGGTCGAGGTCGCGGTCGCTCGGGCATCCGAGATCGTCGTCGGGTTCTCGAGTCCCGAAAGGGAGCCGTTCGCTGGGAACTCGGCGGAGAGGGGCCCGAAGGTGGAGATGTCGTTCGCCGCGGCCGGGCCGTACGAGAACCACGCCCCACCCCTCTGGGCGGTCACCGCGAACGTCGGGTAGGAGCCGGAGCCGCCATAGGAGCGGAAGTTCGTGCACGACGCGGCGGCGGGGTTGCCGGAGCAGGCCCCCGAGCTCGACGCCGTCAGAAGGTACGGGTACAGGTGCGAGTACGTGTGGGAGGTCGCGTTCCACGAGGCGACGTGGTCGACCTCGGGGCTCCCCGCGACCGCCGTCACCGCCCCGTCATACGAGTTGCAACCGGAAGCGTTGCCCGTCCCGGGGAGCGGGCACCCTTCCCAGCCGAACCCGACGCCGAGACCGTCCGTCCATCCGGTGTCCGCGGTCGTGGCGTTCAGATAGAACGGCGTGATCGGTTCTCCCGAGACGGTCGCGTTCACCAACGCGCCGTCGACCAGGGTCCGGTTCCCCGAGTAGCTCCAGGAAAGGCTTTCGCTCGGGTCGCTCGAATCGTTCACGGCGACCGAGAGCGGGTTCGGCCCGCCGACGGTCCCGTTGACCGTGATCGAGAGCGCCGCGCCGGGCGCGAACGCGCCTTCCGCCGTGGCGTTGAGCGCCCCGAGCCCCGCGAGCATCGCGTCGTCCTCGCAGTAGCTGCGGCCGCCGATGGTGAAGAACGCCGTGTCGTTGGAGCACTGGGAGTCGCACGAGCCCGCCGGTACGAGGTCCCAGACCGGGGCTCGCACGGTCCAGAAGGGAACTCCCGCGACGCCGTCGTCCGTCGTGTACGGTGGGAGGAGTTCGACGCGCAGGTAGGACTGGCCGCCGTACGAACACGGCACTCCGGCGACCCACAGGCCGACCCAGAAGGAGGCGTAGGCGCTCGCCGGGCTCGAGCCGTTCGACGCCGGGAGGGCGACCGAGACGGTGAAGTGGGAAGCGGAGCCGCTCGCGTTGGAGAGGGGGTAGGCTCCCGCCTCGTCATGCGCCAGGACGCACGGCGACTGGATCGCGGGGGCGACGGAGGGGGCCGGAACGGGAGCGTCCCGGGCGGCCCAATCGGCCGCGAGGGTCGCGCACTCCGACGTGGCGGGGACGGCGGCCCCGGAGACCGGCGAGGTCGGGGCGCTGGTCCCTGCCGACGCCGCGCCGAAGCCGACCGGGACGGCTCCCCCCGAGACGGAGGCGAGGAGCAGGAGCCCGAGGGCGAGCACGATCCCGAAGGTGGTGTGGCCCGCGGGCGAGGGACCCCCGGGAAGACGGGGAAACGGATGAGATGAAGTGACTCGGGCCATCGGTGCCTCCGGAACTAGCGGGGGGGCTGTAGGCCCTTCGAGGGGTCCGAGCCTTCCGACCACGGTTCGGGAGCCGCTCGGTCCTCGCCGTATATCATGTCGTCGGGCTCCCCCTCTGACGGCGCCGCGGACGCGCGGGAGGGGGGTGCCTCGGGTGCTTCTGCCGCCTCCTCCTCGGGCGGAGGGCCGGACCGCCGGCGCAGGAGAAGGAGTGCGCCCAGGCCGGCACCGCCGAGCAGGATCACGCCGGCGATGAGCACGTCCGTCAGGGTGTACGCGGCGGCCGAGCTGCCGAGGGAGGTGTTCGTCACGCCCCCGCCGCCCCCGCAGGAGGTCGTGCACGTGTGGGTCACGGCGACGAGGGAGAAGTTGGCGAAGCTCCCGTTCGCCGGAGAGACCGAGACGAGGTCGTAGGCTCCATGGTATCCGGAGGCGGCGACGCTCACGTTGTAGGTGGCGTTCCCGCGCACCGAGACGTTGAAGACGCCAGCGATCACCGGGGCCGCGACCCCGCCGACCGTGACCGAGGCGGTGACCGGCGAGACGCTCCCCCGGATCCATCCGAGGTCCGTGAGCGCGATCGCGAGGACGTCCCCGTGGGCCGGGGTGACCGTAACGACGGTGTGGAACCCCGCGTAGTCGTGCTCCGAGGCGGTCACCGTGTGCACGCCCCCCGGCACCGAGACGTTGAAGGCGCCGTTCGTCACGGTGACGGCCGTGCCGTCGACCTTGACGGTCGCGTTCCCGGGAGAGACCGTGCCCGAGATCCAGCTTCCGAGGAGGGCGATGTTGATCACGACGGAGGTGCCCACGGGGACCGCCACGAGCTGGGAGAACGAGGTGAGTCCCGGGCCGGTCGCGTTGACCCAATACGGGCCCCAGGGGACGGAGACGTTGTAGAGCCCGGTCGACGGGTCGATGCCGGTGACGGGCGTTCCGTTGACCGTGAGCGTCGCCGTCGCCGGTTGGACCCGGCCGCGGATCCATCCGTCGGCCCGGGCGAGCGTGAAGTGGACGACCGAGGCGCGGAACGCGGTGGAGGGGACCACCTGGGACGCAGTGAGGTACGCGGTCGCGTGGGCGGTGACGGTGTAGATCCCACCGGACTCCTCCGTGACGTTGAAGGCGAGAGCGTTCGGGCCGGACGGGCTGAGGGAGGCCGGGGCACCTCCGACCGTCACGACGGGGTCGGCGGCGGCCGGCGCGACGGTGCCGGTGATCCAGCCCGCCGGGGATTGAAGGTAGTTGGCGACGAGCCCGCTCCCGCCGCTATAGTCGAATTCGACCGGGTCGAGGGAAGAGTTGACCACGCCCGTGAAATTGTGGAACTGGCCCACGAATTCGGAGGTGTTGGTCTCCGTGACCCAGGGGGAGACCGCGACGTGGGCGAGCGATCCGAAGTCCCACCCGGTCGCGAACGGGGCCGGACCGCTCACGTTCGCGCCGGACGCGACCACCGTGACGTTCACCCCGGGCACGTTCGCGCCCACGGTCACGCTCTCCGTGTGGGCGGCGTAGACCGCGGTATCCCCAGCGTCCGCGCACGCGACCCATCGGCAGTCGGTCCACGCCGAGAACAGGCCTGCGCTCGTCGCGGACGCCCCGATCCACGTGCCCAAGGAGGCGGTTTTGAACCCGGGGGTTCCGGCCGTATCGGAGATCGCGAAGGGGGCGCTGAACGAGTTCCCGCCGTCGGTGGACAACTCTCCGTACTCCTGGTAGGCGTGGGTAACGCGGTTCTGGGCGTACTCGGTGATCCATACCGTGCCGGTCGGCCCCACGGTGACCGTCGGCTCGAGGTACTGCATCTGGGTCGTCCCGGCGGCCGGAAAGCTCTCTCCCGACCAGCTCCCCCCGCCGTTCCCGGAGCGGACCAGCGCGACGCTGGGGACCCCTCCGCCGGCGGATCGGTTGTCATCAAAGACGACGTAGAGCGAGCCCGAGTAGGAGGAGGTCGAGGTGTCGGCGGCGATTGCCGGGATCGACAGCGCGTCAGGGAAGTCGGCGAGGGAGGCATTGACCGGATTCAAGAGGGTGCGGGGTCCGATGTCGGCCGGGCCGGACCAGGTCGACCCATTGTCCGAGGACTGCGTGGCCCCGATCGACCACGTGGTCGCCGTGCCGTTCGCGAAATCGGAGAACGCGACCGAGAGCGTGTCGGTTGGGGGAGGCCCGATCGTGGCGGTGGGATTGCCGGCCGCGAAGTCGTCCAGGACCCGGGGCGCGCCCCAGGTCACCCCCCCGTTGAGGGAGACCGACGCCTCGGTGATGAGGGTCTCGGAGGTGATCGCGAAGCCCTCGAGCGTCGTACCGGAGCAGACGGCGGTGAGCCCGTAGTGGAAGAGGTCCCAAGCGACGAGCCCGACGTTGGAGCTAGGGCTGAAGGCGACGGAGGGCTTGTCGGAGATGTTCCCGTCCTCGATGTAATACTCGAAGTCGGACCCGTTGCAGTTGCCATCGTCGAGGGTCCAATACGGCTGGGCGTCGACGGGCACGGGCGCCCCCCAGGTCGTCCCCGAGTTGGTGGACCGGGCCACCGCGACCCCGCCGTCGGTGGAATACAACTGGACCGTGTTGTTGCACAATAGCCCGGTATAGAGGGCGCACGGCTGCGCATAGATGGCCGCGTAGAGGACGGTCCCATTCCCTCCCGCGAGGGAAGGCTCCCCGAAATCGAGGTCGCCATACGTCGTACTCGAAGAGGAAGCCCAGCTCACGTTCTGGGACAGGTACGTGGGGGTCGTCCACGTCGCCCCCGCGTCGGTTGACGCGAATGCGGCGTTGAACCCGTGGGTCCAGAAGAAATTGTCCAGGGCGAGCGCATCGGACTGGTCCGTCGCGCCGACGACCACGTCGTTCGGGCTTGGGCCGGGGGCGGAGACGGACGTCGTGGAGGAGTAGTTGTCGAGCTCCGGGTTCGTCGGGTCGTTCGCGAGGGGCTCGGCGGGGCCGGCCCGCACCGCCAAGATCGGGGCGGAAGGGATCCCGGCGCGGGGGAAGGGGAGTCCTCCGGGGACGGGGATCGGGATTCCGGGGTTGGCGAGCGGGAGCAGGCCCCGGTAGGGGAGCAGTGGGGCGGCGAGGGGGGACGTCGCGGGCACGGTAGGGGACAGAACCGCCCGCACCGGTGCGTTGGGCACGCTCAGACCCAGGATCGGCCCGGGCAGTACGAGGAGGAGAAGAGCGACCACTCCAAGCGCCGAGACCACGGCGACCCAGCGCCCCGTCCGTCCCCCGAAGAGGTCCCGGCCGGTCACGAGGAACCCCCGCCTCCAGGACCCGGAGGGGATTCGTCCGTCCACGTCGACGGCGGCGGTTCGTCCGGGCTCTCCCGTTCTCGGTCGGCCGAGCTACGACGGCGCGCCATCCCGACGGCGACGCCGACGGCGACCAGGACGAGGAGGACGACCCCGATCAGCACGACGGTCGTCGTGCCGGTGAGGCCGAGCGAGAGGCCGGACGGGGGCGCGACCACCGTCAGCGAGACGGACGAGCTCGCCGAGCGATGGAGCGGGTCGACCACCGTGACCGTCACGGTGTACGTGCCGGTCGACGTGTAGGTGTGGCTCGCGAAATCCGCGGAGGAGTTGACGAGCGGCGAGCCGTCCCCGAAGTTCCAGGAGTAGTTGTAGTCGTACGGCGGGACCGGCACATGGACCGTGGCGGTGAAGAGGACCGAGCCACCGGTGGCCGCGGTGGCGGGGGCGGTGACGCTCACGCTGGGCGGGACCGCCGCGCCGACCTCGGTGAGGCTTCCCGAGCCGTTGACGATCAATCCCGAGGCGTTCACGGAGAGGGCGCCCGTGAGCGACCAGTTCGAGAGGGCGTACCCCGCGCACAGGTCGGAGGCGATCGGGTAGGTTCCGGCGAGGAGCGAGAGCGTCGTGTTGTTGGCATACTGGACCCCGTTCACGGTGACCTCACCGCAGCCGTCCGATACGACGAACAGCGCGACCGAGTAGAAGGCCGGTGCGAACTCGGCCGTGACGATCGCCGACGCGATGAGCGAGATCGAGCCGTTCGAGATGTTCGCGCCGGTCGTCACGATCCAGCTCGAGAGCGTCTCGTGGACGCACGGAACGGCGGCGATGCTGTAGACCGCGTCCTCGGGGAGGAGCGCGGTCGCGCCGTTGGCGTAGATCTGGCCCGAGAGGTTGACCTCTCCGCAGTTCGACGGGGCCGTCTGGACGAGCACGCTGACGAGGGGGTGGAAGATCGCCTCGATCGACCCGCTCTCGTTGACGTAGGCGACCCCGGCCCAGATCTGGATCCCGCCGTTCACGACCCACTGGACGAAGCCGTAGTCGGGGCACGCGAACGTGCCGACCCGGACGACCGAGTTCGGCGCGACATCCAGATACTGCGAGTCGAGGTAGGCGGTCCCGTTGAAGATGATGCTGCCGCAGCCCGACGGCTCCGTGATGAAGCCGACGAAGTACTGCGGGGTCCCGGCCCGATAGATGGCCTCGACGCTGCCCGGGCCGTTGACCGCGACCACCGAGCCGAGCAGGGTCAGGTTGCCGGTGACGAGGAACCCGATGAGGTAGGAGCCCGCGCACGGGTCGGAGGCGATCGCGTGATCGGTGTGGTTCGAGACGTTCAGGAGCGCGCCGCCGACCTCCGCGACCCCGTCCCAGAGGATCCCACCGCACCCGGACGGATACGTGAGGATCGACACGAGCGTGAGCTTGTAGTACTGGTAGTCGACCGTGCCGCCGCCCGACACGGTCAGCTCTCCGCCCGCGACCGCGAGCCCACCGGTGACCGTCACGGCCCCCGCCCAGCCGTACCCTCCGCACGGGTCCGGTGAGATCGGGTACGACCCGGGGATGAGGTTGATCGTCTGGTTCTCCGCGTACCCCACGTTTCGCAGCAGCACCCCGCCGCATCCGGCGGGGGTCGTGAGGAACGTGACCGGGGCCGAGGTCGAGGTTGGCTCGAAGTTCGCGGTGAGGGTGCCGTTCCCGTGGAGGGTGAGTTCGCTGCCGAGGATCGCGAGGACGGCCCCGCTGGAAACGGTCCAACCGGCGAACGAGTCCCCCCCGCAGGGGATGGTCCCGAGCGAGTACGAGCCGTTGTCCAGGAGCTCGACGCTCGCCGGCCCGGGCGCGAGGTATCCGGACCCGTTGAGGATCGTCTCCCCGCAGGACGCCGGGCTCCAGGCGAGCGTGACGGAGTCGACCGGGCGCAAGTACTGCCAGAGCGCCGCCAGCGTTCCGTTGCCACGGAGGGTCACGGAGACGGCCGGGCCGGAGCCCGCGACCGAGACGCCGCCCGTCGCCTCCCAACCGGAGAACCGGTACGAGTAGCAGCCGTTCGCGCGCGCGGAGTAGCTCCCGGCCTCGAGGGAGAAGACCGAACCGTTCCCCCGGAACGCGCTCCCGTTGAGGGAGACCCCTCCGCAGGTCGCGGGAAGGCTGTCCACGGTCACATGGAACGTCGGGATCGGACCCCGTAGCACAGTGCTCGGCGGAGTCCCGATCGTGGGGAGCGCGACGAGGGCGGACGCGTTGTTGGTCGCCCAGACGCGGAAGGAGACGACCCCGTTGCCGCCGCTGGCGGGGACGGTGCCGTTGTAGATGCCGTCCGAGTCCGTTCCCGAGACCCGGACCATCGTCGAGTTGGTCGGGCCGCCCCCGGGCTCCGTGTACGAGAGGTTCACGAGGGAGACGTTGCCCAGGTCCTGGACCCGGACCGTGACGTTGAGGGCGAGGCCGGGCGCGAGGAACCCCGCGCGGCTGGTGTTGGAGAATTCGTCGACCCACAGGGGCGTGTAGTCGTTCGCGGTCGCCGCGCCGTTGAACTCGAAGACGGCGCCGCCGAAATCCTCGGTCGTCCACGTCCAATTCGTGCCGAAGTTGATCGCCGTCCCGTTGAAGGTGAAGAACGGGTACGACCCCGCCTGGGCGGCCGGGTCGCACGGCGGCACGCCGCCCGCAGCGCTGCACGCGCCCGTCGAGGATTCGGGGGAGAAGTACCGGTAGTCACCGTTGTACGCCCCTCCGACGTGGTGCGTGACCCAGTACTCCGGGCTCCCCACCGTGAACGGGGGGAGGCCGGCCTGTTGGGTCGCGTTGTAGGAGAAACAGACCGGGGCGAGGGGCATGTCGCAGAGGTCGACGCCCATCCCGAGCCCGAACGGCATCGACCAGTTGAGCAAGCAGGCGTCGGGGCAGGCTGAGGCATAGTAGGGGTGGAAGGTCACGCTGCCGGTCTTCGCCGCGGAGAACGTGTAGTTCACGGTGTAGAGGGAGTTGGTCGAGTCGTTGAGCCAGAGGCGGAGCGGCGTCGTCGACGACGACGAATCCCCGCCGAGGGTCAGGTTGGTGAACTGGCCGCCGGGGACGTTCTTCTCGAGGTTCGCCCCGTTACCCCCGCCGACCTCGTCGACCTCGCATCCGAAGTAGTTGAGCCAGCTGAAGTTGAACCCCGTCGTGCAGGAGGTGTTCATGAGCAACGACCAGACGGTGACGCTGATGTTCCACGTACCGGACGAGCCGACCCCCTGCGGCTGGAAGACGATCTGGGCGTACGACTGGCCGTCGACGGAAGAGGTTTCGCCGCCGACGACCATCCCGAAGTAGAAGTCGCTGTAGGTGACGGACTGGCCGGGGAGTCCGCCCTCGGGAAGGTAGATCGGGACCCGGACCTCCTCCCCGGAGCCGACCGCGGTCGACGAGAACGTCGTGTGGACCTCGTCGTGCGCCACGCGGCACGGCTTTTGCGACGCATAGTAGGGGAGCGGGGGATAGAGACCGTTGATCGGCCCGTAGAGCGGGTAGGCCCCCGGGACGCAGGTGATCGTAGGAGGGGAGAGCGGGTGGGGGGAGCCGCTCCCCGATCGCTCGGGGGTCGACGCGAGGTGTGACGCACCGGTCGCCGGGGCCGGATGGCCGGGGCTCGCGGACGAGGCGGAGGCGACGAACGCCGAGGGGGAGAGAGCGGAGAGGATCAGCACGCCGACCAGCGCAGCGAGGGCGAGCGCGTACAGGGGAGCGCGGCGATGCGGGCGGACGAGGGTGGGGACGGGGGCCATCTCGCGCTCGGGCGGGGAACGCGCGTCCTTCTGGTTCGGCGAGTAGATCTCCATCGAGGGCAGCCCGGGAACGGGTCGGTTCTTGGGCAGGGGGCCCCGACGACGGGGTTCGTCCCGGAGCTGGTACCACCGGGCCCAGCCGAGCACCGTGAGATAGCCTCCGACGATGGCGAGCCCGATGCGGAGATAGCCGGCGTAGGGGACCCCCTGCAGGGCGGTGTACCAGACCCCCAGGACCAGGAGGACGACCCCGAGGGCGCCGAGGCCCGCATACATCGAGGGGTCGAAGCGGGCCGGCGCCGGGACGCGCGAGGGAACCGTCATGGGATCTCCCCTTCAGCGCGCGGACCGGACCCCGTCGGTCGGGGGTACGACCGGGACGGCCCGGCTACCCCCTCGTGCCATAGGACTGAATGAACTCCTCGGCCCAGGCGAGCGTCTCGGGCGTGATGCTCGACTTGGTCCGCGCGACCGCCGCCAGCAGGTCCGTCTGTCGGATCCCGACGAGGGTGGGGGCCGGTAGCTCGGCGCCCGTCGCGGACGTGGTGGCCGCATCGCTCCCGAAGTACCCGGTGCCGGGACCAAGGCCGACGGCCTGGGACTCCACGCCCAACTGGGAGCGGATCGCGATCAGCTTCGCCTCGTCCACGGCGTTCGCGATGTCGGCGCCCGACCAACCGGGAGTGCGCCGGGCGAGGTCGGCCGCGTCGATGTTGCCGTCGGTGGGGACGCCCTTCAGGTGGATCTTGAAGATGTCCTCCCGGGCGGCGAGGTCGGGCGGCGGCACGTAGAAGATCTTGTCGAACCGCCCGGGCCGGAGCAGCGCCGGGTCGAGGGTCTGGGGCCGGTTCGTGGTCGCAATGATGATGACCTTGTCCTTGGGACGCAGGCCGTCCATCTCCGTGAGGAACTGGCTCACCGCGCGCGAGACCTCGGGGGTCTTCATCGAGTCCTTGCCGGCGAGCGCATCGACCTCGTCGAAGAAGACGATCGAGGGAGCGTTCTCCCGGGCCCGGTAGAGGACGTCCCGGACGGCAGCCTCCGACTGGCCGGCGAGCGCGCTCACGAGCTCGGGTCCGCTGACGATCTGCATCGGGACGTTCAGCTCGTTCGCGGCCGCCCGCATGACATGCGTCTTCCCGCATCCGGGTGGCCCGAACAGGAGGATCCCCCGGCCCGTCTTGATCCGGTAGCTCTCCATCAGTTCCGGTCGGGTGAGGGGGAGCTCGACGTACTCGCGGAGCGCCGATTTGATCTCCGTCAGACCCCCGACATCGTCCCACCGGACGACGACCTTCCGCTCCATGCGGACGGTCTGGTGCATCTTGCGTTCGTAGTCCATCTTCTGCGTCTCGTACTCCGAGATCATCCGCAGCGAGATCGACGGCTTGATGCGGGGGATGACGTGCTTGAAGTCGTCGTTCGTGATCGGGCTCATGACCCCGGTCGTCATCTGGCGGCGGACGGCCATGGTCGCCGCCTCCCGGACGATGTTCGCGAGGTCGGCCCCGCTGAACCGCTCGGTATGCTTCGCCGCGTCCGCGAGGTTGATGTCGCGGGAGACGGGGCGGCCGAGGAGGTGCACGTGGAGGATCTCCATCCGCTCGTTGAAGTCGGGGGGCGGGACGTAGATGATCTTGTCGAGACGGCCCGGTCGCATCAGCGCGGGGTCGATGAGGTCGGGCTTGTTGGTCGAGCCGACGACGATGACCCCGGCGGACTTGTCGATCCCGTCCATCTCGCTCAGCAGGATCGACAACAGGCGGGGCGTCACATCGTCCGCCGTGTACATGTCCCGGCGCTTCGCCACCGCGTCGATCTCATCCATGAAGAGGATGCACGGAGCGCGTTCCCGTGCGGTCCGGAGCAGGTCGGCGACCTTGTTCTCCGACTCGCCGTACCACTTGCTCATCAGGTCGGAGGCCTTGATCGAGATCATCTCGACCCCGAGCTCGGACGCGAGCGCCTTCATCAGCATCGTCTTGCCGCATCCGGGCGGGCCGAACAGCAGGATCCCCTTCGGCGGCTCGAGGCGGAAGCGGGTCGTCACGTCCCGCCGCATGAGCGGAATGACCAAGGATTCCTTGATGTCGGCCTTGACGTCGTGCAGTCCACCGACCATCTCGAACGTCACCTTGGTCAGTCCCTTCATCTCGGCGACGCGCGTTCCGACGCTGGTCCCGCCCAGCCGCGACGTGAAGTACGCCTCGAACTGGTCCTTGATGATCAGCGAGCCGGTGGCCGCCGTCAACGTGGCGGGCACGAAGGCCAGCACGATCAGCATCCAGAGCCCGGTCCCGTAGTTGAACGCGAGCAGGGCCCCGAGGGTCGCACCGGCGAGCGCGAAGCCGCCGGCGACCGAGGACGTCGTGAGGGAGGTGAGCGTCTGGGACTCCCGGTCCTTGAGCGCCCGGCACAGGACCCAGACCGCGAGGCACCAGGCGCCGACCTCGATGAGCGGGATCGCGAGCGAACCGATCCCGGCGGCCCCGTTGACGAGGACGGTGAAGTTCGGCGACAGGAGGTTGCCGTACGCCTGGCCGATGTTGTTGAGCGAGAAGTACTCGAGGGGGAGCGTCGGCAGGAGCGCCGCCGTATGCCCGGAGACCAAGGTCGTGCTGGAGTTGCCGCCGGGTCCCACCAGGTATCCGAGCACCGGTAGGTTCCCGAGCGTAACGAACAGGCTGATCAGCAGACCCCCGGCAACCGCCACGGCGATCCCGAGGTAGAGCGAGAACACGAGACCCATGAAGATCGGGATCGTGAACGAAAGACCGACCGGGGCGAGGAAGAGCGTGAGCACCGCACCGACCCCGAACCGCCAGTCGAGGAGCGAGGCGAACAGGAGCGGGATCGCCGCGAACAGGAAGATGAACCCGAGCGCCCCGGACTGATACGCGACCTCGGGTACCGTGAGGAGCACGAGGACCATCAGGGCGAGCTGCGGGAACTTCCAGGCGAGGAGCATCACGGCGGGTACGAAGAAGAAGACCACGTACGGCCACGGATAGAACGGCATGAAGAACCCGCCGAGCAGGGTCGTGATCCCGAGGAGGCCCACGACCAGGTTCTTCGGGTCCTTCGTCTGGCGCTTGAACCACGTCTCGATCCGCTGGTGGAAGAAGAGCGCGGCGAGCATCAGGAGCGCGCCGGCGGCGATGAGGAAGTAGAACACTCCGTCGTAGAGGGTCGCGGGGTAGTGCTGGAAGTACTGCGAGCCGATGGCCACGGCGCCGGCCCCGGTGGTCCCCGAGGCGATCGCGTGCTGGGTCGCGTCGGCCGCGGCGCTCAGGGTCACGTACGACTGCGCCGGGTAGTTCCCGCCGGGCGGGAGGGTCGCCTGGACGACCGTGAAGGTCATCACGACGGCCGTGCCGGCCGTGATCCACCCGGGGTGTCCGCTCAGCGTGCCAAAGAGGTCCTGGGAGAGCGTCTGGAGCGCGGCCCGGTCGGAGGCGGGCTGGTTGTCGATCGACTGGAAGGTGAGGACGGTGGTACCACTACTCGAATTATAGAGGGCACTCGAGACCGTGTCACGGATGACGACCGTGTCGCCGGGGGTGTAGGTGGTGGTGGTCAACTTGACGACGTTGACGGTCGGGTTGCCACTCCATTGCTGGGCCCCCCCATCGGTCAGGAACGTGGCGGCGTCGGTGGCGTGGACCACGTCCGGGTAGAACGTGACCAAGAGGCCGGCACCGACCGCCAGCAGCAGGAGACCGCCCAGGAAGAGCGCGTAGAAGGTTCGGGTGAGTCCCGCCGGCGTCGGCTTCTTCGCCCCGGCCCCGCGCGCGGGGGGTTTGCGGGGCGGCGGGGTCGCGGCGCGGCCCTTGGACGGCTGGGTCGTAGCGGGCGTCGCCGTGCGCAGACCGGTCGACGCGACCGGGGTCTCGGCAGCCGGCGCCGGGGAGGCGTCGGACGACTCCGACCAGGGCGCCGAAGCGGGGGTCGAGGAAGGCGGCGAGCTCACGCCGGGGGGCACGGAAGGGGGGCTCCCGCCGGTCGATGCGACGGCCGGTCCGGACAAGTACGACGTCGAGCCCGCGAGCGCCGGGCCGTCGTTCGTCGTCAAGGTCGGGTCTTCCGCGGACGCATCGCTCGTTCTCATGGTTGGTTTCCTTTCTCCGAAGTCGATGGAATCGTCATTACAACGTCACCCGCCGCTGCTCGGCCTCGGCCTTGGCCTTCCGTTCGTCGAACCAGATGAGGAGAGGGAGGGTCACGATGGACGCCCCGATGAGCCCGATCGCCGCGATGAAGGAATCGACGCTCAGCGATCCGGTCGAAACGATCGGGACCGGCGAGGACTCCCCGTAGAAGACGACCACGGGGGTGGGCGAGCTCGGGGAGAGCGTCACGGTCGCGACCTGGGTCACCCCGAAGGCACGGACCGAGAGCGAGTAGGTGCCGAAGGAGAGCTGGTACGGCTCCCCGGAGCCGGGGAGGAGCGGGACCGCGAACCCGAGGGGGTTCGCCGTGCCGCTCTCCGCCCAGGTCGAGTTCGCGAGGGTGTACGGGAACCGGGCAAGGAGGCCACCGCCGCTCAGGTCGAGCACCTCCGCGAAGATGAGGCCGCGGCCGGCCGGAAGGCTCGGGTTCGTCGGCCCGCTCTCGGTGTAGCTGTAGTTGCCGGACTCGATCGGGTCGCCGAAGATGTCCTTCGCCGAGAGGACGAACGTGACGGCCGCGCCCGGTGGGAGGCCCGGGAGGGTCGCCGCGGTCGTGTTCGGCGTAAGCGCCGTCATCGGGATCACGCCGGTGTGGATGAGCCCCTGGTCGGAGTAGGTGAACTGCACCTGGGCGGAGGCGATCGTGACGTTCTCGATCGGTTCGTGGAGGGTGATGTTCACCGGCGACGCGGTCGGGAGCGTCGTCCCGCTCGTGCCGCTCGTTCCCACACTCTCCGTGATGGTGGGGGAGATCGCGAGCTGGAGGTTGGCCGACAGCCCGCCGAGCGGGTGCCACCATCCCCCGTTCGCGGTCCAGTTGAACGTGTAGGTGGGGCTGACGATGCGGTCGACCTGCCCGCCCTCCCAGGGGAGCCACGCACTGACGTTGAACGAGATCTTGGCCCCGGGGTACGGGCCGAGAGGGAAGGCCAGGGTCATCTGGGTATGGTTGGCGGGCCCGAACGACTCGCTGAAGACGCTCGAGGTCTCGTTCACCGTCAGGACGCCCTCGAGCAGCGCCGTCGGGATCGGGGCGAGCGTCCCCCCGAGATCGATCGCCTCGAGGCTCACAGAGAGCTTCTGCTGGGAGTTCGGCTCGAAGGCCGGAGTGGAGAGCACGTTGGGGGTCGTCGAGATGGCGATGTCGTTCGTGAAGGTCGGGGAGGACCACGGCCCGCCGACGTTGAAGATCCAGGTCGCGTCATTGACGTAGCCGCCCGCGTACGGACCCATGGGCACGCTCTCGTTCCACGCGGACTTGACCTCCGAGGGGTGGGTGTCCTGACCCACGACCGAGACATTGAACCCGACATTGGAGCCGGGCCAGAAGAACCGGTAGTCGTCGAAGTAGAAGCTCGCGAGCGACGGGTCCGAGACGTTGACCTGCATCGGACGGACCGCGGGGTCGGAGGGGGTGAAGCCGTTGATGGGGAGGCCCGTCAGGCCGCCCGGCCATTGCGTACCCCAGATCGTCACGTTCGCGAAGAGGATCGGCGCGGCCGAACTGATGTTCAGCCAGAACCCGAGCGTCGAGCTGGGGAGCGTGTTCGTGTAGGGGGCGGTCAGGAAGGCGCTGGAGAGGCCGGTCCCGGAGAAGCTGACCTGGATATCCTGGAAGAAGTTCGAACTGGTCCAGGTCGAGGAGGCCGGGGTCGTCGTCGCCGGGGCGGCCGGGTCGAGGACGGCCGGGGACGCCGACGCGGGCGGGAGGCCATGCGCGACGACGGGCAGGGCGGCGAGCTCCGGGGTCGCCCCCGAACGGGGCGAGGTCAGGGCCGGCGCCCGGGCGGCCAGCCCCGCGGGGCCGATCGACACGAGCAGCACCGCGACGAGCAGCACGACGAGCGCTACGGCGGTCACGGGACCGTGGTTCCGGCCGATCATAGCGTGATCCTCTTCTCCTGGGCCGCCCGGCGCGCCTGGATGCGCGAGTACCACATGACGAGCGGAATGACTCCCACGGAGAAGGCCACGAGGCCGACGCCGGCGGCGAGGACGGTCGTCGGGCCGAGGGTCGCGGGGGCCGAGTAGGTGATGGAAGGGGCCGTCTGGTTGAGCCAGAAGAAGAGCGAAGTGCCGGATTGCGCGACCTCGTAGTTGTCCCCGTTGGCCAGGACCGCCTGTCCGGTGAGGTTGTGTCGGGCGAGGAAGGAGATCTCGACCGTCTCGGCGGTTCCGACCCCGACCGGACGGAAGCTCGAGTCGTTGACGAAGATCTGGTAGGTCGCTCCCGCCTGCAGGAGGAGCGGGACGAACGGACGGCCGGTCTCGTTGGGGTAGGCGACGCCGTCGAAGGTCGTCGTGTCGACGTGGACGAACCCGGAGGGGTTGACGAATTGGACGGAGGCGCCGGTCACCCAGGTCCCGGTTCCGTTGTCATACACGTAGACCAGGAAGAAGGTCGAGTTCGAGGGGATGTTCGGTACGAGCGAGGTCAAGGTCGGCGTCGCGAACGAGTACACTCCCGAGACATCCCGGGTCTGGGCGAAGTCCCAGGCATACACCTGGAACTGGACCTGCGCCCCCACCGGCATCGGGGGGAGCGTGCCGTTGAAGTTGGTCGAGTTGTCGCGGTGCATGGTGACCTCCTGCGTCACCGCCTCCCCGGTGACCGCGTAGGTGAAGGAGTAGACGAGCTCGGCCGAGTAGATCGAGGTCCCGGGGTTGCGGCTCGTGAGGAGCAGAGAGACCGGTTGGCCGGCGGCGACCGTGGCTGGGACCCCCCCGATCGAGATCCCGCCCGGCGTGGAGGTGAGGTTCAAGTCGTCCGCGAAGATCTGGGCGGCAAAACTACCGTTCCCGTTCACCGTGTAGTTGTACGTCTGGGTCTCGATCTGGTCCGGGCCGTACGTGTTCGTGTCCCACGCCGTCACCCGGTAGACGACGAGCGCTCCCGGGGACTGGGAGTAGGCCGGCGAGACGGTGACGTACGATTGAACCTGACCGACGGTGCCGGAGACCGAGACAGGGAACGTCTGGGTCTGGCTCGCGAGCAGCGCCCCGTCCGGCGCGTACTCCTCGAGGTTCACGTACGCGCCCCCGATCGACGCCCCGGTCACGAGGTCCTGGGACGTCGTCTTGATGGTGAGCTGCACGCTATCGTTGTAGTTCGGACGGACCGGGTTCTGGGTGACAAGGAGGTCCTCGCCGGCCGCCGCCGGGCCCGCGTACTGGGAGGCGCCCGCGTACGGCGAGTACGGCCACGCCCCCGCGTAGGTGAACTGGAACGGGATGGAGAGCCAATGCCCCAGCACTCCGCTCGAGTTGGTGACGAAGTAGACCCACCACGTGAGGGTCATTCCGGCGTAGAAGTTCGGGGCCCCGTTGGCGGCGTGGGGGGTGAAGTTGAGCCCGTAGTAGTACGGATACGACGCGTTGATCCCCGACGGGCCGGGGGTCCACCAGTCCGACCCGGGGGGATGCCAGGTCGTGCCGTCCACCGTCGAGTAGTAGGGTACCCCGTTCCAGAGGACACCGGTGGCGTTCAACGCGAGCGGCGAGAACGGACCGCTGAACTTGGCGGTCGACCACGTGAGGGGGAATTCGGATTCGACCCAGAGGCTGATGGTCGCGTTCGGGGACGGCTCGACCGAGGAGACATGGCTCCCCGCGTTGGGGATGATGTTCGGGACCGTGGAGTTCTGGGCGGCGATGCAGATCGTTGCGTTCAAGCTGTAACAGGGCGGAGCCGTGGCGGGAGTTGGCCCGGCCCCGGGGGGCGAGAGGACGGGGGACGTCGGGGTCGAATGCGCCGCAGCGGGGCCGGCGACCGCGACCGCACCGGCGAGGAGCAAGAGGACGAGGGCGAAGACGCCGAAAAGGGTACGCGCGCGGGACGAGAGGAGCGACCTCGACGCCGAGGGGGGAGAGGGTTCGCGCCCCCGACGCCGACTCGGTTGCGGTGGTCTCACCGAGCCCATCGTACGGGGGGACCTCCACCCGTGGAGCCTCATAAGCTCCGAGGTACTTCCGGGCTCCGAAACGGGTCGATTCGTCGCCGCCGAGACACTATCCACGTCCGGGTGTCGCGCGAGGGACCCGAAGGGTGGACCGCCCGAACTCGGTGCTTCCCCCATGCGCTCCTCGAACCGGCAGTCCGCTCTCACTCGAATCGGCCGATGCCGCCGTCCTTCGACGAGGACTCTTCGAAGCGGGAGCGGACAGGCTTGTTCTTGCCGGCCATCGCCGCGATGGAGAGCGATATCGGTCGGTTCCGTACGGAGATCGTGGTGAATCCCGCCGCGATGAAGCCGGCGGCCGCCGCCTGGAGCGAGAGCGACGCGACTCCGACCTGGGCCCCGACGCCGATGGGCGAAAGGATCGGGAGCGCCGCGGGCGCCGGGATCGGGGGCGGCGGCGGTACGGGGGCCGGCGGCGGGAGGATCGGGGGTCCGATCGCGGTCGGCGGCGACTCGACGCCGATCGTCCCGAGCGGGAACGACTGGACCGTGAGCGAGGTGTTGGTGATCGGCAGGTACGTCGCCGAAGTGAACTCCCCGGCGAGCGCGTGGCTACCCCCGATCTCGCAGTAGCTCGTCGTGCAGGCGTCGATCGGCACCACGCCGAACGGCGGGCCGTCGGCCAGGACCCAGAACGACGCGATCCACGTATCTCCGGCGTACATCACGTTGTCCGAAGGGACCGAGCTCCAGTTCCACCCGTAGACGGTCACGTTCGTGCCCGGGCCGAGGGGGAGGACCGACTCGAGCGGCTGGGTCGGGCAGTTTCGCGCGTCCGAGCCGTCCGGGAGCTCGCAGACGGTGCGGAACTGGGCGGCCGGTCCCGGGAGGACCTGGATGGCTCCGAACGGGACGAACGTGAACAAAGGATGGGACGTTCCCGTGGCGACGAGCGAGCTCGTCACCGGGCCGAAGCCGACCCCCCGGAGCGCCGCGAACAGCGACGGGTTCTGCAGGTTCGGGTTGCCGTACGGCCCGAGGAACTCGGGTTGCAGGGTACCGGTCTGCCCGCTCGGGCAGGAGAAGAAGCTCGGGCCGTTCCACGTCCCGCCGGTCGCGGCCGCGAGGTCGCACCCGGCCAACAGGACGCGGGCGACGTCCTGGTCGACCAGGACGCCATTCGGCCCTCCCTGGAGCGCCGGTGTCGCATCGGCCGCGGGCCATCCCGGTGAACTCGGGTCCGTGGGCGTCGACCAGAGGTCGATCGTGTCAATGGTGCAGACCCCACCGATCGAGCTCGTGCATTGGTTAGTGGTCCGGCTGAGCGCCGCGATCGAGTCCGAGGCGTTCCCGTTCTGGCTCGTGACCCAGCCCTCGCAGTTCGGGCTCACGATCGCCCCGTAGGAGTACGCCGGCTCGCACGGTGAGGAGTAGCAGGGGGCCGTGTCGTGGTCGGAGGGGGAGACGCAGTAATCCTGGACGTAGCTCGGGTCCCGGGGCGCCGTGTCGCCGATCCAGACGATGACGTGGTGGGTGGCCTTCTGCCAGTTCAGGTTGCTCCCGACGATCGCCCCGTAGAGCGCGGTGATGGAGGAGGAGTGGAGGATGTTGTCCGAGAAGTCGGAGTCCCCGTAGCGGTAACCGGACTCGAGCGTCTCGCTCCCGAGCGTGGCGTCGACCTGCGAGCCGAACTCGCCCGCCGGAATGAACGTGCCGATGTCGACGTGGTACTCCGCGCCGTCCCCGTCGTCCCAGGTGTCCTTGGTCGCGAAGTAGTCGACGAGGGCGAACGAGACCGCGCTGTGGGGGTTCGCGTCCTGGATCGCGTTGGCGATCTGCTGGGCGTTGGCGACGAAGAAGGGAACCCCGTTCGACTCCTCGCACGCCGGTCCGGCTGGCGCGTCCTGGTCCGCGCATTGGTCGGTGCCGGGGTCCCCCGCGGTCGGGTCGTAGACCCCATCGTACACCGCGGTCTCGATCACGAAGGCGACCTCGACGGCCGGCCACGTCTCGAACGAGGTCTCGGGGGCCGCCGCGGTCAGCGTGACGCGCGAGACCCCGACCCCGGCGGGACAGGAGGTCTCCTCGAGCGCGCAGATCGCGTTGGGTGACGCCGCGACGCTGAGGTCGAGGGTCGGGACCTGGGTCGCTTGGGGGGCCGCCCCCATCGGGGCGGGAGAGGGAGCGACCTCGGGGGCGAGGGAGGGAGGCAGGGCCGCGGGGACGTTCGATGCCTGGCTGGCGGGAGAGGGCATCAGGAACAACATCAACAGACCCACCCCGAGGAGTCCGATCCCCAGGAGGCGCAGTCGGCGTCGGGCGACGTTGCGGCGACCGTATTCCAGCGGTTCTGCAGCCATGGTTCACTCCGACCCGCCGACCGGGGGGCGGGTCACCGGCGGGCGGGATCTCGCTCGCGGGCCGCTCCGGGGCCGCTGCATCCACAGCAGGAGGACCCCGGCAACGACCCCCACCGCGACGACGGCACCGACCAGCTCGGCGTCGGCCATCACCGAGGAGGACGAGGTCGTTCCGGCGGTGGAAAGGGGTTCGAGGGAGAGCGACACCGGCGCGGGGGCGGTGCCCGCGACGAGGGTGACGGAGACGGTGGTCGTGGCGTAGCCCGCGACCGTCGCGGTCACGACGTAGCTCCCCGGGTACGCCGGGATCGAGAAGCGGCCGCCGGCGTCCGAGCTCCAAGGGGGACTCGTCCAGACCGTGTTCTCCGACGTGTGACCGCTGACGGTGATCGTGGCGCCGGCGATCGCCTGCCCCGTGAGTGAGTTCGCGACGACGCCATAGAGGACGACCGACGGCGGATACAGGTCGAGGTTTCGGGAGACCGCGGAGCCCGCGACCGTGACCACGAACGGCACGGAGGCATAGGCGCTGGCGTCGGTCGCCACGGCGGTCAGGTCATGGGTCCCGTTGGGAAGCGGCACCGTGAACTCGCCGTTGCCGCCGCTGGCGGTGCCCACGGCCGCCCCGTTCTCCCAGATCTGGACGCCGCTGAGCAGCACGCCGGTGAGGCCATCGCGCGCCGTGCCGGTGAGCACATACGTCATCAGCGGGAGGGCGAAGTCGACGCCCGATAGCGGCCCCTCCACCGTGATCGTCGCGCTCTGGGTCACGTAGCCCGCGAGGCTCGCGTTCAAGGTGTACGTACCCCAAAAGAGGGGGAACGAGAAGGTCCCGTTCACGTTCACGTACGTCGAGGTCCCGCCGCTCGCCGTCACGATCGCGCCGCCGAGGGGGGCCGAACCGGATCCCGCGGAGAAGACGGTCCCGGAGACCACGTAGCGCCCTCCGGGTCCGATGGGGACCAGCAGGAAGGTAGGTACCGCCGTCGTCACGCCACTGGCGAAGCGAGTCGAGACGAACGCCGTCTGGTAGCCCGGGGCACTCGCCTCCAGGATGTACGGACCCGGGGGACCGCTCACGGCGTACCGGCCATCACTTCCGGCAGGGGTGGGGAGTCCGCACGCGTGCGACCCCCAATCCTGGCAGGCGTCCACGGTGGCCCCGGAAACGGCGGCGTCCGTGGTCGCACTGTCGACGAGGCCCGTGGCGGTGCCGTCCTCCTCGACGAAGACCACGCCGACGGGCAGGGTGATGCCAGGCGCGATGGACACCGGGAGGTAGGAGTTGTTGTAGAAGGTGTCGTTGACCTCGAGGATGTACGTACCGGCGGGCGCGGAGAGGTAGAACGCCCCGTCGAAACTGGTCTTTACCGTCGTGAAGCACGGACCCGCTCCGGAGCCCGTCAGGGACTCGGCGCAGAGGCTCGCATTGGCCCCGCCCAGCGGCACCCCGCCGGGCAGGCCGAGGACCGTCCCCGCCACGTTCGCGTATTCATAGAGGTCGACCGCCCCGACCCAGTACCACTGCTCCGTCGCGACCGCCACGTAGTCCGGGGCGTTGGTGACGTATCCGTTCGCGTTGACCTCGATGACGTCCGGGCCCGGTGCGGCGACCAGCGTGAAAATGCCCGTCGCGTTCGTCGAGACCGTGTTCGGACACGTGGGTTGGACCTTGGGGCAGACGGTGACGCTCGCGCCCGAGACCGGGAGCCCCCCGGGCTGCTCGAGCACGCGTCCCTGTACGATCCCGTCCCCCGTGAGATGGACGAGCGGAGCATAGACCCATTCCCCGGCGGTCACGTTGTAGTGCGTCTTGTTGGACGAGAATCCGGCGTGAGTGAGGGCGACCACGTCGGTCGTGTTGACCGGTGCGTCGGAAACGTACTCGCCGAGCCCGTTCGTGGTGAGACCGATCACGCCCGCCTGCAGGTTGGCTCCGGTCACGGAGACTCCAACCCCGGTGAGCGCCGCGCCCGTGAGCGCGTCGGAGACGTACCCGACGATCCATCCCCAGGGATGGATCGAGAACGGGTTCGACTTCCCGGTCGTGTTGACCACGGTCGTCGCACTCGACCCGACATGGACGGTGAAGGTGGTGTATTGGTAATCGGGCGCGCTCAGATTCGCGGAGTCGTTGACCTTGAAGCTCGGCGGGGCGGAGAGGTTCAGGTACCCGCCGCCGTTGGCGACCCCGGTGGCCGTCATCTGGTTCGGGAATCCCCAGAGCAGGTTCGTCGATTCGACGGACAGGGTCGCGTAGGGGACCGCCTGGCCCGTCGCCTCGTTCGTGACCTGCATCGTGATCCATCCAAAGTGCTCGAGATGGAAGCGGTCGCCCAGGTTCGCCACGCCGCCCGGTTGGAGGACGAACGTGGAGACATTGTTGGTGTAGTCGGTGCCGTTGGTGACGGCGACCGCTTCGGGTACCCAGGCCCCCAGCCCTCCGACGGTGATGTTGAGGGCACGGCTCTCGGGGAAGTACATCGTGAACCCGCCGGTCGCGTTCAGGTCCTCCCCGAAGGTCGTATCGACGGGGAACGTGGTGTCGAAGATGATCGTGTCGTACATGACGGGGTCGAGCCCGGTCGAGACGGCATGAACGACCTGACCGAGGATCGTGCCGAAGACGTCAAGGCCCATCAGGATCGGCGGGCCGATGGCGCCACTCGCATTCGTCACGTTAACCGTGGTCCGGTTGAGCACGAAGCCGCCCGGGGCCATTCCGGGGCCGTTGCCCGTGGGGTTGGTGAGGACGATGTCGTAGGTGCCCGCCGGGGCGCTGACGTTGAAAACGCCGCCGGAATTGACCGTGGCCTGCCCGCAGTCGGACCCGCCACTCAAGCAGATCTCGACCTGTGTCCCTACCGGGCCCAAGCCATCCGAGAACGTCACGCCCTGCCGCCAGCTCCAGGGGTCGATGACCAATCGGCCGGTGACGGTCGGGTACGGAACGAGCGAGACGAGGCCGACGTAGTAGGAGTTCGTCGCCCCGGTGACGTTGATGAACAGGTTCGAAGGGTAGTATCCCGTCAGAGAGACGGTGAGGACGTACGAGCCCGACGGGAGGGAGTCGTTGAACTCCCCGCCGCTGCCGCGAACGGTCGAGAGGATGACGGGCGGAGCCCCGTTGGTCGCCACCGCGGTGAGGGAGGCCGTGGGTAGGCCGATGTGATACTTCGCGTCGACGACGCGGCCCGCGACCCACGACCCGCTCGAATTCGAACCCGAGGCGGCGGAGTGCATCGGGGCGAGGCTGGTACGGGCGTCACCGGCGCCCCCGCCGAACTGCTGCAAGGGCGTCAGGACGATGTTCGGGACGGTGAAGTTCTGTCCGGGCGTCGTGACGTTCACCCACGTCCAGTCCGAGGTGTACCCGGGCGCTTGGGCCCCGACCTCGTAGGTGCCGAGGGGGATCCCGCCGGCGGGTACCGCGCCGAAATAACGTCCGTCCGTCGAGGTCGTTCCGTCCGCGCCGATCCCGCTGCACGCTTGGGGATGAGCCACCGGACAATCGGAGACGCTCGCCTCGATGATCCCGTTCCCTTCCGGGTCGACGACCTGCCCGGCCAGGTAGCCGTAGGGCGTCAGCAGGATCGTGCCCGTCGAGTTCGAGTTGTGCACAAAGACCCAGGTGGAGTTCGAAAGATACTGGGGCGCGGAGACCCGCACCACGTCCCAGCCCGGGGGAGCGGAGACGTTGAAGAACCCCTCGGGGTTCGCCACACCCGCACCGCAGACCGCGGAGGAGGACGCGGCGCCGGCCGGGCAGACCTCGACGCCGGGCAATCCGATGACCGGGGTCAGGCTCTCGGCCTGCAGGACCCGTCCCGAGACTTCCGACGAGGTGAGGTTGATAGCGGAGGCGTTCGGGTCCGTGGCTGCGATCATCGGGAGCGGTTTCTGGTCCCACTGGAGGTAGGGGACCTCGGCCCAGGTGTAATTCTGGGAGGAGGTGGTGGAGACGACAATGATCTTCACCGGCCCGGGCGGGGCCGGGACACAGAAGGTGTAGACGGCCTGGGGCGCTGGGGGCAGAGGGCACCCGTTCGGGACGAAATCATTGAAGTCGGAATCCTCTCCCGAGTCGTTGTAGGCGGTCTGGCCGCAGATCGCGGGCTCGTCGACCGAGCAGGCGGAGACACTCCAGCCTCCGACCGTCTTCGGAAGGACCTCGCCCTGGATGTAGGTTCCGGGCAGCAGGTTGATCGAACCCGCGTTCACGAGCTTGTTCGGAGTGACGTTGGTCCAGCCCGTGTTCGGGAACGCCGGAAGGTCGGGGGAGATCGGCCAGGTGGGAGTCGGAGGGAAGCACGACCCGGCGGTGTCGGGGGAGACCGAGATCTCGTTGCGGAGCGGGAGCCCGGCGATCACGACGGGGGTGTCGATGGGAGTGCAGGTGCCGGTGCAGTCCGTCGTGGTCATGTTCCCGCTCAGCAGGAGCACGCCCGTCGAGATCGCATCGAGGCTGCACGCCGAGATGGTCGCGAGCCCCACACCCCAGAAGGAGACGGGGCTCGAGGGATCTCCGGGGTTGGGAATCCCCGTTAGGTTGACCTCCGTCTGGATCGCCCCCGTCGGGACGAGGTCGACGGTCCCCATCGCGACCGGAGCGGTCCCCGCGGACGTCGCGGGCACGACCCCGAGGGAGGTCGCGTTGACCACGAACCCCACGGCTTCTATGGTGACCGAGTCCGGGCCTACCGGGGCGGCCGCGATGAGCTCCGGCCCACCGTACGCGGTTCCCTGGTTGGCGCAGTATCCGGTGACCTTCGAGCACACCGTCATGGACGCGGCGGTCCCGCTAATGGGCTGGCCATTCGTCGCATCGACCAGGTTGACGCTGACGGGGGTTTCCTTCTCCAGGAACACGGTGCCGATGTCGAGGGTCGCACCGGAGGAGACATTCACGAAGGTGTTGTTCGTGGAGAACGGCGAGTACACGAAGATGGAGGAGAACGTGATGATGGAGGGAAGGGGCGGAACTGCGACGGTGAAGGCGCCGTTGCCGGCCGAGTGCGCGGAGGGAGAGGCGACGAACGTTCCGGCCCGCGACTCGCCCGTGATGTTGATCCCCCCGATGGGTTCCTGCGCGGGGTCGTCGGCGCGAACGGTGCCCGTGACGAACCCATCTTCGACCAGCTCGATCGCACCGACGCTGACGATGGCCCCCGGCGTGACATAAGCCCAGGTCCGGTTGGTCACATAGTAGGCATCCGAGAGGTAGATCTCGTTCTCGCCCACGGCCGCGGCGACCTTGAACGACCCGTTCGCGGTCGTGGTGACCGGGTTGCACCCGATCGAAGGGCAGAACCCGGTCACGGGTTCGGCCGAGACGACCGCCCCGGAGAGACCCGGGTTCGGGGACACGGACGAGATGACGCTACCGATCACGTATCCGTAGTTCACGTTCGGCGAGGCGGGAGGAGGAGGCGGCACGTTGAGGGCGGCGGACGGGGTGGCCGGAAGAGTGGGGGTGAGATGGAACGGACTAGCGTTGCCGGCGACCTTCTCGTTGGCGGCCTGGAGCAGCAGCGGATGAGAAGAGAGGGCACGGCCGTACGGGATCGGGTTGATCGAGGGCTCGTGGGTGGCCACCTGACCGGACGAGCCGACGCCCGTCGACGAGGCGAGAGGGTTCGAAGCTGACCCGTGGGTAGGGGTGACGGTAGCCAGGGTGGACAGGGAGGCCGAGGCCGTGGCTGAGTCACCCCCGACGAGCGCGGCGGCGGCGACGCCCGAGAGGATCATCAACGCGCCGACCAACACCGCGAAGACCACGTGGCGACGGTGGTCTCCCCCGAACCCAGGGTGCGGGGCCAGGGACAAAAGCGCTCGGCCGGACGGTTCAGGGACCGAGTGCTCCCCCGAGGGCTCCACGGCAAAAGCCCCGCGGGGCACGGTGGGGCGTGCCATCACATAGCGCGCGACCACCTGACCCCATTTAATCTAGCCCATCCGCACGGCCGTCTCGGGACCGGGGACGGCGGGTACACTTCCGGAAAGGGGTGTCTCGTACCGGTCACCCGATCCGGGACGAGGACGTCACCCAGAATCCGTCGGGGGAGGGCGCGCCCAGACGGAATCCGAACCCTCGCGCCGCTCTTTGGACGACGGATTCCGCTCGTTCCGGGCCGAGCGAACGCGGGCAGGGAGAGGTTTATCTTTCGCAGCAGTGTGGGGCCGTTCGGACGGGTCGACGGAATGGACGTTTCGCTCTACGCCTTGGCGCTCGCGATCTTTGCCGTGTTGTACTTGGCGATCGGAGTCTTCCTCGCGTTCACGCTGATCCTGACCCTCTTGATCATGTTCCTCTACCTCGTGGTCCGCTACCGCGACCTCCCGTCGGGCTACCCACACTCGGCGGGAGATGCCGTCCAGACGATGATCTTCATCGGAATCACCTGGGCGATCTTCACCTTCGTGGCCGACAAGAATCCCGTTCCCTTCATCGGGACGGGCCTCACCTACACCAACCCCCTGAACATACCCGTGGACGCGATCATCGGGATCGCCTTCGTCGTGTCCATCGCCTTCCTGATGATCTTCGCCTTCATCGCCAGTCGACCCAAAGAGGCCGAGGGCGGCGAGCAGACCCCGAAGCAGGGCGTCGGCTCGGGTTAGGCGGAGCGGGTTCCGGGGCTGGACGAAGACCGTCCCCTACCGGGTCGGTGGTTTGAGCACGGCTAGGAACGTCGGCCGATGATTCGGGAGCTCCGCGTCGGCCCGGCAGTTTGAACAGCCACACCCGCGTCCGCAGGCCTCCGGTCAGCTCGGAGAGCCCCGCACCTTAGGAGCTCCTCCGAGCCGATCGAGGGGTTGCCTCAGGATCCACCCGGAGGAGGAGAGTCCCCGCGCTCGCCCCGGAATCGACGGACTCGGGCCCGCGCCCTCGAAGGAGCAACGCGGCGAGGAGGATCGCGACCGCCACCACGACGAGCCCGAGGACCACGGCGTAGAACTGGGTCGAGGTGAGCCCATTGTTGGTGGTGATCGTCGTCGTCGTGTTCCCCTTCGACCCGCCGGTCCCGAGGGCCGTGAGATGGACGCTGAGGGTCACCGGCGTTCCGGCGGAGATCGTCACGTTGTTGTCGTACGGGGCGTAGCCGGTCGCGTTCGCTTGGATCGAGTACACGCCCGGCATCTCTTCCAGACTGAACGCGCCGTTGGTCAGCGGGACCAGTTGACCCTCCACCCAGACCGTGGCGGTGCTGGGGGTAACCGTGGCGTTCAGCCAGCCAGGGTCCGCCGTGAATGCCAGGGTGACGCCCACCGCCGCCCCGCTGACCGCGAACGAACCACTACTGTCGCTGAGAGAGTAGTCCGCCACCGGAGAGACCGTGTAGGTGTAACTCCCGTTGAGCTCCAGGAAGGCCACCTCCGAGCCGTGGGTCGGATAGGTCGACGCGGTGTTGACCGTGACCGACCAGGCGGTGTCGGCCCCGAGCCCGGTCGCCGTGAAGGTGACCAGGTACGAGGTCGGGACCGAGACCGAGGAGGGGGCGAAAGTGACCGGGACCGTCCGGGCCGCGTCAAACACCGTCACCGTGCCGGTCGACGGCGAGACCGTCAATCCGGTGACGGCGCCGACCGTGTAGTTCCAGTTGCCGTTCGGGAATGAAAAGACGATGGCCGTTCCGGCCGGTTCGGACTCGGTCAACCCCGCGAGCGAAACCGACCAGGTGCCCGAGTTGTCCCCCGTTTCCGTGAACGTGACCGAGTAGGAGGGGGTGCCGCCCGGCCCCGAGGGGCACGCGTCGCCCCCGGTGGCGATCGTAGCGGGCAAAGGCCCGCCGGGGAACGGAAGGTGGTCCCCGATCGCGTAGTTGTCCCACCAGTTACCGCAGACGGTCGGGGCGCCGACGATACTCCCCGTCAGGTCGAAGCCGTTGACGACCGAGACCGAACCCGCGGACTGGGCGGCGGGCAAGTTCCAGTTGTCGAGGTTCGTCTGAGGGTTCCCCGTGACCAGGTTTTCGCTGGGAGAGTAGGCGGTCTGGGTCGTGTTGAAGAAGTTGTTGTAGATCGTATCCCCGGACTCGTACTCCCAGATGGCGAACTGGACCGGGAAACTCCCCGGATAGAGGAGGCCGTTAACGAACGTGTTCCCCCAGACCACGTTCTGGCTCCCCTGCATGAGGACGAGCCCGACGCCGGAGTCCACGAAGTGATTGTCGCCGATCAAGGAGTTCGTCGCGCCCCAAAGCACGAGCTCGCCGGTCGGGCTGTACGGAGGATACGAGAACAGCTGGCCGTACAGCCAGCCGCCGATATCCTGGCCGCCCCAGACGGTCGCGTGGTCGGTATAGTAGAGCTCGATCTGGAGCTGGTTCGTGTCCGGGAGCCCCAGGTTCGAGAGCGACTTCGCCGCGGCGGCGGGGAAAGCGACGGTGAACGGTGCCGGGTTCTCGAGCACGAAGTAGTCGGTCGTCTGGCTGATCAGGACGCCGGGGAAGACGGGGAAGAGGAAGTCGTTCGCCTCACTGTATAGTGGAGAGAAGGTGGTGTATTGGTTGTTCTCGATCAGGTACGGGTTCCCCGCGGTGCCCGACCCTCCGCTCGAAATGGTCGCGAGCTGCGCATTGTTCCAGGCAAAGAGCGGTGTGTAGACCCCCGTAGTGTTGTCGCGGGTGAGGGTCGTGTTCTGCCAAAGGGTGTGACCCGAGAGTCCCGTGTACGGGATCGTGTAGTCGTCGTAATCACTCAACTGGAACGCGGCCGTGTACGACCCCGGTGGGAGGGTGAAAGCGTACGAGTGGTTCCCCGGCGAGGTCGGCGCCCAGGCCGCGGTCGGCGTGTAGAATTTCGAGCCGTTCGAAATGAAGACGAAGCTGTTCGATGGGGTGAGCGTGCCGCGAAGTGTCGTCTCACCGATGTTGCCCCCCGGGGTGGCGTTCCACATCGGCTCGACCAAGGAAGGGCCGGCGCCGAGCTGCATGACGCCCGGCGTGGTGTAGGTTTCCGAGACCCCTTCCGAGGTCTCGCCCGTGTCCGTCCCGCTGCTCCAGGCCGTCGGGTCGTTCTGCCATGTCCCGGACGTGGTGTCCCAGTACTGGAGCTGCATCGAGGCGTTGAGAGCGTAGGCCTGGGTCGTGCTGCCTCCGCCCGGTCCGCCGATCATCAGTTCGGAGTCGTACAGCAGGAACTTCGTGGGAGTCAGCGTACCGCCGTTGACCTGGAAGTGCGGGTTCGGGAAGCTCGGGGAAGAGGTGGACTTCGAGTTGAAGAGGACCGTGTCGAAGATTCCGCTCGCGATGTTGAAGCCCGCGAGGTCGGTCAGGTGGTAGCCGAATCGGACGGTCGAGTACGTCCGGCCCGAAATATTCGTCGTGCTCGAATTCGTGTACAGGTGAACGATGAAGGGAGTCGTGACGGTCCAGTTCCGGCTCTCGTCGTAGTAGTACGCGTTGTTGACCGGGGTGCCATTGTACTGGTAGAAGGTCGACGCTGGCTCGGCCGTGGACGGGTTCGAGAAGTTCCAGATGTTGTCGATGAAGAACAGCAAGCCATTGCTGGGCTGGTAGAACATCACGTCCTGGGTCCAGTAGACGCCGGTGGAATTCCCCGCAACCGTGACGTTCGTGAGCACGGTGTTCAGCTGGACGCCGAACACGTCCGGGGGGGCACTGTTGAGGTAGAAGAGGTCGCCGCTGTTCCAGGTGAACGTCCCCTGCCAGCTCGTGCTGTTGAGGACGTACGGGGTGGGCGTGCCGGAGGTGTTGCGAACGCCGAAGTCGCCGATGCCCATCGGGGCGGGCGAGTTGTTGTGAATGACCGAGACGTAGTTCCCGTGCATCACCCCGCCGCCGAGGAAGTTGGGGAGATACTGGTCCTTTTGGGGAACGTGGGCGGCCCGAAGCGAGCTCATGACCTTCTGTTCGAGGTGGGCCCGCTGAACCAACGAGTTGTCCGGAGCCGACGCGACGGCCGGAGCCTTTGCGATGGTCGGGGCCGAGATCGTCACACCCGGGTGGTCGGGCGCGACCGCGGTCGGCGCGGAAGCATTGCTCGAATGGGGGAGGACCGCCAGTGCGCCCATTGTGACCAAGACGGCCATCAGTACCGCGGCGAACATTCGCGCCCGCATCGGGCGCGGGAAGGAGGGGGGCGGGTCAAAACCTTTCCTGAATCGCCGGGAATTCGCCGACACTTCCGAGGGACGATGTACCCCCAGGATGGGCCAACGGGGAGGCTCGTTCCCGAGGAGGGCCGGGCAGGAGCGTTCCTCCGGTGGCTGAATCCCGGTCCGTGACGAACCGCTATGAGGCCGGACTCCCTCGAAGCGCGGACATGAGTTCCTACCCCCGCCCCGCTTCTGGCGCCTGGGCCGGAGTCGTCACTCTCGTTCTCCTCCTGGTGATGGCATCCCTCGGAAGCGGCGCGACCGGCGCCCCCCTGAAGGCGTCCAGCCTTGCGGCCGGTGGTTCCCTGGCCGCCGCGTCCCCGAAAGTCCGAACGGGGGCCGAGCGGGCGGGGACCGCGCTGGGTACCCGCGCCGGACCGGTATCGCCGGGCATTTCGGTCGGTGGCGACCCGACGGGGATCGCATTCGACTCGGACAACGGGAACCTCTACGTCGTGAACGGAGCCACCGGGACCGTTTCCGTGATCGACGGCGCGACGGGACACCTCGTCGTTTCCGGCATTCCGGTCGGCTCTGCCCCCCGCCAGGTCGCGTTCGATCCCGATACTGGTGACCTGTACGTGAGCGATTCCGGCATGCGCGCGGTCACCGTGATCGACGGGACCACCAACGCGGTCGTCGTCTACGCGATCGGGACCGGAGCTTCTCCGCAGGGGTTGGCCTTCGACTCGGTCCACGGCTACCTCTACGTGGCCAACCAGGGAGACGACAACGTCTCCGTGATCAGCGACGCGTCGCAATCCCAGGTCGTCGTAGGCATCCCTGTCGGCACCACCCCGTCCGGGCTGGTGTACGACGCCGCAACGGGAGACGTGTATTCGGCCAACTACGGTTCGGCGAACGTGACGGTGCTCGACGGGGACACCGGCACGGTGGCGGTGGGTGGGATCGCGGTCGGAACGAATCCGGTGGCGGTCGCGGTCGATTCCGCTTCCGGCGACGTGTACGTTGCGAATGCAGGCTCGAACAGCCTCACCGCGATCAACGGTTCCTCCAATTCCGTTTCGACCTTCTCGATCCCGGCCGGTACGGGTCCGGATGCGCTCGCCTACGCAGGGTCGAGCAACGCCCTCTACGTGGCGGACTTCGATTCGGATCAGGTCGCGGTACTGAACGCGTCCACGGGCGCAAGGGTCGCCACGGTGGACGTGGGAGTGGGACCGGATGGGGTCGCCTACGACAGCACCAACGGGTACGTCTACGTCGTGAATTCCGGGTCGAACAACGTCTCCGTGATCAACCCCGCGACGAACCAGCTCGTGATCTCCGACATTCCGGTCGGGTCGGACCCGATCGGGCTCGCGGACGATCCGGACGGCGGCTTGCTGTTCGCGACCAACGCCGGGAGCGACAACGTAACCGTGATCGACGGACCCGGAGCGACCGTAGACGTGCCCGGGGTCCAGGTCGGCAGCTTCCCCACGGGGATCGCGTACGACGCGGCGAACGGCGACGTCTACGTTGCGAATTCGGGCGGAGGCTTCGTCACCGTTCTCAATGCCACGACCGATACGACCGTGACCGACATCACGACGGAGACCGGGCCGGACGCCCTCGCCGTCGACCCCGCGAACGGGGACGTCTACATCGCGGACTCCGACACGGGCAACATCAGCATCCTCGACGGCTCCACCAACCGCGTCCTCGGCCCGCCCATCCCGGTGGGGGCGGGGGCCGATGCGGTCGCTTTCGATGGAAGCAACGGCGATCTGTACATCGCCGCCGCCGGCACGGACCACGTGGAGGTCCTGGATACCGGCACGAATGCGATCGTCGCCTCGGTTCCCGTCGGGGCGAGCCCGTCGGCCCTAGCCTTCGACCCGGCAAGCGACAGCGTCTTCGTGGCGAACTCGGGATCGGACAACGTGACCGTCATCGACAGCGTTACGAACCAGGTCCGTACGGCGGCGATCCCGGTCGGAACGTTCCCGGACGGGATTGCGGTCGACCCGGTCTCAGGGGCGCTCTTCGTCGCGAATTTCGCTTCCGACAACATCTCCGTCCTCAACGGGTCTACCGACCTCGTCACGAGCGCCGTTTATGTCGTCCCGGCCGGACCTGGGGGAATCGTGTACGACCCGGGGACCGGCGAGCTGTTCGTTGCGAGTTCGGAAGCCAACGTCGTCTCCGCCACCCCCGTCGGCGCCCCCGCTCGATTTCCGGTCGTCTTCTCCGAGTCCGGCCTTCGTCCGGGGACGAGCTGGAGCGTAACGCTGGCCGGGTTGCGGTCGTCCTCCGGAACCTCCGCGATCGAATTCCCCGAATCCATCGGCACCTACGCCTACTCGTTCGGTGCCGTTTCGGGGTACGAGCTCCCGGCCGGTGGCAACGTCACCGTCGCTCGGTCCGCGGTCAATGTCTCCGTAACGTTCGTCCCGAGCTCCTCGGGCCCCGAGTCCTACGCGGTCACGTTCCGGGAGGCCGGCCTCCCGGGCGGATCCGAGTGGACGGTGAACCTGACCGGCGTCCAGAATTCGTCGAGCTCGTCTGCGGTCGGGTTCCTCGAGCCGAACGGGACCTACCCATTCTCGGCGACGTCCGCCGGGTACGTGGCCAACGAATCTACCGGCTCGGTCACGGTCTCGGGCCGCGCGGTCGTGGTCGATCTCGGGTTCAGCCGGACCGTACCCACCTTCTCGGTCGGGTTCTCCGAGAGCGGCCTTCCCAGCGGGTCGTCCTGGTGGGTTCAGGTCGGTTCGGTGAACAAGTCCTCCACGGACACCGTCACAACTCCGTTCCTCGTACCCAACGGCACCTGGACCTTCACCGTCGGGGGGCCCGCGGGCTATGCCCCGACCCCTTCCTCCGGCGCGCTCGTCGTCAACGGATCGTCGGTGACCCGGAGCATCGTGTTCACCTCCTCGGCCCCGGGACCGGCCGCCTTCCCCCTCCTCCCCGTCATCGGGGCGCTTGTCGGGATCCTGATCGTGGCGGTCGGGATCGTGCTGTGGATGCGGCGGACGCGGGACCGCACCGGGACGGAGCCGGACGAGGACGAAGTCGAGGTCGTGGACGGGCCGTGGGTCCGGCCTCCGTCGGAGGAGGAGCCGCCCCGGTAAATTCGGGGGATGCCCCCCTTCCTCCGCTAGAGGACGTGTCGGTCGAACTCGGGCGGGGGCAACTCGAGACCGATGGCGTGGGTGAGGTCGGTCGCTTCCCGGATGTACCGGGCCCGGGCCTCCTCGTTGGTCCAGCGCTTGAGCCCGTACTCGATCGCCCGACGGCTCGTCTCCGAGTTCGAGTGGCCGAACATGTCGAGCGCCCGCGGGTACCACTTGTTGATGGCGACCTGGGCCTCTGCCTTGGAGCCGTAGTACTTGGCCCCGTCCTGCACCATCCGGCGGAGGACGCTCGCGCCAAAGTTGAGATGGAGCTGCTCTTCGGAGAGCATCAGCGGCATCGCCCGGGCGAGCGGGCCGTAGGAGCACTCCTGGAACGCCCGGAGCTGGTACACCCCGACGCGGTCCACGAAGCAGGTAAAGGCGCCGACGTCGCCCCAGGTCAGGAACGGCATGTTGAAGGCGTCGAGCTTGTGCTCGCCCTCCTTCTTCGTGAGAAGCTCATCGATGTACCGCTGCCCCTCCTCGCCGAAGTCGCGGAGGATCCGGCACGCCTGCAGTCCGTGGCGGGACTCGTCGGCGATGATCCGGGACTCGATCCACCGGTCCTCGAGGGTGGGGGCCTTGTCGAGCCACGGACGGTGCTGCTGGATCGAGGCGAACTCGGTGTCCGCCTGGACGACCATCAGCTTCACCACGAGCTTTCTCATGTCCGCGTCGAGCTCCTCCGCGGTCTCGTACTTGTGGGCGCCGGCCTGGGAGCCCCAGAGGATCTCGCGGACCGGTTGGACGGTGCCGCCGTCCTTCAGCGTCTTCGCTCCAGCCCCGGTCTTGGGAGTTTCGATCGCCATGAGCGCTCTGTGGACCGAGCTAGGGCTCAACGGCCCTTAAAGCTGGGCTTGCGCTTTTCGACGAACGCGGCGAGTCCTTCCTTCGCGTCCTCCGTGATGAAGAGCCGGTTCTGGAGTTCCCGCTCGAGCGCGAGCCCGCTCGTCAGCGGCTCCTCGACGCCTTCCGCGACGGACCGCTTGATGAGGCTGACAGCGCGGCTGGGGCCGTGCGCGAGCGCGCTCGCGTAGGCCTGGACCTCCTGGGCGAAGGTCTCCTTCGGGTAAACGTAGTTGACGAGCCCGATCGCCAGGGCCTCGTCCGGCGTGAGGAGCTTTCCGGTGATCATCATGTCGAGCGCCCGGGAGGTGCCTACGAGGCGGGGGAGGCGCTGGGTGCCGCCCGTACCCGGCAACACGCCGAGCGTGACCTCGGGGAGGCCGATCTTTCCGCCGTCCTTGGCCATCATCCGCAGGTCGCAGGCGAGGGCGATCTCCAGGCCGCCGCCGACCGTGTGACCGCTCAGGGCGGCGATCACGACCTTCGGGGTCTTCGCGAGCTTGTCGAGCGTCTCCTGACAGTGGAGGCAGAACATCGCCTTGAAGTCCGGCTGGCTCGACTTGAGCATCTCGATGTCCGCGCCCGCGCTGAAAAAGCCCGGCACCGTGCTCTCCACCACGATCACGCGCGCGCCCTCGTCGAACCGGAGGTCGTCGATTGCGGAGGCGAACTCCCGCATCATCTCGAGGTCGTAAGTGTTCGCCTTCGGCTTCCCGATCTCGATGTGCCCGACGTGGTCCTCGACCCGGGTCCGAATGTACTTGCCCTGCATCTTCCCACGGTCCCCTTTCGGGGGCCGACAGTCCGCACGTCCCCGGACAGATAACGCCGACGCTGGCCGAAGACGGGTCAGCTCCGAGCGGAGGCCGGCGCGGTCCGCTCCTCCGAGCGTCCGTCTGGGTGGCCGATCACGACCCGGTCGGCCAGCCCCACGAAAATCCCGGTCTCCACGACCCCCGTCCATGCCCGGAGCGCCCGGTCGGTCTCCGCCGGATCGGTCAGGGGCCGGGACGTGGTCAAATCGAGGATCGCGTTGCCGTTGTCGCTTCGGAACTCCCGCCCGTCCCGGTCGAGGCGGAGGCGGACGGCGAACCCCAGGCGCCCGAGCTCGGATTCGAGGACCTCCCGGGCGAAGGGAACCACCTCGACGGGGATGGGGGAGCGCTCCCCCAACTGATGGACGAGCTTCGACGGGTCGACCAGGATCACCCGCTCGCTCGAGAGCCGCGCGAGGAGCTTCTCCCGCAGGAGCGCCCCTCCGCCCCCCTTGGTAAGGCAGAAGGAATCGGCGACCTCGTCCGCTCCGTCGATCATCACGTCGAACCGGTCCCCTCCGCGGAGGGGGCGGACGGAAAGGCCGAGGCTGCGGGCGAGCTCCTCCGTCGCGCGGGAGCTCGCCACGCAGTCGAACTTTCCGGCGGGAAAGTGGGCGGCGATCGCCCGCACCGCGTGGGCGGCGGTCGAACCGGTTCCGAGGGCGAGGCGGAGGCCCGGTCGCAGTCGTCGGACCGCGTGCTCGGCGGCCGCGGCCTTGGCCCGCTCGAGGTCGTCCGGCACGGAGCCCCGGAGGAGCGCCGGGTATTCAACCCGGCGCCCGGGCTCCGACACCTCTAAGTTGGCGCGTTCCTCCTTCGTGGGGATGCCGACCCGCGCGACGCCCCTCGTTCGGCCGGTCGTCGTGTCGATCGGTGGGTCCGTTCTCTTGACGGGCGACCGGGATTCCCAGTATCTGGAACGGCTCAGCGCGCTGTTGCGCCGGCTCGGCCGACGCGTACCGCTCGGGGTCACCACGGGTGGGGGGCGGACGGCCCGGGAGTACATCCAGATCGGGCGCGACCTCGACCTCACGGAGGTCGAGCTCGACGAACTCGGGATCGAAGTGACCCGCCTTCACGCCCGCCTGCTCGCGGCCCGCATCGGGTCTCCGACCCCGGCCCATCCCCCCACCTCCCTGAGGGAAGCGGTCCACGAACTGGGGCGGGCCTCGCCCGTCGTGATGGGGGGAACGGAACCGGGCCACACGACCGATGCGGTGGCCGCCCTGCTCGCCGTTCGGCTTCGCGCAGCGCGCATGGTCAATGCGACCAACGTCGACGGATTCTACGACCAGGACCCCCGAACCCACCCGAACGCTCGTCGGATCGATGCGATCGGCTGGCCGGAGTTCCGCCGGCACGTCCACGGAACGACGACCGGCCAGGCCGGAGAGAACTTCCTGTTCGACCGGCTGGGCGCAGACGCCCTCGCGCGGGCGGGGATCCCGCTCGCGATCGTCGATGGGCGGGACCTCACCGCCCTCGAGGCGGCGATGACCGGGCGGCGCTTCCACGGGACGCAAGTGGGGTAGCCCCCACGCTAACCCCTTAAGCGGAGAAGGGTGCGAGAGGACATGCACCGCGTCATCTTCCTCGGACCGCCCGGGGTGGGCAAGGGGACCCAGGCCTCCGAGGTCTCCCGGGAGCTGGGAGTCCCGCACCTTTCGACCGGCGACCTCCTTCGCGCGGCGGTCGCTGCCAAGACCCCGCTCGGACGGCAGGCGGAAGGGCACATGGCCGCGGGCCGGCTCGTGCCGGACGACCTCGTGTTCGAGATGCTCAAGGAACGGCTGGCGGAGCCCGACGCCCGCGGTGGGTTCCTCCTGGACGGCTTCCCGCGGAACCCCGCCCAGGCCCGGGCGTTAGAGCAGATCACTCCGGTCGACGTTGTGGTTTCGTTCGACCTTCCGAAGGAGGTGTTGATTGCGCGGATCGTGGAGCGCCGGGTCTGCCCGATGTGCAAGACCACCTACAACCTAACGACCCAACCGCCGCGGACCCCGGGACATTGCGACCGCGACGGCACCCCGCTCATCCATCGACCCGACGACCTCCCCGAGGCCGTGAAGACGAGGTTGGAGGTCTACGCCCAGCAGACCGCGCCGCTCCTCGAACTCTATCGAACCCAGGGGCTGCTCCGCCCGATCGATGCCCGGGGGACCCCGGCCGAGGTTCGGGTCCGCGTCCGGGCCGCAATCGGATAGACCCGCTTCCGCCCCGGTGTGCGGGCATCGGCCGGGGACCCACCCATCGTATCCGCGCGTCGTAACTAGGAGCCTGTGGCGCAGCTCCGAATTGCGTTGATCGCCGGTACGGTCGTCCGTGGACGACGAGTTTCGTCGCTGTTCGGGCTTCGGACTCTGCTCAGCCTACCTGGGCCCGATACAACTTCCCCA
>JBKQNC010000006.1:0-143911 GCA_052326445.1 Thermoplasmata archaeon
GCAAAGACCTCCACCGCGTCCCGAGAGTACACGTCCCCCTCGAACGAGGGAGAGCACGTTCACCGGAAAGTACTTTGGTTCCTACGGTAGTTCGACTTCGGGCGGTCCGGAAAGGTGAGTGGTTACGAAGATTCATCGAATCTTGCACAGCGACTGGTAGTGGATGGCGGGCCCCTGCTGCTCGACATTCGAGTCCAATTCATGCAGCTGGAACCCAAGGACCTCTCCCATCCCATCGTCTCGGGACGACTCTCGGGTCTCGCCGGCAATTCCCGGGGAGTGCCATATGGCACCCCTTTGCCGTCTGGGGTTCCCGACAGCCCCGCTCCCTACTCGGCGGCGACTTCGGCCGCGCACTTGTCGCAGAGGATGCCCCGGGTCCCCGCCGGCAGGAGCACCCCGCACAGCGGACACGTCGCGCGCGCGTCGGCGGCGGCGATCAGTTCCTGTACGCTCGTCCGGAGGGCGGGGTTGGCGCCTCCCGAAGCCGCGTCCGAGGCACCGCTCGCGGGCTCGGAAGTGGGCACCGGCATGAACGCGTCGAGCCGCGGTCGGTAGACCCCGGTGCGCCGGTCGAACGTGACAAGGCCGCGGGCCGCGAGTCCTTGGAGGGCGGAATCGACGAGCTCCCGCACGCCGCCGAACACGTGCGTCATCTCGAGCGCGGTGAGGCCGTGCGATTCGACGAGGACAGTGAGGCAGCGCGCCGCGAGCAACGGCATCTCGCCGCGTCCGACCAGCCGGTCGACGTACCAGCTGACCCGAGCCGAGCGACGCACCCGACGTTGCGGGGCGAGACGTCCCGCCCGCGGGTCCGTGAGCACGAGGGAACGGACGAGGTCGAGGTCGTAGGCGACCCGCTCCTCCGGGTAGTACGCGAGGACGGAGACGGAGAACGGCAGGAGCCCGATCGACCGGCTCCCGAGCACGCCCTCCTGGAGGCTGCGGAGGTGGGTCGCCACCGCGACGCGCGCTCCTCCGGCGGCGGCCCGGTCCTCCTCCGTCCGCGTACGGGGCAGGTAGTGTTCGCGGAGGAGGAACCGGGCGATGACGCGCGTGGGCGCGCCGGACGCGACCGGGTAGACTCGGGCCGACCCGTCGGTTTCGAACACCATTTGTTCGAACGGTCGTAGGAACTCCCACGGCGCCCCGGGTGCCGGCGCCGGGTCGAGCCGCAGCTCGATCGGCGACGTGCCGACCGCGGGGTCCTCGGCCAGGTCGAAGATCGAGGAGAACTCCCGGTCCCCGAGACGGAGACGGAACGGCGCGAGCGGGGCCCGCCGACGGGCGAGGTACTCGTCGTACGCCCGGGAGAGGGCGCGCTCCGAGTACGCGTCGTGGCGCTCGGCGGCCAACCGCCGGGCGATCTGGTCGAGCTCAGAGAAGGGAACGACGGCCATCGGACCTCCGTGATTCCAGAAGATGCTCGTAGAGGGAGATAAAGCGGCGGGCCATCGTTTCGACCGACGCGCGCTCCCGGACGTACTGGCGGCCTTGGGCCCCCAGGGAGCGGCGGACCGAGGGATGGTCGGCGAGCTCGACGAGCGCCCGGGCGAGCGCCCCCGGGGCGAGGACCGGAACCCGGCGACCCGTGCGGCCGTCCTCGAGGAGCTCGGCGGCCCCGCCCTCGGCCGGGCCGACGACAGTGGTGCCGCAGGCCATCGCCTCGAGCAGGGCGACGCTCGACGTATCGCTCGTCGAGGGCAGCACAAATACGTCGCTCTGTCCAAGAAGGGCGGGTTTCTCCTCCTCGGTGACCGGACCGACGTACCGGGCGATCCCGCGCAGGCGGGCATCCTCCCGGATACGCTCCCGGACCGCGGCTTCCTCCGGACCGGCCCCGCCCACCACGGCGACGACGTCGATATGCTCCCGGGCTTCCGCCACGGCGTCGAGGAACCGGTGGACCCCCTTGTCGACGGTGAGGCGGCCGAGGTACGTCATCAGCGGAGCGGAGGAGAACCCGCACCGAGCCCGCCAGTCCGGGACCTGAACGCCCGGTGCGAACCGGTCCAGGTCGATCCCGTTGGGGACGACCTCCACCGCACGACGGAACGGCTTCCGAACGCTGCCGACCAGGGCGTCGCGGGCGGCGACGGACGGCGCGGTCGCGACATCGCACCGCCAGTAGAGGCCCAGGTTCCACCACCAGGCGAACCGGAAGAACGACGGGACGAGGAACTTCGAGGGGACGCTCGATTCCATCGCCCGAAGGTTGGTATGAAACGTTCCCAAGAGGGGTCGGTCGAACCGGCGGGAGGCGAGGAATCCGACGCTCCCGAGTCCCCCCGGGGAGTGGATGTGGAGGATGTCCGCCTCGGCGGCCCCTTGAGCTTCCCGGAGCGCGCTGAAGGGGAACAGCGGCCACCGGTACTGGCCGTAGAGGGGCACGCGGAGACTGCGCAACCTCTGGACCGCGACACCGTCCTCCGTGCGTTCCTCGGACGGGGCTCCGCTGATGGGGTTCGGCGCGAAGACCCGGACGCGGTGGCCGAGTCGGACGAGCTCCTTCGCCAGGCCGCCCGTGACCTGCGCGACCCCGTCCTGCATCGGAGGATAGGAGTCCGTGAAGAAAGCGACCTCCATGTTCGACTGGATCCGCCCTGGGAGGGGCTGGGGGCGTGGGGGTTCCTATGCTTATGGGTCCTCAGGAGAGGGGCGGCGCTCGCGAGGCTACACTACGCTCTGGAAGACGCGCTCGAGCCGGCTCGCATCCTTGAGGTCGAGCGACCTCGGGTCGAAGGAGACCACGAGGGCGGAGCCGGTCTCGTGGACCTGGGTGACGAGCCAGTTCACGAAGCGGAGCGTCAACTCGAGCGAGTGCTCCGTCGCGAGGAACTCGAGTGCGTCGACGTAGACAAGCGCGCCCCCGGGAAGCTCGGTGGGCCCCCGGAGCCGTCCACTGATCTCCCCCGGGGTCGGGAGCGCGGCGCTCAGCGCGTCCCCGGCACCGGTCGGGGAGATCTCCACGAGGTTCTCCGAAGCGAGTCCGGGGATCGACGGCGGATGGAGCGATACGATGGCGATCCGGGGAAAGTCGGAGACGTTCGCCCGGACGATCTCAAGGGCCCGGGACGGCCGCTCTTCGCGAACGAGGAGGCTGCGACCCGGCCCCACCCGCAGCGCGGTCACGGGCGGCGCGACCCCGACAGGGCTTACCCAGGGCCGGGCCGAGGTCGGTGGCCGGAGCAGGGCGCCCCAGGCGGGACGTCGGGGCGGTGCGAGGAGACCCTTCCGCTTCAGGTCGACCTCTTCCGAGAGACGCGCCAGCCGGCTCTCCACCAACATCCGGAGCTCCTGGGTCGTGTGACCCCGGGAGGCGTGGCCGAGGACCTCGCGCAGCGCGCTCCGCACGCCCTCCTCGTAGCCGGCCGCGTACGCCCGCACGTATTCCTCGTCGGTCGGGTCCTCCTCCGGCGGTCGGGGAGGGGCGCCGTCCCGGCGCGGCGGGGCGCTCACGCGGGGGCCCGGTCCGACTCCTTCGCCCCGCTCGGGACCGGGGCGGCGGGGCCTCGTCGGCCGGGCACCGGGTCGGTGTCGGCGGCGGGGGCGAACTTGTATCCGTAGTGGATGACGCCGGCCTTGCCTTCCTCCCGGAGCTTTCGGAAGGTGGCCCGGACCCGGAGGCCGATCGCCACGGTCGGCGGGTTGACGTCAACGACCTGACCGGTGAGCATGGGCCCCTCGACGGTCTTCACGAGGGCGACGATGTACGGGACCTGCATCTCGAACCCCTCGGCCGCCTCGTGCACGACGGTGAACGAGTAGACCGTGCCGTCGCCGCTGAGCTGGAAGGGGGCCATCTTCTCGATCGTCTCCCGGTGGTGAGGGCAGGTGGGGCAGACCGAGCGGGGGGGGAAATAGACGGTCTCGCACACGCCGCACTTCGACCCGCCGAGGTTGTAGCGTCGGGGGGTCTCGCGCCAGAAACGGGCTACCGACATGGTTCCTCCCTAGGTAGGCCTCTCCAAGAGATGGACCACGCTCGTCGCCCCGGTGCCGCCGACGTCGTGGGTGAGTCCGAGCGTGGCGCCGCTCACCTGGCGGTCCTTCGCCTCGCCCCGGAGTTGTTTGACGATCTCGACGACCTGGGCGACCCCGACCGCACCGAACGGTCGCCCCTGGGCCTTCATGCCGCCGGACGGGTTGAGCGTCAGGGTGCCCGTGGGGCCGAAGCGCCCGGTCGCAAATTCCCGGCCAGCCTCGCCCTTCTCGACGAACCCGAGGTCCTCGAGCGCGACGAGGGCGCTGATCGTGTAGGCATCGTTGATCTCCGCCACGCGGACGTCCGCGGGCGCGCGTCGGGCCCGCTCGAACGCATGCCGTGCCGCGACCACGGTGGACTCGATCGTGGTCACGCTCGCGCGATGCTGGAGCGCCATCGTGTCACAGGCGACCTCGCTCGCCGCGATGCGGATCGGGATGTCCGTGTGCCCGCGGGACATGTCGAGCGGTCCCAGGACCACGGCCGCCGCCCCGTCCGAGAGGGGAGCGCAGTCAAGCATGCCGAGCGGCTCCGCGACCTCTCCCGCGCCCATCACCTGCTCGACCGTGAGCTGGTTCCGGTAGTGCGCGAGCGGGTTCTTCGCGGCCATGGCGTGGTCGTGCACCGCCACTCGGGCGAGTTGCTCCCGGGTCGTACCGAAGTCGTGCATGTGCCGTTGGGCCACGAGGCCCCAGAGGGCCGGGAGCGTGGCGCCGAAGACGACCTCCCACTCGTGGTCGGCGGTGGAGCTCGTGATGCGGTTCGCGGTCTCGTCGGGAACGTCCGTCATCTTCTCCGCCCCGCCCACGACGACGAAATCGTACTGACCGCTCGCGACCGCGAGGTACCCCGCGTGCAGTGCCAGCGCCCCGGAGGCGCCTCCGCCCTCGACCCGGACGGCGGGCAGGTGCCGACCCGCCAGGCCGGCGTAATCCAGGATGAGGGGGGCGATGTGCTCCTGGTCGAGGAGCGAGCCCGACGCCATGTTCCCGAGGAAGAGTCCCCCCAGGTCGGCCGAGGAGAGCTTCGCGTCGACGAGCGCCTGAAGACCCGCCTCGATGCCGATCTCCCGGAACGAGCGGTCCCACAGCTCTCCGAACTTCGTCTGGCCCACCCCGAGCACCGCGACTTCCCGCATCGCTACTCCCCTCCCATGTGGATCTTGCCCCGGAACTTCGCGTAGACCGCGTACGGGATCTCGATGCCCGCGTCGAGGTACTCCTGGACGGGGCGTCCGAACGACCGGTCGTAGTTCGCGATCTCGGGCATGATCTCGAAGTCGAACGCATCGGAGCCAGCGCCCGAGCCGTACCCGACCATCAGCACGCGCTCTCCGGGCTTCGCCCGGTCCAGCACGTTGGCGAGGCCGATCAGGGCGGCACCGGAGTAGGTGTTGCCGATGTACGGCGTGACGAGACCGTATCTCATCTGGGCCTCGGAGAAGCCCAGTTGCTTGCCGACCCGCTGGGGGAACTTCCCATTCGGTTGGTGGAAGACCACGTGCGCGTAGTCCTTCGGTGTCGATTCCGACGCCGCGAACATCCTTTTCGCGCACTCGGTCACGTGACGGAAGTACGCCGGCTCGCCCGTGAAACGTCCGCCGTGGCTCGGGTACTTTTGCCCTTCCCGGCGCCAGAAATCCGGTGTATCCGTCGTGTAGGAGAGCGTGCGGAGGACGCGCGCGATGACCTTCTCGCGTCCGATGATCATGGCGGCACCGCCAGCACTGGCGGAGTACTCGAGGGCGTCCCCGGGAGCGCCCTGGGACGTGTCGGTCCCGATCGCGACCCCGTACCGGATCATCCCCGACCCGGCGAGGCCGAGACAGGTCTGGATCGCCGCCGTCCCTGCCTTGCACGCAAACTCAAAATCGGCCGCCGTCAGGTTGGGCGTGGCCCCGACCGCCTGCGCGACGACCGTCGCCGTGGGCTTCACCGCATACGGATGGGATTCCGAACCGACGTAGATCGCACCGATCTGCTGCGGGTCGATCCCGCCGCGTACGAGGGCGACCCGGAGCGCCTCCGTGGAGATGGTGATGGTGTCCTCGTCGGGAGCCGGAACGCTCTTCCGGACCACGTTGAGCCCCTGGCCCATCCCTTCCCCGTCGACCCCCCAGACTCGTCCGATCTCGGCCGGCGTGATCCGGTATCTCGGCACATACGCCCCGTAGCTCACGATCCCTGCGTCCATGGTACCTTCCGTGTTCCTCTAGAGCCCCTCGAGTCGCTCCAACACCGCCGGTGCGGCCAGTGTGGTCGTCAGGAGGGGGATGTTCTCGACCTCGGAGAGCCGAACCGCCAACGGGTCGATCCGTCCGGGGGCCGCAAAGACGACGGCGGCGGGTTTGAGCGGGTGCGCCCGGATCGCGACCATGGGAGAGCGGCCGTACTTCACGTTGGAGAAGATGAGCGCCCGCTGCGTCGTCCAACCGTAGACCTCCACGAACCGGGAGGCATCGATCGAGAGGATCGCCCGGGGGGCGTCGAGGATCGTGAACCCGTGAATGTCACGGTGCAGGTCGACCCGGCTGACGGACCGCGCGTCGAGCCGCTCGGCGAGGGCCCGCAGGGGGATCGCGACCGCGAACTCCCGCATTCCGAGGATACCGTCCGAATGGGGCCGCACGCCGAGCCGCTGGCCGACGCGGCTCCCGTTCTGAGTGTCGAGGGCGAGCAGGCTGTCCACGTAGCGTCGAATGAAGCCGGCGCCGGGGCTCACCCGGCGCTCCGACTCGTAATCCGAAATGACCGAGGGGACCGTGGCGAGCTGCTTCGCGAGGTCCCGTTGGGAGACCCCGAAATCCTCGCGCCACTTCCGTAGGGTGCGACCGGGGTGAGGGGAGAGAACCACCTCGCCCGCGATCTTTTCGCGGATGTCGGCCTCCACGTTCGGGGCCGAAGCCGGGACCCGTATAAAGGGCTAGGGTTCGTGTCGGTGGGAGGGCTCGACACGTGCCGACATCGTCCTCTCAACGGAGGAGTGGACCGGGCGAGATTCTCCGGACGGGGAGCGTTCCGCCCCCGCCCCTTTGAACTCGCGACCTCTACCTTGCCAAGGTAGCGATCTTCCGCTGATCTACCGGCCCACGAAGCTCGCCGACGCCCCCCGCGGGATAAAATCTTCTCCCGGCGGACGCGGCGCCCGTGGTCCGCGGGGACCGGCTTGCTCAGGCTGCCAAATGCTTAAGGGTCTTCCCCGATTTCGGCGGTTGATGGCCGAGGGATCCTCTGGCGAGCCGATCGACCTGATCGTCAAGAGTACCCGGGACCTCCTCCGTCCGGAGGAGCTGGTCCGCGAGGCGACGCGGGACATCGTCAAGGAGGAGATCCGGCACCACCTCGAGAAGATCCTGCGCGAGGACCCCAAGCTCGCTCAGGACCTCAAGGACGCCGTCAAGGACCTCCTCGAAGCCCGCGCTCGCGAGTACGCCGCCATCGTGCGGGTCGGAGCGGCGACCGCGCGCCTCGGTCTCTCCGCCTTGCCCCCCGATGTGCGCCGGGCCCTCACCGAGGACATCGTCAACCTGCTCTCCAAGGAGATCGGGCACATCGTCGAGAGGTCGCTCTGACGAACCAGATGGCGCCGGACCAGGTCCGGATCTACGAGCTCAAGCGCATCGATGTCGAGGGGGCCATCGTCATCGACGGGTTCCCCTCGGTGGGGCTCGTCAGCTCGATCGTGGCGAACTATCTCATCGACACGCTCGAGATGGAGCAGATCGGGATCGTGGAGTCCCCCGCCTTCCCCACCGTCTCGCTCATCCGGGACGGAAAGCCCCAGCATCCCGTCCGGATCTACGCGGGCCACCCGCCCGCCGACCGGGCCGGCCGCGGCGCGGACAAGATCGTGGCCTTCGTCTCGGAGTTCCACCCGGCGCCCGCGATCATCCACCCCCTGGCCAACGCGATCATCGACTGGGTCCAGGAGCAACGCTGCTCCCTGCTCGTCTCCCCTGAGGGACTCGTGGTCGAAGCCGACCCGAACCGGGGGAAGGGGCGGGGACCTCGACTGAACGACGTGAAGGTCTACGGCGTCGCCAGCACCCGCAAGGCCCGCGAGCTGTACATCGAACCCAACATGATCCCGTTCGCGGAAGGCGTCATCACCGGCATCGCCGGCGTCCTCCTGAACGAGGGCCGCCGCCGGGGCTTCGACGTGTTGACCTTCCTCGCGGAAGCCCAAGCGGACTATCCAGACGCGCGGGCCGCGGCCAAAGTGATCGAGACGATCAACGCGATCCTCCTGCGGACCCCGCTCGACGCGGTGCCGCTCTATGCCGAGGCCGAGCGGATCGAACAGCAGCTGCTGTCGATCCAGCGCCACGCCGCCGACCGGACCCCGAAGGAGCCGTCGGGGTCGTCGTCCCCCCCGATGTACCGGTAGCGGGGACCCGGGCCAACAGTTCTTTCAACCCCGCGACGAGGACGTCCACGTCCTCCACGTTGTTGTAGAAGTAGAACGACGCGCGGACGTTGCCCGGAATGTTCCGCTCGGCGTACCAGGAGTGTACGCAGTGGCGGCCCGAACGGACCATCACCCCGTACCCCTCGTCCAGGAACAGCGCGGCGTCGTGGGGATCGATCCCCTCCAGCGTGAACGCGAACAGGCTGGGGCGGTCGCGGGCACTACCGGGGCCGAGGATCCGCACGCGAGGCTCGCCGATGAGGGCCCGGGTCAGGCGATCGTTCAGTGCCATCTCGTGGGCGCGCATCTCGGCCGGGTCGAGCTGGGCGAGGTACCGGAGCGCGGCCCCCATCCCCACAATGCCCGAGTAGTTCTGCAGGCCCGCCTCGAACCGGTAGGGAGGAGGCCGGAGCTCGTGTTCCGTCAGCGTGCTCCACTCCACCGTCTCCCCCCCGACCAGGAGGGGGCGGAGGGTGGCCAGGCGTTCGGGGGTCGAAGCGAGGATCCCCGTCCCCGTCGGTCCGAGCATCTTGTGGCCCGAGACCGCGTAGAAATCGATCCCGATCCGGTCCAGTTCCAGCGGAGCATGCGGAGCGGCCTGGCATCCGTCAAACAGGACCTGGGCCCCCCGGTCGTGGGCGAGCTCGGTGATCTCCTCGACCGGGAGGCTGCGTCCGTCCAGGTTGGAGGTGTGGAACAAGCTCACGAGGCGGACGCCCCGCTTCAGATGCTTTTCCAGCTCGAGCTCGTCGAACCCGCCCTCGTCCGAGAGCGGGAGCACATCGACCCGGATCCCGCGTTCCGCCGCGAGTCGTTGCCAGACGATCAGGTTCGAGTTGTGTTCGCGGTCCGAGATCAGGACCCGGTCCCCCCGCTTCCATCGGAGTCCCTGGGCGACGAGGTTGATCGCCTCCGTCGAATTCCGAAGGAAGACGACCCCCCGGGGGTCGGCGACGCCGAGCCGCTCGGCGAAGAGCGACCGGGTCTCCTCGTAGCGCCGCCCCACCTCTTCGGCGAAACGGTGGAGGCTTCGTCCGCCGCATCCGGGAAAGTCCCGATAGTAGGAGGCCGTCGCGTCGAGGACGGCCTGGGGTACGAGGGACATGCAGGCCGAATCGAGGTAGACGGGCGGCATTCCACTTTCCCGGGGGCGCAGCGCGGGAAAATCGCGACGGCGGTCGGCGATGCTCATGCTCCCCCCCGCTGGAGACCCTCCGCCGACGCGGCGAGAGCCGTGGCCCCGATCACCAGGGCGCGCTCGTCGGGGGCGAACGTGGCAGAATGGAGGTTCGCCGTCCGTCCGGCGACGCCGACGCCAAGCCGCAAGAACGTGCCGGGCACGTGTTCCAAGTACCGGGAGAAGTCCTCCGCCCCCATGATCGGTTCCACCACTTCGACCGCCGAGTCCCGCCCGAATTCGCGGACGAGGGCGTCGGCGACGACCCGGGTCGCGGCGGGGTCGTTGACGAGCGGCGGGTATCCGATGGAGTACTCGATGCGAACCTTCGCACCCCAGCCCGCGGCGACCGCCCGCACGCGCCGACGGAACGCACTTTCCATCTGCGCTCGCGTCGCCGCGGAGAGCGTTCTCACGGTTCCTTCGAGCACGACCTCGTCGGGGAGGATGTTGTTGCGCGTACCTCCATGGACCGACCCGACGCTCACCACGACCGGGTCGGTCGGGTTCCGAACCCGGCTGACCAGGGTTTGCAACGCCACGACGATCTCGCTCGCGACGACGATCGCGTCCGGCCCCTGGTGAGGGGTCGCGGCGTGACCGCCCTTTCCACGGACGGTGAGGCGGAAATGGTCGGCCGAGGCCATCATGGGGCCGGCCCGCCAACCGACCTGGCCGAGGGGAAGGCCCGGCATGACGTGCTGTCCCACGACGAAATCGACCCGGGGTTCCTTCAGGCACCCATCCTCGATCAGGGGGAGGGCACCGCCGCGGTCGCCATCCTCCTCCGCCGGTTGGAAGATCAGCTTCACGGGACCGGCCAGGGGCCGGGGTGGGCGAAGCAGGATCGCCGCGGCCCCGAGGAGGCTCGCCATGTGGACGTCATGTCCGCACGCGTGCATCCGTCCCGGATGCTTCGATTGGAACGGAAGACCGGTCTCTTCCGTGATCGGGAGACCGTCCATATCGGCTCGCAGGGCGACGACCGGACCGGATCGGTCTGCTCCGATCAACCCGACCACACCGAAGTGGTCGTCGAACGTGTGGAATGGAATGTTCATCTCGGTGAGCGCCCGGACCACCTTCTCCCGGGTTCGCTCCTCGTGGAGCGAGAGCTCCGGTTCCTGGTGGAAGCCGGTTCGCCACGCTCGCATGGCGGGGAGGGCGCGTCGTGCGGCGGGCATCCACGGCTCCCACCCCCCGGGCATCGGCGGCGGAATGGGACGTTCGATATAATGCGCTCGGCGGGGTCCTCACCGACGCGGGCGACCTCGCCGGGCGGGGACGCCCCGAATGACCCGCTCCACCACTCTTGCGGGGCGGAACGACGCGATCTCCTCGACCCGAGGGCGCGTCGGGCGGGGTCGTCCGAAGCGGTTGAACCAGACCGGGCGGATCCCGGCGGCACGTGCGCCCAGCACATCGTTGGTCCACGAATCACCCACCATGACGGCCTCCCGCGGACCGACCCGCGCCGCGGAGAGAGCGGCCCGGAAGATCTCGGGGTTCGGCTTTTCGACCCCGACCGCCTCGGAGACGATCAGGTGGGCGACCGAGTCGGTCAGTCCGAGGAATTTGAGCTTCTGTTCCTGCTCGGAAACCTGGTTGTTGGTCACGATCCCGACCGGGACGCTCCGCGCGGTCCGACGCACGAATTCGATCGCCCCGGGGACCGGCCGTCGAAGTCGTTGGTAGTGCGTCCGATAGAGGGTCGAGAGGGCCCGGCCCTCGGCCCTATCGCATTCCCAACCGGCCTCCCGCGCCAGAGCGCTGAATCGGGCGGCCCGGGCGTCCTCGTAGAATTGGTCCGAATGTCCCACCCACCCGAGCGTGAGGTCCGTCGCCTTCAATCGAGTGAGGTACGCGTGCCATAGGTCGTCCAGCGACCGGACCGCGAGGCGAGGTTCCGAGCGACGGAGTTCGCGTAGGGCCGCACGACAGGTGAGGGAATGGTCGAAGATCGTGTCGTCCATATCGAGCAGGACGAGGGCCGGCGGCTTCGGAGCGGACGACACAGGACTTCGGAACCGGGGGCAGAAGAAAACAACTTGGCCCCGACCGTGCTCGAGACCCCAGGATCGGTTGCTCGGCGGCCCCCGGGATCCTCGACCGGGACTCGGGGAGGAAATCGCCCCCATCGACTCGGAACGGGGGGAACGATATAGTCGTATTTTTATAGTAGCGTTGAATTACTTGTAATGTAAATCGAAGCGGAGGGGGCCGTCTCTTGAGTCCCCATGTCTTCGGGAAAACCACCATGGCAAAGATCATCGGAATCGACCTCGGAACCAGCAACTCGGCGGCCGCTTTCCTCGAGGGCGGTCGCCCTGCGATCGTCCCGAGTGCGGAGGGCACCACCGTCGGCGGGGGCAAGGCGTTCCCGTCCTACGTCGCCTTCACGAAGGACGGCCAACTGATCGTCGGGGAGCCGGCCCGTCGGCAGGCGATCTCCAACCCGGAAGGCACCGTCACCGCGTTCAAGCGGAAGATGGGGACCGACTATCACTACACCCTCCACGGCAAGCAGTACACGCCTCAACAACTGTCCGCCTTCCTGCTCCAGAAGATCAAGCGCGATGCGGAAGCCTTCCTGGGCGAGAAGATCGAGAAAGCGGTCATCACCGTTCCCGCCTACTTCAACGACAATCAGCGGCAGGCGACGAAGGATGCGGGCGCCATCGCCGGTCTCGACGTCGTCCGGATCATCAACGAGCCCACGGCCGCGAGCCTCGCCTACGGTCTCGACAAGGCCGGGAAGAACCAGAAGATCCTCGTCTTTGACCTCGGCGGAGGGACGCTTGACGTCACGATCATGGACTTCGGGGACGGCGTCTTTGAGGTCCTCTCGACGAGCGGCGACACCCAGCTCGGCGGGACCGACATGGACAGCTCGATCACGGAATGGATCGCCGCCGAGTTCCAGAAGGAGTCCGGGGTCGACGTCCGGAAGGACAAGATGGCCGCCCAGCGGGTCCGCGACGCCGCCGAGAAGGCGAAGATCGAGCTCTCCTCGACGCTCGAGACCCAGATCAACCTCCCCTTCCTGACCGCGACCTCGGAGGGTCCGAAACACCTCGCCATCACCCTGTCGCGTGCGAAGCTGGAAGAGCTCGTCCGGCCGATCGTGGACCGCTGCAAGGGGCCGGTCGAGCAGGCGATCGGGGATGCGAAGCTCGCGAAGGACCAGATCAACCGCATCGTGCTGGTCGGCGGCCCGACTCGGATGCCGATCGTTCAGAAGTTCCTCGAGCAGGCCGTCGGCCGCCCGATCGAACGGGGGGTCGACCCGATGGAGTGCGTCGCGCTCGGCGCCGCGGTCCAGGGGGGGGTGCTCGCCGGCGAGGTGAAGGACGTCCTGCTGCTGGATGTGACGCCGCTGTCGCTCGGGGTCGAGACGATGGGCGGGGTCGCCACCAAGCTCATCGAGCGGAACACCACCATCCCGACCCGAAAGAGCCAGATCTTCACCACGGCGGCCGACAACCAGTCGTCCGTCGAGATCAAGGTCTTTCAAGGAGAGCGGCCGCTCTCCGCGGACAACGTGGCCCTCGGCAGCTTCTTGCTCACGGGTATCCCGCCGGCGCCGCGGGGAACCCCCCAGGTCGAGGTCGGCTTCGACATCGACGCGAACGGGATCCTGAGTGTCTCCGCGAAGGACCTCGCGACCCAGCGGAAGCAGGGAATCACAATCACCGCGGCGAACAAGCTCTCGAAGGACGAGGTCCAGAAGATGGTCCGCCAGGCCGAGGAGTTCGCCTCCACGGACCGGGAACGGGCCGAGCTCGTCACCGCCAAGAACCAGGCAGAATCCCTCGCCTATGAGGCCGAACGGGTCCTCGCCGATTCGAAGGACAAGATCGCCGAAGCGGACGCCACCGACGTCACCGAGAAGGTGGCGACGGTCCGGAAGACCCTCCAAGCGAAGGACGCCACGGCCGCGCAACTCCGCGAGCAGACCGACGCGCTGACGAAGGCCCTCCACGCGATCGCGCAGAAGCTCTACCAGCAGGCCGCGGCGAGCCAGCCCTCCGCCCCGCCGTCCGACACGGGCAGCCCGGGGGAGCCGTCCCCTCCGCCCAGTGACGCCGGACCGTCCACGGGGCCGGTGGACGCCGACTTCAAGGTCGTCAACGAGGACAGCGGGAAGGAGAAGGGCGACTCCTAGTTCGTTCGCCCTTCCTCTAGTGACCTGGTATAGGGCGGGGCCAGCGTCGGCCCTTCTCCGGGCCGACGTACTCGACCTCGGGTCGGATCATGCGGTTGTCGGCCGCCTGTTCCAGGGCGTGGGCCGTCCAGCCGGCCGTGCGGGCCACGGCGAACGTCGGAGTGAACAGTTCCCGGGGCAACCCGACCGCTTCGAGCACGACCGCGCTGTAGAACTCGACGTTCGTGAAAAGGCGGGCGTCGGGCTTGGCGGCACGTAGAGCGGCGAGCGCGCTCTGCTCGACCGCTTCGGCCAGACGGAGCCGTTCCGGGTCGGCGACCGATCCGGCGACGCGATGCAGGACGAACGAGCGTGGGTCGTCCGCCTTGTAGGCACGATGCCCAAACCCGAACAGTACCTCCTTCCGGGCGAGACGTTCGGCGATCCACGCATCGGCCCGATCGGGGGAGCCGATCGCATCGAGCATGTCGGAGACCTTGCTTGGCGCACCACCGTGAACCGGGCCCTTCAGGGTCGCGAGTCCGGCGGTCGCGGCGCTCGCGAGGTCGGACTGGGTCGAGATCGCCACGCGGAGCGCGAACGTCGAGGCGTTCATCCCGTGGTCCGCGAGCAGGACGAGGTAGGATTCGAGGGCCCGCACCCGCGCGGGGTCCGGCTCCCCGCCCGTGATCATGGCCAGGTAGTTGGCGGCGTGGGACAGGTCGGACCGCGGGGCCACGGGCGAGAGCCCACGGGACCGACGGACGAATCGAGCGAGGAGGACCGGGGTCTGCGCGATGAGGCGGAATCCCTCTTCGAGGCTCGGTGGGTAGCCGAAGCTCCCATCCCCGAGTGCGGAGAGGATGGTGCGGAGCGCCTCGAGCGGTGGAAGGTGGGGCGGCAACGCGTCCACCACCCGTTCCACCGCGGCCGGCGGGACGTGGTGCTCACGGAGCGCGGACCTCACCTCGGGAGACGGGTCTTGAGAGGGCGGCTCACCGAACAGGAGCAGATGGACCGCGGACTCATAGGGGATCCCCGGCACGAGGTCCCGTACATCGAAACCTCGGTAGACCAGGTCGCCCGTCTCGCCCCCGACCCACGCGATCGAGGAGCGGTCGACCACGACATGGTCGAGGCCCTTCGAGATCGCGGGCGCCGCAGGCATGCCTTCGCGAAGCCGGCCCCCGCTTAGCCATAACGGGCGACTCGAGGGGGATCGCCGGCGGCAAACGCTAAAGAGCGGAGGCACGTCGTGCGACCGATGGTGGATTCCCCAACCAGCCTGGTCGAACGGCTGGTCTCGCAGCGGGTCACGTTGCTTCTGAAGGATACCCGCCAGCTCTCGGGAAAGCTCCTCGGCGTCGACGAGCACATGAACCTCGTGCTCGACGACGCGGACGAGACGACCTCGGAGGTCAGCCGGCACCTGGGCCGGGTCGTACTCCGGGGCTCCAACGTCGTCACCCTCCACTCGCCCCAGGGCGCGGGATCGAAGCCGGCCTGAACGTGCCCGCCTCGGTGCCCCCTCCCAATCCCGTACGGCCCCGGCCCAAGGGAGAAGCGCTCGCCGTCCTCCGATTGCTCGCCCAGCTCGGGGCGGACCATACCGCCGCGGTGCTCACGTCCCGCGAGGTGGGGGATCGCCTCGGGGTCAGCCAGCAGGCCGCCGACCGCTACTTGGTCGCGCTGGAGAAGCGCGGGCTCCTCACGCGGTCCCTCGCACAGCGTCGGCAACGACTCCTTCTCACGCCCGCCGCCATGGAACTCCTCCGAGTGGAGTATCACTCGTACCGACGGATCTTCGAGGGACCGGCCCGAATCACGTTCGACGGCAAGGTGGCGAGCGGTTTGGGCGAGGGCCGCTACTACCTCTCGCAACCCGGTTATGTCGTCCAGTTCTCCGAACGGCTCGGCTACTCTCCGTACCCCGGCACCTTGAACGTCCGCGTCAACGGGGAGGCGCTCCGCAAGGTCGGCTCGGTCGCCCATTGGACGGGCCTCCGTATCGATGGCTTCCACGCGAGTGGCCGAACGTTCGGGGGAGCGACCTGCTTCGCGGCCCGCATGAACGGCCACCGATGTCACCTCATCCACCCGGACCGGTCCCACTACAAGGACGTGGTCGAGTTCGTCGCGGTCGACTGCCTGCGCGACACGCTCGGGCTCAAGGATGACGACACGGTGACCCTCGACCTCGAGGAATCATGACGCCGGAATCCCTCGCCCGCACCGTGGCCCGGGAACGACGACCGGGGCCGGCGGAGCCCGCGGACGCCCGCCGCTACGTGAACCAATGGGTCGAACGGGAAGCGATCGGCACGACCGAGGTCGCCGCGTTCGTCCTCATCCTGCGGACCCGGGGCTGCTACTGGGCGGACCAGAAGGGCTGTTCGATGTGCGGCTACGCGAAGGACACGCTGGGGCGCTCCGCGACCCCGGACGAGCTCGCGGAACAGCTCGACCATGCGACCGCGCGCTATCGCGGGGAACCGTACGTGAAGGTCTACACCTCCGGTAGCTTCCTCGACGACCGCGAGGTCGATCCGTCCAGCCGACGGGCGCTCGCCCGTGCCTTCTCCGGAAAAGCGCACCGGCTCCTGTTCGAGACCCTCCCTGAGTTCGCGACGCCCGAGAACCTCCTCCCGCTGAAGGATGCCTTTTCGGGGGAGCTCGAAGTCGCCCTCGGACTCGAATCGACCGACCCGGACGTCCTCGGTCGGCTCGTGCACAAGAACGCGCCGCCGTCCGAGTACCTCGAGGCGGGGGACCGGGTCCGCCGCCTCGGGCTTCGGGCCAAGGCCTACCTTCTGCTGAAACCCCCCTACCTGACCGAATCGGAGTCGGTTCGGGACGTGCTCCGGTCCATCGAAGAGGCGGGCCGGCACTTCGACGCCCTCTCCGTCAATCCCGTCCACATCCAGAACGACACCGTCGTCGAGTGGCTGTACCACCGGGGCCGATACCGGCCGCCCTGGCTCTGGTCGGTCGTCGAGACCCTGCGCTCCGGCGCTCCGCTTCGGGGGTCGGCCCGACTCGTCTCGTTCCCCACCGCGGGCGGCCTCCCCCGAGGACCGCACAACTGCGGGAAGTGCGACGCCGAGGTCCTGGAGGCGATCGAGACGGCTTCCCTCCGCCAGGATTTCACGGTCTTGGACGCGCTCGACTGCGCCTGCCGACCCCAGTGGGAGCGGTTCGGGAAGATCGAGCCACTGGGGGTCGAGGCGTGACGGACCTCGTTCCCCGCTTGCCCCGAGGGACGGTCCCCGCGCTCCACCAATTCCTCCGGGCCCACGCCGGCCCGCCCGTCGCCGAAGGGGGCGTCATCGGACTCTCCGGTGGGATCGACAGCGCGGTGGCGGCCCAGCTGGCCCGCGACGCGCTGGGAGCCGAGCACGTCCTGGGGGTGCTCCTCCCGGATGCCCCCTATTCGGAGGCCCTGCTCCGAGAGACTAGGGCGTTCGCGGATTCGTTGGGGATCGAGCATCGGACGATCCCCCTCGAACCGGTCCTCGGCACGTTCCACGCCCTCCTGCCGGAGGTCCACGACCGCGTGACGCTCGGGAACGCGACCGCCCGGCTGCGGATGACCCTCCTGTACACGCTCGCCCGCGAGCGGGGCCGGGTCGTGATCGGGACCGGCAACAAGTCGGAGATCCTGCTCGGCTACTTCACGAAGTACGGGGACGGGGGCGTCGACCTGCTCCCGCTTGGGGACCTTTACAAGACCCAGGTCCGGGCGCTCGCGGTGGAGCTGGGGACGCCCGCACCCATCCGCGACCGGCCCCCCACCGCGGGGTTCTGGGAGGGCCAAACGGACGAGGCCGAGCTCGGTCTTCCGTACGAGCGCCTCGACCGGATCCTCACCGGACTCGAGCAGCTCCGGACCGAGGAGGAAATCCACGCCCGCACGGGAATTTCGCTCGCCGACATCCGTCTCGTGACCGAACGGATCGCCCGGCACCGTCACAAGCGCCGGTTGCCACCGATCCCGAAGCTGGGCCTTCGAACGGTCGGCATCGACTGGCGCGATTGACGAGGGCCAAGCTTATCCCCCAAGAACCCTCGGAGGGCTCGCTACCCACGCCCCTTTTCCATGGACCGAGCGACCTACCAGCGCCTTTACGAATCGTTAGTCACCGACGAAGACGTCGACCGCATCGCCCGAGCGGAGGGACGGGACCCCGAGCTCCTGTTCGTCATCCATACCCACCGGGTGACCCGGGACGCGACCCGACGGTTCTACGTCGTCAAGCGCCAGCTCCCCCGGCTCATCTTCCAGTGGAAGAACGGACGCTCGATCCTCGATATCGCTCGCGAATGGAAGTTCCCGCCGGTCCTGATGGGCCAGCAGATGCTCGGTGAGCTCGGCATCCCCCGGAAGAAGGTCTGGGGAACGTTCCTCCACCCCGAGACGGCCCCCGACGCTCGGATCCGCAAGGAGGTCGAGGAGCTGCTCGCCGCCGACCGGATCTACTCGCCCGAAGGGATGGAGCTCCAACGCGAGCGGGGCCGGAAGGGCGAGGACCGACTCGCCAAGTGGCTCGAGCAGCACGGGATCGGCTACCGGACCGAAAAGGACCTCCGCGGCAAGTTCGCAAAGACCCCGGACGCGCTCCTGGACGAACCGATCACGCACAACGGCCAGAAGCTCACCTGGATCGAGTCGAAGGCGAACTTCGGGGACGATGTCGAGCTCCGCAAGAACCTGAAACGCCAGCTCGGACCCTACACCGAGATCTTCGGCGAGGGGGCGGTCGTCTACTGGTATGGGTACGTGGACGGCGCCGAGTCCCCGAAGGGCATCCTCTTGTGGGACGGAACGACGATCGAGTCGATCACGCCGGTGGTACCACGGAGGACCGGGGGATCTCCCGCTGCGCCCCGGTCGTCAGATCCCGCTCCACGACCGCACCCGGTCCCGCCTCTTTCAGCCCCAAGATCAGGGCCCGATGGGCCCGTTTCCGCGCCGCCTCCTTGAGCTGGCGCGACATCGAGCGGCCGAGGAGGTCGCAGTCCGCGCTCTGGCCGGCGCGGCGCAGCTCCTGGACGAGCGCGATCGCGTCCGGAATTCGGACGGCGTCATTCACGACGACGTAGGTGTCGAGGGGGGGTTCCCCCTCGGGCCAGCGTCCGGCCTCCTTCAGCAGGATCTCGAGCGTCTGGTCTCCGATCGCGAGGCCGGCCGCCGGCGTGGGAGGCCCCTCGAACAGTTCGATCAGGTGGTCGTAGCGACCGCCCCCGAACAGCGCACGTCCGTCCCCGGACCGAGCGTAGGCCTCGAAAACGGTCGACGTGTAGTACGCGAGGCCCCGGACGACCGTCGGGTCGTAGACGATACGATCGCCGAGACCCGCCCGGTCGAGCAGGGTGAAGAGGTGACGGAGTCGGGCGACGCCGGCCAGCGCGGCGGGCGGCACGCCCCGGGTCTCGAGGTCCTGGAAGAAGGTCTCGGCCTGGCCCGAGGGGACGCCCGCACCGGAGGCCGTGAAGAGCCCTGAGACCTCTCGTGCGGCGTCGGGCGTGAGGCCGGCCTGGATGACCTCGTCCTCGAACTCGGCCGGGGGTATCTTTCGGAAGCGGTCGACGGCGCGGAAGAACCGGCCCATCTCCTGGACCCCGTAGAGCTTCCCGATCCCTTCCGCGATCGCCCGGTCGTTCATCCGGAAGGCGTAGAGTCCGCGCGCGCCCACTTCGTCCAGGAACAGCGCCGCAGTGGAGAGGAGGTCGGCCTCGGCCTCGACTCCTGGGACGCCGAGCAGATCGAGGTTGAACTGAAGAAACTCCCGGGTCCGTCCGGCTTGGGGTTCCTCGTACCGCCAGATCTTCGAGATCGTGAACCATTTGACGGGCAGCGGCTCGGATTTGGCCCGGTCGACAAAGATCCGGGCCAGTGACGGCGTCGTTTCGGGTACGAGGGCGACGGGGCGGTCCCCCTTGTCGCGGAACAACCACGTCTCGGCGGCGATCCCTTCGCCGCTCTTGGTCTGGTAGAGCTCGAAGCTCTCCACGCAGGGGCCTTCGAGCTCGGTGTATCCCGCTCGGCGGGCGGCCGCCCGCATCCGTCGACGGATCTCGGAACGGGCGCCCGCCTCGGGGGGAGGATAGTCGCGGAAACCGCGGAGCGTGGAGAAGGGCATGGTCGAGCCAGCGGAGTTCGCCTCTTATCAGCTCCGGCGGAGGAGCGAACCCCGTGCGAGTCCAAACTGCCCCACGCCGGACCCCCTCCGGGCAGGGGGTGGCCGGAGGCCAACCTGTATCAACCTTCCCTTGGCTACTACTGGACGTGCGCACGAGCCACGTCGCCATCGCCCTGTCGGTCGGAACGGTAGCGCTCCTACTCCTCTCGGCCTTCGGGGCCGTCGGGGGACCGACCTCTCCCGCACGACCGGGGACCCTGGGCTCCGACCCCGGTGCGGGCCCCGCTCGACCCGCTTCTTCGAGTGCGCCCGGAACCCCCCTATCCCCGACCATTCCACGGGGAACGTCCCCGAACCCCACGGCCGCCCCAGCCCTTGCGACGGCCGGAGGCCGTGAGGGGCAAACTCTCGCTGCGATCGAAGGCGCGGGCGTTCCGCTGCGGTATGCGTTTCTTCCCAACCTGAACGCCGACCCGACGACCCGCTCGGTGGGCGGCCATGTCGCCCTCCCGTACACCACCGCGCCGGCCCCGTTCGGGCTGGCCGACTTCGGCCTCATCAATCGGTCGGGGGTCCTCGTGCCACAGGACCTCACCACGTCGCGGGTGAAGGGCACCTTCGCCCCCAGCGGTTTCTCCGGGCTGGCGATGGACACCGGTTCTCCGGATTACTACGGTGTTCAGCTGAACGCGGTCCTCCAGAACGTGACCCTCTTCGGAAACTCCTCCTACTCGTTCTGGACCCAGAACGTGCTCGAGTACTCGACCGCCTCGCACGAGCTCACGTTCCTCGACAACCTCTGGAACTTCTCGAGCTTCACCACCTCGCTCTCGTCCAACGCCATCGCCGCCCATGGGGAGAACGGGACGCAGGTCGGCACGACGTACTATTATGCCGTGGGCCCGACGATCTCGATCGGTTACCCGTTCACTGTCTCCCTGCTGCTCAGTGCGTCGGCGGAGGGAGGGCGCGACTATGTGTTCTTCAACTACTCGATCTCCAACGAGTCGACCACCCGTTCGGGCTCCTACGATTTCGTCGCATTCAACAGCGGTGGCGATGTCCCCACGCCACCGGTGTACGTTGCGAACGGCTACTCGGACAACGCACTCGGACTCCCGAACGATTTCGAGCTCACCGTTGGTGGCCCGGGGGGCGGCAGCAACTTTGACGCGTTCAACGCCTCCGCTGCGGAGAACCTCTACTACTGGGATTCGACCCTCGGCGGGTTCCGCGTGGTCCCCTCGGCGGAGGATGTCGGCGGCGACACCGGCGAGACCGCGGTCGGCCTCAGCTCGACCTGGGCGCCCGGCGAGGACCTCCCCCTCGGGGGGACCTCGGGACCGGCGGGTCACCTGAGCCAGGGTCCCGCCCTGGTTCAGGGCGAGTGGAACGTCACGAACTCCACGCAGGGAGCGACGACCGTGCATCTCGGCCTCGCACCCCACAACGGCTTCGCGTTCCTGGCGGCGGGCACGGGGCCCGCCCCCTCCGCCTACCAGTGGGCGCCCCCGAACGGGCCGTACCTGATCCCTCCCGGATCCTACTCGCTGACCGCGCTCGCTTCGGACTTCGACCCGCAATCCGAACCGGTCGTGGTGGCCGGGGCCGCGACCTGGGTGAACGTCACGCTGGTCTCCGACCCGGGAACGGGTGTCTATGCGCCCCTGTGGGCCCTCTCTTCGAACGGTCTGACCAACATCTCCTCGAACTGTGCCGGGGGAAACTGCACCCTCCTCAACGACCAGTCCGGGGCCTTGGGCCAGCCCGCCGACCTCGCCCGCGCCTACTCGTGGTTCGGCATCTTCAACGATTACTTCTACCCGGAGTTCGCGGGCGTATTGCTGTGGAACATCTCGCACGTCTGGGTCACGAACCCGCCGAGCCTCGAGGCATCCACACCGCCGTGGCTCGCGAACCAGACCCAATACTTTGGCACGCCGACCACCAACGACCTTCCGATCGTCTTCTACGATGACTCGAACGTGCGCCTCTCGGGAGGATCCGCGATCGGCGGCTGGTCGTTCTCCGGGGCCTACTTTGGACCCGCCGGCGCGCAATCGAGCGTCGTCCTGTGGAACACGACCGACAGCCTGGTCGCGAACAACACCTTCCTGACCAGCGCCGAGGGACTGTACCTGTACGGGGGGACGAACAACACGATCGTGGGGAACACCTTCCTCAACTACTACCCCATCGCGACGAACCCGGGGTCGATCTCGGGCGAAGTGGTGGGCACGACCGGGATCTACGAGGCCGACTTTGGAAACGGTCGGGTCGCCACCTCGGGATGCGACTGCGGCGACTTGGCCTACAACAACGCGGTCGGGACGTACCGGACCGCGATCGAGCCCACGACCGACCCCTACACGGGCGGGGCGCCCCGGCTCCCCTTCGAGACCCTCTGGAACATCACGCCCCGACCGGGCTCGAACATCGCGGGGGGGAACGAGCTCGGCGGCAACTACTGGTGGGACTACGGGGCGTCGACGAACCCGTACTGGGTGCTCCCGTACAACGCGAGCGGCGGCATCCCCGTCGGAGGAGATTTCCACCCCTTGGTATCAGCGCGCTTGTGGACCGTCACGTTCGAGGAACAAGGGTTGCCGGTCGGGACCGCCTGGCAGGTCGGGATCGACACCTCGACCGGGACCGCCCTCAACCGATCGACCGGGACGAGTCTGACGGAGGAGTGGCCCTCCGGCTACTATTACCTCACGGCAGACTCCATCGGAGGGGTCTACGGGATCGCCAACAGCGAAGTGCTCGACGTGGGGTTGCAAAACTTCACCGACATCCTCCAGTTCTATCCCCTCTACTCGCTCACCTTCCAGGCGGTCAACCTTCCGAACGACGGGTTCTGGGTCGTCACGTTCACCAACGCGACCATCGGGAGCTGGATCGACCTCGGGAACGTCCCGCAGTTCCCGGCGCAGACCCTCGCGTCGGGCTGGTACAACTTCACGGTCACCGCCCCGGCGGGCTACACCGCCGCTCCGGACGGAGGGAAGGTCGATATGGACACCAACCGGACGATCACGATCGAGATGTCCGAGGTCGGGGCCCCGGGTCGACTGTCCGGTTCGGTCACTCCGGGCACCGGCGCGACGCTCTGGGTCGACAATCAATCCGTGCCGATTGACGCGAGCGGCACGTTCTCGCTCACCGTTCCGGCCGGGCTCCACTCCGTGCGGGTGATGGAGTTGGGGTACGTCCCCTACTTCAACAACGTCACGGTGAACGGAGGGGGCACGACCTCGCTCTCCATCGTCCTCATCCCGGCCCCCGGCGGATCCGGCAGCGGCGCACCCTCGAATACCGAGCTCGTGCAGGCTGCTGTAGCCCTCGGGGTCCTCGCGGTGGTGCTCGCCATCACGACGATCGTGTTCTACCAGAAGAGCCGACCCCCCCCGCCGCGATCCGGGTGAGGCCGCGCGGGGTCAGAGCGAAGGGGACGGCCGGGACGCCGCGACCATCTCGCCGGGGCCGGTCCCGGCCTCGCCCGCGGGGGCGTTCTGCTCGGCGAACGACCGAACCCGACGGTACGCGACGATGGTTCCGACGAAGTTGCGCTGGCGGAGCTCGGTCAGCACGGTCCGGATCTCCTGCACTCCGGGTTCGATGTCCGCCCCGGCCGACCGCATCTCGATCAGGCGGTCCCGGAGCCGGTGAAGGTCCTCGAGCAGACGGGGTTCGAGCACGGCCCACAGTGCCACCGCCCCGCGGGCAAGGAGGCGCTCCCCGTCCGTGCGGCGGCCAGACCGGACGAGTCGTCGGCCCTCCTCGAACGGACCGAGGGCCGGAGTCGGGTCGCATCCGAGGTCCCGCGCGGTCGAAGCGAGCAGCTCTCCTTCGGTGACGAGGATGCGGCCGACCGCCCACTCCTCCTCGAAGCGCTGAAGCTCGTCGCGGACGTGGACCAGCCTCCGCTGGGCGCCCGGCAGGTCCCCCCGGGAGATGGCCTGTCGGATCGCCTCGAGCTCGACGTCCGCACTCGGGGTAGGAGCGAGCGCGGCGAGCTCGTTGCGGCGAGCGAGCGCGGCCTCGAACTCCTCGGCGACCACGCTGACGAGATGGACGAACATCTCCCGGGCGACGGATTCCATCGAGGAGCGGTCTCCCACGAGATGGGCGGCGGAGTTGCGTTGCTCGAAGTCGGTGAAATCGAGACCGAAACGCCGCCCGAGCTGGAAGTACTCTTCGAGGCGTCGTTCGAGCTCTTTGTCCGAGGGTCCCGGGGGAAGCTGGGGGTACTCGCCGAGCGTCTCGACGTGGGCGACGGGCTCGGGTACCTCGGGCTCGGGTTCGGGTTCCGGGGGGGGCATCGCCGGGAAGCGGGCCGAGCGGCTGAGAACCGCATCGGTTCGCACGACCATGGCGGGGGCCGGGGTCGACAGGTCGACGGTGGCGAGGATCTCCCCGATCGTGCGAACGCTCGCCGGGTCGGTCGTGGTCAGTGGACCGGCGGCTTCCCGGACGACCTCGAAGAGGCTCCCCGAAAGGCGGCACTTCGGGCACGCCGGCACGTCCTCCGGAAGCTCCGTGCCGCAGGCCGGGCAGTGCATTTCGACCAAACCTTCCTACCTCCCTTCCCCCGGGATCCGGAACGGCGCAGGTCCGGTAGGGGGTGCGGGAAGAACTCTCCGGGTAGCTACGGACCCGCCCCCTTCCGTCGCCATACTATGTATTAGAGCGGCGCAGCCCTCAAAAGGGTTAGTGCGGCGCTGTCGGCCTAGGTTTCGGGGCCCCGGGGCGCCAAGTGACGTCGGGCCGAGGCGGTGGGATGGTAAATCCCGAGGGGTCGTGGGAAGGGCCGCGATGCGCGGACCGCGGCTTCCGGAGGCCAACGGCGGTGACACGCCGGGCACTGGAAACCCCGCAACCGCCCGAGGGACCGGGTCCCCCGGCCGCACCTTGGGCACTTGGGAGGCAAGGGGGCGCCTGCGAGAGGGTTCCAGTGGAGGACCTCGATCCCCTCGACCCGGAGTCCGGGCTCGGCACCGCGGCTTCCCCACACTCGCACCTCGTCCCCGGCCCGCAACTCTCGAGCGAGGCGCGGTAACGTCTTGGTAGGCTCGAACGCCACGCACGAGATTGGAGTACCGGCCCCGTCGGTCACCTCAAAGCGAACGTGGCCCCCGGGGACCGCCTCGGGCCGGCCCCGGACCTGGCCCCGAAGCGAGCCGGAAAGGAACGGGGCGAACTCTTCCGACGCTCGGGGGGTGAGGTGGTCGCCCGTTCCATGGTTCGTCCGGAACAGTACCCACCGCTCCACCGGCTCGGAGCGAATCGAGGAGCGGGCCGCGAGGGGGGCCGAAGGCGTGGTCCCGCGCAGCCCGAAGAGGATCGGGCAGGGTGTATGGGGAGCCACCAGGAGGCGTCGGGTCTGGGAATCGTAACACAGGAAGAGTTCGGGGTGGGCGGATTGGGCGGCCCGGACCGATTCGGTCTCCACGTGACGAGGTCGCCCGTACCGGGCCGGTTCCCGGTACGCGATCAGTTCCCAGGTGACCGCCCGGGCCGGCCACGCGACCGAGGCCGCCGCGCCCACCAGTCCCTGGTCGGACCCCTCCGTCCGGAACCAGGCCCCCCGCTGCTCGAGCTCCCGTCGCACCTCCGCGACCGGCACGACCTCCCGAACGGCTCGCCAGTACAGGGTGGAGGGAAGGGGTCGGGTCGTAGCGACCATGGCGGGGTCCGTCCCCTTTTCCCCCGAACGGGCTCCCCGGAGCACGGTGGCCCACGCTCGCTCGAGGAACTCTTCCTCGCGTCCCCGGGGAAGCGCGCGACCCCGGGGAAAGGCGCGGACCGGGCGGCCCCCTACCTCACCGAGCCGGCGGGGTCGACCTTCGCCCCGACCGAACCGGGCCGAGAGGGCGCCGTTGCCGCGGGTCTTCCACGGAATGTTGGGGTTCAGACGGACCAGGCGTGGCTCGCCGATCAGGTCGACCCCCGTCGCTCGCGCGAGCGCGAGCAATTCCGTGAGCACGAAGGTCGTGCAGCCCCCGGAGGGGGAATCGGTATCGTCGATCCCGACCCAGAGCGTCATCGCATGCGGACGGTCCGGTCCGCCCCGCCTTAGGAGAGGGCGGTCAGGAGCTTCTGGTAGACCGCGCGGTTCGGCTCGAGGGCGATGTCGGAGCGCGCCGGTCCGGGGCCGCTGCTGAGCAGCTTCATCTCGAGTCCCTCGGCGGAGGTCTCCTTGGGTCGGTGCATGATGCCGACCGGGATCCGGCCGGCCTCCGTGGTCTCGAGGTAGATGCGGAACATCGCCTTCCGGTCCGAGGGGTCGTAGCCCTCGACCTTGGAGACGTCGAGGACCTTCTCGCGCCAGAGCTTGTACGTGTCGTTGTAAGTGACGCAGGGCGAGAGGTCCTCGATGAAAGCGAAGCCGCGCCCCTCCCGGGTGAAGCGGATCGCTTCCCCGAGGATCTGGGTCATCGTCTTCGGGTCCCCCGAAAAGGTCCGGGCGATCAGGTTCGGCGCCGGAATGGAGAGGGCGGTCAGGATCGCATCGAACGGGCGCTCGATGTTCCCCTCGAAGCCGATCTGGCTTGTCGGGGAGGGCTGGCCCTTCGTCAGACCGTAGGTCTCGTTGTTCATCGCGATGTAGACGATCGAGACGTTCTTCTTGAACGAGTGGATGAAGTGGCCCATGCCGATGGCGTAGCCGTCCCCGTCCCCGCCCGCCGCCACCACCGTGAGCGCCGGGTTGGCCAGCTTCACGCCGATCGCTTGCGCCAGGAGGCGTCCGTGCAACGCATGGATCCCGTTGATCTCGAGGAAGTTGTGGATCGAACCCGCACAACCGATCCCGCCGACCAGCACGAGGTCGTGGGGAGCGACCTTGAGCTCGAGCGCGGCCTTCTTGACCGCGGCCAGCACGCCGAAGTCTCCGCACCCGGGACACCAGATCGGGGGCACCGGCTTCGCGGACTCGACCATCTTACGCCACCTCCGGGATCTCGGCGATGATCTGCGGCGCCCGGAAGTTGGTTCCGTCGAACTTGGTGATCGACTTGAGCTTCGCGTGATGCCACGGCAGCGTTTCGCGGATGAGCCGGGCGAACTGGCCCGTGTAGTTGTGCTCGACCACGTAGGCGATGTCGACCGATTGGAGGAACGGCTCGAGTTCGTGCGCCGGGACCGGGTACAGGGTCCGGGGTTGGAAGAACCGGGTCGACTTGCCGCGTGCGGCCAGGATCGCCTGCGCCTCGCGGATCGGCCCGAAGGTACTGCCGTAACCGATGAGGCCCACCTTGGCATCGGCCGGTCCGAAGAGATGGGCGGCGGGGAGTTCGTCCCGGGCCTTGACCATCTTCTGCATGCGCTTGTGCATCATCCGCACCCGGTTCACGGGGTTGACGGAGACGTGGCCCCATTCGTCGTGCTCGTTGCCGGTGATCTCAGCCCATACCCCGGGGGTTCCGGGCGGCGCGTAGGCGCTCTGCCCAGTCTCCGTGAAGGCGTAGGCCTTGTACTGGGCCAGCGCGGCGGCCTGTTCGCCGGTGAGACGAGCCCCCCGGTCGACGGTCGCTTTCGACAGGTCGAATCGATGGCTCGTGGTGGTGTTCTGGCAGAGGGCCTGGTCGAGGAGCAGGAGGACGGGGAGACGCCAGCGCTCGGCGAGGTTCAGGGCCTCGATCGTGATCTGGAAGCAATCTTCAGGTGTGCCGGGGGCGAGGATGAATCGGGGATACTCCCCGTGGCCCAGGTTCGCGAGGTGGGAGAGGTCCGACTGTTCGTGGCGGGTCGGCTGGCCGGTCGAGGGACCCACCCGCGCGCAATCGGCGACGACGATCGGGATTTCCGCCGCCCCGGCATGGCTGATCCCCTCCGTCATGAGCGAAAGTCCGGGCCCACTCGTGGACGTCATGACCCGCGCTCCTGCGTAGGCGGCCCCGAGGATCATGTTCACCGCGGCGAGCTCGTCCTCGGCCTGGCGAACGACTCCGTTCAGGGGAGGGAGATACCGTTGCAGGTACTCCATGATCTCCGTCGCGGGCGTGATCGGGTACCCGGCAAAGAATCGACCGCCGCCGACCACGAACCCGAGCGCGACCGCCTGGTTCCCGGTCGTCATGATGAAATCGTGGGCATCCCCATCCGCGATGTGGTAGCGGTCGGGTAGGCCGGGGACCTCCGACGCGGCCTTGCGGCCGATCTCGAGGGCCTTCAGGTTCTTTTCCAGCGCCTCGCCCCCCCGACGCTTGAAGCGCTCCTCGATCACTGCGCGCGTCTCGACCGGGTCGAAGCCAAAGACGACGCTCAGCGCTCCGTACGCCGCCGTGTTCTTGAAGATGGGTTGGCCGAGCGCTCCCCCGACGAGGGTGGCGAAGGGGAAGCCGGAGGCGTTCGGCACTTCCGACTTGAACGAGGTAGAGTCGTAGAGGATGTAACCGTGGGGAGCGAGCTCGGAGCGACCGATCTCGATCGCCTGCTCGTCGAACGCGACGAGGACGTCCACGTCGGACTTGACCGCCGCGATCGGGTCCCGGCAGCCCCGAACGGAGGCGTCGGCATGACCCCCGCGAATGCGCGAAAGCACGTTGCGTGAGGTGTAGACGTACAACCCGCGCTTCCGGAAATACCGGCCCAGCAGGTCCGAAACGGTGAGGGTGCCGTCGCCGCCCTGCCCTCCGATCATCACACTGACATCGGATAGGGGGGTCGCGCGACGATTGGCCCCGGGCTCGGACTCGACGGGAATCGGGGCGGGTTTGGCTGCCGGAGTGGTCATGGTGTACCCAATCTGCCGTCGGATTTGACGTGCAGTCCATTCGAGCCCGGTACCATATTTAAGTAAATGCGAACCGAGTTACCGTCTGGCATCCTCTCCGCTGTCCGGAGAGCGCCGCGTTTGCGACAAAGGTTAATGCGCGCCGACGGGTGGAAGTGACGATGGAGGAGCCGGGCCTCGTCGAGAACTATCACGCGGCCACGTCGTCCCTCCGATTCCTTCCCGAATCCCTCGTCCTGTGGGATGAGACCCTCCGGGACGGGGAGCAGATGCCCGGCGTGCACTTTTCGCCGGAAGAGAAGCTCCAGATCGCCGAGCTCCTCTCGGAGATCGGGGTTCCCATCCTCAATGCCGGGATTCCCGTCGTCTCCGAGAAGGAGGCGCGCGCCGTGCACCTGCTCGCCCACGCTGGGCTCAAGGCCAAAGTGCTGGCCGCGGCCCGCACCGTCCCGGGGGACGTCGACGCGGTCATCCAGAGCGGAGCCACCCACATCGCGATCTTCGTGGCCGCGAGCCACGTCCATCTCCGGTACAAGCTCAAGATGACCCAGGCCGAGGTCCTCGCCGCGAGCCGGGCCACGGTGCGCCAGGCGAAGGCGGCCGGTCTCCACGTCGCCTTTGTGACGGAGGACACGGTCCGCTCTCCCTTCGATTTCGTCGAGCGCCTCTACCGGGCCGTGCAGGAGGAGGGCGCCGACCGCCTGGTCGTCTCCGACACGGTCGGGATCATGACGCCGCTGACCTTCCGATGGTACCTGACGGAGTTTCAGCGTCGGGTCCAGCCGAAGGACCTCTCGGTGCACTGCCACAACGATTTCGGCCTCGCGACCGCGAACACCCTGACGGCGCTCGAATGCGGCGCCCGAGCACCGCACGTCTGCGTGAACGGTCTCGGGGAGCGGGCGGGCAACGCCTCCCTGGAAGAGGTCGTCATGTGCCTGGAATCGCTGTACGGGATCCGGACCGGCATCCAGACGGAGCGGCTCTACGAGCTCTCCTCGCTCGTCGAGGAGCTCTCGGGGGTGCCGATCGCCGCGAACAAGGCCCTGGTCGGGTACAACGCCTTCTCGCACGAAGCCGGCATCCACACGCACGGCATCCTCGCGCACACGCTCACGTACGAGCCCCTGCAACCGGACGTCGTCGGCCGGGAACGGCAGATGATCTTGGGGAAGCACACGGGCAAGGCCGCGCTGGTCGAGAAGCTGAAGGAGCGGGGGATCACCGCCTCCGACCCGTTGCTGCTCGAACTGCTCCAGCGGGTGAAGACTGAGACCGAGGGACGGTCGAAGGAGGAACTCCGCGCGTTCCTCGAAGAGTACCGACGGCTCTTCTACCGACCGGGTCTTTCGGATGCGGATTTCTGGATGATCGTGGACGCGATGGGGATCAAGCCGGTGAACGCATGACCCCCTCGAACGGGCACGGCCAGACGCTCGCGGAAAAGGTGCTCGCGCGCGCCGGTGGCCTCGACCACGTCGTGCCCGGCCAGATCGTGGAGGGCAGGGTCGACCTCGCCATGATGCATGAACAGGGGGCCCAGACCGTCGGCCCATTCCACCAGATGGGGGCAGAGAAGGTCTGGGATCCGGACCGCGTCGTCATCGCGATCGACCACTGGGTACCCGCCTCCACCGAGGGGGCGGCCATCCTCCACCGCATCCTCCGGAAGTTCGCCGCCGAGACCCATCTCCCACACTTCTACGACGTCGGAAACCACGGGATCTGTCACCAGATCCTGGCCGAGAATGGCTGGGTCGTCCCGGGCGACCTCGCGGTCGGCACGGATTCGCACACGAACATGCTCGGCGCGATGGGCGCCCTCGCGGCCGGGATCGGCCCGACCGAGATGGCCGCCGTCCTCGCGCTCGGCGAGCTGTGGATGAAAGTCCCGCCGACGGTGCACGTTCGGGTACGGGGTCGGTTCGGCCGGGGCGTCACCGCGAAGGACCTCGTCCTCCGGATCCTCGGGGAGGTGAAGACGACCGGCGCGACCTACAAGGCGGTCGAGTTCTCGGGACCGACCATCGAGCGGCTCTCGATGCCGGAGCGATTCACGATCTGCAACATGACGACGGAGATGGGAGCGAAGGCGGGGATGGTCGCCCCGGACCAGACCACCTTCGATTACCTCGCTCCGATCGCCAAGCACGCGATGCATCCCCTCCAGCCCGATGCCGATGCCGCTTACGAGCGCACGATCGACATCGACGTTGAAGGCATGCCTCCGATGGTCGCGTGTCCGTTCTCTCCGGACAACGTGCGACCACTTCCGGACGTGGTGAAGGAGCACATCAAGGTCGACCAGGTCTTCCTGGGCTCTTGCACCAACGCCCGAATCGAGGACCTGCGCGAAGGGGCCGCGATGATGAAGGGGCACAAGGTCGCGCCCGGGGTCCGGTTCATCGTGTCGCCCGCCTCGACCAAGATCTACCAGCAATGCCTGGAAGAAGGGATCATCGAGACGTTCACGACGGCCGGGGCCGTCTTCACGAACTCGAGCTGCTCCGCCTGCTTCGGCGGCAACATGGGGATTCTCGCGCCGGATGAGGTTTGCGCCTCCTCGTCGAATCGGAACTTCCCCGGGCGGATGGGCGCCAAGGAGGCCCGGATCTACCTCCTTTCTCCCGGGGCGACGGTCGCGGCGGCGATCCGCGGCGAGCTCGCGGACCCGCGGGACCTGATGTAGGGAGTTCGATGAAGGACGTCATCGAGGGACGGGTCTGGGTGCTCGGGGCGGACGTCGACACCGACCAGATCATCTCCGGCAAGTACCTCACGATCATCGACCCGAACGAGCTCAAGAAGCACGTCTTCGAGATCGCGTTGCCCGAGTTCGCCGCGGAGGCCCACGCGGGTGACATCATCGTTGCGGACGAGAACTTTGCATGCGGCTCGAGCCGGGAACACGCCCCCCAAGCGATGCGGGCGATCGGGGTCGGTGCGGTCGTGGCCGACTCGTTCGCCCGGATCTTCTACCGGAATGCGATCAACCTTGGTATCCCCACCGTCGAGGCCCGCGGGGTCCGGAAGATCTTCGAGAAGGGCGATACCGCCCGGATCGAGATGTCGGCGGGTCGGGTCACCAACCTGCGGACCGGCGCCTCCGTCTCCTTTCCGCCCCTGCCCGACCATCTCCTCGAGCTTCTCGAGGTGGGGGGCCTGGTCGAGAAGGTTCGGGTCGAGCTCGAACGCCGACGGACCGCGGCCGGGACGACCCCATGAAAGAGGCCGGCTACGAGATCGCGGTCTTTCCCGGTGACGGGACCGGCCCGGAAGTGGTCCGAGAGGGCCTCAAGGTCCTCGCGGCGCTCGCCGAGGGAGGCCCCGCGCCGTGGCGCCCGACGCAGTATCCCGGAGGCGGGCAGTATTTCCTTCAGTCCGGCCGGGAATGGGAGCCGGAAGGGGCCGCGGCCGCCCAACGGGCCGACGCGATCCTGCTCGGGGCCGTCGGGTGGCCCGGCGCAATGCTTCCGAACGGCGACATCGCCGGGCGCGCCCTCGTCCTCGGACTCCGCGAGGGCCTCGACCTCTACGCCAACGTCCGCCCCTGCCGGCTGTACCCCGGCGTAAAGCACCGGATCAGCGGCGCCTTCCGCGAGGTCTGGTCCCCGCAGAATGTGGACATGGTCATCGTCCGGGAGAACACGGAGGGGCTCTACACGCCGGCGCGCGGTCGCTTGAGGCGCGGCGGCGACTCGGAGGTCGCGATCGACACGCGGGTCATCACGCGGAAGGGGTCGGAGCGGATCATCCGGTTCGCCTTCGAGCTCGCCCGCCACCGACCGCGCGGGGCTCCCGAGGACGGGGTCCGGCGGGTGACGTGCGTCGACAAGGCCAACGTCCTCGAGGGATGCCGATTCTTCCGCGAGGTCTTCGAGCAGGTGGGCAAGGATTATCCGGAGATCGAACGGGAATACGCGTACGTCGACGCCTTCACCCAGTGGCTCGTCCGGAACCCCGAACACTACAACGTCGCGGTGGCCACCAACATGATGGGGGACATCATCACGGACCTCGCCTCGGTGCTCCAGGGCGGGATGGGATTCGCTGCGGGGGGCAATGTCGGACAAGACCATGCGATGTTCGAGCCGGTCCACGGTTCCGCCCCCAAGTACGCGGGCAAGAACCAGGTGAACCCGTTCGCGACCTTCTTTGCGGTCGAACAGATGCTGCGCTGGCTCGCGACGCGCCATTCGGACGCGCGTCTGGCCCAGCAAGCGGACCGATTGGAGCAGGCGTTGGCCGGCGTGCTTGCGCACGGCGGGGCGGGCACCTACGACCAGGGCGGCACCGCCACGACGAGCGAAGCCGGTGACCGGGTCGCTGCCGCGGTTCGCGGGGTGCGTGCGTGAACGTACGACCCGTGGCCCTGGTGGGAGGAGCGACCGTGCCGTTCGGCGTGCGGGCCGCGACTTGGCCGGAACTCGCCCAGGAGGTGGGCGCCGCGCTCTTCCGCGCGGTCCCGGAGCTCCGCACGGAGGAGGTCGATTCCCTGTTCGTCGGCGCCGCCGAACCCGAGCGGTTCGCTTTCCAATCCCACGTGGCCCCGTTGGCCGCGGAACAGATGGGACTTCGACCCACGCGCATCCTCCAGCGAACGGAGCTCGCGTGCGCCTCCGGGCAGTCCGCGATCCGTTCCGCCTACGCAGCGATCGCCGCGGGCCTTTCCGACATCGCGGTCGCGGTCGGCGTGGAGAAGATGAACCTGCCCTCGATGGCCGAGGCGAACACCTCGATGGCGTGCGTCATGGACCGGCCCTGGGACGGCCCCCATGGGGCGACCGCGCCTCCCTTTTTCGCGATGGTGGCCCAGCGTCACCAGCTCGAATACGGGACGACGGAAGAGCAGATGGCCGCCGTGAGCGAAAAGAACCATCGGTTCGCCAATTCGAACCCGACGGCCCAGTTCCACGCCAAGACGTTCTCCCGGGAGAAGCTGCTCCGGCTTCCGGTCGTAGCGCCCCCCCTCCGCCTCGGGGACTGCTCTTCGATGACGGACGGCGCCGCCGCGGTCGTCCTGGTCGCGGAGGAGTTTGCGAAGCGGTATACCGACACCCCCGCTTGGATCCGGGGGACCGGCCAGTACTCGAACTTCCACAACCTCGCGAACGCGGGGTCGCTGACCGACTGGGTCGGACTCCGTCTCGCGGCCCGCGAGGCGTTCGCCCGGGCCCGGATCACGCCGGACGACATCGACTTCGCCGAGGTCCACGACTGCTTCACCATCTCGGAGATCATCGAGTACGAGATGTTCGGCTGGTGCCCGCGGGGCCAGGGCGGGAAGTTCGCCGCGGAGGGCCAGGGGGACCTCGGGGGAAAGCTGGTCGTCAATCCGCGCGGAGGACTGCTCGGTTGCGGCCACCCGTTGGGCGCGACCGGGGTCGCCCAAGCGGTGGAAGTCACCCAGCAGTTCAGCCACCGGGTGCCCGCCGCGCGAGCGGTACCTGACCCGGAGTGGGCGCTGGTCCACAACCTCTCGGGCAGCGCCAACGTCCATTCGATCATGATCTACCAGGGAGGCGCGGCGTGAGCGCCGAGGTGCGCCCTCGGCGGAGCGGCCCTTCCGGTGGCGCGACTTCCTCGGAGCCACGGACGGCGCCCGCCGCGTCCGAGCCGACGGCGCCGAAGACCCGCGAGAAGCGGCCGTTCCTGCTCGACTTCTTCCCGCTCGAGACCGCTGACCAAACCCGCCTCTCGGCCTTTTTCGACCATCTCCGCGCCGGGCGGCTCTCGACCACCCGCTGCCGGAAGGACGGCGAGCTCCATTGGCCCCCCCGGACCGCGTGCCCGAAATGCCATGCTGAGGAGCTCGACTGGGTCGACCTTCCGGAACAGGGAACCGTGTACGCCTTCAGTGCTGTCCTCGGCGGGGCACCGCTGGGGATGGAGGACGAGGTACCGTTCGCCGTGGGCCTGGTCGACCTCGATGGAAGCCCGCTCCGCCTCTTCGGTCGGATCGAGGGACGGCCCTGGACCGACCTTCGGATCGGGCAACGGGTCCGGGTCGAACCGTACGACGTGGGCGACGGACGGTACTTCTACCGCTTCCGGGTCGTCGAGTAGGGACCCGCCCCGCCGACCGGGCGGCCGTTTTCGGGCCGAGGATTATTCCCGAGAGCAGCCTATTTATACACCCCCCAAGTCTCGCGCCCGCCGGTTCGAGGAGAGCCGGGCTTAGATGCAGTCGACTTCAGGGTGGTGGCACCGGAACGCCTGGACGCTCGCCATACTCCTCGCGGCGTTCGGTGCGGCGATCGCGGTCCGCACGATCTGGACCTACCCGATCGTCTCCCAATGGGGGGCGATCTACACTTACGCCGGCGGCTCGGACTCGTACTACCACTCGCGCGTGATGCAGTACATCATCCTCACGCACACGAACCTGGTCCACGACCCGATGCTCAAGTTCCCCTTCGGGAGCGTCAACCCGCGGGAGCCGCTGTTCGACTGGATGAACGCGGTGCTCGGGTTCGTCTTTGCGCCCTTCTTCGGCGGGAGCGCCGTCAACGCGGGCGCCTGGTTCCTGGAGTTCCAGGGCCCGCTGTGGGCGGGACTGAGCGTCTTTCCGGTCTACCTGATCGGGAAAGAGGTCAGCTCCCGCCGGATGGGCCTCATCGCTGCGATGATCTTCCCGTTCATCCCGGCCAGCATCGATTCCTCGATCTTCGGCTACGCGAACTACCTCTCGTTCTACACCTTCGTGATCCTCGTCGTCGTCTATTCGTGGATCCGTACGGTGAAGGCGACGGGGACCCACCGGTACGTCGGGAGCTATCGCCAGCCCAAGCAGATCTGGACCGGGCTCCGAAATTACTACACGTACGAGCGGACCTCGGTGAAATGGTCGGTCTTCACGGGGGTCGGCCTCGGGGCGCTGGCCCTCGCCTGGCAGGGGTACACTTACGCCGTGGTGGTCATCGCGTTCTCCGTACTGATCCTCCTGATCGTCGAACGGATCCGGCGAGTCGACTCGTTCGCGCTCTACGTCTCGGCCTGGATCGTAGGGGTCATCGGCTTCCCCATGGCCGCGCCGTACTACATCGTCCAGTCCCAGTTCAACGTCTGGTTCGACCTGCCGCTCCTGCTGTACTTCGGGACCCTGATCCTTCTCCTTCCCTTCCTCCTGATGCGGGACTCGCCGTGGGTGATCTCGATCCCCACCTTCGTGGGGTTGGTGGCCGTTGCCGCCGCCGTCCTGGCCGTCGTCAGCCCGAGCTACTTCTCGGCCATCATCACCGGGCAAGGGTACTTCGTCAAGAACCTGATCTACTCGACCGTCGCCGAGGCCCAGGCGCCCTCGATCGACCAGCTGGTGATCAGCTACGGAGTCATCACGTTCTTCCTCGCGATCGTGGGCATCGCCCTCTTCGCTCTCCAACTCGGCCGGGGGCGTTTCCCCCGCGCGATCGTCGTTTTCCTCGTCTTTGCGGTCCTCTCGGTCTACCTGCCGATCTCCGCCGCCAAGTTCTTCCTGCTCGGCTCGCCTGCGTTCGCCCTGCTCCCTGCGGAGGCGCTGCGGCGCGCCCTCGACGTCGCGGGATTCCCCGAGCTCCGACGCACGGTCGCGTCGCTCTCCGACACGCGGAGCAAGTTCGGAGCGTTCCGTCGGGCCTTCAAGGTCCGTCACGTCCTGATCATGATCCTCGTCGTCGGGCTCATCCTCCCGAACATCTGGATCTCGGTCGACGCGGGGATCCCCGGCAACGACAAGAGTCAGCTTTCGGCCCAGGTCGGAGCGTCCCTTCCCGCGTGGCTCCAGCCGTCCCAGGGACCGGCCTCCTCGGTCTACTTCGGGGCCGCGGGTACGAGCCTCGACACCCCGAACCAGTACGACAGCGCGGGGTACAACTGGCTCGCCACCCAGAATACCGTCCTCCCTCCGGCCAGTCGGCCGGCCGTGGTCAGCTGGTGGGACTACGGGTTCCAGACCATCGACCAGGGCCAGCATCCGAGCGTCGCTGACAATTTCCAGAACGGGATCGACCCGGCGGGCCAGTTCCTCCTTTCGCAGAATGAATCCCTGGCAATCGGAGTGCTCTCCACGACCCTCCTGCAGGCCGAGCAGAAGCACAGCGGGGACCTCTACCTGCCTCCGTCGCTCAACACCCTCCTGGCCCGGGATGGGCTCGACATCAACCAGTTGCACACCCTGCTCGTGAACGAGAGTGCGGACCTCACGCTGGTCAAGAACCACCCGGCCACGTACCTCCCCGTCGACCCGTCCACGATCACCGCCGACAACGCGATGTACCTCGCCGTGTCGAACTTCCTCGCGAGCTCCCTGCCCATCGCGGGAGTGGCGCAGGTCTACGACAACCTGCAGGCGTACACCGGCTGGACGATCGGCTACGACCTGGCGGACAGCCGGCTTATCCCATTCTCCGGCCAGGACACCGGTATCTTCTACGCCCCCGCGGACCTGACGGGCCGAGTCATCGACGCGGCGGGCCTGCCGAGCTCGTTCTTCAACGTGACCGTCCTCGGCTCGGACGGCAACACCTACCCGCTCGGCCAGGTGCCCGCCTCCGTCTCGGCGGTGAATTACACGATCAACTACTTCTCTCCGTTCTACCAGTCGATGATCTACCGGACCTACTTCGGCTACAACGGAACCGAGATCGGCCTCTCGGGAGGGATCCCGGGTCTCTCGAACAACCTCGCGACCTCCCCCGTCGAGCCCGGCTGGATGCTCCAGCACTTCGAGGTCGTCTACCGCACCGCCTACTACTGCCCCACGAAGTCGGACGACCAGAATGATTCGAACTGTCTCGCCGAGAACCTTCCCGCCGCCCAGGCGATGGCCACGGCGACCAACGGTTCGGTCGCGAACACGTCGGCCATCCGGTACTTCCAGGGCGGGGAGTCGCTGCTCGAGTACTACCCCGGGGAGACGCTCCTCGGGGACCTCACGCTCCCCGACGGGACCCCCATCTCCGGCGTACGGGCGACCGTGGCCGACCAGTGGGAGATCCCGCACCAGACGACCTTCACCGCTTCGGACGGGTCGTTCTCCCTCGTCCTCCCTCCGGGTAACGACACGGTCAACCTCACCACCGGCACCTTCCAAGGACTCTCGCAGCAGGGGAACATCCTCCTACGCTCGGTCCACATCTACGTCCCGGACGCGGTCGGGCTCGACCTGGCCTCCCCGAGCCTCGTCCAGAACTACGTCATCGGCCCGTCCTCGGTGACCGGGGTCGTCTACTGGAACCTCGCGAACAACTCGACCTTCCTTCCCGCGAAAGACCCCGTCATCCCGGGGGCCGAGGTCCTGCTCTGGGGCCCGGATGGACTGGCCAAGGTCACCACCTCGACGGACCTCGGAGGAACGTTCGACCTCCCGAACGTCGCGCCGGGAGTGTACAACTATAGTGTGCTCTACGACAACCACAACTACACCGAGACGTCCGTCTTCGTCCATGCGAATAGCGCGAACAACGCGTCCGCCGGACTCTCGTCCGGCATCATCTCCGGGTCGGTGGCCCAAGCCCTGTCCCCAGCGAACAACTCGCGCGTCGCGATCACGAACGCGAGCGGTGTGGTCGCGACGGATCTGACGAACGCGAGCGGCCTGTTCACGTTCTCGGGGCTCGGTCCCGGTAACTACACCGTCACCGCCTACGGGGCGCTGGGCGTCCAGTCGTCGGGCGTTCGGGTCCAGGTCCTGGCGCCGGGGACCACGGCCACCGTGAACCTGATCCTCACCGCCACGGCCCAGGTGCAACTCGTCGTCGAGTCGGGAGGGGGAGGCATCGCCGGGATCCCGGTCCGCTTCGTCCCGTTGCCCGACTACTCGAACTCGTCCGAGACGGCGATCGCCGCGCTCGATAGCCAGTCCCGGAACGGCACGACCGTGACCTCCGGCCCCAACGGCCTCGTCACGGCCACGCTCCCCGTCGGCACCTACTCGGTCTACGCCCTCGGCTACGTCGGCTCCTCGCTCGAGGCGGCTCTTTCGAGCGCCGCCGCCATTCCCGGCTACACCCCGGGACCGTTCGCACTTCCCCTCCAGCCCGCGCAGACCCTTTCCGGCAACGTCGCGTACATTGGCCCCCAGTCCAACGGCACCAAGGCAGCCGTCCTCGTGTACGGCGCCGGCGAGGCGGAGACCACCGTCTGGACGACGGTCGGGAACGCCTACTCCGTGGTCCTGCCGGTCGGAAGTTACTCGGTCCTCGCGCTCGAGGGGCAGACGACCGCCGGTACCCCCCTGTATTCCGCTCTCGCGACCACGACGATCCAGTACGCCACCACCCTCTCCCTCTCTCCCTCTGCCGCCGTGACCAGTCGCTTCTCGGTCGGCGCGGCGCTTCCGGGGGGCTCGTTCTATCCGGCACCGGCGGCGTCGGTCTCGGTCTCCGCGGGTCTGACCGGGCCGACGATCCCCGAGGTCGCGAACGGGAACGGCAGTGTCGCGTTCTTCCTCCCCTCCACCCTGCCGCTCTCCGCCGGGTCGTACTGCGTGAACGCGAGCTCCGCCGGGTTCGCCTCGACCTCGAACTGCGATTACACGCCCGCGAGCCTGACCGCGCTCAGCCAGCTCCCGCTCACCCTCAACCTGGTGCCGGTTACCCTGCGCGTGCTCGGCCTCCCGGTCGGCACCCCGGTCACGATCAACTTGAGCGCGACAAGCCTCTCCGCCCAGACCCGGAACCTGACCGGGGGCCCCACGTTCTCCTTCTCTACCACGCCCGGTCGTTACACCCTCTCGGCCCGGGCCGTGATCGGCAACGGGACGCTCGTGTACCTTCCGTCCTCGATCTTGAACACGACCGTCCCGCTCGGCGCGACGAGGACGCTCCTTACGCTCCTCCTGGTCCCCGCGGTGAACGCAACCGGGACGTTCGTCCTTCCTCCCGGGGGCACCGCCGCGAACGTGACCGTCGCGCTCGCCTCTCCGGTTCTGAATGTGACGGTCAACGGGAGCGCGTACTCCTCGACCGGGATCCGGGTCGCGCCGGGGACGTACTCGGCGCATGCGACGGTCACCGTCGACGGAACCACCTACAACAACCTGACGACCGTCACCGTGAGCCCGAGCGGCGTCATCTCGCCCTCCATCTCCATCCGGACCACCTCGGTCACCCTGTCCGGCTCGCTCCGCACGTCCGAGGGAACCCTGGTCTCCGCAAACACGACGGTCACCCTCACCGCCCCGGACGGCGCCCACCTCCAGACGACCACGACGGATGGGGGCTTCGCGGCGACCCTGCCGGGGGAGACCGTGTTCGGAATGGCGGCCAACGTGACGGTCCTCGTCCCCGGCACGAACGGGAGCTTCTATGAGACGTTCAGCACCCTCGCGGGCTCGACCTGCACGACCGGCGTCACCTCGAGCTCGTGCATCGTCCAGGTGTCTGGCGTGCCGAACTTGGTCTGGCTGAACGGCACCCTGTCCACCCCGGGGCAGTCGGGAACGGTCGCCGGCACGCTCCGGATCGTCGGTCCGTATCCCAGCACCAACGTCACGGTGGTCACCACCTCCAACGGCACCTTCTCGGTGCCCGTGCTGCCGGGCGCCTACTCCCTCTACGCCACCGCCGGGGGGGGCGCCGAGCCGCTCGCCGCGCTGGCCCGGGCGGTCGCGGTACCGGACCTCGCCCCCGTGGCGCTCGTCCTCACGCCCACCTGGAGCGTCGAACTCCGGGTGACGGGCCCGAACGGAACGGCGGCCGGGCTGGGTCCCGCGAACGTCGTGATCCGGGACCTCACCGGCAATCAGGCCGCGTTCACCGGGGTCACGCTGGGGAGCACGATCTCGATCACTCTGCCGATCGGAAGGTACACGGTGCAAGCCTCCGCCCAGGGCACTCCGTATGGCGTCCCCTCGAGCGCCCTCGCGAGCTCGACCTTCACGGTCTCGGACGGTAACCTCGCGGTCAACGTCACGCTCACCTACCAGTGGAGCCAGAGCGTGAGCGCCTCGCTCGTCGGTGCGACCTCGGCGACCGTCGCCGCGACCGGAGGGACCGCGACATTCCAGTTCTCGGCCCAGAACACCGGCAACCTGCCGGTCACGGTCCACTCCGTCGGGTCGCCGGATTACTGGAACTTCAGCTTCTCCCGGGGCAACGTGACCCTCGCACCGGCGCCCGCCGGCGCGCCGGTCACCGAAGAGGTGACCGTCGTCGTTCCGGCGGGCACCGTCGTCGCTCACCCGGACCTGGTCCTCGAATTCGTCACCGCGAGCGGCACGGTCGTCGGGAAGGTGTCGCCCGCCCCGACGATCAATGTGGTGCCCTACTACGCGCTGCAGATGGGCCCCTCGGTCTCGCTCGCCCCGCGGGTCTACACCAACAGCACGCTGATTCCCTTCTACGTGGCCAACACCGGCAACACGTTCGAGGCCGTGAACCTCACGATCGTCAACGCGCTCCGCCTCTCCACGCTCGGCTGGAACTCCCAGATCCTGGTCGGAGGGGTCGCCCCGCTGAAGAGCCCGCCGATCCTCGCCGCCGGGGCCAACAACACCTACTACGTCAACGTCTCCGCGATCGGGCCCATCTTCCTCTCCCCGTCCACCGTGCTGGTGTCGGGCTCGGTCGTGAACGCCAGCGGCTCCGTGTCGGCCACCGCGCTCCTCCCCACGACCTACGTGAACCTCCACGCTTCCACCGCGGGAGGGCGGAGCGCCGTCATCGTGACCGGCCCCGGGGTCGGCCCCGCTCCCTCGTCGTGGCCGACCTGGCTCATCCCCGTTCTCACGTTCGTCCCGGCGATCGCGCTCGCGATCGGCCTCGTCTCGTGGCGGTGGTGGCGGACCCGGCGGTGGTCGCGCCGATGAGCCGCGCTCTCCTCGCCCTCCTGATGGTCCTCGTCCTGCTGCCCTCCGCGATCGTGGGGGTCTCCCTCGTCGCCCCGGCCGTTCGGGCGGCCCCCGTACCGGCTGGAAAGGGGGTGACGGCGAACATCACCGGGCCGAGCGTCCTCGCCACCGGCAGCAACCACCGGTATCTGATCCAGGCCACCGGCGGCCCTGCGGTGCTCCCGAACGGGACGATCGTCGGGAACCTCACGTACTACGCGGCCGTCTCGGCGAACGACCTCACCGGAGTGACGATCACGCCCACCTCCGCGGCCCTGCTCAACAACACGCCCGGCCAGCCGCTCCTCGAGGTCGGCTCCGTGGCCCAGACGATCACGATCAGCGTCATGGTCTCGAGCGTGCTCAACCAGTCGAACTCCTCCGTGAACCTGACCTACACCGTCCAGGCGGTGCAACCGTACGTCGTGGCGGCCGAGATCGTGAACGCGGCGAACGTCACCGTCGGAGGCTTCCCCGTGCTGGTGGACCTCGACGGAACCCAGATCGGCAACGTTTCCGTTCCGTCGATCCAGCCGCACGCGGCCTACAACCTCTCCTACGACTACGCCACCCTCGGACTCTCGGTCGGCTACCACACGTTCACGCTCTCCCTCGTGCTCGCCCACGGGCTGCTCCGGTTCGAGAACGGTTCGTCCTCCTACTCGGAGACGATCTACATTCCGGGACCCGCTCCGGACTACACGCTGTGGTACGCCACCGGCGCGGTCGCCTTCATCGGGGTGCTCTTTATATTCGGAGCCCGGCTGGGCGCGCGCCGGCGCAGCGCCCCGAAGAAGTAGGGGGCCCGACACATCTCCATGCAATCTTCGATCGACCTGCGATGCACCTCCTGCGGCCGGGCGGTGCCCGCGCCCGGGGCCACCCAATTCCTCTGTCCCTCCTGCGGGGAGGTCGAGATCGGCCGGTGCACTCGCTGCCGCGACCAGTCGGTCGGCTACCGCTGCCCGAAGTGCGGCTTCGAGGGCCCGTAGGAGTCTCCCGTGGGCCAGGTGGCAGTCCTCTTCCGCCTGATGCCGCAGGGCGTCGAGACGGACATGGAGGGGGTCGCCAAAGCGGTCCGTCCCTCGCTCCCCGTCGGCGTGACCGTCCGCGGCATGCAGGTCAAGGACATCGCGTTCGGATTGAAGTCGCTCCTCGTGTCGGTCGTGATGGCCGACACCGGCGGCATCCTCGAATCGACCGAGCAGGCCCTCGCGAAGATCCCCCACGTCGAGTCGGTCGAGGTGATGGAGGAAGGGCTCCTCTAGCCCTTCCCGCACCGCCGTGGACCTCTTCACCCACGTCCTCCTCGCCTACCTCCTGACGTACGGGATCGTCGGCTTCCAGCCGTCGTACCTGGCGGCCGGTGCCCTCGCGGGCGGACTCCCCGACGGGGACGTCTTCTTCTGGCCGCTGGCGAAGCGGTTCCCGATCCTCCGCCACCACGGGATCACGCATTCCCTGTTCGGGGTGACCGTGGTCGCGACGGTCGGGGCGATCGTGGCCCCCCTGCTCGCGCCCGGTTCCCCGTACATCTACTTCCTCGTGATGGAAGCGGGCGGCATCGCCCACATCCTCGGGGACGGGTTCACCCATTTCTCGGTGCCTCCGCTCCTGCCGTTCTCCGACGCCAAGCTCGAACTGGACGCCGACCGCGCGATTAATTTCCTGACTCTCGCGGTCTCGGTGGTTTCGTTCTACCTGCTCCTCGGGGTCGAGCGGAACCACGTGGCGTTCTCGGTCTACCAGTTCACCGTCTACGGGCTCATGGTCTTCTACGCCGCCTACATCGGGGTCCGCCTCGCCGGACGCTACTTCATCACCCGGCATCGGACCGCGCTCGCCCCGAACGCGGTGCCGGTCCCGACCGGCAACCCGTTCGATTGGCTCCTTCTCTCTGAGGACCGCACCCCGGAACACATCCGCACCACGTGGGCCCGCTACCAGCTCGGCCGGGGGCTCGTCGCCGGTCCCTTCTCGGTCGAGGCCTCCACGGTGCCCGGAACGCACGTGGGCTCGCCGGCGAGCGCCCCCGAGGCGCTCGACTGGGCCTACCCGCTCGCCCGGCGCCAGAGCCGCATGATGGACGACACCTACCACTTCGGCGAGGCGTTCGAGCGGCCGGGCGGGGTCTGGGAGGCGGTCTGGTACTCGCTCGAGTTCACGACGTTCGGACGGGCGATGGCCGTCCGCGTCCAGTTCCCGAACGGCGGGGGAACCCCCGTCGTCAAATCGGCGTGGTACCGCCCGGTGAACGTTCGGCTCTAGTATCCCCGACCGGGGCCGGGGGCTCGGCGGCGCTACTTGTAGGTCGACTGGTGGGTGTTCCCTTCGTCGTCGACGATCGTGATGCACTCGCCTTCGCACTCAAAGAGGCACGCTTCGCACATGATGCAGTCGGGTCCGTGGATGACGGCGGACTTTTCGGCACGGAACTGGAATTTCGCGGCGACCGCGGGGTCGTCCACGACGGTCGGCCAGTTCTCGCGGGGTTGCATTTCGAAGACAGTCACGGGGCAAACATCACGGCAGTGAGTACATCCGGTGCACTTCTCGTGGGCCACTTCGACGCTCACCATGGGTCAACCCACCGCTCTCACTAAGGGTGAATATATTAAGTCACGCGCCCGGCGGCACCGGACCCCCTTTCCTTCGAGGAGGAAGAGCTCCCCCGGACCGCGTCGCCGCGACCCCTGTTAGGGGATGTCCGCGGGGTTCCAGATCGTCACCCGGGGCCCGCCCCGGAGGTCGTCGAGCCGGGTCATCTCCGCGCTCGAGAGCGCGAAATCGAAGAGGGCCGCGTTCTCATGGATCCGCTCCTTTCGGGTGGACCTCGGGAGAACCACGACGCCGTGCTGGAGGCCCCACCGGAGCAGGACCTGGGCCGGCGAACGGTCGTGGGCTTTCGCCACCTCCGCGATGACGGGGTGGTTCAACTGCCGTCCCCGGGTGAGCGGGGAGTAGGCCTCGACCCGGATGTGGTGGCGCTCGCAGTACGAGAGCAGGTCGGGGTCGAAAACGAACGGATGGAACTCGATCTGGTCGACCGCCGGGACGACGTCGGAGTGGGCGCGGATCTCCTCGAGGTGCCGGACCGTGTAGTTGCTGACGCCGATGGCCCGGCACGTCCCCTCGGTCTGCAGTCGCTCGAGCGCCCGCCAGGAGGCCTGGCGGGCCTCGGGGGAGGGGGCCGTGGGCCAGTGGATCAGGTAGAGGTCGATGTAGGCGAGGCCCAACCGTCCGAGGCTCGCCTTGCAGGCGGCGAGCGCCTCCTCGAACCCCTGCTCGCTGTGCCATAGCTTGGTCGTGACGAACACCTCGGCGCGCGGAAGACCGCTCGACCGGACGGCCTCGCCCACGTCCGTCTCGTTGCCGTACAGCTTCGCGGTATCGATGTGGCGGTACCCCTCCTCGAGAGCCCACTGGACGGATTGCCGGGTGACCGCCCCGGGTTCGACCTGAAAGACTCCGAGACCGACGCAGGGGATCTCGGGGCCCTGGTTCAATCGGTAGCCGGCGTGGAGGGAATCGGGGACCGCTTCGGGCATATCGTCGGGAGAGCAACGGCCGACTTAGCGCCTGCCCTGCGGGGGGGTGGAGGGCCGGAATCGGGAGGGCGTTCCGACGGCCGCCCGGCGAGTGTCGTACTGACGCAGCTGTCCTTCGTGTTCCGCGCAGAGCTCGAACGACCGCCACTCGTCGGGCGCGGCCCGGGGGTCGGCGGTGGCGGAGAAGAGCTCCACCCGATGGGGCCGCTCGTCGCAGCCTCCTCCGGAGGCCGGGTCGGGCTCCCCGATCACGGGGCGGAAGGCGTAGTCGTACGCGCGTCCCAGGTCGCACAGGGGGCGTTGGAAGATGTGGCTCATGGCCCACCGGATCTTCCGACCCCGCCCCGTCTCTAAACCCTTCCGTCCCCGCGCCCGGCCCCCAAGGGGCTAAGTCGCACCCCGGGTCCTCCCTCGGCGGAGGGACGACCGAAGGCGATGCCGACGATCGAGGTGCGCAACGTTCAGCTGCACTACGAACAGACGGGCCGCTCGGGCGACCCCACCGTCCTGATCCATGGCTCCCTGGTCGACTCCACGACCTTCGCGCGGGTCGTCCCCGGACTGGCCCGCGGCCTGACCGTACTGACCTACGACCGCCGCGGGTACGGAGGAAGCACACCGGGGCCCCGCCCATCTCCCGTCGAAACGGACGCGCTCGACCTCGCCGGTCTTCTTGAGGCGACCGACTTCTACCCCGTCCACCTCATCGGGCACTCGTATGGGGCGGCCGTGGCCCTTCGCGTCGCCACCGAGCGTCCCGAGCTCGTGCGGAGCCTGTCGTTGCACGAGCCGCCCTTGGTGGGTCTGTTGGCCGACCGCCCGGAGTTCGCCGAGGAAGGAGAGCGGTTCCTCCAGGGGATCGACTCCATGCGCGCCCAGGTCGGCCGGGGCGACCGACTCGGAGCCGCCCGAAACGTGGTGGAGGTGTTCTCGGTCGCCGGGGGCACGTGGGAACGGCTCCCCGAGTCCGTGCGCGCGGGGTTTGCCGAGCGGATGGACCGTTGGTCCGAGGAGTACGGCGACCCCGACGCCCTGCGGCCCCGTCCCGGCACGCTCCGGGAAACGCTGGTCCCCGCCCTGCTCACGACCGGCTCGGAGAGTCCGGCGTTCCTCCGACGGATCCGGGACCGGCTGGCCGCCGAGCTGCCGAACCCCACCGTCCGCGAGATCCCCCACGCCGGTCACGCTCCGCACCTGACCGCGCCCGACACCTACGTCGGACTTCTCCTCCAGTTCCTCCTCGAGCGGAACGTCCCGGTCTCCTGACGTCGGGAGCGGGCCCGGCGGGCGCTACTTCTCGGTCTTTCCTGCTCGGTGGGCGGGATGAGGAGTCGCCGTTGTCGGGTCGTCGAGCAGGGCCAGGACGCCCGTACCCAGCCACTGCCCGCCGTCCACGGCAAGCACCTGGCCCGTGATGTACGAAGCCCGCGGACTGACCAGGAACCGGACGGCATCCGCGATCTCGTCGGCGGTCCCGAACCGGCCCAGGGGCACCCCCCGGCGGATCCGTTCGACGAGCTCCTCCGAGAGCCAGAGTTGCTGGTCGGTCCCCTGGGTACGCACCGGACCGGGAGCGACCGCGTTCACCCGGATGCCGTAGCGGGCCCATTCGACCGCGAGCGTCCGGGTCAAGGCGAGGACGCCGGCCTTCGCCGCCGCGGAGTGGGCGGTCCCCGGTCCCGCCATCCAGGCGTAGGAGGCGACGATATTCACCACGGAGGGGGCCGGGGCGGACCGAAGGAGCGGGAGCGCGGCCCGGGAGCAGAAGAAGGTTCCGTCCAGGACGATCCGGACCACCGCCGACCAGCCGTTCGGGCTGATCTTCTCGGCGGGCGCGATGAAGTTCCCCGCCGCATTGTTCACCAGCACATCGAGCCGCCCGTACTCGGCCCGTACCTTCTCGATCAACCGGTCGACCTGGGCCGCCTCCCGAACGTCCGTCGGTACGGTGAGCACGCGGCCGCCGCGGCCGGCGAGCGCTTGCGCACCTTCCGCGAGGTGCGCTTCCGAACGACTGGCGATGGCGAGGTCGTACCCGTCCTCGGCGAAACCGAGGGCGATGGCGAGCCCGATCCCGGTGCCACCCCCCGTCACGAGGGCCACCGGTCGGGAGGGGGGCGCACCCCCACGGGCTTCGGTCATGGAGTGTCGAATCGTGGCGACCCTAAAACGTGCGCCGCGGGACGCGGCTCAGGAGGTGAGGGCGGCCCGGGTGCGGTCGACGTCCCGGGAGCTCAGTCCCACGCCGGCGACCCCGTCGATCCGGAGCGTGATCTCCCCGTCCCGGAACACAAGGACCGTGGGGACGACCTCGATCGCGAACTGTTCCCAAAGGGGGTTGTCGAGGTCGTCGAGGGGAGCGCGCGCGACGTGGTACCCGGGCGATCCCTCGAGAGAAGCGAACTCCGGGAGGAAGGCCCGACAGAACGGACACCAGTCCGCGGAGAACACGACCGCGTAGCGGCCCAGCTTTCGGAGGGTCTGCCCTTCGAACCGGTCCTCGGAGAGCGACTCCATCGGAATTCTGGGACCCGTCAAGGTCCGATGGGTCTTCCGATTATCGCCTCCCTCGGTTCCTTCCCCTGGGTCGCTGCCACGGGCCCGCACCGTCATGACCTGGGATGAGGTGTCCCGCCCGAAGCGACCATGTCGATCCAGGTTCCGACCTCAGCGCGTACCGAGCAGGTCTTCCCCGCACCCCTCAAGGGAAGCGTCGTGACGCACGCCTTCGAAAGCCAACTCCTGCGGGACAACCCATGGGGCGACCCGAGCACGCGGGAACTACCGGTGTACCTTCCGCCCTCCGGCCACACCGAGGGCCTTCCCCTGCTCGTCCTGCTCAGCGGATACACCGGCGCTGGCTGGATGCACTTTGCTCGCTCCCCGTACCTCCGTAGCACGATCGTCAGTCGCCTCGACCGACTCATCCGGTCCGGCGGTACCCGGGAAGCGCTCCTGGTCGCGCCGGATTGTCTTACGACGCTCGGCGGCAGCCAGTACCTCAACTCGACGGCGACCGGTCCGTACGAGGACTACCTGGTCCGCGAGATCGTGCCCTGGATCCGGGAGAAGTACCGAACCGGACCGGTCGCGGTTCTCGGCACGTCCAGCGGAGGGTACGGAGCCCTGGTGCTCTCGATGCGGCACCCGGACCTGTTCCGGGCAGCGGGCTCGAACGCGGGCGACGCCTACTTCGAGTACACCTACGCCCCCGAGTTCCCGATCGCCTTCCGGGCGCTCCGGAAGGCCGGGGGCCCGGAAGCGCTCCTGCGACAACTGCTCTCGGGGCCGGTCAGCGGTTTCGGGCCGACCAACCCGATGGTCCAGGCCCTCGAGATGATGGGCTACGCTTCGTGCTACTCCCCGGTCGAGACCGAACCCGGACGATTCGAGCTCCCGTTTGACCTCGACTCCGGGGCACTCCGCCCCGAGGTCTGGTCCCGATGGCTGGCCTGGGATCCCGTCCGCATGGTCCAGACGCCCCGCTACGCCGAGGCGGCTCGAAGTCTGGCCTACCTGTACGTGGACGGCGGAATTCGAGATGAGTACGGCCTGGACGTCGGCGCCCGCATCTTCGCGGCGACGGCCCGCGCGCAAGGGGTCCGGGTCGACCACCAGGAGTTCGACGGGATCCACGGGGACGGTTGGCCTCGGTACGACGTCATGATCCCGCGCCTTCTAGAGGCCCTCGAGGGCGGAGGAACGCCCCCGACCCCGGCATCCGTTTAGTATCCAGCCCGTCTCGGGGACCGGGCGAGCGTCCAGGGAGTCGGTGCATGATCCGAGATGGCCAGTTGGTGTGCGACAGTTGCCAGCAACCGATCACCCGCATCACCTCCGTCCCCGAGGAAGGATGGGAGCGGATGCACAACCTCTGCTCCACCTGCTTCGTCACCCTCTGGCAGACGTCGATCGCGCGGACCTAGACCTTGTCCAACCCCTCGAGGGGGATCATCGCCTCGTCCTCGAACCAGGAGAGGACGACGAAGTACCAGGTCACGATCAGCAGCGCCGCAAGGTCGGGGCACCGGGTCCCATCCGGCGCCACGACCACTCCGCCCACGGTGAGGTGTCGGCCTTCCCGAACCGGCTCGATGTGAGCGAGCTCCGTTCCCTCCTCGGTGGTGACGAGCCACGCCGGCACTAGAATCCCTGTCAGATGCGGAGTGGACCGGCGAAATCGATAGTTCGCTCCACTCGCGAACTTGATCTCGTGATGGTTCAAGTGGACGGACACGCGGGCGAGGACCGCTTCCGAGTCGGTGGTCCGGAGCGTGACATGGGGATTGAGGAACCCTCCACGCTCGAGTGTCCAGCGCGCGGCCTCGGTCTCGGCATGGGCCAGCGACCCGGTCCGGTTCGCCCACCGTAGTTGCGCCAGGGCTTGGTCACCCGATGAGAGGGTGTAGACGATGGGCGAATCCGCAACCTTGAGCCACCGCAGGGCGGCGAGGTCCGCCGACGAGAATGGGACGAAGGTCACGGAGCGCCGCACCCCCGCGTTCCCTCTTAACGGTCGCGCGAGGGCTAGGTGCTCGGCGTGGGGTTCGAATGCGGTCGGGAGCGGGGCACCAGCGCCTGTTCGATCCCATCCAAGTCGCGGAGGGCATCCTCGACCGAGACGAGCTCCACGGGTTCTCCCATCACGAGTGGAGGCTCATCGTGGGCCCCTTCCTCATCCCAGACCGGGGCCGCGGTCGTCGACTCCCCGAAATCCGACGGCGTGGGCCGGTACGACGGGGCCCCGGCGCGGTCGCGCACGTCGGGGCTGGGGCGGCCAAAGTCCCCGCGGTTGCGCGCGGCGGGAGTGCGGCCTACCGGAGGGGCAGCAGTCGTCGGGGGAGCGCTGCGAGCCGGCCGGGGGAGGGGCGCGGCGGCCTCGGGCTCGGGGACCAGCAGCCAGGAAGCGACCCCTCCAATGGAGCTGACGAAGCCGAGCGCGATCAGAAGGGCCCAGAGCGTGAAGAACCCGGGGCCGTAGTGAGGATCGAGAACGAACGCGACCACCCCGATACCAAAGAAGACTCCCGCCACGATGAACAACGGAAGGCTGCGAACGAAGTTGACGGAAAGGAGCGGAGGCTCCGGCGCACCGGCAGACGGAGACATGATTCGTACTGCCCTGGCTCCGGAAGGGGGGCCCCCGGTTATTCAGGGTATCGACGGGTCCTCGAGGCCAAAATCCGAGTATTACGACGAATAACTCCACCTCGTAGAAGGGCGTTTCGAATACGTATTAATACGTAGAGCCCCATTGTTTGGGTTACCCCCGGGGCATTCTATGATTCGACCGATTCCACGTAAGACCGTGTATGCCGCAACCCTGATCACGCTCTTGGCCTTGGCGGGGGGTTGGACCCTGGCCGCCGGAACCACCACGACCCAGGGTCCGGCACAGACCACGAACATTACCGTGACGGCCCCCCAGGCGTTCGCGGCCGCCACGGTGGAGTCGACCCAATTGATGACCGTATCCCCCGCTCTGATCAGTGGATTGAATGGGGCCGCAGGAACCCAGACGGGGGCCGGCAACGGCCTGAACGGCGCGTGGACGAACGCGGTGCTGACCACCTGCACGGTGAACTGCGGCGAGAACTTCTCGGCCGTGGATACATCGAATACGTATGGCCTGGCTACCGGGCTCACGGTCCCCGACACCTCCCTCCAGGTCGTGCTCACCGTCGCCCAACCGTCCGCCACGGCGACCGGATTCGATGTCCAGGTCGAGGCGATGTACACCGTCGGAGGCGTTACCTACTATGCGTTCGGGACGGGATACTTCAACACGGGCAACAGCGGCGGGGTGGGCACCACCTACATCTGGGTGGGTCTCTACGTGGACCTCGGGGTTCAGCCCAGTGCCACGGGCCCCGACCTGACCAACGTGGTCGTTTCGATGAACGGCTGCACGGTGGCGACCAGCTGCCCGTAAGGACTTCGCGAGGCAAGCCGAACTCCTTCCAGGACCCCGAGGGCTTGGCCCTCGGGACCCTCCCGATTTTCCAACGAGTTCGGTGGCCGGCCGTGGATCTCGAGGGATGCTTACCGACGTTCGAAGATGAACAGGATCCCGCCGAGGGCGCCGAAGAGGAACGCGAGCGAACGGTTTCCGGAACTGCTCACGACTCCTCCAAAGGGGTGTACCGGCGCGTTCGAGGCGAGGCCCCGCCTCGCATAGCCTTGCGGGCGGCGCCGACCCGCACGGGGAACACCTAAGTCCCGGGCCGTATCGGCGGGGGAGATGAGCCGGTCGAGTGGGCGGCCCGCCCAACGCAAGGAGTTCGACCGGGAGGCGTCCGCCTACGACCGGAACGCGCCGGCTTCGATGCCCGGCTATTCCGACCTCCACCGCACTCTCCTCGGCGGCATTCCCTACTCCCCGACCCGCGCGTTCGAAGTGCTCGAACTTGGGGTGGGAACGGGCACGCTCTCCGCCCTCCTCCTGGCGCAGTTCCCCCACGCGCGGGTCACCGGCATCGACCTGTCCCCTCGGATGATCGCCCTCGCCCGACGAAAGCTGAGCTCCTACCGCGACCGGGTGGAGCTCGTCGCGGGACCGTTGGAGAAGTTCGAAGAGCGTCCGTACGATGCCGTCGTGTCCGCGCTCGCGATCCACCACCTGAGCGACACCGACAAGCCGAAACTGTTCCGACGAATCTACCGGAACCTCCCACGGGGAGGCTACTTCGGGGATGCGGACGACCACCTTCCCGAGGACCCCATTTTCGACCAGCGGTACGCCCAGATCGCTTCCTCCTTGCAGGGCCGGGCCCAGGCCGGCACCCGCTGGGCGAACCTGCAGGAGGTCTGGCACGAGCACGAACGGTTCGACCACCCCTGCACGCTCGCCGCCGAGACCGCGGCGCTCGACCGCGCCGGGTTCGCCCACGTCGGAGTACCCTGGCGCTTCTTCGGCCAAGCGGTCGTGTGGGCGTACAAGTAAGTAATTCGCGCCGGCGAGATGCCGGCGGGAAGGCGGCCCTGTGCTCCGCGAAACAACCTTCTGGCTCGGAGGTGCCCTGACGGTCGGGCTTGGAGTGGCCCTCGCCACCGGGCTGGTCTGGGCCGGGGCCGGCTGGGAGTTCTTCAATGCCTACCTCGCGGCGGCGCTGGCGGTCGGTTTCGGGGTCGGGTTCATGCTCGTGGGTCGGGCCGAGGGTCGGGAGCGGCGACGGGTCGGCGGGGAGCGGGTGTGAGCCGACCGACCTCACCCGCCTCCTCGCTCCACGGAAACCTTTTCTTGAGGGGGCACCGTCCTCCCCTCGTGGCCGGGATGGGGTAGCTTGGCCTATCCTGGGGGACTGTGGATCCCTCGACCCGGGTTCAAAGTGGAGCGGGGCCTCCCCCCGCGCCATGAGACTCTCGGTCCCGGCCCTACGGGCGACGGCGCGAGCGGGAGTGCCCGCGGGGACCTGCCGGAGGTTTCGCCACAAGGCGGGGCAGGACCTCGGGAAGCGTCGCGAGCGCGTAATCGGACCACACGGCGCCCCACTGTTTCAAGTCGCGCGGCGTGAGGGTCCATCCTCGGAATCGAGAGGCACGACCGAGCGCCAACACTCCGGGCACGGATTGGGCGGCCTCCATGTCGAACCGCGAGTCCCCCACCATGAAAATGGGACGATCCGGGTACCGTCGGCGGTACTCGGCGAGGTGCTCCCGCTTGGTCCCCTCCGCTGACCCGAGGACCTCCTCGAACCAGAATCGCAGCCCCTCCCTCTCGAGGAGCAGGTCCGCCATCTCGGTCTCCGCCCCCGTGGAGACGACCATGGTCCATCGCTCCTGGGAGAGTCGTTTGAGGAGCTTCGGGATCTCGGGGAACGGCTCCGCCTTGGGGTAGGCTTCCGTGACCTTCCGTTCGTGGAACGTGCGGGCCGCTGAGGCGCGTAATGCGGGCGGCGCCGAGGGATACAACTGAGAAAGTTGGGCCTCGAAGGGCATTCCGGTCGTGGCCAGGTAGTGGACCCGCCCCTCGTCCGGGGGAGTTCCGAACGATTTCTCGAGCACGTCCGCTGCGACCGCGCTGATCAGGTTGAGGTCGTCCAGGATCGTTCCGTCCAGGTCGAACACCACGACCCCCCGCTCGACCTCCCGGGGAGCCACGGTGGGCCGCGGACCCTGGACGAGCCGCCCGACCTCGGCATACTGGCTCGTCGGAGGAAAGGCGGCGGGTTCCGAGGGGGGCGGGACCGGGGGGGGAGCTCCGTTGGGGGGGTCGACCGCGTCCTCCACCGGCGGCGTGCGAGAAACCATCGCCCCCTCGAACGATGACCCCTCTTTAAGCCGGTGACGGTCCGTGCGGGTCGGTCTAATAGGGGTCGGGAGGGATGCTCCGCTCGGGGACCGATGCATCCTAGTCGCGTGATCCGCGGTCGAACCACCCGCCTTCTCGAGGGCCGACACATCCTCGTAGGAGTCACCGGGTCGATCGCGGCGATCGAGGTCCCCAAGATCATCCGGGAGCTGATCCGGCACGGGGCCGAAGTGGACGCGGTGATGAGCCCCGAGGCTTCTCGCATCATCTCCCCCGAGGCGATCCACTTCGCCACCGGACGCATCCCCATTCAGCAGCTCACGGGCAACGTCGAGCACGTTACCCTCGTCGGGCCCGGGGAAGGTCGCGTAGACCTCTACGTCATCGCCCCGGCGACCGCGAACACGCTGTCCAAGATCGCCCACGGGATCGACGACACCGCCGTCACCTCGTGCGCCTCGGTCGCGTTGGGCGGAGGGGTGCCGATGATGTTGGCACCGGCGATGCACGCGCACATGGGGATGAATCCGGCGATCCGCGAGAACCTCGAGCGCCTCCGGGGATGGGGGGTCGGGATCGTGACCGGGGACGCCGTGGAAGGAGAGGAGAAGATCGCGTCCCCCGAGGAGGTCGCTGCGGCGGTCTTGCACCGCCTCGCCGCCGGTCCGTGGGTCGGACGACGCGTCATCGTGATCGGAGGGGCCGCCCGGGAATCGATCGACTCGGTTCGTTCCGTCACCAACGAAAGCTCCGGCGCCACCGCCGTGGCCCTGGCGAACCAGGCCCACTACCGGGGGGCCGAGGTCGAACTTTGGGCCGGCGCCCTCCAGAGCCCCGTTCCGAGCTGGATCCCGGTCGTCTCCTGGCGCAGCGTCGAGGACCTGCGCGCCCTCGCCCGCAGCCGAAAGGCTTCGTTGACCGGGGCGGGAGCGATCCTGGTCCCCGCCGCCCTCTCGGACTACACGTTGGATCCCCACAAGGGAAAGATCGCTTCCCGCGACCATGCGACCCTCACCTTGACCCTGCGCCGGGCCCCGAAGATCCTCCCCGAACTTCGCCGCCTCGCGCCCGCCCCCACCTGGCTCGTGGCGTTCAAGCTCGAGGCGGGTCTGACCGCCGACGCCCTCCAACGCGAGGCCGAGCGCCTTCGGACCGAATCCGGCGCGGACTGGGTCGTGGCGAACGACGCGGCGGCGATGGGCAGCGCCACGACGGAGGTGCTGGTCCTTTCCCGCTCAGGGCCCCGCCACTGGATCCGGGGAGCGAAGGCCGACGTGGCCGGTAAACTCCTCGACGACCTCGGACGTGAGGTCGGGAACCTCGCCGGCCCGACCGCGGCCCCGCCCGCCGACTCGGCCGACCCGCACCGGCGGCGCTCGCGACCACGGTCTAGAGCGCGTTGACCAGAAACCCGATCAGAAACCCGGCGAGAACGCCGATGTACGTGAGCCGCTGTTTGAGGTACGTAGCGGCCGGTGTCTCTCCGGGCCGGAAGGCGGAGCGGAGCATTGGAAGGATGACGTAGAGGATCGCCCCGATCGCGAGCGCGTCGAACGTCACGTCGAGCAGGTTGTCGTTGTAGAAGTAGCCGAGGACCCCGCCGATGACGGTGGGAATGCCGCCGACGAAGAACAGGGCCGCAAGCACGTCCACACGACGCTCGTTCTTCCCGATGAGGGGAGCCGCTATCGGGAACCCCTCGGTGACGTTCTGGAGGAAGAAGCCGAGGAAGATCACGGCCCACAGTCCGATGACCCCGGCGGCCCAGGTCGCCCCAAAGACGAGTCCCTCGGTCAGGTTCTGGAACCCGATCGCGGCGGCGACCACCAGGGCGAGGGCGCGGGGGCTGAGGGCGCTCCCCTCGGAGCGGTGTTCGGACAGGAAGAGGACGAGGAAGCAGAGGGTGAGGGCGATCGCGAACGCGGCGGCGTACGTCCAGCTCGCGAGGTACGGGCTGAGCGGGTTCGTGTAGATGATCGTCGCCGCATCCGAGAAGACGTCACCGAGTAGGAAGATGAGGATCCCGATGGCGATCGCGTTGAGGAGGATGACGGTCCGCGAGCGGACCGATTTTGCGAGAACGATGGGCAGGGAGAGGTAGATGGAGAACCCCATCACCGCCGAGAGGACGACCAAGCCGAGAAAATTCGCCACGGTCGAGGGCGACCTTATCCAACCACTACTTAAGTCCGGCGTGAACTGTTGCGAGCGGCCGAACCCCCGGTGAGGCTCGTCCCCGGCGGAGCGGGGCGCGCGCGACCGTCCGCTCACCGCCGCCCTTAAGAGACGGCCGGCTTCCGCGCACCGAGGGCATCATGGTCAAGCTGGCCGAGTGGCGGGGGAAGGAAGTGTTCCGCAAGTACGGCGTTCCGCTTCCGAAGGGGCATGTCGCGCGTTCCGCCGCGGAGGCCGAGACGCTCACGCGGGACGGAACGGTCCCGCTTCCGTGCGTGATCAAAGCCCAGGTGCTGGCGGGCGGTCGAGGGAAGGGGGGCGCGGTCAAGTTCGCCTCCACCCCCGCCGAGGCGCGAAGCGCCGCCGAAGCGATCCTCGCCCTCGAGTTCAAAGGAGAGCGGGTGAAAGAGCTCCTGCTCGAGGAGAAGCTGACCCTGGCGAAAGAGCTCTACGTTTCCCTTGCCCTCGATCGCGCCCAACGACTGCCGGTGCTCATCACGAGCGCCCAGGGCGGAGTCGAGATCGAATCGGTCGTGGACACCTCGATCGACCGTCAACCCATCGACCCTTTCCCGGGGCTGACCGGGTACCAGAAGCGGAGGGCCGCCCAGGTCCTCGGACTCACCGGGGGTCCCGCCCGTTCGCTGGACCGGCTCCTCGATTCCCTCTGGACGGCCTTCGTCGACGAAGACGCGGAACTGGTCGAGATCAACCCCCTCGCTGTGGTAGGAGACGGGCTGGTCGCTCTCGACGCGAAGGTCATCATCGAGGACGATGCCGCCTTCCGTCACCCCGAGTACGCCGAGATCCGGGACGACCGGACGCCGCTCGAGGAGATCGCCCGGGAGAAGGAGATCGCGTTCGTCCAGCTTGACGGGAACATCGGGGTCATCGCGAACGGGGCCGGCCTCACCATGGCGACCCTGGACGTCCTGAAGGAGTTCGGCGGGAACCCGGGAGTCTTTCTCGACCTGGGCGGGACCGACGACCCGAAAAAGGTCACGGAGGCGTTCCTCCTGATGGCCCAGGCGCATCCCAAGGCGGTCTTCCTGAACATCTTTGGCGGGGTCACCCGATGCGACACGGTCGCGAAGGGCCTCGTGGAAGCGATGCGTCAGGTCCCCGAGGCCGAGCGGTTCCCGCTCATCGCCCGGATCCGGGGCAACAACGAGACCGAGGGGATCGCCATCCTCCGGGCCGCGGGCATCACGTCCATTCCCCAGCTCAGGGAGTCCGCGCAAGCCGTCGTCGCGGCGGCCGGAGGCCGGGCATGAGCGTGCTCGTCAGTTCCGAGACCAGGGTCGTGGTCCAGGGGATCACGGGACACCAGGGCACGGTGCACACCGGTCAGATGAAGGCGTTCGGAACCTCGGTGGTCGCCGGCGTCACCCCGGGCAAGGGCGGAACGACCATCGAGGAAACTCCGGTCTTCAACTCGGTCCACGAAGCGGTCGTGAAAACGGGGGCGAACGCCTCCTGCATCTTCGTTCCCGCACCCTTCGCGAAGGACGCCCTGCTCGAGTCGGTGGATGCCGGGATCCGGCTCTCGGTCATCGTGACGGAGCACATCCCCTTTCACGACATGCTGGTGATGTACCACTACGCCCGGAGCAAGGGCGCGCGCATCATCGGACCGAACTGCCCGGGGATCGCCTCGCCCGGCGCGGCTAAGGTCGGGATCATTCCGAATGTCGTATTCCGCCCGGGCCGGGTCGGGGTCATCTCCCGGAGCGGGACGCTCACCTACGAGATCGTGAACGGCATCACGGAGCACGGACTCGGCGAGTCCACGTGCATCGGGCTCGGCGGCGACCCGGTCGTAGGTACCTCGTTCGTCGATGCCCTCCCCCTCTTCGAGAAGGACCCGGACACCGACCTGCTCGTCCTGGTCGGTGAGATCGGAGGGACCGCTGAGGAGGACGCCGCGGAGTACATTTCCCACCATTTCACCAAACCCGTGGTCGCCTACATCGCCGGACGGAGCGCCCCCGAAGGGAAGCGGATGGGCCACGCGGGTGCGATCATCGCCCGCGGGCGCGGCACGGCCCAGACCAAGCTTACCGCGTTGGAAGCCGCCGGGGCTCGGGTGGCCCGCTTCCCCTACGAGATCCCCGACCTGGTCGCCGAGATCGTCGCGCGGGGGAACCGTCGATGAGCCCCGAGGTACATCGGCCGGCCACGGGCGAGGAGCCGGCAGAGCCCTGCATCGTCCCGAACTGCGGGGCCCCCGCCGTCCGCCATCTCGCCCTCACGGAAGCCCGCAAGGCGTTCTCCACGCTCCCCGAGAAGGGACGCCGCGCGCCGCTGTGCCGCGACCACTATCGCGAGTGGAAGAAGAGCACGAAAGAAGCCCGGAAGCTCGACCGCGTGACCTGGTAGAATCAGAGCGCAAGAAAGGGTTCCGGCCTCGGGGCTACCGAGCGCTCATCGCTTCCGCATCTTCTGGGCCCTCATGCGGCGGCGCATCCGCTTCTTGCGCCACTTCCAGCGCATGTGGCCGCGCTTTTTCCAGACCCGCGACGAGCGTTTCATCCTAAGACGCGCGCGGGTAGGGGTGACCGTTTATTAGGCTATCCTCGGCCGGAGGGGTGGTTTTCGAGGGCCCGCGCGCCCCGGACGTTATCTAGAACCCCCCGTTTCAGGGCCCGTGCTCGACATCGCGGACCTCGAGGTCAACGTGCTCGAGTTCCGCCAACGCTCGTTCTCGTACGACCGCTTGGTGCCGGTTGCGGGGGAAGAGTACGCCGTCTTCACCCGGACCGAGACGGAGAGCGAGAGCCAGTTCCGCCCCCGCCTGGTTCACCTCCATCTGGTCGTGCCCCGGGCCTGGGTCGTCCTGGACACGCCGAACGATTGCTTGAGGGTCTCCCAGGACGGCACGACCGCCCCGCCGCGTCTCATCGAGAGCGTGCTCGAGGTCGGGGCCGAACCGCACCAATTCCGGGAACAGGGGATCGACTGGACCCGGACGGCGCTTGGCACCGGACAGATCCTCTACTCGCCCACGGACCGGGGAAACCACCTCTTGGCGGCCGAGGGTCGTGCGGCCCTCGGCGTGTGACCGGACGCGGGTTCCCGCCCTAGTGGTTCCGGGGCGTGAGGATACGCGCCAGTACGGCCGCGAAAAGGGCCCCCGCGATGGGGGCGACCCAGAAGATCCAGTCCTCCTTGATCGCCCACTGCCCGGGGGAGTAGAAGGCGGAGAGGACCGCCGGCGCAAAGCTCCGCGCCGGGTTTACGGACGCCCCGTCCACGGGGATCGCCACGAGGTTGGTCATGATCAGGGTGAGGCCGATCCCGAGGCCGGCGAGGTTCTTCGCCGAGCTATCCGGGCGCGTCGCGAAGAGGATGACGAAGACCAGGAAGAACGTCAGCGTGACTTCGAGGAGGAAGACCGCCCCAGCACTGTAGAGGTAGGGGGATCCGTTCCCTGTGTAGCCTTGGGAAGCGAAGCCGTTCGCGCCCGCCGCCGTCGACAGGGAGACCCCCGTGAGTCCCGAAAGGACTCCCACGATGATCCCGACCGCGAGGAGGCCGCCCAGCACCTGGGCGATGACGTAGGGCACCACGTCCCGCGCGGGGAGGCGGCCGGTCGCCCACATCGCGACCGTGACGGCGGGGTTGAAGTGGCCCCCCGAGATGTCACCGACCGCATAGATCATCCCGATCACGCCGGCCCCGAGAGCGAGCGAGATCAGGAGGACGCGGGCCGCGAAGTCCACCTCCAGCACGGAAGTGAACAAGGCCGCCCCGCTCACCGAGAGGAGCAGTCCGAACGTTCCGATGAATTCGGCGGTGTACTTCTGGGTCGAACTCCACGCCATATCGGAGGCGCACCATCCCCCTCCCGATTTAAGATTTCTCTCGTTCGGCACCGGCCCCACGGCCGGGACCGGGGCTCCGAGTGGGAGGCCGGAGAGGGGATCCCTACAGCCCGACCCGATCCACCGCCAGGCTCAGTCCGTTCCCTCCGCCCATGCAGAGAGTGGCGAGACCGAGATTCGTGCGGGAGCGCACGAGCTCGTGGACCAGGGTGACCGCGATGCGGCTGCCGCTCGCGCCGATCGGGTGGCCGATCGCAATCGCGCCCCCATGGACGTTGAACTGGCCCTCGGTGAAATTGAACGAGCGCTGCACGGCCAGGGAGGCGCTCGAGTAGGCCTCATTGTGCTCCACCCGGTCGAAGTCGGTGGGCTGAAGGCCGGTCTTCGCCAAGTGCAATCGGACCGTCGGTATGGGAGACTCCATGACGTCGCGGGGGTGCACGCCGGATTCCGCGACGGAGTGGATCCAGGCCAGCGGCTTCGCGCCCCGGCGCTTGACCTCGGCGGCGCTCGCCAGGACGAGGGCCGCCGCTCCGTCCGAGAGCTTGGAGGCATTGCCCGCCGTCAGAAGACCGTCGGGCGTGAACACCGGCTTCAGGCGGGCGAGGCCGTCCAGGGTGGTGTCTGGGCGAGGGCCCTCGTCCATCGTCAATCCGTGCCCCCCCGGAGTCCACTCGGGAGGCACCGGGACTAACTCGGAGGCGAACGTTCCATCCCGGTTGGCCTCGGAGGCCTTCAGGTGGCTTCGGAGCCCGAACGCGTCGAGCTCGGCACGAGTCAGGTGGAACTTCTGGGCGACCCGCTCGCCGGTGAGCCCCATCAGTTCGTGCTCGTCGTAGGCGTCGATGAGCGAATCGCGCTGCATCGCGTCCTCGAGAGTGTGGGCTCCGGGCGGGTTTCCCCATCGGAGCGAAGCTGGAAGGAGGTACGGGGAGTTCGACATGCTCTCCATCCCTCCGACCACGATCCGGTCGAAATCTCCGGCACGGATCGCGGAGTACCCCCAGTGGATCGTTTTCATGCCGGAACCGCAGACCATGTTGACGGTCGCCGCGCCGATCGGGTCCGGGATGCCGGCGCCCCGAAGAACCTGCCGCGCCGGATTCTGGCCCGTGCCAGCCTGGATCGCCATGCCGAAGAGGACCTCCTGGACCTCCTCGGGCAGGAGGCCCGCGCGGTCGATCGCCGCTTGGGCGGCGAGCGTGCCGAGACGGGTGGCGGGGATGGCGCGTAGGGTGCCTCCGTACCGCCCGATCGGAGTTCGAACCGCCGATAGGATCGCGACTGCGTGCTCCGGTTCTCGAATCATGATCTGAGGACCCGTACCGGGATTATCAAGACTGCGCGCCGACTCCGGGAGGGAGCCGGGTCGCTGCCGCCGTCGGTCCTAGTCCTCTTCGACCCGGGGCGCGAGGAGATACCGGCCCTCGCCGCGTCCGGTGCCCATAGAGAACTCGATCTTGAGCGGGTACTCGTTTCCCACGTGGAGGGTGGCTTCCTCGGCGGTGATCGCCTTCACCATCGCGGAGAAGAAGTCGAGCGGGTACATGCTCTTCACCGGCTCCTTGACCTCCAGCTTGGTCAGTGCGTCCTTCGGCAGTCGGAGGTCGAGCCGGTCGGTGTCGCCCTCCGAGTGCATCGTGAACGCTTCCGGATCGAGGCTGAGCGTGACGTGGTCGGTGAAGCTCTCACTGCCCCGGATCCCCTGGCGCAGGTCCTCCATCTTGACCGTGACGCTCGCGGGCGGGGTCACGTTCGGGACCTTCGGGTCGGTGATGCCGGCGGGGTCGACGACTGCCATCTGACGGGTGAGCCGTCCGACGCTCGCGATCAGTCGCTTCCCGTCGAACTGGAGCTCGAGGACATCCCCCGGTTTCGAGAGGCGGAGCACTTCCTTCAGCTTGTCGATGTCCACGCCGATCTCGGTCGGCTCGCCCGTGAACTCCTCGAAGATCGGCTTCTGGAGCTTGAGCACCAACATCGCGACGTGGGAGGGGTCGACCGCCTTGGCCTCGAGTCCCTCCTTGGAGATGGAAAGCTTGACCTCCGTAACGAGGGTCGAAACGACCTCCACGACTTCGCGGAGGTTTTCCATCTTGATACGGACCTTGAACATCGTGGGCCTCGGCGTCGCACATCGGTCGCCTCTAAAAGGGTTGCTTCGCCCAGCGCGAGCATCGCGGTCGCCGCAAGATGTTTGGTCGTCGTACCGATGGGCCGACGGTGACCGAACTCGCCTACCTCGCAGACCTGCCGTCGGCCTACGTCCGTACGTTCCGGGCGCGGGTGACGGCGCTCCCTCCCGGCGGGGTCGTGCTGGACCGGACCTACTTCTACCCCACCGGCGGAGGTCAGCCGGCGGACAAGGGCTTCCTCCGCCTCGGGGAACATCGATGGGAGGTCACGGACGTCGGCCGGTCCGGCTCGGCCGTGGTCCACCGGATCCGCCCTGTTGCTGGAGGGCCCCACGCCCCGCCGATCGGGGCGGAGGTGGAGGGGGAGATCGATTGGACCCGGCGGTATCGCCACATGCGTCTCCACACCGGCCAGCATCTGCTGAGCGCGCGGGTGTTCACGCGCACGGGCTTGCGAACCGTCAAGGCCAATCTCTCCGGGGTCACCGCGTCCCTCGACCTCGAGGGGGAGCTGGACCCCGCGCGGATACCGGAGCTCGAACAGGACCTCGCGGACGCGCTCCGGACGCCGCACCCCGTGTCGGTCCGAAATGTGCCCCGGGCCGAGTGGGACGCCCGCCCCACCGCCCCGCGTTCAGGGCTCGTTCCGCTCGCACCCCAGGTCGACCCGGTCCGGATCGTGGAGATCGGGGCCGAGGACGCCTGCCCTTGCGGGGGAACGCATGTTCGCTCGACGAGCGAGATCGGTGTCACCCGCCTCGGGCCGCCCGTCTCCCGCACGGGTGCCGGCACCCGACTTGTGTTCAGCCTGGTCGAGACGGACCGGCCCGCTCCGCCCGCGTGACCCCGTAGGCGTACACGTCATGCCATCGACCGTGGTGGTGAAGGGCCTGCCGAAGCGTTCCCTCCCGACGGAACCCCAACCCCTCGACCAGGCGGCACGAGGCGAGGTTCTCCACATCGCAGGTGGCGCCGACCCGCTCGACCGAGGTGGTCTCAAAGAGATGGTCGACCAGGAGGCCCACGGCCTCCCGGCCGAACCCCTGCCCCCGTGCGGACGGCGCCCCGATGAGATACCAGACCTCCATCGTCTGGAGCACCGGATGCGAAATGTAGTGACCGACCACCCCAACGGCCCCCGGTACCTGTCGGGGCTCGACCGCGAATCGGGGGGCGAGCGACAGGGCGTCCGTCGCCGCGTCGGTGACCGACCGGGCGAACGAGTCGTACGTGTCCGTGAAGAACCGGTCGTGGGGCGCGACGAGCTCCGGATCCCGGTACCACTCGAAGACCCGGGGGAGGTCCGCGGCGTCCAGCGGACGGAGGCGAACTTTCGTTCCCTCGACGACCACCACGAGGACCTACCGGGTGGGGTGGTCGGAGCGAGGCGCAGGGGGTTCGGTATCGTCCGCAGTGGTGAGCCCCCGGGGCGGCCCGGGCGTGGCCGCTTCCCCGAGCTCGCTTCGCTGCACCTCGAGGGCGGCCCGGTGGCCGGTCGCGGTCAGGGAGAGCACGTGCTTCGGCTCCGAGTATCCGACGACGTACTGGGTGCGTCGGTAGATCATCCGGGACATCTCGAGGATACGCAACGCGTTCTTCAGCGCGGCGGGATCCTCGCCGGCGAACTTGCGCGCGATCCCGAATTCGGTGGTCCACTGGTCCGCTTCAAAGCGAACCTGGTTCCCCCGATGCTCCAGCAAATGAACGAGGAGGAGGCGCTCGATGCGGCTGAGCTCCTCGCGCGTCATGGTTGGTTCGAGCCGGCTCAGGCGATCGTCGTGATCTCGTAGTTCACGTCCAGTCCTTTCAGCCGTTGGTGCATTTCGGTGACGAGGTGGATCACGTCATCGATCGTCGCCTTCTCTTTCCACTTGAAGACGAAGTCGTGCATGCCCATCGATTCCTCAAACCCGACGGACCGCATCGCCTCGAGTACCTTCGTGGGGTCGGCACCCTCGGAATGGAAAGTCATCCGGACGTAGGTTCGCATGCGCTGCCCGCACGGGATGGTGGGTAAGTCGTGTTTAGGCGGCCCTCCGTTTATATATGCTTCCCTAGGTGCTCCGAGTTCGGAATGACGAGACGGGGCGCCGGTGGACCGGTCGTGGTCACAGGCGGGGCCGGGGCGATCGGCTCGTGGCTGGTCCGTCGCCTGCTCGAAGGGGGCGCGAACGTCCGGGTCCTCGACAACCTCTCGACGGGGCGTCGGGACCTCCTACCCTCTTCCTCCCGGCTCCGCCTCACGGTCGCGGACCTGCGCCAGCCCGGCTTGTGGGCCGAAGAGCTGGCCGGAGCCTCCGCCGTCTGGCACCTAGCGGCCAATTTCAACATCCGTCTCGGAACCTCCGACCCTCGGATCGACGTCGAGAACGGCACGCTCGCGACGTTCCATGTCCTCGAGGCGGCCCGTCATCATGACGTCCCATCGGTCGCGTACTCCTCCTCGAGCGTCGTCTACGGACAGGCGAAAACCTTCCCGACCCCCGAGGAGTATGGCCCCCTCCTTCCCGAGTCGATCTACGCAGCCGCTAAACTGGGGGCGGAGGGACTCGTCTCGGCCTACGCCCATTCCTACGGTCTCGAGACCCACATCTACCGATTCGCGAACATCATCGGACCAGGGATGGGGCACGGCATCATTCCCGACTTCTTTGCCAAACTGCGGGCCGACCCGACCCGCCTCGAAGTGCTCGGTGACGGCCACCAGGCAAAGAGCTACCTTCGAACCGAGGACTGCGTGGCGGGCATGCTCCTCGGTGCGGAGCGCGCCCACGAGCCGGTGAACGTCTTCAACCTCGGGAACGCGGACCGCATCACGGTGCGGGAGATCGCGGAGAAGGTCGTGGCCGTGCACGGGGGGCACGCCCGCATCGAGTACACGGGGGGAACGAAGGGCTGGGTCGGCGACGTCCCCCAGCAGCTGCTCTCGATCGACCGGATCCGACGGCTCGGATGGGAACCTCAATTCAACAGTGCCGGGGCGATCGACCGGACGATCGCCGAACACCTTGCGGCGACACCCGGACCCGCCTAGCTCGCGTCCGATCGATAGACGGCCACGTGCGCTTGGACGATCCGGGGCCACGCGTACCGGTCGAGGGCCTCCGCGCGCGCGGCCTCGCCCAGGCGCCGGCGAAGCCCCTCGTCCCGGAGCAGGGCTTCCGCGTGGGCTCGGGTCGCGATTCGGAACGCCGCCGGGTCGACGTCCGAAACCACCCATCCCGTCCGGCCGTTCTCCACGACCCCCTCCACCGCGCTTCCCCCGAGCACCGGCAACCCTGCCGAGAGGCCTTCCAGGACGGTCGCGGAGAGGATCTCGACCGCGCTCGGATGGGCGAGGAAGTCGCTCTCCGCGTACAGGCGTCGGAGCTCGTCTGGGGAGACCTCGCCCAGCAACTCGACCGAGTCTCCCGCGGCCCGGACCTTCGCGGCGTACTCGGGGGAGGGTTGGGGTCCGGCGATGCGGAGCTGGATCCCGGTCCCCCGGAGGGCTTCGGCCGCCCACTCCCACCGCTTGAACGGGAGGACCACGCCCACGCCGAGGGCGCGACGGCCCGTACGCGCCCCCCAGTTCGGCTGGAACCGGTCCGTGTCGACGCCAAAGGGGATCACCGAGATGGGGAGCGGCCGCGGGCTCAGCACGTGGTCGCGCATCGCTCGCGCGAGGGGTTCCGTGAGCGCGATCGTGGCTCGGGCCCGCCGAACGGCGCGTCGCTCGAGCCAGTACCCCCAGCGGTGGGAGAGCTGTTCCCGGTAGAACCAGTGGCGCGAGTGGGAGGTGTAGACGAACGGGAACTTCCCGAGGGCGAGGCGATTCGCGACAACGGGGGTATGGGCGTGGAGGACGTCGTACTTCTCCGCCCGTAGGAGTCGGGGCAGCTCGAGCGCGAACGGGATCTCGTCCCGGGTACGACGCTGGCGTACCCGGTTGATCACGACCGCGTCGTGGCCGGCCGCGATCAGCCCGGTCCGAAGTTCGTCGATGATCCGCTCGACCGCCCCGTACCCCGTCGGAGGGATCGGTTGGACACCGCCCCCGAGGAGGAGAATCCGCACGTGTCCCTCACCGACCGAGAGACTAATTAAGCGGCGGACGCGCTGGGTATCCCTGCGGGGCCCCGGCCCCGGTACTCCGGCGGACCTTGGGATTCGTATGGGCACGGTCTGTGTGGAGATTGCCGTACGAGACGATCGCCGGCTCCTGAAGGCGCTCGCCTCGCTCGCCCGTCAGACCCGCCTCCCCGACCGGGTTTTCGTAGCGGCCTCTCCGAAGACCCCGGACTCCCTCGTCGAAGCGGCCACGTCCCAGTGGCCTTCCATCCACGTACAGCTGGTCCGCTTCGCGGGAGGTCCGGTCGACGCCCGTACCTCCTCCCTGCCCTACCTGAAGGAGGACACCACCGCCTTCCTGGACTCGGATGAGGTGGCGCCCCCGGACTGGTTGGCCTGCATCGTCGCTCCCATCGAGCAAGGGCGCGCCTCGTACACGGGGGGACCGACCCGGCCGCTACGCGCGGCCGAGAACCCGATCGAACGATACTACGAGCTGCTCGAGGAGTCGATCTACGCCGACCTCGTGCCGTCGAGCGTCACGTACCTTCCGCTCGGCAACTCGGCCTGGCGCACGTCGCTCCTGCACGAGTTCGGCTTCGACCCCCGCGTGACCGCCGAGGACCATGACCTCGAGACCCGGGTCCGCCGGGTGGGCCACGTAGGGCTCTACCTCCCCGAGGCCTGGGTCTTCCACGATAAGAGCAACGAGACGAGCTACTACCGGTGGGCCCGGAAGCGCTACCTCTACCTATTCCAGATGGCGATGTCGATCCTGAAGAACGGGGAACTCCGCGACCGGCTCTCCGAACGGCGGAAGCCCGTCCGTCACCCACTGCGCTACGTGGAGGCGATGATGAAGCCGTTCGCCCTCGCCCACGCGTGGGTCCGGTGGTCGCGCGTCGGCGGGCCGAACGTACCGCCTCCTCCGACCTGAGCGACTCCCGAGAGCTCGGCCCTCGCCGAGAAAACCTTAAGCGACCCCCCGGTTCCGCGGGGCCATGCCATCCGAGGGCGCCAAGCACTCCACGGTCACCCACCCCGGGGACCTCGTCCGAATCGAGTACGACCTGTGGGCCGAGGGCGGAGGGCGGACCGACCTCATCGACACTACCCACCAGGAGGTCGCCCAGGAGGCCAAGGTTCCCGAGACGACCGGCCAGGTCTGGGGACCTCGTCCCCACCAGGTCGGTGGGGAGTACTTCCCGACCGGGGTGGAGAACGCGCTCATCGGCCTGACGGTCGGACAGGAACTGGAGAAGGAGTTCTCCCCCGCCGATTCCTTCGGCGAACGCGACCCGAAGCTGATCGAACTCTACTCGATGCACGAGGTCGCCCGACTTCCCGAGATGCGCCGCGAGGACGCGCACCTCGACCTCGGCACCGTCCTCACCATCGAGGGCCGTCGGGGTCGCGTCGTCACCCTCACGCAGGCCCGCGTCCGGGTCGACTTCAACCCCCCCTTCGCCGGCAAGAAGATCCGCGGGAAGTTCAAGGTGACCGAGCAGGTCACCGACCCCGTCGAGCAGGTCAAGGCGATCGTGGAGCTCCAGTACGGTCGGTCAGCCGAGTTCAAGGTCGAGGTCCACGACCATGTCGTCACCCTCCACGTCCCCGAGCGCTCGAAATTCGATATCTCCTGGATGGCGGCGAAACCGCGGGTCATCGACCGGATCCGCACCCACGTCCACCCGCACTCGGTCCGCATCGTCGAGGAGTACGTGACGCCCGTCGCGGAGAAGCCGGCCGAGAAGGCGGCGGAAACTGCGGAGGGCGACGAGAAGAAGGCGGTCGCTGCCGCCCCCGCAGAAGCGAAGGCCCACGAGGGGAAGCGGAGCCGCCCGACCCCCAAGACCGAGCCAGCCCCGAAGGCGGCCGAAGGTAGCGAGTAGACGGTTTGGAACGAACTAGGGGTGTAAGAACCCCGAGGTTGGTCGGATTCCCGTGACGTCCTCGGCCCCGCTCCCCCAGGTCTCGACCACGTTCGTGATCGTCGTGTTCACCGTAGCGGTCGTGGTGGGCGCCCTGGTCATCTACCTCGGGGTCAACGGGTACATCGGCGGCCCGATCCCGTAACGGCGGGTTCGTATCCGCTCGACATAAACCCCGGTGGCCGTCCGCTTTCCCGTGCCTCCGCCCGACTCGTCCCCGCAACGAGACACCAACCCGTACGCCGGTTGGATCGCCGCCAGCCTCGTGATCGTGGGGGTCCTGGCCGTCGGGGCGGTCCTCTGGTTCTCGTACCACCCTATCTAGAGGCTGCGGGAGCGGGTGGCCCGCGCGCGTCCGGCCACCGGTAGAGATACACGTCGGTCTCCCGGTCGAAGACGGTCGGGATCCACCCGGGGACCTCGTGGCAGTGGCTCACGAGCCGCGCCCCCGGCCGAAGCTCTTGCTCGAGCTTGGGACGGAGCCGGGCCATGGCGCCCGGCCAAAGGAAGGCGGTCACGACCGTCGCCTCCCGGAAGTCCAGATGGAAGAGGTTTCCCCAGACGAGCTCGATCCGGTCCCCGGACGCCCCCAATCGGCGGCGGAGGCGCAGGATGAGGAACCGGAGCGGTTCCACCTCGACCCCGACCACCCGGGCGTGATAGTTCCGGGCCGCCCGGAACACGATCGCGCCGGTCCCCGCGCCCAGGTCGTAGACGACGTCCTGGGGTCCGACCTCGGCGAGCCGGAGCATCGTGCGCACCGAGCGGCGGGGCGTCGGCTGGTACCCGGCGCCAAAGGCGAAGGAGGCGTAGACGAAGTAGGTGAGGACTCCGAGTGCGGCGAGGATGAGGGTCAGGGCGAGGAGCGGGGAGATCGCCATAACCGCTACCGACCCCGGTACCAGCCCCGGTAGAGCTGGTCGGCGGCACTGAGCGGGTCGGTCTTTCGGGCGACCACACGGTCGAGCAGGCTCCGCAGCTCCGGATCCCGGTGGAGACGCGCGGTGACGTCCCTGCCGACCCGGTCCCGGAGGCGTCCGGCGATCTCGGCGGCGAGCCGCCGTCGCTCTCCGGCGACCCGGCCCCCGGTCGAATCGAGGAACGACTCGTGGGATGCGATCGCGTCCCAGAGCTCCGCGATCCCCATCGGGGGCGTGGTCGAAGTGCGCACGATCGGGGCCGCCCAGTTGTCGCGGCTCTTTCCGAGCGCGACCAGTTCCGCCAAGTCGCGAGCCGCGAGCTCGGAGCCGGGCAGGTCGGACTTGTTCACGCAGAACACGTCCGCGATCTCGAAGAGACCGGCTTTCAGCGTTTGGACTTCATCGCCGAGGTGCGGGACGAGGACGACCACGTTCGTGGTGGCGATCTCCCGGATCGCCACATCGACTTGGCCGGAGCCAACGGTCTCGACGAAGACGACGTCGAACCCGGCCGCTTCGAGGAGCCGGGCGACCTCCCGGGTCGCGGCGGCCACGCCCCCCGCCTCCCCACGGCTGGCCATCGAACGGAAGAAAACCCCGTCGTCGTCCGCTCGGCGCTCGAGCCGGATCCGGTCTCCCAGCACGGAACCGCCGGAGAAGGGGCTGGACGGGTCCACGGCGACCGCGCCGACGGATTTCCCCTGGGCCCGGAGCGCCCCGATGAGCGCGCTGAGGAGGCTCGATTTGCCGACCCCGAGGGGCCCCGTCAGCCCGACGAGAGGGATCTTGCCGGTCCCGGGATACAACGCCCGGACCACCGGGGCGATGCTCGGGTCGGCGTTCTCGACGGCGGTGATCGCGCGGGCGAGCGCCCGACGGTCGCCGTTGCGGATCGCCCGGGCGACCGGGGGGACCCGAGCGGACCCGCTCATGCCGAGCCGCGCGCCAGCTTTCGGGCGGTCGTGACGATCTCCTCGAGGGTGGTGCCGGGGCCGAAGATCGCCCGCACCCCGGCCTTCTTGAGGCGGCGGGCGTCCTCGTCGGGAATGATCCCTCCGGCGAACACGGGGATGTGGCCCCCCTTCTGCTGCTTGAGGAGGGTCAGGATTCGGGGAAACAGCGCCATGTGTGCTCCCGAGAGAATGGAGAGACCGATCAGGTCGACATCCTCTTCGAGCGCCGCCCGGACCACGTCCTCCGGGGTCTGGCGAAGGCCGGCGTAGATGACCTCCATGCCGGCATCGCGGAGGGCGCGCGCGACGACCTTCGCTCCCCGGTCGTGCCCGTCCAGTCCCGGTTTGGCGATTAGGACACGGATCGGGGTCGACTTCGAACGGGGCGCCATGCAGTTCTCCCGATGCGCTCGACGGGCACGGCGGAAAAAAGCTTTCCCTCGGACCGACGGGACGCCTTAGAGCAGCGTGAACAGGTCGAAGATGAGATTCCCGAACGCGAGGGCGGCGAGGGCCCCCGCGAACAGCAGCACGACGAACGGGATCTGGGGCCCCACCCGCACGCGGGTGATCCCACGGCTGCGAAGGTCCTCCGCGATCCGTTCCCGCCACTTCTGGTCCTCCTCCGAGGTCTCGATCTCCGCCTCGGCTTCGCGGTCCACGGTGTATCGTTCGTCCCTCACCCAGACGAACCGGTGCTCGAGGTCGGCCACGGGGACCAGGTAGGTCGTGAAGCCGTCCCGCGCCCGGAACTCCCCTCTTCGCACGTTCAGCACGGCGAGCGCCAGCGGAACGACCACAGAGAGGAGGGCGGCATCCATGAGGAGGTCGACGGCGAACGGAAGTACGGACGTCAACGGGAGGATACCGCGGGGGACGACCCAGAGGGGGACCGGAAAGAACGGGACGAGGAGTCCCGCCACCATGACCGCCTTGGCGTCGGCGCCCCCGAACAGGACTCCTGCCTCGAACAGTCCCCGGGCGAATAGCACGGTCAGAATGACCGCGACGGCGGTCACGGGCACCCCGTTCGCACCAAGGCCGAGGCGGACCACCCCCACGCCGAACAGTACGAGCACACCGAGGTAGAGGGCGAGCTCGGCCACGTCAGCGCGCCAATCCCCGCCAAACGCGTCGTCCCAAGGGACGAGATGCTGGAAGACGAACGCGGCGGCGACGATCCAGAATAGGGTGGGGATCCATCCACCGGACGAGACCGCGAGGCCCCCCAGCACCGCGCCGGCCAGCGTCAGCACGACCCAGAGGGAGTCGGGGACCTCCCGCGTACGGGCATCGGTGAGCGCACCATACCCGAGTCCGATCACGAGGAGGACCGCCCCTGCGTCCAGGAGCGTGGAATCTGGTACGAGCAATCGTCCTCCGTCGGTGGTCCCACCGACGCGGCCCCCCCTTCATAAGCCCGTGTTCGGGGACGCAACGAGTCGGTGTTCCTTTTCTAGCCGCCCTACCTCTTACTGGATTGGATGACGACGATCCCCCCTGCCGCCCCTGGCCCGGGGCCTAGTTCCGCAAACGGCCCGGGAGCGGGCGTGGACCGTCCGCGCCGCACGATCCCACCGTGGATGATCGTCAGCCTCGCGGTGGCGATCGCGATCATCGTCGTCGTGGCCGGGCTCGCCCTATCGGGAAAGTTCGGACCGGGCAGCACGTCTCAGCTCGGACCGTACCCGACGTTCGCGGGCGCCGTCTCCGAGGGTCAGCCGGCGGCGAACGGGGTCTCCGGAGGACCCTGGCAGGCGGCCTTCGGTGCCGCCCTCCGGCTCCCCTCGCCGCTCGAGTATCCGACGCGCAACCTCACCGGGATCGTTTCGTCCCTGGGCTGCAATGTGACCCTGATCGGGGTGCCGCCTTCCGTCGTGGACGTGGACGATACGCCGACCTCGCAGGGCGCCGGGACGTCCGGGTTCTGGGTGGTCGGGTTCGTGAACACGAGCGGAGGCGTGGTGGGAGTCATCGTGAACGACGGAGTCGCGACCGCCCTGTTCGAAGTGAGCCCCACGGCCTGCCCGAAGTACACGGGCAGCCTCCTGCCGTTCCCGGCCGGCGCCGCAGACTCCTCCACGATCATCGGGACGGTCAACACCGCGGGAGGGACCACCTTCCTCGTCGCACATCCGAACGCGAGCCAGGTCTTCTTCGGAATCGGTGGATACGGCGTATTCGTGCCTGAGCCGGTCTGGATCGTGGCCTACGACTCCTGCCCGCTCGCCTTCGTGGCCAACACTTCCGGCGCCGAGCTCAATGCGACGGTGGAAGGGACGACGCTCACCTCCCACAGCTCGGGGCCCGTCACCTGCACGGCCCTCCCCAACCTGACGACCCCCACGCTCTTCGGGAAGCTGACGGGGCCTCTGCCCGCCAGAAAAGCTATTTAAAGGCCCTACAGGTCGCCCCGCCCCTCGAGGTTCCATGGTCGAATACAAGCTCGTCATCTCCGAGCGCGCCGTATCCCTCGCGCGCACCGTCGCCGACCCGCAGGCTGCCGGCTTCCTGGGCAAGCGCATCGGCGAGACGGTGGGCGGCGAGCTGATCGGCGCCTCGGGCTACACGTTCCGGATCACGGGCGGGACCGACAAGAGCGGCTTCCCGCTCCGCCCCGACCTCCCCGGGGCGCGCCAGACGCGCCTCTACGTCGGCAACGGGTTCGGGTTCGACGCGCCCCGCCTCGGGATGCGAAAGCGCCGGACGTTCCGCGGGAACACGATCAGCGAGGACACCGTTCAGATCAACCTCGTGGTCGAACAGAAGGGCCCCAAGCCCCTCGCGGAGCTCCTCGCGGCGTCATGAAGGTTCCCCGTCAACCCGAGGTCAACATCGGTCTCGTCGGTCACGTAGACCACGGGAAGACCACCCTCACGCAGGCGCTGACGGGGGAGTGGACCGACCGGCACTCTGAGGAACTCAAGCGTGGCATCTCAATCAAGCTCGGGTACGCCGACGCGGCGTTCTTCCAGTGCCCGAACTGTCCGCCGCCCACGTGCTACGGGGTGGACCCGAAGTGCTCGAATTGCGGCGGCGAGGCAAAGTTCCTGAGGGCGGTCTCGTTCGTGGACGCGCCCGGCCACGAGACCCTGATGGAGACGATGCTCAGCGGGGCCGCCATCATGGACGGGGCGCTCCTCCTCGTCGCCGCGAACGAACCCGTGCCGCAGCCCCAGACGCGGGAACACCTCTACGCGCTCGACATCATTGGCGTCCGCAAGGTCGTCGTGGTCCAGAACAAGGTCGACCTCGTCTCCAACGAAGCGGCCGAGGAGAACCACCGCCAGATCGTGGAGTTCCTGAAGGGCACCCCGATCGCCTCCGCGCCCGTGGTCCCTGTCAGCGCGAACCACCGGGTCAACATCGACGCGCTCATCGAGGTCCTCCAGCAAACGATCCCCACACCGGTGCGGGACCCGAAGAAACCCCCCCTCATGTACGTCGCCCGTTCGTTCGACATCAACCGGCCCGGTACTCGCCCCGCCGACCTCCAGGGGGGCGTCCTCGGTGGCTCCCTGATCCAGGGTCACCTCAAGGTGGGCGAGGAGATCGAGATCCGGCCCGGCCCGAGCGGCGAGCCGACCACGCACTCCGAATCGCTGACCACCACGGTCACGTCGATCATCTCCGGAGGCCAGGAGTGGGACGAGCTCCATCCCGGCGGTCTCGCGGCCCTCGGAACGAGCCTCGACCCGTCCCTGGCCAAGGGAGACGGGTTGACGGGGCGCCTGGTGGGCACGGTCGGCACGCTTCCGCCCGTCAGCCAACGGATCCGGCTCAAGGCCACGTTGCTCGACCGGGTCATGGGCTCGCAGCGGGAGATCAAGGTCGAGAAGATCCGCACGAGCGAGGTGCTCGCGGTCACGGTCGGCACGACGATCGCCGCCGGCAAGGTGACGAGCGCCCGCGGGGACGATATCGAGCTCGCCCTCAATCGTTCCGTCACCGTGTTCCCCGGAAGCCGCGTCGCGATCTCCCGGAAACTGAATGCCTGGCGCCTGATCGGCTACGGGATCGTCGAGGGGGGCAGCAAGTGAAGCCGGACCTGCTCGAGATCCTACGCTGTCCGGTCTGTCGGGGAGAATTGACCCTCGCCACTCAGCAAACCCAGGGGGACGAGATCGTTCGGGGCACCCTCGCCTGCGGCCATTGCCATGTCGATTACCCCATCACGGACGGGATCCCGGACCTGCTTCCCCCGAACGAGCGGGACTGATCGATCGCTCACGCCACGTAGTAGTACCCGAACAGGGCGAAGAACATCAGGATGGCCACGCCGATGGCGGGCAGCAGCCATTGGATGGCCCCCCGGGATCGCGCCTGGACCGAGCTCCCCACGGTCACCACGGGGATGGCGAACGCGAGCCAGTACCCCGTGAGGACCGTCGAATACAGGGCGAACGCCGTTCGGTTCCCGTGCGGGTCGCGCGTCGACAGACCCACGACGAGGCCCACCGCGAAGACCAGGAACCCCAGACTGACCCCGGCGGCGTCGAGGTATCCCTCGAACGCCCGCTTTCCTCGCGTCGACTGCCGGAGCAGGAACAGCATCAGGATGAACAGCGCGAGCGTCACGACCAGGACGAAAAAGGCCGGAGTGGCGAGGCTGAGGTTGTAGGTCCCGTTGGCCGGAGCGGAAGGCGGCATCGTTCCTCGGTTAGGGGGTGAGAAGGACCGCTCGGGCCGGGCCGCCGTCTCCGTCCTCGAGGCGCAGCGGCAGGCACTCGAGCTCGTACGGTCCAGGCGGCGCGTCGGCGAGCTCAAGCCCCTCCAGGATCAATGTTCCGTACCCCAACAGTCGGTGATGCACGGGGAATTTGCCGAGGGGGTCCAACTCGACGGAGAGGGAATCGATCCCCACCAACCGGACCTTCCGGGCGATGAGCGCGTCGGCCGCGGCGACCGTCAGGGCGACGTAGTCCGGGAAGAACGCGCCGCTTACCCGCCATCGCGCGGAATTGGAGGTCCGAAAAAGCACGCGCTCCGTGCCCTCGGGAACCCCGGCCACCTCCGCGGGACCCACGACGGTGTGACGGGGATCCACCCCGACCACGACGCAGGGTCCATTGAGTGCACCCAGGTCGATCCGGTCGATGGAAAGCCCCTCCTCCAGGAAATGCCTCGGGGGGTCCACGTGGGTTCCGGCATGCGATCCGAACGCGAGGGCCGAGACGTTGTAGGCGTCACCGGCGTCCAACGAGTGGGTCGGGGCCGAGCCGAACGGAGGGTCTCCCGGGAAAGCGGCCATTCCGGCCCGAAGCGGCATGGAGATGTCGATGCGACGCACGGTGCTGCGGGACCCCTCGTCCGCGGCTCCCCGTCTTCGAGGACTCCTTTAAGGGTTCGGGTGGAACGCCCGGTGCGGTCGGCCCGGGACCCTGCCCCGGTGGCCCGTGCCGTTCGAGCCGAAGTGTTAAGCAGGTCCGGCCCGACTCGGCGAGGATGGTCCGACCACGGCCCTCCGACGAGGACGACGAAGAGGACCGGGAGGACGAGGAGGACCCGGACGACGACGAGTCGCCCCCTCCCCGACATCCTCGACGGAGCCCTCGCCCCCGAAGCTCCCGCGGCCGACCGGCGCCCGTGCGTCGGTGGTCCAGTGGTGGAGGGGCCGAAGAAGACGACGGCGAGGAGGGAGCCGAGGGGGAGGAACGGCGTTCTCGGTGGCGCCGGGACCGAACGCCGGTTTTCTGGCGGGCCCGCGACTCCCTCTATTTCGGACCCTTGGTCGCACTCGCGATCGTGGTCGTCCTGATCGCATCGCTCTACGCCTTCACCCAGAACTGGCCGCCCGTCTACGTGGTCGAATCCGGCAGCATGCAGCACGGGCCCAACGACATCGTGGGATTGATCAACACCGGCGACCTGGTCCTGGCCCAGAAGATCCCGACGCAGAACATCCAGACGTACATTGACGGGATGCAAACCGGATACTCGACCTACGGAGAGTTCGGGGACGTCCTCCTGTACTGGCCGAACGGAGCCGGGTCCACTCCGATCATCCATCGAGCGATCCTGTTCCTCGAGTACGACCCCCAGGTCAACGGCTACAACATTTCGAGCCTTACCGACGCGCCCTGCAACGCCACGAGCCATCCCGTCTATTCCACTACCTTCACGACGAACGATTGCGGGACCGTCGGGGTCACGGGCACGTTGAGCCTCTTCCACATCGGTTGGATGGACGGAACCTTCTCCCTCCCCCTGAGCCCGAGCGTGATCGGCGCCCACTCCGGGTTCATCACGATGGGCGACAACAACACGCTCTGCGGGAGTCCGGGTTGTCCCCTCCTCCCTGACCAGGGGAACGGCGCGTGGCTCAGCCAACTAGTGGAGCCCTCCTGGGTCATCGGCGCGGCCCGCGGATTGCTGCCGTGGTTCGGGGCGTTCAAGCTCGCGCTCGAAGGGCGGGGTTCGGCGGTTCCTTCCCAGTCGTGGGAGTTCCTGGGGCTGACGATCGCCGGTCTGATCCTGCTGGGGCTCGGGATCCATTACGCCCTCCGGGCGGAAGGGATCGAGGATCCCCGCCGTCGGGAGCAAGAGGCCGAGGAGGAGGACGAAGAGGAGGAGGCGGCCGAGGGCCCCCCTATTTCGGAGTCCCGGGGACGTCGCATCCTTCGGTCCCTGCGCCCGTGGCGGTCGACCGACGAGGAGGAGGACCAGGGCCCCTCGCCATCTCCCCGGTCGCACCGTACTGCCCCGAAGCCCGCGCCGGGCTCTCGCCGGGGTCGGCCGCGACCGCACGTTCGCCGTCCCGCGAAATCGAAGGCGAAGAAGCCCGCCGCGGGCGACGACGACGAGGACCTCTAGCGAGCGTCCGCGCAAGCCTTTAGAGCCGGGCGGGGTCCCAACGACGAGGTTCGTTCGCAATGCACGTCATCGGAGGCACCGCGTCGACCGCTCTCGGGGAACGGATCTCGCGCGAACTCTCGAACGCCCCCTTCGGGATCCCCTTCACCAAGCGGTTCCCCGACGGGGAGATGTACGTCCGGGTGGGAGGCCGGCTCGAGGGGGAAGATGTCGTCGTCGTCCAGTCCACGCGCACCGACGCGGACCTGCTCGAGCTGATCCTCCTCGAAGATGCGGTGCGCGAGGCCGGTGCGGCCCACGTGTACGTCGTCGTCCCCTACTTCGGCTACGCCCGCCAGGACCGCAAGTTCTTCCCCGGCGAGCCCGTGAGCGCTCGGACGCTCTGCCGCCACGTGGAGCTGGACGCGGATGCCGTCGTGACGGTCGACCTCCACTCCCCGCAGACGCTCGCCCAGTTCACCAAACCCGCCTACGAGGCGAGCGGTATCCCCGCGATCGCTCGACTCCTCCGGGAACGCCCCCTCGATGTGCTCGTCTCCCCCGACAAGGGCGGGGTCGAGCGGGTCCGTCGGATGGCGGCGATCCTCGAGAAGCCCTGGTTCGCTCTCGACAAGAAACGCATCGACAGCGAGCATGTTGAGCTGAAGATCCCCACCGACCTTCCGGTCGCGCTGGAGGGCAAACATGTCGTCCTCGTGGACGACGTGATCACGACCGGCGGCACGATCGTCGAGGCCGCCAAGCTCCTGACGAAGAACCGGGCCGGGGCGATCAGCGCGGCCTGCACTCACGGGCTCTTCCTGCGGGACGCGTTCGAGCGGATCAAGGCCGTCACCGACGAGGTCTACTCGACCGATACCCTCGGCAACCCCGCCGAGAAGGCGTCCGTCGCCCCCGACATCGCCGACATCCTTCGCGCGCAGCTGGCTTCGAGCTGACCGGGGGGCCGCCGTGGACGCTCCGCGCCCGGCGACCTCCGCGTCGGCCGACGACCTGCTCGACCTTTTCCAGGCGATCCGCCGGGAGCTCAAGTTGAGGGAGGAGGTCCCGTCGGGCGAATGGGTCGAACGCTCGGCGCTCGAGGCGCGCGCGGGGACCCGCCCGGCTTGGTACTACCCGCCGAGCGAGGGGGGAGGCGGGCTCGCGGTCTACACTCGACGGGAGACGAAGGCGTGGGCCCACGTCCACTCCTCGGCCGGACCCGCCGCCGAGGAGCGGGCGAGCCGGCTCGCTACCACTCTGCTCGAATCCCTTCCGCCCGAGGTGCGTTCGGTCGCGCTCGGCTTCAGCGGCTTCGACCTCGAGCAGGAACGGCGGGTCGCCCACGCCCTGGCCGCCCGGTTCGGCGCCCAGGTGGTCGAGCGTTACCAGATGGAACGGCGCCTTCGTCCCGACCCACCGGCCGAGGTCCCCGAGGTCCCGAGTGGCGTCCGGCTGATCCCGGTGCGCGACGCCACCCTCGAAGCCGTCGCGGACCTGGATGCGCGGGCGTTCCGGAACACGCTCGATGACCTGGTCGTCGGGGGGTCGCTCCCCCATTACGCCGACATGATCCAGAGCCTGCTCGACAGCCAGATGGGTCGATTCCTGGACGAGGCTTCGACCCTCCTGCTCCAGCCCGAACCCCTCCGGCTCGTCGGCGGGGTCCTGTGCGCCGAGACGTCACCCCGGGAGGCCGTGATCCAGGACCTGATGGTCGAACCCGAACGTCGGGGACACGGGGACGGACGATTCCTCCTCCGATGGGGGTTGCGGGCCCTCCACGCCCTCGGCTACTCGAGCGCCACGCTCTGGGTCACCGAGGCCAACCGGCCCGCCCTCCAGCTCTACGAGTCCGAGGGGTTCTTGCGAACCGCTTCGACCGTCATCTTCCACTGGGGCCGACCCGAGGGAGTCCCGCACCCGCAGACCTCCCGGTAGTCGCACCCCGAGTACATCCAACCGGGGCACGCCGAGAGGGACCTGGGGTCACTGCCCTCCAGGGCGTGCGCGAGGAGGTGGGACCGATGTCGCCAGAGGCGAGAGAACACGGTCGGCGTCACGAAGGTCATCTCCAGCACCTGCACCCGGTCGGCCTCCGCCGGAGCGAGCTCGTAACCGAGGATGATCCGACCCCGTCGGGTCCCGGTGGCGACGCAACGGAACCCGAGGTCGAGGGCATACTGGGGAGATCGGGCCAACCACTCCAGCGCGGGCACGCGCATTTTCGCCCGGGAGGTCCGTACTAAGTACGGCTCGCCGCGGAATCCTCCCACCTCCTCATCCGGCTCCTCCGAACGTGTGGGAAGTCGGGCGACCTCCCCCACCGGACCGGTCTCGACCGCTTCGGTAAGGCGCCGGTAGAGGTCGAATCCCGTCGACCGCGGACCGGGAGCTGCCGGATTCGTGGGCGTCGGGAGGGTCCGACGGAAGAAGGCCTTCCGTGGATAGAGAAGGTCGCGAAAGAGCTCGATGACCGGCGGGCTCGGGGGAGCCGGCTGGCCGGCCAGCGCCTCCTCCAGGGGTCGGGCCAGGTCGGGGCGCGCGTCGAGCGAAAGGAGCCGGTCCGTCGATACCGGCTCGAGGGGATCCTCGGTCCCGGTGCAATCGCAGGTACCGGCCGCTTGCCACTCGCAGCCCCGTCCGAACCAGGCACACCTCGGAAGGGACGCAGGCTGATGCATGCGGACCGCCTCGCGCAATCGATCGGCGCGCGCCCCCATGGCTCGTTGGACTTCCCCGAGCGAGCGGAATCGAACGTCGTAGACCGCTGCGTGGTCCGGGCGCTCGTTCTCCGAGTGGAGGTAGATGAGACGGCCCTCGTCCCGGTCGAGCAAGGCGCAGTACATCGCCAGCTGGTCGACGTGGTCGGGTCGGGAGCGCGCGAGGTCGTCGGAAGGGAGGGCGGAACTGCTCGTCTTGACCTCGATCGGCCGGTCGGCAAGGACGTCGATCCGACCGTGCACCCCACCCCGACGGACCCGTACCTCGAGCTCCCCGGTCGCTGCAAAAAGCACGCCGAGCCCCCGATGGACTCGGCGTCCGCCTTCGAGACGTGCCTCCCGTTCGGGACTGGAGGGAGGGGGTGGACCGGTCGTGCGCCAGTAGGCGGGTCGAAGGGCCAAGAGGTCCGTCACGCTGACCGAACGAGGGGCGTCGGGAGACGGGAGGCGCGCGGCGAACCAACGGGCCAGTTCGGGGTCCTCACGTACCGTGACGCCCGGCCGCCACTCGGGCTCCGCTTCAGCTTCCGGGTCCGACGTCATCGCCCCTCGGGGAATCCCGCCGAGTATAGGACGCTGGGCGCCGCCGCAGAAGCCGCTATACCGCGGGCTTCGGTCCGGGGACCGTGACCGAAGCCGCCCGTCGGCCGCTCATCATCGGGAGCGGGATCGCCGGCCTCTATGTCGCCCTGCGCTGCCGGGAATTGGGACTCCACCCGACGTTGGTCACCAAGGGGCGGCTCGAGGAGTCCAACACGCGCTACGCTCAGGGGGGGATCGCCGCCGCGATCGGCGCGGATGATTCCTCGGCGCTCCACTTGGCGGACACGGTCCGAGCCGGAGATGGTCTGGTCGAGGTCTCAGCGGCGCGGGTCCTCACGTTCGAAGGCCCCGCTCGCATCGCGGACCTCGTCCGGTACGGAGTCCCGTTCGACACGGTGAACGGTCAGATCGCGCTGGGCCGCGAGGCCGCGCACCGCCGCGCGCGAATCCTCCATGCCGGCGGGGACAGCACGGGGTACTCGATCGAGGAGGCACTCAAGCACCGGGTGCAGGAAGCGGGGGTCGAAGCCCGGGAACAGACGGTCCTTCGGGCCCTTCGACCGGGAAACCGGGACGGACCCGTCGCGGTGCTCTCGAACGCCCAGGGACGGAAGCTCGAGTATGTGGGACCGGGCCCCGTCGTGCTCGCCACCGGAGGCGCCGGCAGCCTGTACCGCCAGAGCTCGAACCCCTCCGTGGCGACGGGCGAAGGTGTGGCGATCGGCTTTCGGGCGGGCGCCTTGCTGACCGACATGGAGTTCATCCAGTTCCATCCGACCGTGTTCTGGAAGGCCGGGGCGCCCCGGTTCCTGATCACGGAGGCGGTTCGCGGGGAAGGGGCGGTGCTCCGGACCGAGACTGGGGTGCGTTTCATGCCTACCTACCATCGGGACGCGGAACTCGCGCCGCGCGACGTGGTCGCCCGGGCCATCGACCGCGAGATCCATCGGACCGGGCATGGTTGTGTGTATCTCGACGCCACCGCCCTTCCTCGGGACCGGCTCTTCGCCCGGTTCCCGTCCGTCACGCGGTTCCTGGCCACCTACGGCCTGGACCTCTCCCGGGACCAGATCCCGGTCGCGCCGGCGGCCCACTTCATGATCGGAGGGGTATCGACCGATCAAGAGGGCCGGTCGAGCCTCGAGGGCCTCTACGCGTGCGGCGAGGTGGCCTCCACCGGCGTGCACGGTGCGAACCGTCTTGGAAGCAACTCCCTTCTCGAGGGGCTGGTCTTCGGCGAACGCGTCGCCCGTCAGCTGCTCCATCCCGTGGCGGGAGGACCCCTCCGACCGGCGGAGACCCTGGAGGTCGTTCTCCCGGCGGGTGCTGGACGTCCGGAGGAACCCGCCTCGCTCGAACTGATCCGGGACACGCTGTGGAACAAGGTCGGGATCGTTCGGTACGCGGCCGGCCTTCGAGACGCCCTCGGCACGTTCGAGGACCTCCTCTCCGCGAGCGAACCCGCCACCGCCGACGGCATCCCCGGGCCCCTCGCCAACGCAGCCCTTACCGGATCCTTCATCGCTCGCGCCGCGCTCGAGCGGACCGAAAGCCGGGGGGCCCACTTCCGTTCCGACCGTCCGAAGAAGCAGGCCTCCTGGGAGCGTCATCTCGGACTCGTGCTCGCCCGTCCCCATGCGGTGACCGGCCGGCGCCGGGCGACAAGGGTTAACCGCCGCAAGACGTCGCCGTCCTGATGGACCTCTCCCTTTCGGAGGAGGACCGGGAGCTGCGGGACGCCGCCCGTCGCTTCACCCGGAAGGAGATCGCACCGGTCGCCGAGCGGATGGACCGGGAGGATCACTTTCCCCGAGAGGTCTTCCACCGGCTCGGGGAGCAGGGGTTCCTGGGGATCACGATCCCGACGCAGTACGGCGGCCTCGGCCTTTCCTATCTCGACCAGGCCCTCCTCCTCGAGGAGATCGCCCGGGTCAGCCCCGCGCTCGCCCTGAGCGTCGGGGCGCATTCGAACCTGTTCGCGGACAACCTGGCCCGGAACGGGACGGAGGCACAGAAGAAGGCCGCCCTCCCCGCGATCGTCCGAGGCGAGGCGGTCGGAGCGCTCGCGATGACCGAGCCCAATTCGGGGTCGGACGCGGTGAGCTTGCGGACGCGGGCGGAGCGCCGCGGCGATCACTACATCCTGAACGGGTCGAAGCAGTTCATCACGAATGGCCCGGTGGCCGACTGGTTGCTCGTCTACGCGAAGACGGAGCCCGCGCGGGGCCCGCACGGGATCAGTGCCTTTCTGGTCGCGCGCGACACCCCCGGCTTCGCGGTGGCGAAACAACTCGACAAGATGGGGATGCGGGGATCTCCCACGGGCGAGCTCTCGTTCCAGGACTGCAAGGTGCCGGCCGACCGCCTCGTCGGGACCGAGAACGCCGGCGTGGCGGTGATGATGAGCGGGCTCAACGTCGAACGCGCCGTCCTCGGGGCCATTCCGGTCGGGATCCTCGCGGAATGCCTCGACCTTTCGCTCGAGTATGCGCGGACCCGGGAGCAGTTCGGCCAAAAGATCGGCCAGTTCGAACTGATCCAGGCGAAGCTCGCGGACATGTACGCTGACCTTGAGGCCGCGCGCTGGCTGGTCTACGCGGCCCTCGACTCGGTCGCCCACGACCAGCGGAGCCTGCGCGCGAGCGCCGCCGCCCTCACCTTCGCGGCGGAGGCCTCCACGCGACACGCCCTCGCCGCGATCCAGATCCACGGTGGGTACGGGTACATGCGCGACCTGCCCCTCGAGCGGTTGATGCGGGATGCGAAGCTCCTCGAGATCGGGGCGGGGACGAGCGAAATCCGTCGCCTCGTCGTCGGCCGGGAACTCCTCGGGCCGGGCTTCGCCGACCGTCCGGTCGGCGGCGGCTCCTCGACCGAACCTATTTAGACGCCGGAGACAAGTCTCGAACTATGGCAGGGCGACCCACGACCGGCTCGGGGTCCTCCTCTTCGGCCCTCCGGCTCGATGTCCTCAAGGAACTCCAGTCGATCCTGGACGACCGCGAGGTCCGGGACCGACTCGACCGGGGGCCGATCGCCGAGACCAAGGGACGGGAGCACTGGGTCCTCCATTTGCTCCTTCGGGCCCAGGAATCCTCGAACGCCCACTTCGACGTGATGATCCAGACCGTCTACTCCAACCTCACGGCCCGCCTCACGACCATGGACGACCGCCTCCAGCGGGTCGAAGGGGTCGGCCAGAGCCTCGGGGACGAGGTCAAGACCCGGCTCGAAGGCGTCGAAGGGGCCGTCGCGGAGCGCGTGTCGAAGGAGGTCCAGACGGGGATCGATGCCGCCTCCGGACGGATCTCGGCGGCGCTCGGCGCCAACCTGGACACGAAGTGGAAGCCGATCGGCGATTCCGTCGAGTCGTTTGCGCAAGGTTCGAGCCAGCTCACGAAGGACCTGGCGGACACCTTCCGCGTCGCGACCCAGAACCGGCTCCTCCTCAATGAGAATGCCCGCCGGATCATCGACCTGGGTCGGGACATCGTGGCGCTTGAGGAGAGCCTGAAGCTCGCGCTGTCGAAGGTGCTGGAGGAAGGGCTCCAGCCGTTGGAGCAGCGCATCTCAGCGATCGAGACCCGCCTCGCCAACGGCGAGTCCGCGACCACCACGAACGGGCAGAGCGGCGGGTAGGTCCCGTCCGCCATGCGCCTCTCCCCCCGCCATCCTCGGTACGCGAGCCTCCGCGTGCGGGCCGCCCTCGCCGCGGCGAACCGGTCCGGTCTCGTCGTGCCCGAGGGCCTGATCGCCCACGGTCGCGGGGAGGCGTTCGACTACCTGCTCGGGGAACGGACCTCCCCCAGCGCCCGCCGAGCCGAGCGCACTGCCGCCGCTTGGCTGCGGGCTGCTCGGCGCCCGGTGGTCAGCGTCAACGGCAACGTCGCGGCGCTCGCGGCGGGCGGGATCGCCCGTTTGGCCCGGGCGCGTCCCGGCCTCGGTGTCGAGGTGAACCTGTTCCACCGCTCACCGGCCCGAGTCCGTGCGGTCGCGCGCGCGCTGCGGAGCGCCGGCGTGGACCCGGTGTTGGGGCTCCGGCCCACCGCCCGCATCCCCCACCTCCCGTCGGACCGGGCGCTCGTCGACCGGGCGGGTATCTTCGCCGCCGATGTTTGCCTCATCCCGCTCGAGGACGGGGACCGCACGGAGGCGCTCCGGGCGCTCGGAAAGCGGGTCATCTCGATCGACCTGAACCCGCTCTCCCGGACGAGCCAGGAGGCCGACCTGCCGATCGTCGACGAGCTCAGTCGCGCCCTCACCCATCTCGCGGAGGACCTCGAACCGGCGCGGTCCCCGCTCGGGTCGGGTCGGTTTGCCCGATTCGACCGACGGGCGGCCTTGGGCGCGGCCCTGCGGACCCTCGGTCGGGGTCTCAGGCGGGCGGCGGCGGCTCGCTCGCGGCCGTCCGAACGGCCGGCGCGATCCTCACGGCGACCCGCTCGAGGAACCCGCGGTCGCTTGCGTCGAACGCCCGCACCGCGTTCCCGTCAATATCGATCTCGCCGATGACCGTCGGTCCCTCCCGGATGGGCACCACGATCTCCGACCGGGTAGAGAGGAAGCAGGCCAGGTACTCGGGGTTGGCCGACACGTCGTCCACGATCACCGTGCGGCCCTCCCGCGCCGCCTGGCCGCAGATCCCCCGCGCGATCGGGATGCGGGTGTGCTCGGTGGCCTCGGGTCCTTCCCAGGCGTCCAGGACCAAGGTCTCCCCGTCGACCCGGTAGATGCCGACCCACGGGTAATGCGGGAACTCCGTGGACAGGTACCGGCAGACCTCCGCGAGGGCCGCGCGTCCTCCGAGGTGAAGGAGGATCGAATCCACCTGGAGGAGCGCGGGCACCGCCCGCCGCTCCGGGACGGTCATCCGCGCCCCCGGACCGGTAGGGAGGGAGCGCCGAGGGGGAGAATCTCCGCCGGGACGGGGTGACCGTCCCGGGCCTTTGAACTCCCGAGGCGTATTCCGCCACGAGCTTTCCAGACTCGCGCCGTACCGGACTGAGCCACCTCGGCACGCCCGAGGTCGTGGGACGGGATTCTCCCATTAAGCTTACCGGTCGCAGCCGCGGCGAAGGCCCAACGCGAACGCCGGCCGCCGGAGCGGCGGTTCAGCCGCGGAGGGGGTACCAGCCGCACTCGGGGCACCCCAGGGCGCGGTCCTCGCCGGGGATCGGGGCCATGCAGTCGGGGCAGGCGATGGGCGCGGGGACGGAAAGAGCGAGGCAGTCGAAGCAACTTCCTCCCCGACGATCGTCCGGAAGGACCGCGACCAACCGACCGCAGTAGAGGCAGTGCGAGAAGCGCTCGTCCGAGGTCTCGTAACTCCGGATATCGCCGAAAGAAAGCATCGGGCCGCAGCACCCGTTGTCCGGTACATAAGTCCTCGCGCGACGATTGAGCCCGACGCGTCGGTGACGCGTCCGGAACGATCCCTTAGGGCTCCTGCCACCGCGCCTTGAAGGCTGCGATGAGGAATAGCGCGGCGACGCACGAGACGAGGACCGTCCAGTCGAGGACCGCCGTGTCGAACGGGAGCGGGATCAGCCCGACCGCCCCTTGGACGAGCTGCGCGGCGTAGGTCGTGGGGGAGAATTTCGCGACCGTTTGAGCCCAGCCGGGGAGGGAGGAGAGGGGGTAGTAGACCGGCGGGAGGACCGTCAGGGCGAGGGAGATGATCGGGCTGAACATGAACGTCTCGCGGACGTCCTCGAAGTACGTCGCGAGCGTGAAGGCGAGGGCCGACGCGAACCCCCAGACGAGAACGAGGACCCCCGTCAGGATGGCGAGGCTGGCCACGGTCGCGTACCCTTCGTAGACGAACAGGACGACGAACACGGCGAGTCCCGGGAGGGAGTAGACGAGCTCGCTCAGGGCCATCCCCGCGACGTAGATCGGGGCCTCGACCGGGGAGGCGACCACGATGTCCTGGAACTTCAGGTCGTGGCGGTAGTGGGTGAGGTCGGACTGAAGCCCGGTCCCGACCGATAGCATGGTCAGGACCATGCCGCCCGTGATGCCGTAGGGGATGAGGAGCCCCTTCGAGACGATCGTGATGAAGAAGAGGAAGGAGAGGGGCGAGGCGAGCAGGTTGACGAGGTAGAGCGGCTGCGTCCGGATCGGGATGACCCCGTTCATGACGACGAACGTCCACAGTGTGCGCAGGCGGTGGCGTTCGCTCACGTCTCCGCCTCTTCCTGCGGCAGGGGGTCCTGGTCGATCGACTTCCCGACGACCTCGAGAAAGATGTCCTCGAGACTGACGGGTCCCATCGAGACCCGTACGCCCCGCTGCAGCGCCTTCAGCGCCAGGTCCCGGGCGTTCTCCTCCCGGGCGAAGACGAGGTAGCCCCCCTCGATGTCGGCGACCCGACCGTAGGAGTCGAGCTCCTCTCGGGGGAACGGGCCCTGCACCGTCACGCGGTACGGGAACCGGACCCGCGCCCGAAGGTCTTCGGGGGTCCCTTCCAAGCGGACCTCGCCTTTCTCGATCAGGGCGAGGCGGGTCGAGAGGGCTTCGGCCTCGTCGAGGTAGTGCGTCGTGAGCAGGATGGTCCGGTGTTCCCGGATCGTCCGCCGCACGGCCTCCCACACCTCCCGCCGGGCGAGCGGGTCGAGCCCGGTGGTCGGTTCATCCAGGAAGAGGACCTCCGCGTCCGAGGCGAGGACCATCGCGCAGAGGGCGCGCCGTCGGAGTCCGCCCGAGAGCCGAGCGACCAAGCGCTTCGCGTACTCCGTGAGCGAGAGTTCCGCGAGCGCGTCCCGGGTCCGACGACGCGCCTCGGCCGGGTTCATCCCCCGCATCTTGAGGTAGAGGTAGACGACCTCCTCCGTGTTGAGGAAGTAGAGGGGACGCGACTCCTGGGGGATGCAGGCGATCCGGGAGCGGATCTCGCGGGCCTGGGTCGTCACATCGCAGCCCAGGACCTCCAGGGAACCCGACGTGAGCGCCAGCTGGGTCGCGGCGATCCGGATAAAGGTCGTCTTGCCGGCCCCGTTCCGCCCGATCAGCCCGTAGACCCGTCCGGTCGGGATCTGGAGGTTGACGTCCGTGAGCGCCGGCGTGCCCGTCTTGGAAGTGGGGTACACCTTGCCCAGGTGGGCGGCAGAGAGGGCGGGGGTGGGCATGGGCGCCGCCACGCACGGAGAGATTCTTAAGCGGCGCTTCTCAACTCAGGATCTCGTCCAGTCGACCCATTTCCCGGGCCCGGTGGATCTCCTGAGCGATCCGTCGACCGGTCGAAAGACCCGGTTCGATGAAGTCCGCGTACGGGCTCCCGGAGATGTACAGGTTCGTCCCCGCGACGATGCGCGTGGAGATCTCGAAGACCTTGAACTCGAGGTCCTCGGTCATGATCCCCTCGAGGCAGAACGGGCCGACCATCCCGCCGAACAACTCGATGGAGCGCTCGACCACGCCGGCGGCCAGTTCGAACGCCTTCGGGAGCAACGATTCCCGCAGGACGACCGGCACGTTCCCGGTCACGACGAAGGTCGGCCGGATGCCGGCCCGGAGCAACTCCTCCTGGGCCCCGAGCTTGTACAGTTCGTCGATGTTGGCCTCATCGCGACGGTCCATCCCCAACAGCTCGAGCGAGCCCGAACCGACCCGGTATCCCCGGTCGGAAATGGGCGAGTAGAAGAAGTGCATGTAATACCGCGTTCCGAGGACATACTCCTGGATCACGTACGGACCGGTCGGCTGGAAGTCCGCGAGGGCCTCCCTGTTCTTGGCGAGGAAGAATCCCTTCCCGCCCTTGGCCCCGTAGTACTTCACGATCACCGGGCCGTCCACCTCGCTCGCGTCCTCGTACCGTTCCGGCATCGGGCACCCGGCGGATTCGAGCCATTCCCGAGATTTGCGACGGTCCGCTTCCCAGTCGAGAACGGCTCGATTGCCGTAAACGGGCACATCGAGTGCGCCGAACTCCTTCGCACCCAGGTACTCGACGAACGACCCGTGGGGGATGATGATCGCACCCTCGTCCCGCAGTCGCCCCGCCACGCTCGGGAGGTCCTTGACTTTCGGGACGGTTAGGAACCGGTCGGGTCGGGCGAGCGGGAACGCGTCATAGAAACGGGGGGGCGCAGTGACCGCGATCCCGAGCGTAGGAAATCCCTCGAGCCGTGCGCCATGGAAGATCTGAAGTGAGGAATGGGAGCAGAGGGTCGAGATCGTCGGCTTCCGGCCTTCCAGGCAGGAAAGCCGCGCCCGAGAGGCGAGGGAGGTCCCCATACGGGGCTGTGTCGAGCGGCTTAGATATCCTTTACGAGGGGACGGACCACGCACCTCCCGCCGGTTTGAGGTGGACCCCCCACGGAGGGGGAGGAGTTTCCCGACGAAGAGATAGGGCAGGCGGTGAGCTCGTGCGGGAGGGATTACCGGTGGGCGCGCCGCGCTGCGTTCGCGATTCCCAAGGTGACGGCGCCGGCCAGAGAGAAGGTGAGGATGAACCCCGAAGGGTACGCCGGTGAGGGCGAAGTCGGACCCGATCCTCCACCGGGAGCGGAGCACGAGGGACAGCCTCCGCCGACAGAGAAAGGTCCGCTCGGAGCGTTCGCGGAAACGTTGCCCCTCCAGTATTCCTGGATGTCGCAGTTCGAACTTGAGGCAGAAGCGGAGTCATTGGTGCAAGCTCCCTCCCAGCGGACGTCAAAGGTTGCGAACAGGAATCCGTGGTCTCCTCCACTGCCGGCGGTGAGGTTGGAGGCCGTCCAGTAGGAGAGGTTGGCTCCGGAGTCTGGGTAGGCGAGCACGAAGGGTCCCCCCCACGTGTTGACCAGGGTGGCGAACACCGTCTGGACACAGAGGTCGTTCCAGAGGATCGACGCGTTCCCGGCGTCGGTGCTAGGTAGGCCCGGCGCAGTTCCCGGGTCGGGTCCGAGGAGTCCACAGTAACTGAGGTTGGAGGGGGGTGTATAGCCCGCATTCGAAACGCCGCTCGGCTCTGTCGCGCCCAGTCGGATGTCGGTCGGGCTCTCGTTGTGGGACCGAGAGGCCTGACTCGCGAGGATCGGGCTCACGATCAAGACCGCCACGGCCCCCAGGACGGCCAGACGGGAGATGGCAGCGCTCGCCCGTCGCGAGCCACATCGCAGCGGCCGAGGAGTTCGCGCCCCGCCCGGTACGCCAGGTTTGCCGGCCGTGTCCACCGACATACCGCACCCCGATGGCGTGGGTCGGGAAGTAGTTTCGCGACCCCCCTTTCGGCCCGCCGGGGTGCGCCGGAGTGCCGGCAAGGCAGCCGCTCGCCGACCGAGCCCCGGCGCGGGTCCGGCCCTCAGCCGCTCTTGCTACCGTCCTCGAGTTCCCAGTACCACTTCACCCGACGCGCGCCGGCCTCGGCGAGACGGCGCCGAAGTTCCGCGTCCACCTCGGGGTCGCGGAGGAGACGGCGGATCTCCTCGGGGGTACCTTTGCCGGCCCGTTCCGAAAGCCCCGCCTCGGCGAGGAGGGCGCGCACCGCTTCGACCGGATAGTTCCATGTCTCCTCCCGACGGCGCATCGCCACGGAGCGGGATCCCGGGATGCGATGGACGCCGAGGTCCTCGGCCGCCTTGTGCAACTCGTCCGCGGTCCGACGGAGCTCTTCGCCGAGGACCCGCTCCTGGTTCCGGAGCTCGTCGAACCGGTCCACGAGGTCGCCGAGGCGGGCCCCGTCGGTAGAGGGGACCGCCCGGAACTCGGGACAGCGGGACTGGAAGTCACACCGGCTGCACTGCCGGCCCGGAGTGGGCTCGAAGGCTTGGGTCCGGATGCCGTCGACGACCGAGCCGATCCGGTCATGGAGCTGTCCCAGGGCCTCCTTCGGGCGAGGCGGAACGCGATGCGGCGTCAGCGACCGGAGATGGTAGAGGGTGAGGCCCGCGACCGGCTCCGTGTAGTTGTTCTCGACCAGGACCTGGTAGATGGAGAGCTGTTCCGAGTCGCGGGCGTCGTCCCCGCTCAGCTCGCGCGACGTCTTGTAATCGACGATCTCGAGCCCGCCCTCGGAAGTCCGGTCGATCCGGTCGATGTACCCGTGGATCGGGATGCCGTCCCATCGCGCTTCCAGATGCTCCTCCACGGCGACCGGATGCGGTTGCTCGGTGAGGAAGCGCTGGTAGTAGCGGAGCAAAAGGTCCCGTCCCAGCGCCCGGTACCGTTCCTCTTCCTCGGGGGAAGTGTACCCCTCGCCCGACCAGGCCCGGTCGTACGCGGCGAGGAGCTCCTCCCGCGTCATCGGCAGGGTCGTCGAGCGGACCGGGCCGCCGGCGTGCCAGTCGTCGAGAGTGCGTTGCGCCTCGCCCGTCGCGAGGCGTCGGGCCCCCGGAGTGAGGAGGGGTCGGACGAGCTCCTCGAGGACGGAGTGCACGACCCGTCCGAACGTGAAGTACCCTCGCGGGGTCTCGGGGAGCCGGTCGATGTAGAGGAACTTCCACCGCAGCGGGCACTCGACGTACGTGTGGTACGAGGAGTAACTCAGGGGAGCTCCAGCGACCACGGACTCCGAGCGGCCCGGGAGTTCATCTGGTTTCCGGGGGAGCGGCCGCCCGGACCGGGTCCGGGCGGCCGCGAAAGGGCTACTGGCCCGCGGCCGCCGTATCGACGGGGAGCTCCGTCTCCGCTTCGCCGGGGAGGTTCCCTCGGGCCTGCGGGTTCGTGAGGTTCTTCGGCAGCCCGAGGAGGTCGAGGAGCTCCTTGTAGTGGTTGCGGATCGTCACGGGGGTGACGTTCGCGACCGCCGCGATCCGGTCCTGGCTACGCGGCTCGCCCATCAGGTTCGACGCGATGTAGATGATCGTCGCGAGGATCCCGTTCGGGAGCACGCCGCTCGTCGAGTAGACCTGCTCGACCTGCTCGAGGAGCGAGAGGACCTTCTGGCGGACCTCCTTCGAGAGGTTCAGGTCCTGGGTGAAGCGGACCAGGTAATCGCGCGGTTCGACCGGCTTCAGACCGAGCTTGAGCTCACGGGCCAGCAGGGTGTACGCCCGCCCGACCTCGATCTTGGTCGCCTTCGAGTGCGCGATGATCTCCTTCATCGTGCGGGGCACGTGGCACTGCCGGCATGCAGCGTAGACGCTCGCGGCCACGAGGGCCACGATCTTCTTGCCGCGGGTCGCCTTGTGTTCGAGCGCCCGCCGGTAGATGTAGGTCGCCGACTCCTTGACCTCCCGCGAGAGGCCGAGCACGCCCGCCAGCCGGTTGAGCTCCCCCAGCGCGACCACGAGGTTGCGTTGATGGGTGCGAGCCGCCCGCAGACGGTGGTTCAGCTTCCTCAGATGGTAGAACTTCAGGGAGGTGTTGCGGGAAAGCGAGTTCCCCTGGAAGTCGCGGGTGGGCACGCCGATCTCGCTGAACAGGCCCTTGTCGGGCATGAGGGGTGAAATGACGGGGCCCCAGCCTCGCGCTTCTCGGCCCGTGTCCTCCTTCGAGCCGCGCTGGCCACGGTCGCTAACGAGGGCACTCTGGTCCACGACGAGTCCACAGTCGGCGCACACGATCTCGCCGCGGATCTCGTCTCGGATCAAGTGGGAGGAGCCGCAGTTGGGGCACAGCCCCGAGTCCGGCGGGCTGGCCGGCGCATCCCCCGAGACGGGGGAGGGGCGCGCGACGAGCTTTGTCGGGGTGGGGCGGGAGCGCGAACGGGCCGAGGACGCAGTACTCGTCTTCATAGCTTGTGCGGGCCCCTAATCTTTGGGTCCTATATATAGGCTCGTTCAATTTCTGTCAGGATTGTAGGATACACCTGCTACACCATGCGCCGGTGTAGCATGGTTCTTGGAGGGTCCGGACCGAGCTTCTCCGCCCCGATTCAAGCGGGGGAGGCGGTAAAGACGCACCCCCGGGTGGCGTGCTTGGTCGGGTCGGGCTTCGAGACCTCCCAGCGCTGGCCCAGGCGGGTCTCGAGGACCGACCGGAGGAGCTGCGGGCACATGACCCGGCCGATCTCGGGCGAATCTTCGGTGCAGGCGAAGCACCCCGTGACCCGGAAGGTGAGCGGACGCTCCTTCACCATCGAGAGGTGGCCCATCGTGTGCGTCTCGTAGTACTGGGCGAGCGCGGCGCCCACCTGGGTCGGGGTCGTGCCATCGATCTCCTTCGCGATCTCCCGGCCGAGCTGCTTGGCGATCGTCTCGATCATCTCCGGGAGGTGGAGCTCGAACTTCTTGACGCCCGACGCCCGCATCCCGAGCTTCGTGATGTCCTTGAGGCGCTGGAAGGACACCGACTCCCGCCCGGCGACGACCGGGAGCAGGGCGGCCGGTGGGTTTTCGAGCTCGACGAACCTCGACTCGGCACGTTCCGCCGGCGTCCAGAGTCGACGGTGATAATCCCGGGCGAGCTGGACGAACATCGGGGCGGTCGACCAGAGGGCGACCTGCTCCTCGCCGGTCCGGCCCAGGCCGTCCTCGCCGGAGACGTAGACGAGGGCACCGCCCCGGTCGATGACGAGCGCGCGGTTGACCACCGGGCCGGTCGCGTGACGGAGCTCGGAGAACGTCGAGAAATGTTTCGCGGCCCCGAGGTTCGAGGGGTAGACCTCGGTGACGACCTTCACCTTGACGCCGCGTTCCTGGGCCTCGCGGAGGGCGCGGTCGATACCGCCCTCGAGGAATCCTGTCAGGGCCGGTCCCGCCGCGCTCACGAGGATGTGCCGCTCGGCGGTGCCGATCCGCTTGTGGAGGAAGCGGTCGATGGTCGAACGTCCTTCGAGGACCGCAAATTTGCGCGGGTCCTGGTCGTCGAGGTCGGTCCGGCTCTCCTCCCAGTCGGCGAGGACCTTGTGACGGTCGGATTCGAGGCGGCGGACGCGTTCCGCGGCGTTGTGGATCCACCGGTCGATCAGCTCGCCCGGAGGGAGGGCGGCGAACCGCTGGGGACGGCTCCCCGTCGCGTGCAAGAGGCCATCGTCGGCCAGCTGTTTGATGAGGCGGTACGCCTCGACGCGGCTCACGGCGGAGAGGCGCGCAAGCTCGCTCGCGGTCTGGGGTTCCGCTCGACAGGCGGCGAGGTAGACTCGGGCGAGCTTCTCGGGTACCCCGTGCTCGGCGAGAAGCTGAGTTAGGCCCGACGGCGGCCGTGCCACGGCTCTTCCAGACGAGGGAGTCTTAAAAGGAGGGAGGAGCCGCGTCCTGCCTAGAGCGCGGCCTGGAAGTCCTCGATGGAGAGGGGATACTCGACCTCGGCCCCACCGGCGCGGGCCCGGAGGACCTCCCGGGCGACGAGCCAATAGACCGTGGCGAGGGCGACCCGTCCCTTGTTGTTCGCCGGGATGACCAGGTCGACGTCCCGGGTCTCGTTATTGACGTCACAGAGGCCGACCACGGGGATCCCGATGGAGACCGCCTCGCTGAGCGCCTGCTGGTCGGTTGCGGGGTCGGTGACGAAGAGGACCTTCGGCTCGAAGTATTCGACGAGGCTCGGGTTGGTGAGACAGCCGGGGACGAACCGCTCGGCGAAGGAGACGGCGCCCACGGTCTTGGCGAAGACGCGAACCGGCTTCTGGCCGTACTGGCGTTGGCTCACGACGAGGATCTTCTCGGCGGGGTAGTGGGCGAGGAACTTGGCGGCCAGGCGGATCCGTCGGTCGGTCTCGCGGACGTCCAGCACGTGAAGCCCGTCGAACCGGACCTTGTGGACGAAGCGGCGCATGGACGCCGATTTCTGCTGGGTGCCGATGTGGACCCCGGAGGTAAGATAGATATCCTCGGGGACGAGGAGTTCGCCGGGCCGGATGTCCTGGCCGTCCGACGGGATGGCCTGCTGCTCTGCCATGACCTCGTCTTCGGGCATTGGTTCACCGACCGGTGGCGCGGCCGAGCCGCAGGAGTTCATTTAGTTTTGCTACCCGCTCCCCGCCGAGAAGACCGCATTTGAGGCCCCGGGCGCCGGTCCCCACGGCCACGTGGGCGAGCCACCCCTCGGGGACCTCTCCCGAGCGGTGGGAAGTGATGGTCGCCTGTCCGCTCGCCCGCGCGAGGTCGACGGTGCGCAGGGTCTCGGTCAGTGTACCGACCTGGTTGACCTTGATGAGGACCGCGTTCGTCGAGTGCTGCTCGATGCCGGTCGCGAGGCGGGACGCCCGGGTGACGTAGATGTCGTCGCCGATCACGAGGGTCCGATCCCCGACCGCCTTTGTGACCGCGGCAAACCCGGCGAACGAGTCCTGCTCGATCGGGTCCTCGAGGTAACGGAGCCCGTACCGGTCCACGAGCTCGGCCACGAACGCGACCTGCCCCTCGGGGTCCAAGGTGCGATCTTGGTACCGGTACTTTCCGTCCGAGTAGAATTCGCTGGCGGCGAGGTCGAGCCCCGGGTGCACCTCGACCTTCAGCTCGTCACGGGCGGTGGCACAAGCCGCCGTCAGGATCTCGAGAGCCTCGACGTTGCCGACCCGGGCCACCCAGCCGCCTTCGTCCCCCCGGCCGAGGGCGACGGTAGGGTACCGACGATGCAGTTCGGCGCCGATGAGGGAGTGGACCCGGAGGGCGGCCGCGACGCTCCGGTCGGGGCTCGGGTCCTCCGCGAAAGCGATGAACTCCTGGATGTCGGGGCCGCCGATCGCGTGCTTGCCTCCGTTGAGGCAGTTGCCGACGATTGCCGGGAAAGTACGTCCGTCCACGCCCGGGCGGGCCAGGATGCGCCACAACGGTTGCCCGCGTTCGGCCGCATACGCCAGCGCGGCCGCCATCGAGACCGCGGTTGCGCTGTTCCCCCCGAGACGGGAGAAATTGGCCGTGCCGTCGACCGAATGGATCACGCCATCGACTGCGGCCCGGTCGGCGGCGTCGATCCCCAAGAGACGGGGGATCAGGGCCAAACGGACGGTGGACACCGCTTCGGCGACCCCCCCGGCCGGGAAGGCCTGGACCTCATGGATCCCCGTGCTGGCCCCGCTCGGGGCGCCGGCGTGACCGCGGGCCCCCGAGTCGAGACGGACCTCTGCCTCGATCGTGGGGTGGCCCCGGCTATCGTAGATCAGGTCGGCCGAGACGGACCGGATGAGGCTCACGGACCCTCCACGAATTCCACGAGGACGCCGCCGAACGCACTCGGATGAGCGAACCCGACGCGACGCCCCCGGGCACCGGGGCGGCCGGTGGTGTCGACCGTCCGGCCGCCCCGAGCGCGGACCTCCTCGAGAGCGAGGTCGACCTTCGCGACCCGGAACGCGAGGTGGTGGACACCCGGGCCCCGACTCGCGAGGAACCGGGCGACGGGCGAGGCGTCGTCGATTGGTTCGAGCAGCTCGACGTGCGTTCCTCCGACGTGCAGGAAGGCGACGCGCACCCGGTTCGAGGGCACGAGCTCGGGAGGAAACTCCGGACCTCCGACGAGGGGACGCCAATGCTCGAGCGCTTCGGCGAGGTTGGGAACGGCGATTCCGACATGGTCGAGATCGGGCATGGAACCCCTAGAACGTCCGCGAGGCGGGCTGCTCGCCGAAGAGAGCCCGCCACACGTCGGAGATCTCGCCGAGCGTGGCGCCCGCTCGTACCGCCGTCAGCACGTGGGGGAGGGTGTTCTCCCCCCGTTCCGTCGCCGCCCTCAGGGTGTCGAGCGACTGTGAAGAGGACCGGGCATCGCGCGCCCGCTTCCACGAACGGACGGTGGCCACCTGACGGCGCTCCTCGGCGGGGGAGATCCGCTGGACCCGGACCCCCGAGCGGCCGGACTCAGGGAAGAGCGAGAACGCGCCCGTAGAGTCGGTGAACTCGTTCACGCCGACCACGACCTCTTCATGTCGTTCTCGGGCGAGCGCCGTCCGATACGCCTCGCGGGCGATCTCGGAAGCGAAGAACCCCCGCTCGACCGCAGCCACGGCCCCGCCCATCGTTTCGATCCGGTCGAGATACCCCCGGGCCCCCTCCTCGATCTGGTCCGTCAGGTGCTCGATCGCGTAGGAGCCTCCCAGCGGGTCCACGGTGCTGGCGACCCCGGATTCCTCCGCGAGGATCTGTTGCGTCCGCAACGCGAGCCGGGCCGAGGATTCGGTCGGCAGGCCGAGCGCCTCGTCGAGGGCGTTCGTGTGCAGGGATTGGGTTCCCCCGAGCACCGCCGCCATCGCCTCGAGCGTCGTGCGCACGACGTTCAGCTCGGGCTGCTGCGCCGTCAAGCTCGAGCCGGCAGTCTGCGTGTGGAACCGGAGCTGTTGGGACCGGGCCTTCCGGACACCGAACGTCTCCTTCGTGATCCGGGCCCATAGCCGTCGGGCCGCCCGGAACTTGGCGATCTCCTCGAGGAAGTTGCGGTCGGAGGAGAAGAAGAACGAGAGTCGGGGGAGGAATTCGTCCAGGTCGAGGCCTCGCTCGCGGACGGCACGAACGTAGGCGATCGCGTTCGCGAGGGTGAAGGCGACCTCCTGGACCGCGGTCGCCCCGGCCTCGCGCATGTGATAGCCAGAGACGGAGATGTAGTTCCACTGGGGCATTTCGCGTGTCGCGAATTCGATCAGGTCGACGGTGAGACGGAGCGAGGGACCCGGCGGAAAGACGTAGGTCCCCCGGGCGACATACTCCTTCAGCACATCATTCTGGACCGTCCCCCCCAGCTGGGCGCGCGGAACCCCGTTCTCCTCGGCGACCGCGACCAGGAAGGCGGTCAGGATCGGGGCGGTGGCGTTGATCGTCATCGAAACGGTCGCGCGGTCGAGCGGCAATCCGGCAAAAAGCGTCCGCATGTCCCCGAGGGTCGAAATGGGGACGCCGCATCGGCCGACCTCGCCTTTCGCGCGGACGTGGTCCGAGTCGTACCCGTTCTGCGTCGGGAGGTCGAAGGCGACCGAAAGGCCCGTCTGGCCCCCCTCCAGAAGGAATCGGAACCGTCGGTTCGTGGCGGCCGCGCTCCCGAACCCGGAATACTGGCGGTACGTCCACAGACGTCCCCGGTACATTGTGGGCTGGATCCCGCGGGTGAATGGGGACTCGCCCGGAAACCCGACCCCGTCGAGGAACGCCGTATCGGGGTCAAGAGGGGGACCCACCAGGAGCGGAAGCCGGCCCCCTTCTGCCTTCGGACCGAGCGCCTTGCGGGCCGACGACTCCCACCGCGCCCGAGCCCCCGTCGGCCGACTGGAACGGGAGCGGGAACGGGCCATTGACGCACGACCGGGACGGGCTATTAATGGGTGTCGCGGCGGCGAACGAGCGCCCACAGTCCGGTGAGGTCGAGCTCGGCCCAGCTCACCGGAACCGGGACTCCCAGCGCCTCCAGGATCGCAGGATGGATCTCCCCCATCTCGGCGACGGTCTCGCCCGCAACTCGGGCCCGGGCGGCGCGGCCGGTGAGCGTGCCGGGGATCTCCACGGGCTCGCGGACCGAACTGACGTCCAGGCTGCGGAGGACGTAATCGACGAGCGCGGCCGCATCGGCAAAGCCGGCGCCCTCTCCGGCGAGGACCGCACTCGCGTGGTATCGGGTCTCTCCTCCGGCCTCCGCGGTCTCCGACCGAACCACGACCGGGCCGACCTCGGCGAAGCGTTGCGGGTAGGCGTTCCCCGTGTTACGGCCGAGCACTTCGAGATGCGAGAGAAGCACCCGGTTGCGCAGGTACGCGTGATCTCCGGACACCGGGTTCTGCAGATGGATCGCGGACGAGGCGCCGGCGCGCGCGACCGTCGTCTCGCCGACCAGGAGGGCCGTGTACGGTTGGGCGAGTCCGAGGCCCAGCAGGAGACGGGCGACGCGTTGCCGGAACAGGGTCTCGGGTCGTCGACGCCCCCGGGTCCTGCTGGGAAGGAGGAGGGCCGACTCCGGTTGGACCCCTCCCGCCGTTACGACCTCCTCGACCAGGTCGACCGCGGTGGTCAGGTCGGGACGCCAGGGCGGAACCTCCACGCGCCAACCTCCCGGGTGGGGGCGCGCAGAGAGGCGGGCCGACGCGAGGCGGTGCTCCACCTCCCCCGAGGCGATCGATTCCCCCGAGACCTCGTGAAGGAGCGACGAGGTCAGGTCGATCGTGCGGGGTCGGTAGACCGCGCGTCCATCGGAGTCCAGGGGGGGCGGCCCCTGGACGGACACCGACGAGACCGACCAGCCCCGGCCCACGAAAACAAGTTGCAAGAGCCCGAGGGCCTCGAGCACGGCCCGCTCTCGGGTCCCGGTCGATTCGAGGAGAAGGAGACGGTCGCCGGCACGCGTCTCCCCTCCGGCGCGAGCGTTGAGGACCGGCGGGAGGCTCAGGATGGTCCCGCGGGAATCGCGCAACGTGAGACATCGGTCGCCCGAACGACCGAAGGCTCCGTACTGCGCCGCCATCGGATGCTCGGCATAGAAGCGGGTGGCCTCGACCTCGTCGGTGCCCTCCAGGGGGACGAATCGTACCCCGTCCATCGGTTCGAGGGAGTACTGGAAGGGGGGAGTGAGTCGCTCGAGAGGGTAGATCCCGAGGCTCGCCGCGCGTCGGTTGCGTCCCAACGTCGCGTGGATGAGCTCCTGGAAGCGGATCGCCTCCGCGAGAGTTCCCTCGTCCAGACCGGTCGGGTCGGGGGACCGCACGACCAGGGCCGCGAGATACGGTCGGAGGGGGACCACCGAGGGTTCCACGCTCACGCGGAGGGCCGGGTCCGGAGATTCTTCCCGCGGGTGCACCAAGCCCGAGGCCACCCCCGCCGCTCCGGACAGGTAGAGCGCAAAGCCGGCTTCCGTGAGGAGGTCGAGTCGGTCGGGCGTGGCCGAGAGCCGGAGCTCGTCCCCCTCGCGCACCTCGATCTCCGCTTTCGAGAGGAACACCAGGTCGTCCAGCGCCACGTCGGTGAGGGAAATGGGAAGGAGCGCACGGAGTCGTTCGGCCGAGAGGGTCGAAACCGGCATCTAGGCTCCCCCCCGGGTCAGCGTGTCCAGGTCGTCGGCGAACAATTCCCGGATGTCGTTGGCCCCCAGCGCGACCATCGCCAGACGGGTGATCCCGATCCCCCAGGCGGCCACGGGAACGTCGATGCCCAGCGGGCGGAGCACTTCGGGCCGGAACATGCCTCCCGGAAGTACCTCGATCCAGCCGAGCCGGGGATGGCGCACCCAGCCCTCGATCGACGGTTCGGTGAACGGGAAGTAGCTCGGTCGGATCTTGAGCTCCGGGATCCCGATGGCCCTCGTGAGCTCCCGGAACATCCCTACGAGGTGGCGCAGGGTCACGCCGGGCTCCCCGACGATCCCCTCGCATTGGCCGAATTCGAGATGGTGGCGCGCATCGACCGACTCGACCCGGAAGTTCCGATCGATGGAGTAGATCCGGAACGGAGGGGTCGGGCGTTGAGCGAGGTAGCGGGCGCTGACGGCCGTTGTTTGAGACCGGAGCACGGGTCGCGCCGCGATAGTGGGGTCGTAGCGCCCCCCCCATCCCGGACCCAGTGCGGCGGTTTCCCCGGGCAGGGGGCGACCTTCGTGCGCTGCGGCCACGCGGGCGAGGAGGTCCTCTGCCGGAGGACGTCCCGTGAGCCCCTCTGGCCAGAAGGCGTCGTGGACCGACCGGGCCGGGTGGTCCTGCGGCATGAAGAGGACGTCATTGTTCCAGAATTCGGTTTCGAGGATCGGCCCCTCGCTCTCCTCGAATCCGAGCCCGACGAGGAGCTCCGCGAACTCGTCGAGCCACGCACGGTAGGGATTCTCCCGAACGCCCCGGATGAACGGGACCGCCGCCCGAACATCGTACGGTCGGAACCCGCGGCCCTTCCAGGCACCGGAGACGAGCTCGGCCGGGGTTAGGGAACCGATCTGGTCCTCCCCCTCGGCGGCGAGCGGAAGCTTTCGACCCTCCTCCGAAGCGGCCCAGTGCTTGATCGAGACGTGGTCCGTCCGGGCCAGCCCACGTCGCTCCAACGCCGAGAGGATCGCTTCGTCGAGGTCCTCCTCCTCGTTCGCGATCTGCTTCAGGACGACCTCCTCGGGCAGGAGTCCAGCGGGGGCCGCCGACCCTTGCTTTCGGCGGAAGGGGAATCCGTCGGCCAACATCCCCCGACGGCGCAGGATCCCCACCGCGGCCGAGCGCTCCTCGTCCGAAAGTCCCTCCGCGGCGGCCTGTTCGAAGCTCATCGAACCGCCCCGGCGGTCCATCGCTTCCAGGAAGCGGCGCTCCGGCAGACCGTCGGCGAGGGCCGAGGTCCCCCGTGGGGTCAGCCGGTACCGTGTGAGGTGCTCCTCCTCGAGCACGGTGAGGTGCTTCGACCGAAGTCGTTGGAGGCTGCCACGGACCTGGTCCGCGGCGAGGCCGGTCTGGGCGACGACCTCCTCCTCGTCCAAGGAATCCGGGGTGGCCGCGCGCAGCGCGACGAGGACAGTGCGTTCCGGACCGGAGAGGGAAATCGGCTCCGTTCCGCCCGGTCCGGCATCGGAAGGGCTGGACACGGCGCGAGGAGAGGGAATGCGGGTTAAGTCCTTTCCTTGACGGCCGTAGCCCGGCCCACGGCTCAAGGGTTCTAGGGCTCGGGGCCGGGAGCCTCGGGTCCGGGCGGAGCCGGTGGGGGGGCCAGGGTCGGCGCCTCCGTGTCGGTAGGTGGGATCTCCGCTGGGCCCGCCGAGGGGGCGGGTGTCGGGGATGGAGGCGGAGGAGCAGTCGCCGTCGGAACCGTAGAGGACTCACCCCTCGGGCCCCGGCCGAGAAGCACCCCGACGGCGATCGCTGCCCCCATGATCACGACGTACCATGCGATGTCACCGGGATACACCGTGACCGGTCCCAGGAAGTCCAAGTAGCCCAACAGGTTCACCGGAATCAGGATCTGAACGGTCCCGTAGAGTCCCTCGGAAGTCACCTGAGCGCTCGCCACGGCCTTCGACCCGAGGTAGCAGTCGGGAACCACCGTGGTCAACACGGCATAGCCGGTCGTGTTGGTCGTCGGGTCCCCCGCCCCAAACTCGCCCGCACACGGGCTGAGGCTCGTATCACTGGTGAGGGTCACGAGCACCGGCACGTTGGTGATCGGCGCGCCCGAGCTCGCATTCGCGACATGAACGGTCAGGGTGACCGAAGCGCCGGGCCCCACTTGCGTCGGGGAGGCCGTGAGGGTGAGGTTGACGAGCGTAGCGGTGAGGTCCGCATACAACGCCTCGCCCCGGGGGGAACCCCACCCGGTCGCGGTGTCCCAGCCCACCGTCGCCGCACCGAGGCAGTTCCCGCCGGAGCTGATGTCCGCGAGGGAGACCGGGATCCGACCGGCCGGCTCGGCCGCGCCGATCGTGTACAGATTCGGGGTGATGAAGCCGAGCGGGCTGCCGTGGAGGACATCCATCTCGGTGATCAACCCCGCCCACAGCGGGGTCGCGAAACTCGTTCCCGACCCGGTGCGGTCGCTCCCGTCGTAGTAGACGTAGTCCGTGGCGGCGGCGGCCGATACGTCCGGCATCCCCCGGAAGCCGGTCGATGAGATCGGGGCTGCGGCGCTTCCCACCAACTGCCAGCTCGGCGCTGCGTAGACGGTGGAGAAACCCCCTCCGCTGTCCGACCAGGCGGATTCGCTCGAGATTCCCGTGACCTGGCCGAGGTCGTTGGTGGAGAGCGTGGGGTTCGTCCCCCCCACCGCGATCACGTCCGGGTCGGCCGCTGGATAATTGGGCTGAGTGCCGCCCGAGCAGCCGGCCGCCGCATCCCCCCCCGTGTCCCCGGTGGCGCCGAGGAGCGTGATCTGGCGGTGGGTCGCCTCCGCGATGTCGTTCGCCCAAGCTGCGGCGAGTCCGCCGCCCGAGCCCTCGGCGGTCCCGAACGACATCGAGATCGCATCCACGCCGGTGATGCCGGTCACGGCTTGGTTGAGGGCGTCCGTCATGGACGACACGGAGGGAGAGTAATCGTCGGACGAGGGTCCGTCGGGAGCATACACCGCGTCCAGGTTCGCGCCCGGAGCGATCGAGCCGGACCACTCGAGGTCGAGCGTGAGTTCCTGGGGAGCATCACTCGGGTCGTCGACCGCGCTTGCGGACGGGGCGGGGGCGCCGTCGATCGGGTACGGCGTGATCTGGACCGGGGGAAACGAGGAGGGGTAGTCGTTCGCGTAGAAGGTCGCGAGGTCCATGGGCGCGTACCCATCCCCCCACAGGAGAAGGACGATCGTTTCGCCAGTAGCGTAGGTCGACCCTCCGGTGTAGTTGTAGAGCCCTGAGATCTGGTAGATCTGGCGCGCGATCGAGGGCGTGATCAGGTTCCCTTGGGTCAAACTGGTCTCGAGGTGCGCCGGAGGAGCGCGCGGGAGGAGCGGGAGCTCGAACGTCGTCAGGCCGGTAGCGAGTCCCGAGACGGAAGCAACCTCCGGTTCGAGCCAGGCGGGTAGCCCCGGCGGGGACCCCGGGAAGGTGACAGCGCGATGGTCATCGATTCCCGAAAGGAGGGTCGTGTCGAAGGCCCGATCGAATTCGGTTGCACTTCCGCCGAGGCTCAACGAGAGTCGGTCGGACCAAGCGTGTTGTACGACGATTCCGTACTGTTCAAAGTACCCCTCCGCAGCCGCGTACGACGAAGGACTGAGTCCCCACTCGGTCGCGATCTCGTTCACCGACATCGGCGACGCGCCGGCCGCGGGGGGGTCGTAGAAGGTCGGGCTGGATGGGACGAAGGAAAGCACCACATCGGTCGTCGCCGTCGTCGCCTCGACGTTGGGGACCTCGGTCAGCAGGCCCGAGTTAAACCCGGCCCGCTCCGCGAAGGGGCCGAGCGAAGCGAGCAAGGGGGCGTTGGGCCGCTCCCCGGACGTCGCTGTTCCCGGCATCGCCGCGACCGCTGCTCCCGGGATGAGGAGGACCGCCGTGAGAAGGATCACCAGCCCGAGGGACGAACGGCCCCTTCGAGCGATGCGACCGGCCCAGGTCATGACCCCATGAAGGTCCGGTGCACCCGAAAAGCGTTGGGGAGCGAGGGAGACGGCTCAGACCCGGATGGGAGTCGTGTACCCGGCCGGTCGGGCGAACGTCCCGTCGCCCCCGAACGGTTCCGGACGGGGGCCCGTCGGCTCGCCTCGGAGTCCCGCCAGATATGCGTCGATCGCGTCCGCCACTTCCGTGGCCGTTCCCATGGCGTAGACGACCGACCGACCCCCCGCGGCGAAGATCCCGGGGACGCCGGTCTGGAACCCCTTGCCCTTCCCTTCGGGCCATCCCTGGCTGGTCAACTTCAGGTCAAGGTCGGGACCGAACCCGGCGAGATCGGCCTTCTGTCCGACCGCGACGATGACGGTATCGCACGGGAGCACCTCTTCTGAGCCGGGAACGGGAACCGGGCTGCGCCGCCCTCCCGCGTCCGGCGGGCCGAGCTCCATCGACTGCACGGCCAGCCCTTCGACGTGCGTCGTACCGACGACGCGAAGGGGTGCCTTCTGGAACAGGAAACGGATCCCCTCCTGTTCGGCACCGTGGACCTCTTCCGGGTCCGCGGGCATCTCCTGACGCCCGCGCCGGTACACCAGCGTGACATGGCCACCACCGGACTTGCGGAGCGCCGAGCGGACCGAGTCCATCGCGACATCGCCACCCCCGACGACGACGATCTCGTGACCGACCTTCACGTCCTCCCCGCGATTGATCTCCTTCAGGAAGTCGAGGGCAGGCAGGACGCCCGACAGGTTCTCCCCGGGAACCCCGAGGGTCCGGTGCGTCGAGGTTCCGATGGAGACGAAGACCGCCTGGTACCCGTCCTCCTTCAGCAGCCGGTCGACGGGAAACTCGACCCCGACCTTGACGCCCTTGACCCAGGTCACATCGAGGTCCCGGAAGCGGGCCCGGTCCGTCTCGACATCCGCGTCCGTCATCCGGTACGCGGGGATCGTTTGCATGAGTCCGCCGTACCGTTGCTCCTGCTCGTAGACCGTGACCGAGTAGCCACGGACCCCGAGCTCCCAGGCCGCCATCATGCCGGCCGGACCGGCACCGATCACGGCGACCCGCTGGTTCTTCGGCTTGGAGGCCACGTAGACCAGGTCACTCTTCCCGAACTCGAGGGAGGCCCGCTTCAGGTGGCGAATGGCGATCGGCACCCCCTTCTTCTTGACGACGCAGGCGTCCTCGCAGTAATGGTAGCAGACCTTGCAGAGACTCGTCGCGAGCGGGTTCTCCCGGAGCGTCACGCGCGCGGCCTCGTCGAAATCGCCCTTGGCGACCTGGAGGATGTAGTCGCGGCAGTCCTGGGTGATCGGGCAGGCTTCGACACACCACGGGCGGCGGCACTGGATGCACCGCTTGGCCTCGAGGATCGCATCCTCCTTGGAGTAGGAGTGAAGGACCTCACGGAAGTCCGTGGTCCGCTCCCCGACGGTCTCCTCCGCGATCGGTACTCGGACCGGATTCAGCTTCGGCGGAGCGGGCTTGGGGGCAGGGGCCGCATCGGTGGTCATGGTTCCCATGTCACGAGCCCGCGGGGCCGATAAGAGGCTTACGTGCCTCGGGGCCCGCGGACGGTTCTCGACATATAGAGGAGGCCATCTCCGGTCCGTGTCCCCGGAGGGGACAACCGGTCCATGGTCCTGGATTCCCTCGGGAAGTCGCTCCGCAGCGTCCTCCAGAAGATCGCCCGCGGGTCGACCATCGACGAAGCCCTCCTGAACGAGGTCGTTCGGGACATCCAACGGGCTCTCCTCCAGGCGGATGTCAACGTTCAGCTCGCGCTCTCCCTGACCGAGCGGGTCCGTCGGCGGGCCAAGGAGGAGAAACCTCCGGCCGGAGCGAGCCTTCGGGACTTCCTGATCCGGATCATCTACGAGGAGATCCGCGGGATCCTGGGGAAGGACCAGCCGTTCGACCTGCGCCCCCGCAAGGTGTTGATGGCCGGCCTGTTCGGGCAGGGAAAGACGACCACCACCGGCAAGCTCGCCCGTTTCTTCCAGAAGAAGGGCGTCCGCGTCGGGGTGGTGGCGGCCGACGTGCACCGTCCGGCCGCGATCGACCAGCTCGAGCAGCTCGCGAAGAAGGTCGGCTGCGAATTCTACGCGAACCGGAATGAAAAACGGGCCGAGGTGATCGTTCGCGAGGCCCTCGCCGCGTTCCCCCCGCATCTCGCCGTGATCGTCGACACGGCCGGCCGGAGCGGGGTCGACGCGGAGCTGATCGAGGAACTCAAGCGAGTCCGGGCCGTCCTCCAGCCGGACGAGACGCTCCTCGTCCTCGACGCCGCGATGGGCCAGGCGGCCGGCCGGAGCGCGGAGGCGTTCCAAAAGGCGGTCGGGCTCACGGGGGTGATCCTCACCAAGCTCGACGGCTCGGCGAAGGGAGGGGGGGCCCTCTCCGCGGTCGCCGCGACGGGCGCGCCGATCGTCTTCATCGGAACGGGGGAACACCTGGACGAGCTCGAGCGGTTCGAGCCGACGGGGTTCGTCTCGCGGCTCCTCGGCATGGGCGACATCCGCTCGCTGCTCGAACGGTTCGAGAACCTCTCCAACAAGGAAGCGGCGGAAGAGGCCGCGAAGCACCTCATGAGCGGGAAGTTCACTCTACGCGATATGCGGGCCCAGCTCGACTCGCTCGGGGAGATGGGGCCGTTCTCGAAGTTGATGACGATGATCCCAGGCGCCGGGGGAAAGGTCGACGAGGCGAAGATGGACGAGACGCAGGCGCGACTCAAGCGATTCCGGACCATCCTCGACTCGATGACGGGAGAGGAGCTCGACACGCCCCACATCATCAAGTCGGACCGGGTGCACCGGATCGCCCAGGGCAGCGGCCAACGCCCGCACGAGGTCCGCGGCCTCCTCAAGCATTACGAGTCGACCCGAAAGGCCGCTCACGGGATCGTCTCGAACCGACGCCTTCGGCGTCAGCTCGAAAAACAGTTCGGTACCGGCGAAGCTCCTGAGGAGTGAGCGGACCCGTTCATGAGCGTGAACCCCGCCGAGGTCGTCGCCGGGCTCCTCCTCCTGTTCTTCGTCCCGGGGTACGCGGTCACGAAGGCGACCTTCCCCGAGTGGCGGATCCGCGGCCCAGCCGCGACCCTTCGCTTGCTCGAGATCGCGACCCTATCCTTCGTCACCAGCATCGTCCTCGCCGTTCTGGTCGGGTACTTCCTCTTGGTTGCCGGGCCGACCGGGTTCCAGGCGTACTGGACCGACCCCGTCCTGGAGGCGGTCCTCGCCGGGATCACGGCGCTCGCGTTCGGGGTCGGATGGTACCGGGGCGCCTACCGTCGGGACCCTCCGACCGGCGTCCCACCGGAACCGGTGGGAGAGTCGGGGGGATGGGAACTGGTCGAGGAGCTCGACCGGCTGCGCCGCGATGAACGGCGGATCCGTCACGACCTTCGGCAGGCGGCCGCGAACTCGGCCGATTCGGCCCGACTCCGTTCCGAACTCGAACGCATTCAATCCGAGGCAGCCGCGCTCCGGTCGCGGAGGGAGGCCGAGTATGGCACCTAAAGGCGGAGAGGGGAGCGGCGAATACAAGGTGGTCCTCGTGCTGCGAGGGGAGCTGCGGCTGACCGCCGGCAAGGTCGCCGTGCAGGCCGCTCACGCGGCCGTGATGCTGACGCGCGCCGCTGAGGGGCGAAACCCCGCGGCGCTCGACCAGTGGCTCCGCGAGGGACAGAAGAAGATCGCCCTCGTCGTACCCACGCTGGGCGACCTCGAACTCCTGGACCGGGCGGCCCGAGCGAAGGGGATTCCGACGGTCTGGGTCGAAGACGCGGGCTTCACCGAGGTCGCGCCGGGAACCCGAACTTGCTTGGGTCTCGGACCCGCCCGGGCCTCCCAGGTCGATGCGATCACGGGCTCCCTCGACCTGCTCTGAGCCCCCCTCCCCCGTCGTGATTCCTGCTATATGTAGTGGGGGACGCCTCGAAGGAGAGAGGCCCACCGCCCACCGCCCCTCTGGAGTACGAGAGCATGCGCCTGTGGGTGTACGTCGTCCGCCGGCTCCTGGTGCTCCTGCCCGTCGTGCTGGGCGTCATGACGGTCACTTTCGTCCTGGTCTCCGAGATTCCAACCCCGGAGAGGTGCCTTTCCGCGATCGGCCCTCCGCCTCGACATGGCGCGGCGTTGGGCGTGTCGGAATGGTACGCCCATTGTGACAAGGCCCTCGGGCTGAATCAGCCGATCATCACCCAGTGGGCCCTCTACATGGCCAACACGCTGACCTTCCACTGGGGGTACGTGGGGAATTACAGCACGGCCGCCCTCACCGTCCCGCAGATCGCCGGCCAGCCGGTGTCGACCGCGCTCGGCTGGCTGCTTCCATACACCCTCGAGCTGGCTGCCCTCTCGCTGGCCCTCATCCTCCTGACGGCCATACCGCTGGGCCAGATCGCGGCGCGGTACCGGAACCGGCCCGTGGACCAGGCGGCGCGCCTCATGTCGTTCTCCGGGTTCGCCGTCCCTTCGTATCTCGTGGCCGCGTTGGCCCTGGCGGGGATTGTCTTGCTCCTCGACAAGGATCATGCGGGCGGCTGCAGCGGCCCTTTTCTCTCGGTGTACGGTTCGTGGCCCCAACCGTTTTGCATGGCGGGCTCCAGTCCCGCGAACAACAATTACCCACCCTGGCTCCTCTTTGGGACGGTCTCCACCCCGACCGGTTTTCCGACGATCGACGCCGCGATCCACGGGCAGTGGGCGCTCGCGGCCGATACCGTGGCTCGCATGATCGTGCCGGCCCTGATTATCGCCTACGGCACGGTGGCGGTGATCATCCGGTTCGTGCGCAACAGCATGCTGGAGGTCATGAACCTCGATTTCGTCCAGGTCGCCCGGGCGAAGGGGGTCGCCGAGTCGGTCGTGATCCGGCGCCACGTCGGGCGCAACTCCCTCAACGTCACCGTCACCGTCCTCGGACTCACGTTCGCCGGCTTCATCGGCGGCTTTCCGATCATCGAAGAGGTCTTCGGCCTCGATGGCGTCGGACGTGCCCTCGCCCTCTCCGTCCAGCAGCCGTACGACTTCGGTCTCATTTTCGGGAGCACGATCCTGTTCACCTTCCTGGTCGTGATCGCGAACCTCATCGCCGACCTTCTCTACGCCATCCTTGACCCGCGGGTGCGGTACCAGTAGACTCCCGGCGAGATGCCGGGCCCGCGGGGCGGCTTGGGAGGTTATGTAGGGGTGTCCTTCTGGAAGAGCTCGACCGAAACATCGGGGACGACGGGCGGAGGGGCCGACCATGCAGATGTGGGTGTACATCGTCCGACGGCTTCTCCTGGTCATTCCGGTCGTCCTCGGCGTCATGACCATCACCTTCATCCTCGTAACTGGGATCCCAACCTCGGAGCGGTGTCTCGCTGAGATCGGAGCTCCCCCGACCCACGGGGGCGCCCCGGCTCTCGCCCAGTACTACAACCACTGCGATTCGAAGCTGGGTCTGAACCGGCCCGTCTACACCCAGTGGGCGGTCTACATGGGGAATACCCTGACCTTCCAGTGGGGCCTCGTCGGGAACGATAGCACTGCGGCCTCGGTCATCCCGGTGATCGCCGGACAGCCGGTCACGACCGCGCTGGGTTGGCTCCTCCCCTACACGATCGAGCTCGCCATCTTTTCCCTCGTCATCATCCTCGTGGTATCCATTCCTCTTGGCCAATTGTCGGCGGTGTACCGGAATCGGCCGATCGACCAGGCCTCCCGAGTGATGTCCTTCTCGGGGTTCGCGATCCCGACCTACCTGTTAGGCGCCCTGACCCTCATCGCGGGTGTTCTCGTGATCGCGAACTACCACTGGGCGGGTTGCAGCGGGCCCTTCCTCGAGCTGTACGGTTCCTGGCCGAAGGCGGGTTGCATGATGGGATCGACCGCCACGAACAACAACTATCCGACGTGGCTTCAGTTCGGAACGGTCTCCACGCCGACCGGCTTCCCCACCGTCGATGCCGCGATCCATGGTCAATGGGTCCTCGCGGGAGACACGGTCCTTCGAATGATCTTCCCCGCGCTGATCATCGCCTACGGGTCCATCGCGCTGCTGTTACGATTCGTTCGGAATAGCATGCTCGAGGTCATGAACCTCGATTTTGTCCGGACCGCCCGGGCGAAAGGGGTCCCGGAATCGGTCGTGATCCGGAAGCACGCCGGGCGGAACTCGCTCAACGTGACGGTCACCGTCCTGGGGCTCACCTTCGCGTTCTTCATCGGTGGGTTCCCCATCATCGAGGAGGTCTTCGGGCTTCAGGGGGTCGGCCGCGCGCTCGCCCTCTCGGTCCAACAGCCCTACGACCTCGGACTGATCTTCGGTAGCACCATCCTGTTCACGTTCATCGTCGTCTTCGCGAACATCATTGTGGACGTCATCTACGCGTTCCTAGACCCACGAGTGCGTCTGGGCTAGGTGGGGCTCGGAGAAGCCGAACCCCTCCGGCGCTGCCGTAAGCGCGGCTCCATTTGACGTATATATAGGTGGATTCCACTGGGCTTCCCGAGCTAAGCTGTAACAGGCTGGCAGGAGGGGGGGTTCTCAGATGCAGATGTGGGTCTACATCATTCGACGCCTTCTCCTCTTGGTCCCGGTCATTCTCGGGGTCATGACGATCACCTTCATTCTCGTCAGCGGGATCCCGACCTCCGAGCGATGTCTCGCGGAGATCGGACCTCCGCCCACTCATGGCGGTGCCCCCGCCCTCGCCGCCTACAATGCCCATTGCGATTCCAAGCTCGGGCTGAACCGGCCCATTTACGACCAATGGGCGATCTACATGGGCAACACACTTACTTTTCATTGGGGTCTCGTCGGAAACAGTAGCACCGCCGCCTCCGTTATCCCCGTGATTGCCGGGCAACCCGTCACGACCGCCCTCACCTGGCTCCTCCCCTACACTATCGAACTCGCGCTCTTCGCTCTCGCCATCATCCTCGTGGTGGCAATCCCGCTCGGCCGCCTTTCGGCGGTCTACCGGAACCGCCCGATCGACCAGGTTTCGCGGGTCATGTCCTTCTCTGGATACGCGATCCCGGCGTTCTTGCTTGGATCGCTATCACTCATCGCGGCCGTACTCATTATCACGAATTATCACTTGGCCGGGTGCAGCGGCCCGTATCTCGAGATGTACGGCTCCTGGCCCAAAGCGGGCTGCATGGCCGGCTCTTCCGCGTCCAACAACAACTACCCGACCTGGCTCCAATTCGGAACGGTCTCCACGCCGACCGGCTTCCCCACGATCGACGCCGCCATCCATGGCCAGTGGGTCGTCGCCGGCGACACGATCCTCCGGATGGTCTTCCCCGCCCTGATCATCGCCTACGGGGCCATCGCCCTCCTGCTCCGCTTCGTGCGGAACAGCATGCTCGAGGTCATGAACCTCGACTTCATCCGCACCGCCCGCGCGAAGGGAGTGCCGGAATCGGTCGTCATTAAGCGGCACGCCGGCCGTAACTCCCTCAACGTTACCATCACCGTCCTCGGACTCACCTTCGCCTTCTTTATCGGAGGGTTCCCCATCATCGAGGAGGTCTTCGGACTCCAGGGGGTGGGCCGGGCCCTCGCGCTGTCCGTCCAGCAGCCCTACGACCTGGGGCTCATCTTCGGGACCACCATCCTCTTCACGTTCATCGTCGTCTTCGCGAACATCATCGTCGATGTGATCTACGCCTTCCTGGACCCGCGCGTGAGGTTGGGGTAAGATGGCGGCCGGCGAAGTCCCTGGGGGCTCCGTGGCGACCGACGTGGTCCGGCCCTCGGGCCGGCGGCCGAACCCCCGAATCGTTCAATGGAAGCGGACGTGGTACTTCCTGCGCCGTAACACCCTCGCGATGGTCGGCCTCGGCATCATCGTCTTCCTCGTGATCATCGCCCTGTATGCCCTTTCTCAGCCGTACCCCTGGACCGACCTTTCGAACTACTGTGCCTACACCCCCGGCTCCGGTGAAACGTGCGCTCCCAACGAACCGGCGATCTGCGTGTACACTCCCGGGACCGCACCGCCGGGGCCCGGTTGCTACCAGACTCCGTCCCAGTTCCCGGCCTTCATACCACCTACCGTCACTTTCTCACCTTTGGCCTCCGGTCCGTTGCCCCTCGGTTCCTTCATTTCCAGCGTGGCCAACCCGGGCAGCCACCAGTTCTACAATCTCTACCAGGGGATCCTCCGGGGGTCCGACTGGTCGCTCATGCTCTCCGTGTCGATCGTCGGCTCGGGTGCCGCGATCGGACTGCTCGTGGGAGCGATCTCGGGGTACTTCGGAGGTCTCGTCGACGAGGCGCTGATGCGGTTCGTGGACATCATGCTCTCGATTCCCCAGTTACTCTTCGTCCTGATCACCGTGGCGGTCATTTCCCAGCTAGCCGTTTTCGGAGATTCTCTGTCCACTCGGATGGGGCTTCTCATCGCCGCGTTCGTAGTGGTGTGGTGGCCCTTCTACGCCCGTATCGTGAGAGGTCAGGTATTGGTCACGCGGGAGATGAAATTCGTCGAGGCGGCGAAGGCGAGCGGCGCCTCGGCGGGCCGCATCGTTCGGAAGCACATCATCCCCAACTCCGTCTACCCGGTGTTCGTCCAGATGTCCCTCGACGTCGGGTCCGTACCGCTGCTGATCGGAGGTCTGATCTTCCTCGGGTTCACCACGATCTTCCCGTCGAACACGTTCCCAGAATGGGGAACCCTCTCCGCCCTTTCGGTCAGCACCCCGGTCCTCAACAGCATCCTCGTCAACAGTGAGCTCGGGATCCCCGTCTACGTCCCCTGGTGGATGATGCTCTTCCCCGGCCTGATGTTGTTCATGTTCGCGATCAGCGTGAACTTCCTGTCCGACGGACTGCGGGACGCGCTCGACCCTCGGCTGCGGCGGTAGGGGAGCTTCATGGCAACCTCCATCCCAGAACGGGCATCCGCGGTCGGCAGCAAGGAAATGATGACGGGGGTCCCCCTTCCGGCCTCCGCCCCCTCGATCGCTACCGCGTCGGAAGAGGAGACCGCGCGCTCCCCGGTCGTGCTCGATGTCCGGGACTTGAAGACGTATTTTTTCACGTACGACGGGGTCGTCAAGGCGCTGGACGGTGTCTCCTTCAAGATCCGGAAGGGCGAGACGCTGGGCCTGGTCGGCGAGACGGGGTGCGGCAAGAGCGTGACCGCCTTTTCGATCACCCGACTCATTACCGACCCGCCCGGGCGGGTCATGAGCGGCAAGGTGCTCTACCGGGGCGCGAACCTGCTCTGGAACCTCGAGCGCGAGGCGACGTTCAAGCCGATCCGGAAGACTGGGCGCGTCAAGATCCGCCGGCGGTTCCGCCAGATCCAGGCCGCGACCGAACGGATGGCGGCGGTCCGGGGCAGCGGCATCTCGACCATCTTCCAAGAACCCACCTCGGCGATGAACCCGATCTTCTCGGTCGCGGACCAGATCGGAGAGGCGCTGCTGATCCACCGGGGCACCTTGATCGTCGATGCTCTCCTCAACGCCCACCCCGACGCTCCCGGAGTGGATGCGGCCATCGACCATCTGATCGAGATCGCTCGCCACGGGACCAACGCCGAGGTCCGGACGGCCGCGATGGCCGTCGGGGACGCCGTCGGAGTCGCTTCCTTCGGGACCCAGGCCTACTACATTTTGAGGGAGGCCGGCCCGAGTGCTTCGGAGAGCCGCCCCGACATCGTTCGCGCCATGACCCGGCTGCGGCCCTCGGGGATCCAGCGCACCTACCTGAAGCGCGAGCACCGGTACGCGGAGCTCCGCCACCAGATCAACGAGATCTTCCTCACCGAGATGAAGACGGGCACGCTCCACCGGCTCGACCGTGCCGCGTTGAACCGAAAGCATACGGCGACGCGTCTCGCCACCTTCTACCTGGACATCTGGGGGTTCCGGGGCCGGTCCCGGGCCGTCCTCAAGGAAGAGCTGTTCTGGCGCACGGTCGGCCTGCTGGAGGGGGTCGCGATCGCCAACCCCGTTCAAGTTTCCCGCGGATTCCCCCACGAGCTCTCGGGCGGGATGTTGCAACGGGTCATGATCGCCATGGCCCTCTCCTCAGAGCCGGACATCCTGCTCGCGGATGAGCCGACGACCGCGCTCGACGTCACCATCCAGGCCCAGATCCTCGAACTGATGCGCGACCTGAAGAGCCGGGTCGGGACCGCGATCGTGCTGATCACGCATGACCTGGCGGTCATCGCCGAGGTCGCGGACCGGGTCTGCGTGATGTATGCCGGGCACATCGTGGAGACGGCCCCCGTGCGGGACCTGTACACCCGACCGCTCCACCCGTACACCCAGGGGCTGCTCGCCTCCATCCCCCGTCTCGACCAGCCGGACAAGGAACTGGTCTCGATCCCCGGGTCGGTACCGAACCTGATCACTCCCCCGACCGGATGTCGTTTCCATCCCCGGTGCCCCTACGCGATGCCGGTCTGCAAGACGACCCATCCGCCGACCACAGTCGAGGGGCGCTCGCACACCGTCGCGTGCTATTTATACACGGGGCCGGTCGCAGTAGAGTGACCGCCGAAGGGGCCTCTCCGGTGTCGTCCAACATGGCCCCGGTGGTCGTCAGCGCCCACAACGTCCGCAAGCTGTTCCCCATCCGCGGAGGCGTCTTCTCCACCAAGATAGGGGATGTCCGGGCGGTCGACGGGGTCAGCCTGGATGTTCGGGAAGGCGAGACGGTCGGACTGGTCGGGGAGTCGGGATGCGGCAAGACGACGGTCGGCCGTCTCCTGCTCCGCTTGATCGAACCTACCTCCGGCCACACGTTCTACCGGCCCCCGGAGGACACGTTCGACCGGCTGAACCAGATCTACGACGAGCTCGGCCCCTCGCTCCCCGCCGACGGAACGGCGTCTCCGGAATCGACGAAGCTGCTCACCGAACTGGACGAGATCGCCGAGCAGTACTCCATCTACCGCCAGCGGGGCAAGAAGCTCGCGAAGGTTCGCGAGAAGCTCCAGATCGTGTTCCAGGACCCGTTCAGCTCCCTGAGCCCGCGGATGCTGATCCGGGACGTCGTCGCGGAGCCCCTCGAGATCCACCACGTCGGGACCCGCTCCCAGCGGTACCAACGCGTCGCCGAGCTCCTCCAGGAGGTGGGCCTGAATCCGGAGCACCTGTGGCGTTTCCCCCATGAGTTCTCGGGCGGCCAGCGCCAGCGGATCGGCATCGCCCGGGCCCTCGCCCTCCGTCCCGAGTTCATCGTGCTGGACGAGCCCACGAGCGCCCTCGACGTTTCGGTCCAGGCCCAGATCCTCAACATCCTCCGACGGCTCCAGCAGGAGCAGCGGCTCTCCTACCTGTTCATCTCCCACCACCTCTCGGTCGTGCGGGCCATCAGCCACAGCGTGGTCGTGATGTACCTCGGCAAGGTCGTGGAGCGCGCCCCGACCGACGAGCTCTTCACACGTCCGCTCCACCCCTATACCCAGGCCCTCCTCTCGGCGATCCCGATCCCCGACCCGGAGCTGAAGCGGGAGCGCATCATCCTCCAGGGGGACGTCCCGAGCCCCGCTGCGCCGCCTCCGGGCTGTCGCTTCCATACCCGGTGCCCCGCCGTCATGCCCATCTGCTCGAACGTCGAGCCGCCGCTCATCCAGGTCCGGGAGCACCACTACGTCGCCTGCCATCTTTATCCCGACACACGGACCCCTTCCCGGGAAGCCCTCACGCTCTCGGGGTCCGAGGCGGGGGCCCTGACCTCGGGCGACGCCTCGGCCTCCGCGCCCTCCGTCGCCGGGTAGCCGCGGGGCCCCCGTGTCCTCGACCCCCTCCCGACCCGGCACTCTCCCGGAGGACTCCGCGAAGTTCTCCGACATCGCGACCGACCCCAGCTACCGGATCGTTCTGGACCAGGTGGCGGCCGAGAAGAAGGCGGCCCTCGACGACCCGGGTCCCTCCTGGCGGGAGTGGGCGCTCCATTCGGCGGCCAAGTGGTACGTCGGGCTCGGGCTGCTCACGCTGGACGGCTGGGTGGTCGGGGATTTCCTCTTCTACCGGATCTACTGGCCGATCGCCCCCGCCCTCGTCGGGGCCCTCTATCTCGAGTTCCTCCTCTGGCAGTTCCTCTGGTACCGACCGGAGATGTATCGGAGCAGGGCCCGGCGCCACTGGACCTCCTCGTTCTGGATCCACCCCGTCCCCTTTGGACGCTGGACCCCCGAGGCCGACCTCGCCCGGGGCGGGGCCACCCCCGGCTCGGGTGAAGTGGACCCAGCTGAGTTCCTCTGAGGGGGCCTGTCCGAGTCGGGCCTCCGGCGGCAGGCCACCTCCCACGGGCGGGCTCGTCACGGGAGGAAGGGGGGTCGGGGGCCTCTCTCCAGCCGCGGATGCCGGCATTTGGGGAGGAAACCGCCCTCCCAAATTTCACGCCGCTGATGGAGGCCTACGAGGACACCACCGCGAACGGTAGCGTCGTTTCAGGTAAGATAAGAAAAAGGGAAGGAAAGGGTTGGAGGTTCCGGAGCGGGCGCCCCGAAACCTTCCCTAGGCGGTTCGCCTACTAGACGAGCCCGTTACCTTGTACCTCGAACCAGAGTCCGTCGCCGCCGAGACAGACGTTTTGGTTCAGACTGGTAGGAGCGATCCACGGCGCGAAGCTACCCACACCCTGCTCTTGGAACTGGTAGACGTAGAGCGCCAGGTCGTTCGCGATGTGCGAGATCAGGTTGTAGTAGAGCGTTCGCTCCGCACCCACAGGCAGTGCTCCGGCGAACCCATCGGCCCACTGCATCACGTCGTACGCCCAGCCCTGGCAGGTCTGGTTGACGCCGCTGGCAGCCCAGCCCGCCAGGCTGGCGAAGTTGTCCGCCTGGTTGTTGCAGTAGCTCGCGGTGTCGAACTGCAGCGCTTGCCACGTCGCATCGGGTGCGGTGTAGGTGGCGTTGCTGTCGTACAGCGGGACGACGTAGTCCGTGGGGTCCGGATAGTCGGGCAGCCACCCGAGCACGCTGAAGGTCAGCGGGCTCTGGTACGCCGAGCTCGTCAGGAAGTAGACGACCAACTGCGAGAACGTCAGGTCGACCTCTTGGGCGACCACGAGGCGTCCTCCCGACAGCTGGTTGATGTAGCTGTCGTAGAGCGGGTACTGCCCGTTCTGCAGCGTGTCTCCCTGCTCCCCTTCGACGGGGAAGGTACACGGGGCGGCGGTCGTACACGACGCCAACAGGGGGTCGTAGTACTGCGACGTGGGGTCGTTCGCCTGCGCCCACCACCACGCCGCGCCACCCACGTCCGCCGGGTTCGGGTCAGGCTGACCGGCGGGCCACGTGACGTTGGTCGCGTAGTAGTTGCCCATGAAGTGCGGGATGGCGCCTCCATAGTTGATACCGTAGCTGATCCCATCGACGCTGAGCACCTGCTGCAGGTCCGCGGTGTAGGGGAAGGCGTTCACCAGGAACTGCCGGAGCCCGACATACGAGAAGAAGTTACTGTAGTCGGGGTTGCCGGAGCTCGAGGGGAGCTTCCAGGACCCGGTAAAGTAACCCGAGATCGTAGTCGTGTTCACTTCCAAGTTGATCGGGTCGAAGAAGATGCTGATCGTCGGCACCGTCTGGATCCCGATCTTGCCCGCGGATTGCAGGTTGAGCAACGTCGCCGTGTCGGATGTCTGAATGCCCGCGAAGTCCGCCTGCCCCTGGAGGTATTCCTGGATACCGACCTGGTCGGACGGCTCCCAGAACACGTTCACGGTGTGGGCATACATCCCGGCCGCCGGCTCGCACCAGTAGTAGCCGGCGCAGTTCGGCTGGCCGTAGGCGGGGTTCGCCTGCAGGACGTACCCGACGCCCTTGTTGATGCTCACCAGGTAGTACGGGCCCGACCCGACCGCGTTGAAGCGGGTGTCGGTGAACACGTTCGGGGAGTTGAACGCGTTCAGCTCGAAGTTGTCCCACGAGGTGGGGTTCTGGGCCCCGAGCCAGGTGGTCCACGCGGTGGAGTTGGTCGTGCCACCGGTGCCCGCGCCGCCCGGCAGAGCGCACGGTCCATCGCCGTTCGCGGCGCTGGTCGTGAAGCCCGGGAGACCCGCGCTTTGGGCGCCATACCAGCCGCACGGCTCAATGCCGCCTCCGTCCGGGTCCGCCATCAACTCGAGGAAGAACGGCCAGTCCGAGCCGCCGCCCCACGCGTTGAAGGTGATGCACCCGTGCTCGGCCGTCAGCGCGACGGCCGGACAGTACTGGGTGTCGTTCACGATCAGCCCGCTCAGCACGCCCTGGGGGGTCGTGTTGTAGGGGAAGTGGTAGCCGCTGTCCCAAGCGGGGTTCCCGAAGTTGACGTACGACTGGGTCTGGATCCATCCCGGTTGCGCCGCGAAGAACGGAAGGTCGGCGAAGGCCGCCGTCCGCGCGATCGAGGCCATCACATCGGTGGGGTAGACGCCCCACGAGGTGCTGTGCGCCGGGTCGTAGAAGTTCGCGTTCTTGTCGATCACGAACGTCCAGTATTGGGGCAGTCCCGTCGTCGCGTTGTTCACGACTAGGCTCGTGCCATACAGGCTCGAGCACGCCGCGGTTCCCGGCACGCAGGTCGCGAGCTCGGGCAGGTATGAGGTGGTCGAGCTGCCGTTGTAGTAGATCAGGGTCTGGTAGATGTTCGCGATGACCTCGTAGCCGACCGACTCGTAGTCCACCGCCGGGTCGATGCTCGTGGCACCACCAGGGGCGACTTCGTAGGTGTCGATCGTGCCCGGGTGCGGGTCGGTCTTGCCCGAGTTGGAGCCGCTCGTCGCGCAGGAGCCACAGCCCGCAGCCTGGTTGCTCGGGGCCACGAGGACGGTCCAAGTGTAGTTCTGCCAGATGACCACGTGAGAGAGGACGTTCTGGATCGGTCCGACCATCGTGATCTGGTAGTCACCGGGGGAAGCAAGAGCCACCGTGGCCGACGCTCCGTCTGTCGAGGAGGTGGGCGAGGTGATCGTTCCACCCGGGGCGACGATGGTGGCGGCCTCAGGAACCCAGGCCGTGTCCGACGGTTCGGAAGTGTAGTTGGCCGATACCGTCACGGTTCCGCTCCCCTGGACCCAGGGGTTCGAGATGCCGCTCGGGCCCAATGGGGTTCCGTTGTTGAACGTCGCTGTGATCACGGGGAACTGTCCACTGGTGGTGGTCGTGATCGAGGGGCCGACCTCGATCGGGAAGTAATAGCCGGTTCCGTTGTGCTCAGTGGTGCCGACGTACGCGTGGCCGCTGAGCGCGAAGGTTCCGAGCTGGTTGTAAACGTGCGAAATTACGGGGTTGGTCGAAGTGTTCGTGAGTCCGTCTCCCCAAGAGACAGCCCACGAGTTGACCGTCTCACCCTTGGAGACGGAGAGCGACGCGGGGACGGTCGTCCCTTGCGCCACCTGAGCGATCTTCTGTCCAAAACCTGCCTGATACGGCACCGTCAGAATGACATCGTTCGGCGACGTAGATTGTTTGTGGCAGTAGACCGCCGATGGAGGAGAACACGTCACCACGTGAGTAGTCGAGGTCGACCCCGAAGTACCCGCCGGTGTTGCCGCGTTCAGCCCGAAGTATCCACCCGCTCCGACGATGACGATGACCACGATCAAGATCGCGGCCGCCGCTGCCGTCGACGCGCCTCGCCGTCCGGCCCAGCGCTGTGGCTGGGGCGACGGATTCTCTTCTCTCTCTTCCATGTGCTAGGTTCCCCCCGTGTGGAGGTTGCGCATGGAGGACCAACAGTGGTATTTATAGTCTTATGAGATGGCAACGCCGTGCAAAAACCTCGACCGGGACGGCGTTTGGCCCCGTCGCTCCTGAGCGCGGATTTTGGGGACCTGGCCACCGCGATCCGGCAAGCCGAGAGCGGGGGGGCTGACGCCTTCCATCTGGACGTGATGGATGGCCATTTCGTCCCCAATATTTCCTTCGGACCCGCCCTCGTTCAGGCGGTTCGACGCCGAACCCACCTCCCCCTCGACATCCACCTGATGATCTCGGACCCGGTGCAGTACGCCCCGATCTTTCGCGCGGCGGGTGGGGACACCTTGGTCTTCCATGTGGAAGCCACTTCCGACGTAGGGGCCGTGATCCGCACCGTCCGGGCGACGGGGGCGGCAGTAGGAGCGGCCCTGCGTCCCGACACGCCGTACGCGGCCATTGAGCCATGGGTGAACCAGCTGGACCAGGTCCTGGTCATGAGTGTCCACCCGGGATTTTCAGGACAAAAGTTCCTGCCCGAAGCTCTGCCCAAACTTCGTGCGGCCCGCGCTCAACTGGACGCTCTCGGGTCGGCGGCCGACCTGTCGATCGACGGGGGTATTTCGGTGGACACCGCCGGGCAGGCCTCCGCGGCCGGCGCGACCTTCTTCGTCTGCGGGAACTCCACCTTCGTCGGGGGTTCGGTGGGCGAAAACCTGCAGCGCCTCCGTTCGGCCGTCACGGAAGGGGCCCGACGTGCAGTTCCTTGAACTTGCCGCCGCCTACGAGCGGCTCGAGGCGACCCCGAAGCGCCTCGAGATGCGCGCCCTCCTGGCCGACCTGATCCGACCTCTTCGTCCGCCTGACCTTGGCCGAGTATTGTACTTGTCCCAGGGAGTGCTCCGGCCCGAGTACGAAGGGATCGAACTCGGGGTCGCGAGCTCACTCGCGCGGCGCGCGGTGGCCACCGCCACTGGGACAGATGAGTCGGAGGTGACCCGACGTACCCAACAATCCGGGGATTTGGGGACGACGACGGGAGAATTGATCACTCGGCTCGCGCGGCTCGAAACGGAGGACCCCCTCACGGTCGCCGACGTGTACCAAGAGCTCGAAAAGATCGCCGCGGCCAATGGGCCGGGGTCCCAGGACGCCAAGGTGGAGGCCCTCGTCCGACTCCTCGGGCGGGCTCGACCGTTGGAAGCGAAGTACCTCATCCGGTTCGTGATCGGCACGCTCAGGGTCGGTGTCCGGGAGATGACGATCCTGGACGCGCTGACCGACGCGTTCGCCGATGGCTCCAAGGACGCGCGGGTCCGGATCGAGGCGGCGTTCAACCTCACGAGCGACCTCGCGATGGTGGCGGAGACCCTGGTCAAGGGGGGCCTGGACGGGCTGCTCGGGATACGGCTGGAGGTCGGGCGCCCGGTTCGGCCGATGCTGGCCGAACGAGAGCCCACCCTGGCCGCCATCCTCGAGCGGATGGGCGGTTCCGCGGCGCTCGAGTACAAGTACGACGGACTCCGAGTCCAAGCCCACGTCGGAGCGAAGGGCGAAGTGCGGCTGTTCTCCCGGAGGCTGGAAGAGATCAGTGCCCAGTTCCCCGAGCTCCGAACGGCGCTTCCGCTCGCGGTCCGGGAGGTGCCGGCGATCCTGGAGGGGGAGTGCGTTCCCATCGACCCGGACACCGACGAGATCCGGCCTTTTCAGGAGGTCTCGCGTCGTCGCGGGCGAAAGCACGACCTCGACCGCCTCCAGCAGGAGGTGCCGGTCTGTTTGTTCCTCTTCGACGTGCTGCTGTCGGACGGGAAGGTGGTTTACGATCGGCCCTTCCCCGAACGGCGCCGCCTCCTCGAGCGGATGCTGCGGCCCTCCGAGCGTGTGCGCGTGGCGGACCAGCGGCTCGTCCATTCGGTCGACGAGGCCACCGCGTTCTTCGACGAGGCACTCGCGGGGGGGGCGGAAGGGATCGTCGCCAAGTCCCTCCAGGAGGGGAGTGGGTACCGGGCGGGCGCGCGAGGGTTCTGGTGGATCAAGTACAAACGGGACTACACGGCCGGCCTCAGCGACTCGATCGACGGGGTCGTAGTCGGTGGATTCCATGGTCGTGGACGACGGGCGGGCCGGTTCGGCGCCTACCTTCTCGCCGTGTACAACCCGGACCGGGACCGTTTCGAATCCTTCTGCAAGGTGGGGAGCGGGTTCGACGATGCGGCGCTGGCAGAGATGCCCAAACGACTTCAGAACTGCCACGTTTCTGAAGCTCCCCCGGGCGTCGAAACGGGAGTCGTGCCGGACCAGTGGTTCCGTCCCCAACTGGTCCTCGAGGTGAAGGGGGCGGAACTGACCCTGAGCCCGAACCACCGAGCCGCCCAGGACGCGGTCCGGCCGGGGTTGGGCCTGGCGTTGCGGTTCCCCCGCTTCACGGGCCGGATCCGGGACGACAAGGGACCGGACCAGGCGACAACCTCCACCGAGCTGCTCGAGATGTACCGGGGTCAGGTACGACAGGCAACCCCCTCGGACGACGAGGCGCGCGGGGACGGCAAGAACTGACCCGACCCCGTCGGCTCGTCCGCCCAAAGGCATAAGAAGGGCGGGCTCGGTCGCAGGAATCCGGGAACACACATGCTGGTCGAAATGACCGAACTTCTGGGACGCCAAATCTACACGCCGGACGGACGCCTGCTGGGCGAGGTTGACAACGTGGTCGTCGACGTCGAGTCCGCCAAGGTCGATGGGCTGTACGTCGACGAGACCAGCCCCATGTTAGTGGAGGACTCCCGCCCCACCAACGTCCCGTACCGGTGGGTCTCGGCGGTCAACGACGTGGTTCTCCTCAAGTACTTCCCGAAACGGGTGTCGCTGAAGAAGGGCGGCCCCCGACCGGCGAAGGCTGAAGAACCCGTCGCCCCCGCGGCTCGCTAGGCGCGCGCGGGGATAGCCAAGCCCGGAAACGGCGCAGGACTTAAACGCCGAGAACTCGGCGAAGAGATCCTGCCGCGTAGGCGTTCGCCGGTTCAAATCCGGCTCCCCGCATCGCCCCGATGCGGTCGGACGAGAGGGTAAGTGCCCCGGCCCGGTGCGGACGGCATGCGACGTTCCGAGCTCGTGCGGGCCCTCGAGCGGGTGGCCGTCCCGGCCGCGCCGCGCGCGGAGCTGGAGCAGGTCGTCACTCCCCCCGAGCGGGCCGCGGACCTCCTCGAGGCGACCTCCAGCGTCGGAGGCCTCGTGGGTCGGTCGGTCGTTGACCTCGGTTCCGGGACGGGGCGGCTCGCGATCGGGGCCGCCCTATTGGGCGCTAGCTCCGTCCTCGGGATCGAAACGGACCCCGAGCTCGTCCGGCGGGCGGTCGAGTCCGCCCGAACGCTCGGAGTTTCGGTCGAATTTCGGGCCCAGGATGTCACCGGCTACACCGGCTCGGCGGACCTGGTCGTGATGAACCCGCCCTTCGGGGCCCAGCGGAAACGGGCGGACCGACCCTTCTGGGACGCGGCGTACGCCACCGCCCAGCACGCGATCCTAGCCTTCGCCCTCTCGGAGTCCCGAACCTTTATAGCACGCCGAGCGGTCGCACGCTCCGCCCACGTCGTCGCCACTCGGCCCGTGCCCTGGAAGCTGCCGCGGACCTTCGCGCACCACTCCCATCGTCGGGTCCCGCTGGACGTCGACCTCTGGACCATTCGAACCGACCAGGAACCATGACCGATACCGAACTGCCGGCGCTCGTCGTCCCGGGTGACTATCTCGGCGCCGCGGAGGAATTCCTCCCCGGTCGGGGAACGTACGAGAACCGCGGACGGATCTACGCCTCCGTGCTCGGCACGCCCAAGGTCGACGCGCGCGACCGGACCGTTCGGGTCGAGGCCCGCAACGGCATCCCGGAGATCGCCGAGAACGACCTCGTCTACGCCCGGGTCGAGGAGATCAAGACCGCGATGCTCATCTGCGCCCTCCTGGGCCAGGCCGGCAGCCGGCGCAAGCTCCCGGGAGAACCGGAGGGAACCGTTCACATCTCGAAGGCCCGGGACGGATACACCGAGTCCTTCTCCGGCGAGTTCGCGGTCGGCGACATCCTGCTCGCCCGCGTTCTCCAGGCCAAGCCGTCGGTCAAGCTCTCGACAGCGGCGGCCCCCCTCGGGGTCGTGGCGGCCCGATGCCAGGTGTGCCACGCGTTGCTGACGATGGGGCCCTCGGACCTCGTTTGTCCCCGCTGCGGCAACTCGGAGCGCCGGAAGCTCGCGAAGGGACCCCGACCGGGCGGTCCGTCCGATGGACCCGAATCCGGCTGACGAAGAGCGTCGCCTCGCGACGCTCGTCCGGGCTCACGACCGATGGCGCGGACGGGACGTCTTCAACCTTCTCGCGAGCGAGAACGCAGTCTCCCCGACCGCCCGGAAGTACCTCGGAAGCGACCTGGCGGGCCGGTACACCCTCCCGGTGACCGCTCCGTTCGAGGGGGAATCGATCGACAACAGTTACGCCGGGACCCGGTACACCGACCAGATCGAGGCGCTCGCCAACGCCTCCGCGGCCCGGCTCTTCCACGCGAAGTTCGCGACGACCCGTCCGCTTTCCGGACACATCGCCGCCCTGTCCGTGTTGGTTCCCCTGCTCCCCCCGAAATCCCGGATCCTGGCGATCGGCCCGGACCAGGGAGGGTACGACGGCTACGCGCCCGGATACATCCCCGCCGTGTACGGTTACACCGTTCGGCCGCTTCCCGCCGACGGTCCCGGCCACTCGGTCGACGCCGCGCAGGCGGTCGAAACGATCCGGAACGAGCGACCCGACGCGGTCGTGCTCGGCCAGAGCTTCTTCCTCTTCCCGTACCCACTGCGCGAGATCGCCGAGGCGGCGCATGCCCGCAACGCGCTCGTGTTCTACGATGCCTCGCATGTGCTGGGTCTGATCGCGGGCGGGGAGTTCCAGGACCCGCTCCGAGAGGGAGCCGACGTGGTGTACGGCAGCACCCACAAGTCGTTCCCCGGCCCCCAGGGAGGACTGCTCTACACGGACCGCGAGGACCTGTTCGCCCAGCTCGACCCCGCCTTGGTATGGCGCATCTTCGATAACGCGCATTGGAACCGGATCGCGGCCTTGGGGCAGACCTTGCTCGAACTCGAACGATGCGGCACGGAGTACGCACGCACCGTCGTCCAGAACGCCCAGGCCCTGGGGAGGGCGCTCCACGACCTCAAAGTGCCGATCGTGGCGGAGGCCCAAGGTTTCACTCGCTCCCACCAGATCCATCTCGACCGTGCCGCCCTCCGGGAACGGCACGGGATCGGCCCGGGCGGGCTCGCCCGGCGACTGGAACGCCAGCGCCTGCTGATCGACCTGGTCGGGCGGATCGGCACGGCCGAGGCCGCACGGCTCGGGCTCACGCCTTCCGACATGCCCCGATTGGCGGACCTGTTGGTCCGGGCGGGCGTCCGGAAGGAAAAGGTCGCCGCGGAGGTCCTCGCCTGGCGGCGGACCTTCCGGAGCTTGCGGTTCGCCTGAGAAACGACCCGCTCGGTCGCGGAGGCCCCGGCCCGGATCGAGGAAAAGAGAAGAAGGAAAGGGTTGGTCTGGGGAGCTTACCCCGACCTAGGACATCCCGTGCTCACTCTTGGAGTGAGCCGCGAGCTCGTCCGCGGAGCCGAAGGACTTACCGCAGACACTGCAGGTGTTCGCCGTCTCGCCCTTCTGGTCCGACCAGGGCTGGGCGGGCTTCGGGGGAGGCGACGCCATCATCATCCGCGCCGCGACCAACGCCGCCAGGATACCCACGATCAGGCCCACCAGGAGGAACAGCGTACCGCTCGCGGCCGCGCTGAGCCCGAAGTAACCCGCCGCCGACGTCCCACCTGTCGTGTTGACCCAGTTCGTCGTGTTCTGGTAGATCAACCCGAGGGAGTTGGCCACCGTGACCGTGCCGTTCACGTACCAGGACGTGTAGGGGCTGACCGCGACCAGGGAGAGGAAGTAGCTGCCCGGCGTTCCCTCATACCACACCTTCGAGACGGGGCTGACATTCAGGAAGCTGCTCGAGTAGACCAGCACGCCCCCTGCGCCACCCGCCGTCGAGGACGAGTAGATGTTGACGGTCAACGCAGTCAGATACTGGGCCGAGTAGGCCACCGTCACCGTCGTGTTGCCGACCGGGACCGTCGCGGCGCTGGGCGCCGTGATGGCGAAGGTCGGGGTCACGGTGATGAACGAGCTGGACGCGATCGGGCTGTACTCCGTTCCGTTGTTCGAAGTCATCCCGCGTGCCGAGACTCCATCCAGGGAAGGCCACAGGAAGAACGCATAGCCTCCCGTCATGGTCGTGGAACAGCTCGGGGTCGCGCAGTTTAGGGTCGTCGCGTTCAGAGTCACCGAGTAGCTCGTCTGTCCCGTCACGATGGGGATTGACCAGTTCCCAAAGTTCGTCCCCGAGGTTTCGTTGTAAATCTGGAGGAAGACTTGGGTGTTAGCGGACGAGAGCACGAACGAGGGACCGACACCGCCGAAGGCGATCGTGAAGTTCACCCAGGCCGGGAGGGTGTTGTACTTCGCGGGGCCGCTCGCAGCGGCCGTGTTGACCCAGGTGGACAACGCGTTGACCCAGGTGGTCGTCGCGAAGTTGTTCGCCGAGTTGGTGGCGAGCACTCCACCATTGCCGACCCCCGACAGGCTCACCCAGAGACTGAAGGAGTAGGTGTCGGGCATCGTTGCAGTGCAATTCGCCGCCGAGCATCCGAAGTAAGCCTGGTTCAATTCAACGGAATACGTGGCTTGTCCCGAAACGATCGGAATCGCATAGATTCCGTAGTTGAAGCCCATCGTCTGGTCGAACACGGTCAGGTTCACCTGAGTGTTGGCGGACGCGATCGCGAACGTCGGCTCAACGCCACCATAGGCAATCGTGAAGTTGACGTAGGCCGGCAGGAGCGAGTTGTCGACGGGTCCGGAGACGCCCGTCAAGCTGACGTACGTGGACAGCGCGGAGACCAATTGGAACGTGTCGAACGGCCCGCTGTCGTTGTTCGCCATGGTGCCACCGGCGCCGGTACCATCCAAGGTCACGTACAGGCTGAGGTTGTAGATGTCCGGCATGCTCGTTAGGCAGTTGGCGGCCGAGCAGCCGAGGGTCGACTGGTCGAGCTCCACCGAATAGGCCGCCTGGGAGGTAACGATCGGGACCGAGTAGTTGAGGTAAGTTGTCTGGGAGACCGTGTCGCCGATCGCGAGGTAGACCGCGGTGTTGGCCGCGGCGATCGCGAAGCCACTGGTTACGTTACCATACATGATGGTGAAGTTCACCCAGATCGGAACCGGCTGGATCGCAATGGGGCCCGTCGTGTTGACCGCCGAGGTATTGACCCAGGTGTTCAACGTCACGGCCGGGCTCACCGAATGAGCCGTAGGCCCTGCCATCAGAGCGGTTCCGCCGTCGCGCGCCGAAGATCCTTGTCCCGAAACCAGCAGAGTTGCGCCGGACATCCCGAGTACCAGGAAGACGGCCAGCAGCCCAATTCCGACACTTACAAACGTTCGCCACGTGACGCGGTCCATGGTCTCCCGGATGACTTGTGTTACTTAAGCTTCGCGTGGGTGAGTTATTTGGCGAGTGCGGTTGGTCCTGAGGTGAAAGAGGGCGACCGTCTTGAGTGAATTCGCGGTAACGGCCCGGGGCCCCTCTCACAAGGGCGGACGACCCGTGCCGAGGACTCAACGGCCGGGGCCGGTGGCGCTCACGGGGTCCCCGGGAGTGGGCAAGTCCGCCGTGGCCGCCGAGCTCCCTCCTCGCTGGTCCGTGATCGAAGTGGCGGACTTGGCCTTGGCCGCTGGATGCGGACGCCGACAGGGCCAGGGGGTGCTCGTCGACCTGAATGTCCTCCAACGAAGGTTCCCGGCCCTTGAGCGCGCACACCCGCACGATGTGTATGTCGGTCACCTCGCCCACTTGCTTCCGATCTCGGATGTGGTGGTCCTTCGCTGTCACCCAGTTGAGCTAGGGCGGCGACTCGCCCGCGTCCGTCGAGGGAACCCGGCCGAGCGAACCGCCAACGTCGTGTCAGAGGCCATTGACCTCATCCTGGGCGAGGCGGTCACCCTCGGACGGCGGGTGTGGGAGGTCGACACCACGGGCCGAACTCCATCCGAAGTCGCCCTCGAAGTCCGACGCCGTATCCTGCGCCGGGACCCGTCCCGGCTTGGGCGGGTGGACTGGCTCGCCGACCCGCGAGTCACCGACTATCTTTTGGACCGGGCGCGGTAGGGACTCCGATGGTCCTCGAGGGCTACCGCGCTCGGGTCCAACCGTACGTGGCACGGATGGCCCGCCCCTTCCACACCTGGTCCCCCGCCTCCCTGAGCTGGCTTGCCCTGGGCCTCGCGGCCGGGGCCGGCTTCCTCGCGGGCCTCGTCCGCTGGGCCACTCCGCTCCTGTTCCTTCCCGTCGCGCTCCTGATCTTCCTCGCCGGGCTCTTTGACGTACTCGACGGCGAGGTCGCCCGAGCGACGGGCCGCACCAGCCGTCGCGGCGACCTGCTCGACCACGTGCTGGACCGGTACGCCGACGTCCTGCTGGTCCTGGGGCTCGCCGTGTCGGGGTATGCGAACCCGTATCTGGCCCTCCTCGCGCTCGTGAGCCTCCTCCTTACTAGTTACATGGGTACCCAGGCGCAAGCGGTCGGACTGGGTCGCCTCTACTCCGGGCTGCTTTCGCGCTCCGACCGTTTGGTCGTGCTGGCGATCGCCGCCTTCCTGGAGTTCGACTGGTCGCTTCCCTGGCCCTGGGCCCCGACGGAGCCTTGGTCGCGCTTCGTCGTCGCAGGGGTCGGGTTCACGGTGATCGACGTGGCGTTCGTCTACTTCGTCATCGCTGGCCAGTGGACCGCGGCCGTGCGGGCGTACCGGACCTATCAGGCCCTTCCCCCCGGGGCGTAGTGGGACCGCCGTCGCGGTCAGGGCGGTCGAGCACGGTTCCTCCCCGGAGCCGGTAGTACTGGAGCGGATGTCGGAGCCGGTCCTCGAAGCACAGGGTGTCGCGCGTCCGGTCTTTGGGGTCCGTGGCGCTCGGGTCGCCTTCGCGCACGCAGAGACCATGACTTCGGAGGGTCTCGCACTCGGGCGGTTCGTAGCCGACCCCTCCGTCATGTTGGGTGATGTGCTCGACCTGGTACCGGGTCACCGACTCGTCAAAGTCGGGGGCCCCGCGATACGCGTCCACGATCGTCTCGGCGTCCGCTCCCGCCCGGTGCAGGAATGCGGCGAGGGCGAACCGGCCGGCATGCGAGAGATTCTCTCCGGCCTGGAGGGTGCGGCGCATCTTTCGGATGCACGGGGGGAACCGGTCGGGGCGAAGCATACCGCCCGGCAGCCCCGTCCGCGCCACCGGCAACGGCATCCGGGCCACCAGCTGTTCGAGCAGCTCCGCTTCGCGCTCCCGAACGAATCGCACCACGTCCTCCGTGAGCGGGACCGGCTCCGCCAGCGTTCGACGGATCGCCTCTTCCAGCAACCGGGCGGCTCGCTGCGGGCGAACCACCACTGACCCCCGCCGAACCTCCTGTCGAACGAGGCGGAAGTCCCCTTCCCGGATCGGCGCGGCGAGGCGCAGGTAGTCGACCAATCCGACCTCCCAACCGTCGGCCGCGGGGGTCAGGGTGGCGCGCAGTTTGGCGGCGACGGTTCGCAACTCCTCTTCCTGTTCTGCTCCCGTGAGGGACTCGAGCCGGGCGGAGCTTCGCTTCGACTCCGCCACGGCCCATCGTCGGAGCGCGGCGAAGGAGGGGGCTGCGGCGAGCACGAGGCGAGCGAACAGGAAGGAAAGGTACCGCACCTCCGGGGTCGCGGTGGCGAATTCGGCCACGTTGCGGATGGCGCGCGGATCGTCCGCGGCGGCCAGGATCCGGGCCCGTCCGAGGGCCCGGGCCTCCTGATAGGCCGGGTCCTCGAGGAGGCTGCGGACCGTCCAACCCTGGTCGCGGAGGAGGGCCTCTGCCCCGGGAAGGAAGGGATACTCCCCGAACAGGGACGTATCGTCTAGAGGAGTCGCGGAACGACGAACTGCCATAGGAGCAACACCAGGACCACGAGGGAGGAAACGGCCGCGGCCTGTCCGCCGAATACCTCGAGCCGCTCTTCCGTCCACGCACGACGGAACCGCGCGGCGATCGAGGCCATGAAGTCCCGGAAGAGAAGCCCTCCGTCCAAGGGGACCAGGGGCAGGGCGTTCGAGAGGCCCAAGAGGAGGCTCATCCAGGAAACCCAGTACAGGATGTTCGCGCCGATCCAGAAGGTGTTGGGGTCGACGTGGGAGAACGGACCGGTCAGGTGGAAGTACTGGAGGGAGGACCCGCTCACCGGCTCGAGCGTAGCGAGGGGAAGCACGAGCCAGTCGATGCCGCCGACCAGCGGACCGCTCGAGCTTCCCAACGGCCAGACCAAGGCCTGCTTCAGGGCAGGTGGGGTGAGGAAGGCCGGGGTGACCCCGAGGAAGCCCCGGGTCGCCACCGTCGGGCTCTTCGCCAACGTCACCGACGTCGAGACGGTCTTTCCGAGAGAAGGTGAGTAGTACTGCACGACGACGACCTCACCCGGGGTCGTATTGACGAGCGCATCCTCGAACAGGTCGACGGAGGTCGTGGCGGTCCCGTTGATCGACGTGATGATGTCCCCGGGAGCGAGGCTGATGTTGGCGGCCGGAGAACCGCCCTGGACGGAGACGATCCCCACGCCGTTCGCGTTCGGGACCACCGAGACCGAAACGATCGCGGACAACGCGACAAAGAAGACGATGGCGATCGCGAAATTGGCGAGGACGCCGGCGGCGGCAACCCGGTCCCGTTTTCGACGGGGAGCGGCGAGCATGTCGGCGTCGTCCTGCTCGACGAACGCCCCGATTGGGATGACGCACCAGAGGACCCCGACGCTCTTCACGCCAATGCCCTGGGAACGCGCGACGATCCCGTGGCTCAGCTCGTGGAGCACGATTCCGATGACCAGCGCGAGGATCCCGTACCCGAGCGGGATGATGGGGTTGAGTCCCGGCAGGGCGAGCGCCTCGGAGGGGGAGGGGGCTTGCGAGGCCGGGAGGCGGGTCGAGACGATCGCTCCCAGCAGAAGCAACCCGACGATCACGCCCATCGAGATCGCGGCGAGCCAGATCCCGAGGTCGCTGATCACGGTCCAGAACCGCTTGAACCGACCCCAACGGTCGATGTCCTCGAGACCCCGTCGGGTCTTGATCATGAGGGCCGGCCCGAACAGGGTGATCATCCGGGTCGGGCCGATGTACCCGGCCTTGACCAGAACGACGACGATAGCCACGTAGACGAGAACAACCCCGAGGGCGATCTCGTAACCGAGGTACGGGTCCACGGAGTCTCCGCGTCCTCACGCCGGGAGTCGTTTATACGCTCTGCCCGCACCGTAACGGGGCTTCAGACAGGATTAAGCCCGGCAGGTTGCTCGTACTTTCGTTGACCCGTTCCCGAATCGGCTTTCGCGCCGCACTGGTGGTCGCTCTCGCCCTCGTCGCGGTCCTGGGGACGGTCACTGCGCCGGCGAGTGGCCCCTCGAGTGGGACCGGTCACGGGAGCCCGCCCACGACGGCCTCGCCGACTCCGTCGGGAAGCATCCTCGTCGCACCCGCGTACTTCGCGGGGGCCTCCACCGTCGAGTTGGGCCCCGCGGACGGAGCCACTTCCATGAACGTCCTCGTGGGGTTGACCTCTCCCGACGCGAGCGGTGAAGGTGCTCAGGCTGCGGCCGAGTACGTCCCGGGGTCCGGGTCGTATCACCAATTCCTCTCGCCCTCCGAGGTCGCTGCCCGGTATGCTCCGGACCCCAGCACCGTGGCGTCGGCCGTGGCGTACTTCACGCTGTTCGGCTTGACCGCCGTGCCGCTTTCCGGCGGCAGTCTCCTCTCGGTCTCGGGCACGAACTCACGTATCGGGGCCGCCTTCGGAACCTCCTTCGACACGTACCTTTCGGAGGGGGGACGAACCTTCGTGAGCCACGCTACCCCGGCCGTTCTGCCGGAGGGCCTGCCGTGGGCGGGAGCGTACGGACTGGGGAATGCTACCCCGTTGACGCCTCTCGCCATACCGCTGGACGACCCCTCCCCCGTGGCCGGCCCCGCGGCGGCATGTTCCGAAGGGACCGACGGTCTCTCGCCGTGCCAAATCTGGGGCGCCTACAATGCGTCCGGCCTCATCGCGAACGGCACGGACGGCTCCGGGGTTCGCATCGGGGTCGTGGACGCCTACGACGGAAGCGAGAACGCCACGCGATTGAACGCCGACCTCGGTCAGTTCGACTCCGCCTTCTCGCTCGCGGCGCCGACGGTGACGTACAACTATCCGGTCCCCGGCCCGGCGGACCTGAACACGAGCTCGACCAACCCCGGTTGGGCTCTCGAGGAGGCCCTCGACCTCGAGTGGTCGCACGCGTCGGCGCCGGGCGCCTCCATCGCCATGACGTTCTCCCCGAACTCGGGAGCCGGGCTGTACGAGGCGGTGGACTGGCTGGTCTCGAACCATCTGGTCGACGTGATCTCGTTGAGCTGGGGCGAGCCCGATGTCGGCGAGTACAACTCGTATGCGGGCGGCTGCGCCAGCGCGTGCAACGCGTCTTCCGACGGGAGTTACGAGATCCTGGGAGGGATCCTCGAAGCCGCCGCCCTCGAAGGGATCAGTGTGTTCGCGGCCAGCGGGGACTGCGGGTCCGCCGACGGGACCAACGGCGTCTCCACGAACTATCCCTCCTCCGACCCGTTCATCACGGGCGTCGGGGGGACGGTGCTGTCGGTCTCCCCCACGGGCTCGTACATCAGCGAGACGGCCTGGAGCGGGAACGCCACCGGGAGGATCCCGTACGGGTGCACGAACCAGGGGGGATCCGGGGGAGGATTCGCACCCTTCCCCCGGCCGTGGTGGCAACAGGGGACCGGCGTTCCTCGTTCGCCCTCCGCTCGAGGGGACCCGGATGTTTCGGATGATGCCGCGACCCCCGTCGAGGTCTTCGAGGACGGGAACCCCACCGGGGTCGGAGGGACGAGCGTCGCCACGCCCCTCTGGGCAGGCGTCACAGCAATCGCGGACCAGTTCGCCGGCAGCCCGAGGGGGTTCCTCGACCCGGGGTTGTACTCGATCCTGAGAGGGCCGAACTATGCCCTCGATTTCCACAACATAACCATCGGCAACAACGGGGCGTACTCCGCCCACGCCGGTTGGAACGCCGTGACGGGCATCGGCACACCGAACGTCGCCCATCTCATCACCGACCTGGCACGTTCGACCACCTCTGTTTCCTCCCTCGACGCGTACCTCGTCGCGGGCCCCGGGACCGGCGCCGCTCCCTTGACCGTGCATTTCTACGTTTCGGCGAGCGGCGGTTCCGACGCCTATCCTCTGGAGGACGTCGATTTCGGGGACGGTACATCGGCTGTCGTGCACAATGGGACGACCTCGCACGTCTACACGGCGGACGGGGTCTACGCAGCCATCGGATATGTCGTCGACTCCTCGGGCAACGTCTCCGACTCCGAGCCCTTTCCGATCGTAGTCGGGGGCGGTGCCGCGCTCGAGGTCAACCTCACCGCCTCGACCACGACCCCGGCGGTGGGAGCCCCCGTTCTCTTGACAACGACGGTCCACGGGGGGACCGCCCCGTATTCGTACACCTACTCGTACGGAGACGGGACCTTCCTCAACTGGACCTCTTCCGACACCGAGAGCCATGCGTACCCGGTTGTAGGGGGGTTCTGCGCGGAGGTCGTCGTCCGGGACTCCGCGAGTCCGCTGGACGGAGGCGCGAGCGCGGGTCTGGCGCTCGCCGTCGGCGGGTCGGCGAGCCCCACCTGCGTCAACGATTCCTCCTCCCTCACGGTCGTTGCGAACGCGGACCCCGGCATCCGGGACGCGCCGGCCGACTACCCTTCGCTGTTCCAGCTCGTCGGCGGGTTCGAGGGTTCCGGGAGTGGGTCGTTCACCGAACAGCTCTCCTCGACCGACCCCTACATCTCGGTGTGCGGGTGCACCATCTTCCGGGCCCCCGGCAACTACTCCGTGACCCTCAACGCGACCGACCCGATCGGAGGGACGGCGTCGAACGAGACGAACGTGACCGTGGCCCCGCCTCTCGTGGGGACGTTCACGACGAGCCCCACGTTCGGCCCCGCCCCGTGGAAGGTCGATTTCGCGGTCTCCGTGGCGGGCGGCCACCTGGCGAACGCCAGCCGGACCTCCTGGTCGTTCGGCAACGGGGTGTCGACGACCGGTGCGTCGGTCTCCGAGACCTACTCCACGCCGGGGATCTACTTCGCGACGGGAGACGTCTCCGACGGCGGACACGGCAACGCGAGCGAGGGGATCCTGGTCGACGTGTTGCCGGCCAGCGACACGTCCACCCCGGTGGTCACCGCCACGATCGCGCCGGTCGTGAACATCACGTCCGGAGCGACCGTCAATTTCTCGGCGGAATCGGTCCTGCCGGACGGCGACCCGATCCCGGTCCAGTTCAACTGGTCGCTCTGGAACGGCGCCTCCTCCCTCGGCGCCCTCGGGGCCGCCACGTTCGAGGCCCCGGCGGGAGGAGAGGCCCGGGCCCTGAACTTCTGGCTCAACGCGACGTGGCCGAGCCTCGGAACGCACCTCTCGATCCCGGTGGATTCCCCAAGCTTCCTGGCGGTCGAGGCGGCGGGATTCGTGCCACGGACGAGCGCCCTCGCGTTCTCCGCTTCCGGCGGACCGGATGCCGGATTCGTTCCCCTCCCGTGGAACGGGACCGCGGCGGCCTCCGGCCCGGGCATGGTCCAGGTCGGATGGGTCTTCGGACCAGGTCGGGAGATCGCCGACGAGAATTCGGTGAACGTCACCTACCCCAGCGTCGGCAACTACACCGCGAACGCCACCGCCCTTGATTCGTGGGGCGACACGGCGGAACTCCCGTTCGGGACCGTGGCCCGTTCGAATTCCGTCCCGACGCTCTCGGTCCGCGCGACGGTGTCGACGCTCCGAGGCCTGGCACCGCTCACGGTCAACTTCTCGGCCAACGCGTCCGGCGGGACCGGGGCACCGTACACGTTCAACTGGGTCTTTGGCGACGGGACGCATACCCCCGAAGCGTCCGCCCAGCACACCTATACCGTCGTGGGAAATTACTCGGTCTCGCTGACCGTCTCTGATTCCGGCAACGCGCCGACGCAAGAGAACTGGACGATCGAGGTGACCGCGAACGCCACGTCCGCGCCGGGCAATCGTACGGCGACGGCCGGTTTCCCTACGGTCGATATCGTCGCGGTCGGTGCTCTTTTCGGAGTCGTTCTGCTCGTGGCCGTGCTGGCGTCGGTCCGGCGGCGGTCGCCGCCGCCCCCTACCCCTTGACGACGCCGAGGGGAACCAATCGAGCCACGCGCCGGGTCAGCCCCGCCCCTTCGGCGACCCGCACGACCTCTTCGACGTCCTTGTAGGCCCCGGGCGCTTCCTCGGTCACCCCTTCCCGGGAGGCGGAGCGCACGATGATCCCCCGACTGCGTAGCTCGCGGGTGACCTCCTCGTAGCGGAAGGTCCGCACCGCCGCGTGCCGGCTCAGCCGCCGGCCCGCCCCATGGCAGGACGAGCCGAACGAACGCTCCATCGAGGTCGCGAGGCCCGCGAGGACGTAGCTCGCCGTCCCCATGTCCCCCGGGATCAGGACCGGCTGTCCGAATGAGCGATAGGCCTCCGGCACCTCCTCGCGCCCCTCGGGGAAGGCGCGCGTGGCCCCCTTCCGGTGGACGAGGAGAGGCTTCGAGCCGCCGTTCACCCGGTGGGTCTCGACCTTCGCCATGTTGTGCGAGATGTCGTAGACGACGGCCAGGTCGAGCTCGGTGTCCGGCTGGCCGAACACCGTCGAGAAGGCGCGACGTACCCCGTGGGTGATCGCCTGCCGGTTCGCCCACGCAAAGTTCGCGGCCGCGGCCATCGCGCCGAGGTAGCGCGTTCCGTCCTCCGACCCGATGGGGGCGCAGGAGAGCTGACGGTCGACGAGCGTGATCCCCTCGGTGGCGAGTTTTCGGTCCATCTGACCGATGTAGTCCGTCGCCACCTGGTGTCCCAGACCGCGGGAGCCGGTGTGGAGCATGACGACGACCTGGTTCGCGGCGAGGCCCATCGCTTCGGCGAACGGGGGGTCCAGGACCCGGTCGACGGCCTGGACTTCGAGGAAGTGGTTCCCCGAGCCGAGGGTGCCAATCTGCTTGAGACCCCGCTTGCGGGCGTTCTCCGAGACCTCGGCCGGGCGTGCGCTCTCGAGCCGCCCCTCCTCCTCCTGGAACGGGAGGTCTTCGCGCCGGCCGAGTCCGCGCTCGACGGCCCAACGAGCCCCGCCCGCGAGGACCTCGTCGACCTCGTTCGGGCGGATGGTGTTGCCGCCGTGCGAGCCCACCCCGGACGGGACCTCGCGGTAGAGCCGCTCGATGAGCTCGGCGAGGCGAGGGCGGACCTGTTCGACCGTGAGGGAGGTACGGAGGAGCCGAACCCCACAGTTGATGTCGTACCCGATCCCACCGGGGGAGACGACGCCCTCGGCGAGGTCGAACGCGGCCACTCCGCCGACGGGGAACCCGTAGCCGAAGTGGATGTCCGGCATGGCGAGGGCGTGCCGCTCAATGCCCGGGAGCGTCGCCACGTTCGCGAGCTGGGCGAGCGAGGGGTCCCCGCTGACGGCCGACAAGAGGGCGTCGTCCGAAAAGAGGATCCCGGGGACCCGCATCCCCGCTTGCTCGCTGGGATCGATCCGGAAGGTGAACTCGTCCAGCCGGACGAGGGCGGGGACCTTGTCCATGGGGCGCGGCCAACTCGGGAGCGTATTAGAGAGTGGTTACGGCGCGCGCCCGCACGGGGAACGGGGGCGGCCCGTGGCACATAACCACAAGTAGCGCGCCCCCCCTAGGTTCTCGGGAGGCATCGATGCTGCTGCGGACGCTCCTCATCATGGTGAACATGGCCACCATCGTCGCGGTGATCTTCGTGCTCCATGATTTCCCCCAGTACGCCGGTAGTGCGTTCTACATCCTGCTCGGATGGATGATCGGAAGCCTCGTTCTCCTCTACGGCCCGTGGGCGAATCGTCCGGTCGGAGCGCTGCGGACAGCGCCGGGAACGCCGGCCCCGACCCTTCCCTCGGCGACGACCACGCCCGGGTCTTCCGTCCCGCTGCCCTCCGTCGCACCGCCCGCCGAGATCCCGTTCTGCATCTACTGCGCGGCCCCGCTCACCGCGAACGCCCCGGTCTGCCCGGCCTGTGGCCATCGCGCGCCGTACCTGTAGGAGGGTCCCGGAGTGAGCTCGCCGAGCCCGATCGTCCGGCTGTCCCTCCCGTTGATGACCGCGGTCATCGCGGGTCTCACCCTGCTCGCCCTCGTGCTGGTCGTGGAGATCCACGGGGGGATCTGGCGGTACGCCTTCTTCGCGATCCCAGCGATTGTCGCGGTGTACTATCTCAACGAGTACCGGAAGCTCCCGTACGAGCCGTACCAGTTCTTCCCGCAGCGCCCCGCGCCGGTCGCCGTTTCCTCCCCCACTCTCACCGCTTCCGTGACCGCGAGCCCGGAGGAGGATTTCGAGGACCCCGTCGAGGAGGCAGACCGCATCGCCGCGAAGGGCGGGACCCCCGCTCCGGCGGAGGACTCCGCTCCGGCCGAGTCGTCGCCGCCCGCTCCCGGCGATTAGACGTCCCGGTCACTTCGGTGCGACGAAGAGCATCGGCTCGTGCGCCCGTGCGTTCGCCCCCGGAGCGACGCGCAGGCCGCGAACCACGCCCGCGACCGGGCTCGTGACCTCGTTCCGCATCTTCATCGCCTCGAGCACGAGGAGCACGTCGCCCGCCTTGACCGAGGCTCCCTCCACGACCCGGACCTCCACCACCTTGCCGGGCATGGGCGGGACGACGGGAACCCCCTCGCCGGTCGGGACGGTCGCCGGAGCGGACGGAGCCGCCGGGGTCGCGACCGCTCGGGCGGTGGCCGCGCGTGGGGGGTCGGCACCGGCGACGCGTTCGAGACCGACCCGGGCGCGCTCTCCGTTGACGTCGACCGGCGAGGGGGGGTCGGGGAAATGGTCGGGCCAGTTCTCGACGAGGACGCGCTCCCCTCCGATCTCGAGTTCGACGCGAAGGGCGGAGGAAGCGACCACGGTGACCGGGTACGTGTGTCCCCCGACGGTCACGGTCGCGAGGTCGGGCGCCACCTCGACCTCGTCGGTCCTACCGTCGCGGGTGATGCGAAGACGCATCGAGGTACCTCCGTTGCGAATGCAGCTGCACGCGTCCTTCGTGGGCCCACGGGCTCACGCCGCCACCGCTCGAGGTTTCCGTCCGCGCAGACGGCGCGGGGGCCGGGGGTTTGGGGGTGCGCAGGGCCCCGACGACGCCGAGCCCGGCGGCCGTGAGCACGTCGGGCGTCAGGCCGCGGTCCTGGCTGGACCGGTAGGCCTTGTAGACGGCGGGAAAAAGCGCGTAGCTGAGCGCCTCCGCGTCGTCCGCCGCGGGGACGAGGGCCCGGACCTCGCGGAGCGCATGCTCGAACTCCGGCGGCAGGAGGTCGGCGGGGCGGCCGGTGATCGCCGGGGCCGACGAAGTGACGCGTCGCACGAGCTCGGGGTCGAGTGGCGCGGGCGGGGTCCCGTAGAGGCCCCGCACGTAGTCGCGGACCTCCTGCGTGATCTGTTGGTACCGGGTTCCCGTCAGCACGTTGAACACCGCCTGGATGCCCACGATCTGGCTCGTCGGCGTCACGAGCGGCGGGTAGCCCAGGTCGGCCCGGACCCGTGGCACCTCCTGCAGCACCTCGGTGAGGCGTCCGGAGGCGTCCTGCTCGGCGAGCTGGGACAACAAGTTCGACAGCATGCCGCCGGGGATCTGGTGGGTGAGGATGCCGGGGTCGGTCTGGAGCGAGCGCAAGTTGAGAAGGGGACGGTACCGGTCCATCACGGTCCCGAAGTAGGCTGCGAGGTCGGCGAGGGCCCCGAGGTCGAGATGCGGGTCGAGCGCGGTCCCGCGCATCGCCCCGACCAGGGTCTCCGTCGGGGGCTGCGACGCCCCGCCTGCGAACGGGCTCAGGGCCCCGTCGACGGCGGTCGCCCCGGCTTCGGCGACCGCGAGGCAGGTCAGGGTCGAAAGCCCGCTGGCCGAATGCGTGTGGACCACGACGGGGAGGCCGACCTCCTTCACCAGCGCGCCGACCAGTTCCGCCCCCGGGCCGGGCGGCATGAACCCACCCATGTCCTTGACGCACAGTTCGTCCGCGCCCATCTCCGCGAGCCGATGGCCAAGGGCCAGGAACGCCGGCAGGGTGTGGACGGGGGACTGGGTGTAGCAGATCGTCGCCTGGGCCCGTCCCCCCGCGGCCCGGACGGCGTCGAGGGCGACCTGCATGTTCCGCGGGTCGTTGAGCGCGTCGAAGACCCGGAAGAGGTCGACCCCCTGGCGGGCCGACTCCGCGACGAACTTGCGGACGAGGTCGTCGGAGTAATGTCGGTACCCGACCAGGTTCTGCCCCCGCAGGAGCATCTGGAGCGGGGTCTTCGGCATCGCCTTCTTCAGGAGGCGGAGGCGCTCCCAGGGGTCCTCGCGGAGGAATCGCACGCACACGTCGAACGTCGCCCCGCCCCAGACCTCGAGCGACCGGTAACCGATCGCGTCGAGGCGTTCCGCGGCGGGGAGCATGTCGCGGGTCCGCATCCGGGTCGCGATAAGCGACTGGTGACCATCCCGCAGGACGGTTTCGGTGATGCCGACCATGCGGAGGACCTCGCCCCTAGAGCGGGATGTTCCCGTGCTTGCGCGCGGGCCGGTCGTCGCGCTTCGTCGAAAGGAGGCGCAGTCCCTGGACGAGCCGGCTGCGGGTATCCGCCGGGTCGATGACGTCGTCGATGTAGCCGCGCTCGGCGGCGAGGTACGGGTTCAGGAATTCGGCCCGGTACTCGTTCACCCGACGATCCCGCTCGGCGGGCTGCTCCTCGGCCGGCACCCGCTCGATCTCCTTGCGGAACAGAATGTTCACGGCCCCGTCGGCGCCCATCACGGCGATCTCGGCGGTCGGCCACGCGAAGTTCAGGTCGCCGCCGAGGTGCTTCGAACACATCACATCGTAGGCGCCCCCGTACGCCTTCCGGAGGATGACGGTCATCAGGGGAACGGTCGCCTCCGCGTAGGCGTAGAGCAGTTTCGCCCCGTGGCGGATGATGCCGCCGTGCTCCTGGGCGACCCCGGGGAGGAAGCCCGGCACGTCGACGAACGTGACCAGGGGAAGGTTGAAGGCGTCGCAGAAGCGCACGAACCGGGCGGCCTTGGTCGAGGCCGGGATGTCGAGGGTCCCGGCCAGGACGTTCGGGTTGTTGGCGACCACGCCCACCGGATGCCCCTCGAGGCGGGCGAAGCCGACCACGATGTTGGCCGCCCAGGCCGGCTGGATCTCGAGGAAGGAATCGACATCGAGGACCCGGCCGATCACTCCGTGGACGTCGTACGGGGCGTTGGAGTCCTCGGGGACGACGCCCGCGAGCTCGGCGGTGGCCGAATCCGGGGGCGCCGCGGCGGGCGCGGCCGGCGGCTCCTCCAGGTTGTTGAGGGGAAGGTAGGAGAGGAGTCGCCGGGCCAGGGCGAGGGCGGCGGAGTCGGAGTCGGCGGTGAGGTGCGACACCCCGCTCAACGAGCCGTGGGTGTCGGCCCCGCCGAGTTGGTCGAACGTGACCTCCTCGCCGGTGACCGCGCGGATCACGTCCGGCCCGGTGATGAACATGTGCGCGGTCCCCCGGGCCATGATGACGAAGTCCGTGATCGCGGGCGAGTAGACGGCCCCGCCGGCGCAGGGGCCGAGGATGAGCGAGAGCTGGGGAACGACCCCCGAGAGGGCGACGTTCCGGAAGAAGACCTCGCCGTAGCCGCCGAGGCTCATCACCCCCTCCTGGATGCGCGCGCCCCCGGAGTCGTTGAGGCCCACGACCGGGACGCCCGCCTTGCGGGCCAGGTCCATGATCTTGACGATCTTCATCGCGTGCGCTTCGCCGAGCGCGCCGCCGAAGACGGTGGCGTCCTGAGCGAAGGCGCAGACGGGTCGCCCGTCGACCTCGCCCCACCCGGTGACGACCCCGTCGCCCGGGATCCGTCGCTCCTCGAGGCCGAAGGTCGAGACCCGGTGGGTCACGAACGGGTCGATCTCGACGAACGACTCCGGGTCGAAGAACGTCTCGAGGCGCTCCCGGGCGGCGAGCTTCCCCGCCGCCTTGTGCTTCGCGACGCGGTCTGCCCCGCCGCCTTCCTTCGCCTTCTTCTTGAGGGTGTTCCATCGGTCGAAGGCCGGTCTCATGCTTCCTCCACGACCAGGTCACCGGCCCGGATCGCCACGGGACCGTCGCGGGTGGCGAGCCAAAGCTCGCCCTCATCCCCGAGGGCCCGGATGACACCGGTCAGGGTCCCGTCCACGGTCGCCCGTCGGCCGACCCCGTGCAGGGCGGCGCGGCATTCCTCGAGGAGGGCGGGGACGCTCGAGGGGGCGTCGAGGCCGGCGGCGGCCGACTCGATCGCCTCGACCACGACCTCTTCGAGGGAGTCGAGGGACGGGGGTTCGTCCATCAGGTCGGCGAGCGTGACCACCCGGGCGGCGAGCTCGGGGGGGAACGCCGACCGCGGGGTCGTCACGTTCACGCCCACCCCAACGACGACCGCCCGGCCGAGCGTGGGGGAATCGACCTCATCGGTCAGGATTCCGGCCAGCTTTCGAGCCCGTCGGCCTTCGAGGACCAACAGGTCGTTCGGCCACTTCAGGACCGAGCGGACCCCGTAGCGGTCGGCGAGCGCCCGGGCGACCCGCGCCCCCACGGCGAGCGGCAGGAGAGCGCGGTTCTCCTTCGGGGCTCGCACCACGAGGGAAAGGTACAGCCCGCCCTCCGGAGAGGTCCAGGCGTGATCGAGGCGGCCACGCCCGGCGGTCTGGCGGCGGGCGACCACGGTGGTGCCCGAAGACGCCCCGGACCGGGCCCGTCGGAGGGCCTCGGTCTGGGTCGATGGGAGCTCCGTCCGGAACTCGCGCAATCCCACCCTGCGGCACCCCGGCATCGGGGACGGCGTGCGGCGCTTAACCGTTTGCCGGCCCCCGCCATCGCCAGCCCTATAGGGCGGCCGGCCTCGCCCCGGCATGAGCTGCACGCAAGCTCTCCTCGAGAAGCTCGTCCCCGACATCGAGAAGGAGCTCAAGCCGCGCCTCCAGGGGTTCATCGGGGCCTTCGTGCGGGCCTACCTGCCGCAGGTCTGGGTCTTCGAGACGGAGGAAGGCGCGACGAGCGTGCGCATCGAGCCGACCGGCGCCGTCACCGTCCACGCCGGACCCGCGCCCGCGCCCGACGTCACGGTCAAGGGACCGCACGACCGGCTGAAGAAGGTCCTCGCGACCCGGACGAAGGGCGCCGCGAAGCCCGCCGACGTGAGCGTGGTCGCTCACACCGCCAAGGGACGGGCGGCGCTCGAGCAGGTGCGGAGCCGGTTCGGCTTCTAGCGCTCGGACGGGCGCGGGCCTACTCGTCCGCGAGCTCGCGCAGGCGGCGGACCATCTTGACGACCGCGCGCACGGCGTTCGCGGCGTTCTCGATCCGGTCCTGGGCCTGAAGGCGCGTCTCGCCGGGCCCGGTGATCCCGAGACCGAGGGGCTTTCCGTGCTCGACCGCAAGGTCGGTCAGCTTCCGGGCGGCCTGGTTCATCACGACCTCGTCGTGGTCCGTCTCTCCCTCGATCACGGCGCCGAGGGCGACGACCGCGTCGACCCCCTTCTTCTGGAAGAGCGCCTGGACCGCGAGCGGGATGTCGTAGACGCCCGGGGTCTTCACGACCGGTCCGAGCTTCGCACCCAGGAACGCGACCTCCTCCTTCGCGCGCTCCAGCATCAGGAGCGTCACGTCGTAGTTGAACTCGCTCGCCACGATCGCCACGCACACGTCCTCGTTCGCTTTCGGTTTCGCCATGGTGTTGTTGCTCCGTAAGGAATCCTAACGGCTCGCCCGAACGGGGCCCGCGTCGGCGAACCCCTGGCGAAGCCCCTCGCCCGCATGCCGTTTCAGGTCCTGCGGGCGGAACAGCATCGAGTACGCGTTCAGGGCGTGCTCCTCGGCGCGGCGGCGGGCGAGGGTCGCGAGCTCGCGGGGCCCCTCCGCTTCGCCCTCGAAGACGAAGCACTCGACGATCGGCTTCGCCTCGAGCACGCTCGTGAACAGGAGGCCGAGCGACGCCTCGTGCGCGCAGGTCTTGTCGTACTCGGCCTTCCCCGGCATCCCGAGGGCGAGGCAGAGGTCGACGTGGTCCTCCTGGAACATCTGGCGGCACGCCACGGGGAGGTCCTTGATGCCGGGGACCGTCCGCCGCACCACGCGGAAACCGGTGCCCTGCCCCTTCAGGGCCTGGACGGCGGCGTCCGCCATGTCGACGCGAGCGAACGTGGTGTCGGCGACCCCGATCTTCCTCATGCGCGCGGCTCCCCGGTCGCGCGCGCCCGGTCAAGGATCCGCTCGACGATGCGCCGCGTCGCGAGTTCATCGTGCGGGTAGACCCGGATCCGCACGACCTTCAGGGGGACCCCGCGTCGGCCGCACTCCGCCTCGACCTCGGCCTCGTTCCAGATCTGGTCGAAGCCGAGCGCGATGATCGAAGGGCGCTCCCGGACCACGGTCTCGTAGATGTCGGTGGTCGAGCCGAGGACGGCGCGGTCGACCGGCTTCAACGCCTCGACCATTTCCCGGCGGATGTTCTCGGGCGTGTACGGCTCCTTCTTCAGGCGCCGGGCGGTCTGGTCCCGGGCGACCACGACGACAAGCTCGTCCCCGAGCTTGCGGGCCTCGGAGAGGAAGAAGACGTGACCCGGATGGAGGAGGTCGAAGACCCCCGTGGCCATTACGCGGACGACCATGCCCGCCACGCCTCGGCGATCGTTCGTCCTTCGAGGTACGGCCAGCCGTGCTCCTCGGCGTACCGCCGCGCGGCCTCGGGCGCCCGGGCCCCGCCCGAGTCACCGAGCATCTCGGTGACGGTCACCGACTCGGAGAGTCCCGCCATCCGGGCGAGTGAGACGGCGAGTTCCGTATGGCCCTTTCGCTCACCGGTGAGCCCCGGCGCGGCGTAGAGGAGCGGGATGTGGCCGGGCGAGATGAACTCGGCCCGGAACTTCTCCCGGAGGGCGAGGTCCGAGAGGTGGCGGGCCCCGCCCGCGAGCTCCCCGATCGCGCGGATCGTCATCGCGCGGTCGTTGTCGGGGACGCCCGTGAAGTTCGAGCGGTGGTTGACCGTGATGCCGAAGGCGCTCCGCCGGTCGTAGCGGGGAGCCTCGGCGAGGCCGGCGACGCCCGGGAACTCTCGGGCCGCCAGCGCGAGGAGCTCGGAGAAGAACGGAAGGTCCAGCCGGCGGCGCAGTTCGTCGGAGATGGCGGTGCAGATGAGTCCGCCCGCGTCGCGGCGGGCGAGACGGACGAGCTCGGGGGTCGCCCGCTCGGAGAGGAAGACGAGGTCGGTCTCCCCCTCCCGGTCGGGGGCGTCGAAGATCAGGACGGGCTCGCCCGCCGCGAGCGACTGGGCGGCCGGGAGCAGGGACGCCGACAACGGCCGGAGTCCCTCCACACGCAACATGGGGGTACGACCGGTGGGACGGTAATAAGCAGGTTGTAACTACTCAAAAAAGGGTTGATGGCCCGAGGGAAGACGAGATCGGGTGTACGGCGTCAGCGGATCGGATCACGTTTCGAACACCCTTCGAAAAGGGCGTTCTAAGGAGGTGATCCATCTGCAGGTTCCCCTACAGATACCTTGTTACGACTTAGTCCCCCTTGCTGAACCGAAGTTCGAGCGCCCCAAGATGAGGCACCCTCACTCCGACCCAACTCGGATGACTTGACGGGCGGTGTGTGCAAAGAGCAGGGGCACATTCACCGCGGGATGTTGACCCGCGATTACTACGGAATCCATTTTCACGAGGGCGAGTTACAGCCCTCGATCCAGACTACGATGGGGTTTCAGGATTGCCTTCCCCTTTCGGGGTCGGATCCCATTGTCCCCACCTTTGTAGCGCGCGTGTTGCCCGGGAGATTCGGGGCATACGGACCTACCGTAGACCTCTCCTTCCTCTGCCTTAGCGGCAGCGATCCCCTCAGTGTGCTCTCAGGACCGCTCCTGAAATAGCGACTGAAGGCGAGGGTCTCGTTCGTTATCTGACTTAACAGAACGCCTTACGGTACGAACTGACGATGGCCATGCACCACCTCTCGGAGAATCGGGCAAGGTCTTCGGCCTGGCTTTCATCCCTCCGTCGCCCCCGGTGAGTTTTCCGGCGTTGAATCCAATTGAACCGCACGCTCCTCCCGTTGCGGTGCTCTCCCGCCAATTCCTTTAAGTTTCAGTCTTGCGACCGTACTCCCCAAGCGGCAGACTTAACATCTTCACTCCGGCACTGGGAGCCCACGCAGGACCCCCAACACCAAGTCTGCAGAGTTTACACCCTAGACTACCGGGGTATCTAATCCCGTTTGCGCCCTAGGGCTTCGTCCCTCACTGTCGGATTCGTTCTAGGTGAACGCCTTCGCCACTGGTGGTCCCCCCAGGATTACAGGATTTTACCCCTACCCCGGGAGTACCTTCACCCTCTCCCGATCCCAAGCCAAGCAGTGTCTCCGGAATTCGGACGGTTGGGCCGCCCGATTTACCCGGAGATTTGCCTGGCCAGCTACGGACGCTTTAGGCTCAATAATAATGAGCACCACTCGGGCCGCGGGTATTACCGCGGCGGCTGGCACCCGTCTTACCCGGCCCTTACTTCTCGAGCTTTTTAGGCTCGAGAACAGCCTAGACATAAGTCTAGGCACTTGGAGTTCCCCCATCGTGGTTGCCCACATTGTGGAGGTTTCGCGCCTGCTGCGTCCCGTAGGACCTGGATTCGTGTCTCAGAATCCATCTCCGGGCGACTTCTCCCAAAGCCCGTACCCGTCTCTGGCTAGGGGGTCCGTAAAACCCCCTACTACCTGATAGGCCGCAGACCCATCCTCGAGCCCCGTAGGATTTGGACCTGGAAGCCTTCCATCATTCCAGATCTATCGGGTATTATTCCCAGTTTCCCGGGGTTATCCCCGTCTCGAGGGCAGATTGTCCGCGTGTTACTGAGCAGTGCGCCGAGGGCTTACCCCTCTCGACTCGCATGGCTTAAGCGAACTCCAATAGCGGTGCCCGCCGGCAGGATCAACCGGATTTGT
>JBKQNC010000007.1:0-84857 GCA_052326445.1 Thermoplasmata archaeon
CGGGTATCTCACGCCGCGGGAGTTCGCGGAACGAAAGAGGGAGGGTCAGGAAGCATGAGCGACGGAGCGAAGGGATCCCTCCCCCGCACCCCTACCCTGGGTGCCGGAACCGGAGGGGTACACGTCACCAACCGACCCTACTCTAACCTTCTTGGATGCCGTAGAGACCGTCGATTTGAGGGTCTACAAGACTCGCGGGACCAACCCGAGGAAGGAGATGGCACTCCTCGCACAAGAGGCAGGGTCCTTGACTCCGCGAGAAATTTCGGACCGACTCAGAGACTTTACCATTGGGTTCATGGACGATCCGAAGTTTGCCAGTAGCTTGAGGGGGCCAGTCTACAAGGAAAACGAAGGGCTACGTCGCATTCTCCTTGAGTGGGAGGAGTTCAATCGTGACAAGTCAAAGGATCCGGGTCTCAGCCTTGACAATTGGGTGTCCTCGCGGGCAACACGCTCCGGATTGTCAGTGAAGGACTTTCAGGGGTTCCGGGCAGACGAACCCACCGTGGACCACATCCTCGCGGAGACCCCAACCTTCAAAGGACGAGGCTTTGTTGACGAGCAACAGTTCCTCGAGAGAATGCACCATTTGGGCAATCTCACCTTGGTCGAAAAATCGATCAACAGTGCTGCACAAAACAAGGCCCCAGAACAAAAGGCAAGCGAATCAAAGCTCTACTCGGCAAGTGCGTATTCTTCAACACGTCGGCTTGGAGCCCTGATCCACCAGAGGTCTACTGCGGGAAAACTCTTCGATGCGGAGGCGCTAGAGGAACGAACCGAGTTGCTGGCAAATTTCGTGGCTGTTCGATGGCATATCTGGACATGAGCCAGAGCCTGGGCATCCCCCCTTGCACGGAGAACGGAAGGGTCGGAAAGGGGGATGACCTAGTTCATACTCGAAAGCAGCAGGTTGGGAGAGTCGGGGGCTCCTCGTCAACCCTTCCGACCGATGTGTACGGAGGGGGTTTCCGAAGGGGACCCCCCCCGGGGCTGTAGCCCGACGATCAGCTCCTCGTGCCAGCGAGCGTGGTCGTTACGGTTGCGTCAGCCCGCGGCCTCCCCCGCGCGCGTGAGAGATATATGGAGGGGTCGCGCCGCTGCCACCACCACGCGCCCTCCTAACGCTCGCGTGGGAGCTCGCGCGGCATCATGGGACCGCCTCCGAACCGCGAACCGTCCCCGGGCCGGCGGCCGCCCCCCCACCGGCCCCTCCCGGCGGAAGACCGACTACAGTCTCTCCCTCACGCGCGCGCGTGAGAGAGCGCGCGGCGTCATGCTGCTACCTGCCGCTTGCCGCTTGGAGGGGGCGGGAGAACCGGGGTGTCGTCGACCGCCCCCTTCCGGGCCACGGCGCGAAGCGTGGCGACGGGCTCGGCCCATGGGAAACCGGAGGCGACCCGTTCTCACGTTACGGCATCCGGGCGCTTCACGAGGGGTCTACGCGCGGCGTGGTCCGACCGGGGGTGGAAGGATTCCCCTCCTCGCGCGCGCGTATGAGATATATAGAGCGGCGGCGGCTGTCGCAGGAGCGGGGAGCTCGGTCCCGGCGTAACCGAGGCCCGGTGCTGTTCGGGTTTCCCGGAAGTAGATGGGTGGGAGTCCTCCCGACCGGGGCTACCCGATGCTGGCGCGTCTCTATGACGGCGCCTCAACGACGGCCTTCGCCCGGTTCAGCGGGGCTACGAACTGCCAAGATTGGAGCGCGTCCGGGGACGTCAATCCCACTCCCGGGTTCGGACTCGTGCCATCGATGGTTGTTCGGCTCACTCAGCTGAGGCCGGTGTCGAAGTTGGACTTAATGGTGCGGGTGTAGCGGGCCCTCCGGGCCGAGGTGGGTTGAGGAGGACGCGGTCGGCCCCGATGTTGCCCGCGAACGTCCACCCCGTTTGGAGGAAGCCGGGGAGTTCGTCGACCGACACCAGCGCCTGGTTCTTCGGAGTTGGGGCGAACCGGCGCTGGATGAGCGCCCGGACCTGCTTCGCGTCGGAGAGGTCGATTCTCTTCAGGTCCTTCTCCGAGTAACCGAGCGAGTCCAGCAGCACCTGGGTGACCTCCGTCCGAACGTCGTCCCGTTCCCGGGTCCGAGCGGTTGAGAGGTACGGCTCGCACCGTTGGTAGGCGCTCCGCATCTCCTCGATGAGTTCCGCGGGGAGATGGCGCTTGTTCGTCGTGTACCTTGCGTCGATCGACCCAACATGACCCATCCAGTAGACTCGAAAGTCGTGGGCGACCTTCCCCTTCGACTCTGCGGTGAGGAGCTGAGTATCGAAGTAGTGACGCAAGACGTACGGTCGCCAGCCGAAGCCCGCCGTGCGGATCGCGGTACGGATCGCGTCGCCGATGTTGATCGTTCGGATGAACCTCTTCGCGACGCGGTCCGGGTGGATGAGGTCTGAGTCGGGAGTAAGATCCTCACCGGACCGGAACCGGAGCTCGAGGTATTGGCGAAGGTAGTCGCAACCCTCGGAAGAAACGAACGAGAGGTAACCGTTCGAGTTCTTCGACAGGGCGGGTCGGACGCGGACCACCGTGGGCATCCGATCGAACCGCACGGATCTTCTCTCGAGTCTCAACTCGGGGAAGTCGCCGACAGTCAGCCCGTCGTTGCCCAGGTAATTACCGAGCACCTCCGGTCGAAGTCCGGAGTGAGCGATGAGCACGCACGCCGCTCGGATGCGTGGGGTCCCGGCGAGAAAGATCGCGCGCAGCTCTTCTTGGGTCGGGACTCGCTCGTCGCGCAGAGTGGGCGTGTCGTCGGAACCGCGGACTCGGATCGGCCGGGCAACGCGAACTCCATTGAACGTAAGCCACGACTTCACGCCAATGATGGTACGCATGACGTACGAGCCGGCGACGTTGCGTCGCTCCTCCTGGCCGATGAAGTCAAGCAGGAGCGCGTGAAGGGCTTTCTCGTCGAGCTTGGGGAGGTCGGCGGGGCGCTTTCGCATCGCCGAGGTGAAGGCCGCGAGCCGCCGAAGATTGACGTCCGCGTTCGAGGGGGACCCCCGCGCAAGATTCTCGTGCCATCGCCGAACGTCAGGGTCGGCGAGAAGCACCCTCGACGGCACGGACTTTGACCGCACACCGAGACGATGGCGATAGTACTATCTAAACCCTTATGGGAGTGGACTGGTCGGGATTTGAACCCGAGACCTCCGGTTTGCAAAACCGGCGATCTTCCGAACTGATCTACCAGCCCACGAGGTCCCGAGGGAGGCCCGTGGGTCTTAGGGTTTCGCCCGTTCGGCGGTGGGGGTCTCGGGGAGGAATCGGGAGGCGGGGACGGTCGGCCTTCCCAAACGCCATGTAGCCGATTCCGGTCGGCGGAGCGTGAAACTCTCGGTCTTCTCGATCGTGGACGACGTTCCGGGGCGGAACCGGTACGATGACATCCTCGAGCTCGCGGTCGCCGCGGACGAGGCTGGCCTGTCCGCGCTCTGGGTTGCCGAGCACCACTTCAACCCGGCCGGGGTCTGCCCGTCCCCGCCGGTCCTCCTCGCCGCCTGCGGCGTCCGAACCCGCCGGTTGCGCCTGGGCGCTCTCGTGAGCGTCCTTCCGTTCCATCGGCCGGTCGATGTGGCGGAGGAGTACTCCCTCCTCGACCGAGTCGTGGGAGGGCGGGTCAACTTGGGCCTCGGGAGCGGCTACATCCCCACCGAATTCGAGGGATACGGGATCGATCCGGCATCCCGGCACGAGCGGTTTGATGCCGCGTACTCCACCATCCTCGACCTCATGGCGGGCCGGGAGGCCCGCATCGGGGGCCCCAGCGCCCCTAGGGTGCGCTTGAACGTCCTTCCCGTCCAGGCGCCGCATCCGCCGCTCTGGATCGCGGTGCAGCGGCGGGAGGCCATCCCGTTCGTGGCCCGTCGTGGAGTCTCGGTGGCGCTCATCCCCTACGCGACCCTCTCGGGCGTGCCCGAGCTGGCGGAGGAGGTACGGGAGTTCCGCGCGGCCCTCCCGGTGGGGAGCAAGGCGGAAGTGGCGGTCGGGGTCCACCTCTACGCGGGCGACCATCCCGAGCGGGGCCGCGAGGCGCTGGACCGGTTCCTTTCGAGCCGCCTCCGTACCCAGAGCACGTTCTACCAGGCCAAGACCGCCCAGCACCCGCATCAGGCAAGCCGGGCCGGTCTCGAGGAGAGCAACCTCGCCCTCTTGGGGACGCCCGCGGAGGTCACTCGCCGACTCGAACCGTATCGGGCCGCCGGGGTGGACGAGGTCCTGGGGATCTTCGACTTTGGCGGGCTCCCGATCGCGGACGCCGTCGGGTCCATCCGATCCCTGGGTCGCGCGTTCGTCCCTTGAGACGGGGGCGGCGTCACCCACCCCGGTGGGGGAGGGAGCGACCGACCGGTGGTAAAGAAAGAAGGAGGAAAGGGTTCGGTCCGAGAACGGGGTCTCGGTCTAGGTGCTGCCCGGAGGAGGGGTGGGCATCGGGGGTTGCGACGCCGGGGGGGGAGACTCGCTCCACTCCTGGGCGCCCGACCCCTTCGGGGCCGGCGCGGGCGGCGGCATCGGGGTCGTGGTGGAGGCCCCTCCGGACATCTGGGGCGGGGTCTTCCGGCGCCGGATCAGCAGGGCGAGGATCACGGCGACCACGAGGATGACGACCAGCAGGATCAGCCAGCCCACGGTGATCCCCGAGTTGCTCCCAACCTCCATGCTCAGCACCGAGGGGTGGGCGTTGACGGTGATCGCCGTCTCTCCCTCACAGTACCCGCCGTAGCACGAGTTGCCCTCGAGGTAGGTTCCCACCAGGTACAGCTCCAGGAAGATCGTCCCGCTCGGTTGGCCCGAGGGGATGGTGATCTGGAACGACCCCGACGTGCTCGGGGTCGAGATCTGGTCGTAGACCTGGGACCCGTAGAGCTCGACCTCGAAGGTGTAGAGCACCGGCAGCGGGGCGTTCCCGTACGGTGTGATCTGGTAGGTAATGGTCAGGGTCTGACCGGGTTGGTAGCTCCCGTCCGAGTAGCTCGAAGGAGTGCTGACCCCGACGGCCACGAAGTAGCCCCACGCCTGGTCGAGATAGGCTTGGGCGGACGCCACGGTCCCCGATCCGCTCGAGCCGAGGTAGGCGACCACGTAGTATTCGCCGGGGGCGGCGGTGGACGGCACCGAGATCGTGAACGCCGAGTTGTTCGCGACGGTCCCGGTCTCGACAATCCCGTCTTCCCCGTAGTTTTCACCCAGCACGTAGTAGGCCCAGACCTGGTAGGAGATGGTGGCTCCCGTGAGCGAGCCGTCCCCGTAGGCTACCGCCGTGACGGACACCGTCGAGCCGGGCGTGAAGGTGCTCGAGCTCGGGTTGAGGAAGAGCTGCGGCGCGGTCGAAGCGCCGTAGGCCTCACCGTAGAACGAGGTGGTCGCGTTGGTGGCGTAGACGACGACGTAAAAGCTGCCCACGAAGCCCGTGGGGAGCGGGACCGTGAACGTTCCCGTCGACGCGGTGGACGTGATGACCCCTTGGGCGAGGAACGCGCCGGTTGCCTCGTTCTCCGCGATCCAGCCCTCCGCCGTGATCGGTCCGGTGGTCGCCGAGTCAGTCGAGCCGACGCTCCACGTCGCCGTGACGGTCTGTCCTGGGTAATACTCGAGTTGGTTGAGCTGGACCTGGACTGCACCGGAGGCTCCGTTCGGTTCGATGTACAGCGTGGCGTTCTCCCACGCCGTGCCGTGGTCCGTCACCGAGGAGGTGATCACCGGGTCGGTGACCGAGACGTTCACGTAGTTGGTGTAGGGGTAGGAGTATTCGCTCGTGAACGGCGGGCTCGCCGCGATATACGAGAAGGCGACGACCCCGGTCGCGTTGCTCGTCAACGAGGCCGGCGGGTTGCCGCCCGGCGTGACGACGCTGTTCCCGTTCCAGAAGTGGATGGACACCGGCAGGTTGGGCACCCCGTAGATCGTGTCGTCCCAGTCCGCGCCGACGAGGACGCAGGTCTGGACGAGCGTGCCGGAGTCGAACGAGTAGTCGTAGTAATCCGGGCAGACCGACGACGTCCCGGAGGTTTGGTAGACCGCGAGGTCGACGGTCCCGACGCCGTACCACTCATAATCGCTCTCGTTCTCGGCCAACTTGCCGTTGGAGAAGATGGTGGGCCAGAGCGCGATTTCGAACTCGTGCTCCGCGGTCGCGTTTGCCGGGACTGTGAAGGAGTACTGGCCGAGGGCCGAAACCGGGACCGTAACGATCCCGCCGGGGAACAGGTTGTGCCAGCTCGCGTTGGTCCAGTACCAGCCGTCCAGGGTGAGGTTCGTGATGTGGGTGTCGAGCGCCCCGTTCACGTCGTCGTAGAGTTCCCAGGCGACCGTGATCGACTCCCCGGGCAGAACGCCCGTGTAGAATCGGGGGCTGCCGGTCATGTAGGACTGGAACGTGTCGACCGTGATGTTGTACTGCGCCGAGCCGCCCAAGGGCGCGGACGCGTTGACGACCCATCCGCCGCCGATGGCGAGGGACGCGGGGAAGGTGTAGGAGACCCCGTGCTGGTAAGAGTAGTACAAGTGGGTGGTCGCGTTCGGGGTGACGCTGACGGTAAAGGCCGGTGCGCCGACGACATCTCGCGTCGCGTTCGGGTCGGTGATCGTAAAGTTGACCGTGGAATCCGCGGTCGGGTCGTAGATGGCGAAGAAGAGGACGTTGGTGCCCGGTTCGTTGTAGCCGCCGCTCTCGAAATAGGTGGTGTTCCCGTAGACCTCGTTTCCTTCGTAGGTCGCCAGCTGGATCGAATTCACGACGGCCGGATGCGGGGCCGCCCCGGGGCTCGGAAGAGGTGCCGATTGAGCGCGGCTCCCTCCGGTGCCGAGCACCATCAGGGTCGATACGATCAGCAGTACGGCGAGGCCCACGACCAACGCACGGCGCGACATCTTCCGAACCTGCGCGGTTTTACTATAAGACCATTCCGATAGAAACACCATGGAGGAAGAGCCTCCCCCGTCCCCCTCCATCCTTTCGACCGGGGGTCCGAACGGATTTATCGCCCCGCTGGCTCGCGGAGCCGAGGCCATGAGCGAAATCCTTCCCGGCGTGCACTTGATCGACGGCATCGACCCGGATCCGAGCTTCAGCACCCACGTCTACTTGGTCCGGGACAAGGGGTCGACGTGGACGCTGATCGACACCGGCCTCCCCGGGGCCCATGAAAAGGTCGAGGCGTACCTGGCCAAGATCAAAGTCGAGCCGACGGCCATCACCAAGATCCTGATCACCCACCTACACCGGGACCATACCGGCTCCCTGAAGCACCTGGCCCAAAAGACCCGGGCGCGCACCTTCGCGCACTGGATCGAAGCCGGCTTTATCGCGGAACGTCCCAAGTACGACGGCCCCGGGTCTCCACCGGCGGAACCGTTCCAGGTCGATGAGGTCCTGAAGGATGGGGATACCGTCGATGCGGCCGGCGGCCTCATCGCCTACCACACGCCCGGCCACACGCCGGGCCACACCTCCTACTACCAGGCCGAGCGGAAGGTGCTCTTCTCGGGGGACCTCTTTTTCGGAGCGGGGAAAGAGCTCACGCTCACCCCGCCCGAGTACACCCTCCATACTGGCACCGCCCAGGTATCGGCGCGGCGGATGAGCCAGCTCTCGATCGACTCCCTCATGAGCTACCACGGCGGGCCGATCCTGCAACACGGTGGGGCGGCCGTCCGCAAGCTCGTCGAGAAGTTCTAGCGGGGCCGGGCAGACCGGCTCGGGCGCCGGCAGTGGGACTGGCCAGATTTGAACTGGCGTCTCGGAGTCCCGAACCCCGAAGGATGGACCAAGCTACCCCACAGTCCCAGACGGGGGTCGCTCACTCTGCCTCGCTATATGAACGTGCGGTGGCGCGGCGCACGCTTCGCGCTCCGGGGCGGAGGCAAAACCCTTTAGGCCGCGGGGCGGGAACGGGAAGACGTGGACGACACCCTCGACCCGATCCTGATCCAGGTCACCGTCCCTCTCCCGATCCCGATGCTGTACGGCGCGTTCACCGACCCAACGCACCTGAAGGGGTGGTTGTGCGACACCGCCGAGGTCGACCTTCGACCCGGTGGAAAGTACCACCTCGGCTGGAAGGCGCCGGTCGCTTTCGAGAGCCAGGGCGAGGTCCGCGAGATGACCCCCGACCTGGACTTCGGATTCTCGTGGCAGGCGCCGCCCCCCTTCGCGGCGCTGATGAACCGGCCGGAGCTGAAGACCCACGTCTATGTCCGGTTCGCGGAGTCCCCCGAAGGGATCGACATCACGCTCGAGCACAGCGGCTGGGAGAGCGGGGACGCCTGGGAGGAGGCCCGCTCCTGGCATTTCCACTTCTGGGATGACCGCCTTCAGACGTTGAAGGCGTACATGATCAAGGTCGCCTACGGCTGAGCCGGCCCTCGCGCGGTCAGACGCCGCCCGGGGAAAAGTGTCGGCAAGCGCCCTCGCCGCAGATGGTGCACGGGCCGGACGGGTCCAGCCGGAAACTTTGGGACGTCCCGATGGGAAGAACGACCATGTGGTGGGTGGGGAGGTGGCCGCAGCGGCACCGGCTGCGGGTGGGGGAGGCGACGGGGGAGTCCGGCGCCGAGCGACTCGTCATGGGACCCGTTGGGGACGCCGCGGGGCTATAGCGTTACGGACCCGGGGCGCGTCCGGGCGGGGCGATTAATCGACCCGGGAGGACACCGCTTTCGACATGAGCGGCCCGTCGGGAGCGTACCCTCGGGCCCGGTAGTACTCCCGGGTACCCACCGCGCTCGTGACAAAGAGTCGGTCAAAGCCCGCCGAGCGGGCCTCCTCCTCCGCGCGCTCGATCAGGCCCCGACCGAAACCCCGGTGCTGGAACTCCCCCGTGCCGGCAGCGGCCCCGACGGCGACCCCGTGGCCGACCACCTTGAGCTCGCGGATGACGGGAGCCCCGAGACCCCGTTCGGTGTTGCCCGACGGGAACCGAAGGCGCAGGAACCCCGCGACCGTATCGGTCTCCGGTGCCTCGACGGAGAGGAAAACCTCCCGGCCGCCGGAGGCGGCGTATTCGGTTCGGAACGACCGGAACGCTTCGTGCGGGGGGGTGGCGCGGCGGCCCGCCTCCCGGCACCGCAGGCAGCGGCAGCTGCGCCCATCCGCCCTGAGCCGGTCGAGGGCCAGCTCGCGGATGTTGCTCGTACGGACTCCGGCCGCGATCAGCCGTGAGGGGATGTCCCGTTGAATTCGCTGGATCCGCACCCACGGGGGAAGGACGGCTTTCATGCGGGCGAGCAGGGCCGCCGCCGTGGGAGTGTCGTAGGGGACATACCGACCGGCCTTCCAGTCATCGTAGAGGGGAGCCCCCTGGATGACCAGGGTAGGGTAGATCTTGAGGAAGTCCGGGCGGAAGTCGGGCTCTTCGAACAGCCGGACGAAATCGGCGAAGTCCCGGTCCGGATCCATCCCGGGAAGCCCCAGCATGAGGTGGTAGCCGACCTTGAGGCCCCGGTCCCGGGTCTCCCGGCTGGCGGTCGCGACATCACAGACCCCATGGGCCCGGCCGACCGCCTCGAGGACGTCGTCCCGGAGGCATTCCACGCCGACCTCGACCCGGGTGACCCCGGCGTCCTGCAGGAACGGGAGGACCCGCCCATCGCACCAATCCGGCCGGGTCTCGACCGTCAGTCCCACCATCCGGTGCGCGGCCGTCTCGTTGACCCGGATCGCGGCGTCGAGGGAGGGGGCCGGGGAGCCGTTGAGGCCGTCGTAGATCCCTTTCAGTACCTCCTCCTGGAAGGAGCGGGGCCGCGAGGGAAAGGTTCCGCCCATGACGATCACTTCGACCTTGCCGGTCGGGTGCCCGATGGCGTCCAGCGTCCCGATCCGGTTCCGCGTGATCGCGGCCGAATCCCAATGGAATTGGGCTCCTCGAAGCGCGCTCGGCTCCTCGCCCGTGTAGCTCTGCGGACTCCCGTTCTCCACCCCGCCCGGGCAGTACGTGCAGCGCCCGTGGGGGCACCGCGCGGGGGCGGTCATCACGGCGACCACCGCGACCCCGGAGAGCGTCCGGGAGGGCTTTCTTCGGACCGAGGCGGTGTAGCGGGCCCGCTGCTCCTGCGGGAGGGAACGGATCCAGTCGACGTTGGTGGGCAGCGGACCCACCCCGCTCGCCCGGAGGGCTTCGAGCTTGGTCCGGTGGATCTCCTCGGGGGAGGGCGGCGGGCCGCCTAGAGGGGAAGCCATTGCCGGCTCTCCCCCGTGATCACGTGGGGTGCATGCTGGAGTTCCGCGATGGTCCGCGAGCCGGTGAGGAACATCGCGACCTTGAGCTCGTGGACGAGGTGATCGAGTTCCCGCCGCGTCTCCTCGTACCCCTCCGACGCCGCGCGGAGGATGCCGGCCGCGGTCCCCGCGGCGGACGCGCCGAGCGAGATCGCCCGAGCCACGTCGAGGCCGGAACGGATCCCGCCGCTCGCGATGACGGGAAGTCCGAGCGGAACCAGCTGCACGACGGATACCGGCGAGGGAATCCCCCAATCCCAGAACGTCTTGCCGACACGCGCCTCGCGTTCCGCCCCCTGTTCGAGTGCCCGGTAGTGCTCGACCGCCGCGAACGAAGTTCCCCCGGTGCCGCTGACGTCGAAGGCCCGGACCTTCCGGTCTCGCAGGTCCTCGGCCACCGCCCGGGAAATGCCCGCGCCGGTCTCCTTGACCAGGACGGGAAACTGGGACGCCAGCACGCCGATCTGCTCGAGCACGCCGCGGGCCCTTCGGTCGCCCTCGGGCTGAACCATCTCCTGGAGGAAGTTCAGGTGGATGGCGAGTACGTCCGCGTGGATGAGTTCCATCGCGGCGCGCACTTCTGTGACGCCCACCAGCGGGTCGTTCGGCTTCTGCGGGATGATCTGGGGGGCACCGATGTTCGCGAATTTCAGGGGCACCGCATACTGGGCCACGCACGAGTAGCTTTCCGGGTACTGCCCCTTGAGAACGGCGGCGCGCTCGCTGCCGACTCCCATGGCGATGCCGACCTCGGCCGCCGCGCGCGCGAGGTTCCCGTTGATCTTCTTCGCGTCCGGAAACCCCCCGGTCATCCCGGTGATCACGATCGGGGCGGCGAGGCGATGGCCCAGCAGCGTCGTCGAGGGGTCGACCTCGTCAAAATCGATGTTCGGGAGCGCGCGGTGGATCAGCTGGATGTCGTCCCAGTACCGGTACCGTCCCTCGACCTTCTGGCCCAGGACGACCTTGACGTGCTCCGCCTTCCGGTGGCTGAGGTCAAGCCCGGCTCGGTCCGGGAGGGTCGCGGGGTCGTCCGTGGGCCCAGCTCCCGTAGACGAATTCCCCCCGCACGGCGCGCGAGAGTTCTCCATCCTTGAGTCCGCTAATAAGACCTGCGTCCGCGCCGAGACGGGCGATGGCGAGCATCGCCTCGGCCTTCCCCCGGATCCCGCCGGTGACATCCGGCCCTCCGCCCCGGGGTTCGAGTCCTTTGACGACTGCGTCGGTGATCTCGGGGATCGCGACCCGTCGCCCGGTCGCGCGGGGCTCGAGGATGCCGGGAACGTCGCTGACGAACAGCACGCGCTCCGCTTGCAGCGCGGACGCCAGGGAGATCGCGATGGTGTCGGCGCTCAGGATCGACCACCCCCACGCCCGGTCAGGCACGACATCCCCGAAGGAGACGGGTGCGAGCCCCGATTCGAGGACCGTTCGGAACGGGGTCGGGTCGAACGTCTCGAGCCTACCCTCGCGGTTCATGGCATGCGTGGCCGGCGGTATCGAGCCCGGCGAGAGTCCCGCCCGGACGAGCTCACGAAGGACGGCGAGGTGAAGGCGGCGGACCTCGGAGGCGACGATCGCCGCGCCCCGGGCCCGCTGCGCGGCGGAGAGGGCCGCCTCCGGGGGTCGGGCCAATCCGAACCGATGCGCTCCGGGGTGCCCGAACGACCCCGCCCCGTGAAGGATGACCATCGGGACGTCCCGGCAGGCCCCGAGTTCCGTGGCGAGCCGACGGAGGATCTTGGGGCGGAGGCGCTCCACCTCGCGCTTCCGGGTGATCACACTCCCGCCGAGCTTCACGATGACCGGCGGGGTCGGTGAAGGCGGAGCCGCCATCAGACGGGTCCTACGTCAGGCGTGGTCCAAGCCCGCCCGGCGGTTGAAGAGCATGAGCCCGCCGACCACGACCAACACGATGCCGAACGAGTACTCGAGGTTGTACTCGTAAAGCCACCAGGCGATGAGGCCGAGGCCGACCCCGATCAGGACGGCGGCCAGGACGACCCAGCCGACGTTGATCGGACTGCGCACGTGCGATTGCCCCGCCGCGTGATGCGCGTCCCCATACCCCGACATCGATAGCGGCGAGGGGTCCCCCCTTCAAATGGATTCGGTCGGAGTCCCGAAGGGTCTTCTTCGCCGAGTTCCTCTCCCCCCGATGGCCGGAACGGTCGACTCCCCGCCGCCGCCGGGGCGATGTCCCCGATGTGGAGGGCCGCTCGAAGGCCCGATTTCGGGCGAGGTCCAGTGCTACGTGTACTGTCCTTCCTGCCGAGAACGGTTCGACCCGTGGGATGCGGTCCCCTTCGGGAGCCCGTGACCCCGAATCGGCCGACGCGCGAGGCCCCGTGCGCGGATTCCGGAGAAATTTCCGGGTCGACGTCACGCGCCGAAAAAATCTTACCAAAGATACTTATGGCCCTCCCACGTGCGACCGCTCGCCCGAGGCCCGGGCAGGCATCGACGGTGTCACCTGCTCCCGAGAACCGGTCGACTGACATTCCCGACCGGCAAGACCCAGTGCCCTTCCCCACCGGGGCGGTCGTCCCCGTCAACGACCGCCCGGCGGGCGGAGGTCCGGCGACGGCTCCCGTGTTGGGGAGCCCCGCCCCTCCGCCCGCCCCCGCCTCTTCCGCCGGCGCGTTCTTGGACTCTATCCTCGAGATCAAGAGCGAGCTTTACCGCGGCAGCCGGGAGATCCTGCGCGACTCCTACATCCCGAGCCGCCTCCCGCACCGGGAGCAACAGATCCGTCAGGTCGCGGAGATTCTGGCACCGGCCCTGCGCGGCGACACGCCCTCGAACCTCCTGATCTACGGGAAGATCGGCACCGGAAAGACCGCGGTCGTCGCCCAGGTCCGCCAGGACGTGCTACGCCGGGTGGAGCTCTCCGCCCACATCTCCTTCATCTACGTCAACTGCGGGAACGTCGACACGCCCTACGGACTCCTGCAGACCGTCGGCAACACGTTCGCGAAGACGGAGGCGGAACGGATCCCGACGGGTTGGTCGCTCGACCGGGTGCAGGCCTCGATGCGCCGGTTGCTCGACACGAAGGGCGGCACGGTCATCCTCGTCCTGGACGAGATCGACCGACTCGTGGCTCGGTCCGGGGACAGCGTGCTCTACACCCTGAGCCAGCTCAACACCGAGCTCGAGCTTGCCCGGCTCGTCCTGCTCGGGATCTCGAACGACCTCAAGTTCACGAACCACCTCGACGCTCGCGTCCGGAGCCGCCTCAACGAGGAAAAGATCCTCTTCCCTCCCTACGACGCCCTCCAGCTCCAGGACATCCTGAGGGACCGGGCCAAGGAGGCGTTCCGCGACGGGGTCATCGACCCGGGCGTCGTGGAGCGGTGCGCCGCGTACGCCGCGCTCGAGAACGGGGATGCCCGTCGAGCGCTCGCCCTCCTCCGACTATCGGCCGAGATGGCAGAACGGGACCGAGCGAAGCGGATCACGCCGGACCACGTCGTCAAGGCGAAGAACCGGCTGGAACAGGACATCATCCTGGACTGTTGCCGAACCCTGCCCCCCCACTGCAAGGTCCTCCTCTACGCTATCCTCCAAGCGTGCGAACGAAGACGCAACGGGGTCCTGACCGGCGAGGTCTACGACGCGTACCGCCGCCTCGCGGAGCGACTCGGTCTCCAGCCGCTGCACGCCCGTTCCATCTCGAACTACGTGTCGGAGCTCGAATCCCTAGGTCTCATCCGCGCCACGATCGTCTCCCGCGGCCGGGGCGGCCGGACCCGGGAGATCCTCGTCGATGTTCCGATCTCGGACACGATGCCGGCGCTCGAGGAGGACCCGCTCATCGCGCCGGTCGGTCGGCCCCGCTCCCGGGGCCAGCTGCTCTTGACGAACTTTGACAACCCCGGCCGGACCGGCCCGTTCTGAACCGGCGCCCCCGGGCGCCGCGTCGCGGGAGCCGAGGCCGGGTTCAGCTGAGCACGGGGACCGACCCTTCGGATGAGGTCGAAGAGTCCACCATCCCCCGGCGTCGGGCCCGTTCCCGCTTGAGCTCCCGGAGGTCCCGCTCGAGGTCGCGCAGTTCCGCCGCCGCGCGCCGCATTCGGATCCGGGCGATCCCCTCGATCGCCGCGATCTCCCGGTCGAGCTGGTCGTCCGAGCCGCGGAATCCCGTCATGCCGCGGTTTCGGCGTCGATCTGCGCCTTCTGGAGCTTGTCCGAGAAGTCGATGAAGACGGTCTTGACCTCGGTGAACTCCTCGATGGCGGCGGAACCGGCCTCGCGGCCGCCGTTCCCGGTGTTCTTGACGCCCCCGAAGGGGAGCTGGACCTCCGCCCCGATCGTGGGGGCGTTGACGTAGGTGATGCCGGCCTCGAGGTCCTCGATCGCCCGGAACGCCCGGTTGACGTCGCGGGTGTAGATGGAGGACGAAAGCCCGTACTCGACATCGTTCGCGACTCGGACGGCCTCCTCGTAGTTCGCCACCTTGATGACCGACAGGACGGGGCCGAAAATCTCCTCCTTCGAGATCCGCGAGCCGTGCCGGGTCTCGAAGATCGTGGGAGCCAGGAAGTAGCCGCGGTCGTAGACCCCGCCTTTCAGCTTCTCCCCCCCGCAGACGAGCTTGGCTTCCTTCTTCCCGATGGCAATGTACTCGAGGATCTTCTTCTCCTGATCTTCGGAGGCCACCGGTCCCATGCCGGTCTTTGGGTCGAGGGGGTCGCCGACGGTGAACTTCTTGAGACGGTCGGTGAGCATCCCGAGGAACTGCGAGTAGACCTTCTCGTGGACGATGAGCCGGCTCGTGGCCGTGCAGCGCTGGCCGCTTGTACCGAACGCGCCGAACAGCACGCCGTCGAGGGCGAGCGGTAGGTTGGCGTCGTCCATCACGATCACCGGGTTCTTGCCGCCGAGCTCGAGGTGGACCATCTTGAGGCCCTTCGCGCCGCGCACGTAGACGTCCCGGCCGGTCTCGACCCCTCCGGTGAACGAGACGGTGCGGACCCGCCGGTCCTCGATGAGGGCGGTGCCGACCACGCCGCCGGAACCGGTGACGAAGTTGAGGACGCCCGCAGGGAGGCCGGCGGACTCGTAGACCTTGACGACCTGGGCCGCGCACAGCGCCGTGTTGGACGCCGGTTTGAAGACGATGGTGTTGCCCGTGATGAGGGCGGCCGCGATCTTCCAGTTCGGGATGGCGGTGGGAAAGTTCCACGGCGTGATGCAGGCGACCACGCCCTTCGGCTGGCGCACCGTGAGGCAGAATTTCGAGCGCAGCTCCGACGGGACGGTCTCGCCGAACAATCGGCGTCCCTCCCCCGCCATGTACTCGATGAAATCGATGGACTCCTGGACGTCGCCCAGGCCCTCGCTGATGACCTTGCCCATCTCCTGCGTGACGATCCGTCCGACCGCGCTCTTACGCTCCTTCAGGATGCGGGCGGCCTCGAGGAGGATGGCGCCGCGTTTTGGCGCCGGGGTCCCCTTCCACGCCGGGAACGCCGCCTGCGCGGCGGAGATGGCCCGCTCGACGTCGGCCGGCGTGCCACTGACGAACGAGGCGAGCGGCTCCCGGGTCGCCGGGTTCACCGTTTCGAAGCGCTGGGCGTTCGCGGGCGAGGACCACTTTCCATTGATGAACAGACCGTACTGCTCGACCTTTGAGGCCATGACGTTCCCCTCTCCGTCGGGCCAATCCCCCGCGAGGGTACATAGGAGTTTGCCGGTGAGGTCCCCGGCGGCGGGTCAGGGGCTCCGGGGGTCGCGGGGGCAAAGACTTTGGGAGGCGGGCCCTCCGGGGCTACCGTGATCGACCTCGACCTCCTCCGCAAGGAACCCGCCCAGGTCGAGGAGAACCTCGCCCGGCGACGGAACCCCGCCCACCTGACCGTCTTCCACGAGGTTCGGAAGACCGACACGGAGTGGCGCGAGTGCCTCAAGACGGCGGATGAGCTCCGCCGCCGGCGCAACGACCTGAGCCGCCGGATCGGCGAGATGCGGGCGAAGGGCACTCCGGCCCCCGAGCTCGAGACGGAAGCGAAGACGATCCCCGACACCCTCCGGGAAACGGAGGCCAAGGAGGGGGAGCTCCTGCGGCTCCGCGACGCCCTCCTCCGGCGACTGCCGAACTTGATCGATGCGTCCGTGCCCTACGGGAAGGACGATTCCGAGAACGTCGTCCTCGGCACCTGGGGCTCCCCGAAGCAGGGAGCGGGCGACCTGAAGGGTCACGGACAGATCCTCGAGGAGCTCGGCATGGTCGAGTTCGACCGAGCCCGCCGGGTGAGCGGAGCCGGCTTCTACTACCTCCGCGGCGCCATCGTCCTCCTCGACCTCGCGCTGCAGCGGTTCGCCCTCGACCTCCTGGTCGACCGTGGGTTCACCCCGGTGGCTCCCCCCTACATGCTCCGACGCGACCCGTACGAGGGCGTGACCGACCTCGCCGACTTCGAGAACGTGATGTACAAGGTCGAGGGCGAGGACCTCTACCTCATCGCCACGAGCGAGCACCCGCTCGCTGCACTCTACCAGGGGGAGATCTTGGACGAGGACCGCCTTCCGGTCCGCCTCGCCGGCATCAGTATGAATTTCCGCAAGGAGATCGGCGGGCACGGGGTCGACCAGAAGGGGATCTTCCGGGTCCACCAGTTCTCGAAGGTGGAACAGTTCGTCTTCTGCCAACCTGAGGAGTCCCCCGCGATGATGGAGGAGCTTCGGGGCAACGCCGAGGAAGTGTTCCGCCGCCTCGAGATCCCGTACCGGGTCGTGAACGTCTGCACGGGCGACCTCGGCACCGTCGCGGCGAAGAAGTACGATGTCGAGGCGTGGTTCCCCCGCCAGCAAGCGTACCGCGAGGTCGTGAGCTGCTCGAACTGCACCGATTACCAGGCGCGGCGCCTCGGCATTCGGCTCGGGAAGGCCGGGCGACCCGGCAAGCGAGTCCCGCACACCCTCAACTCGACGGCCGTCGCGACCTCCCGAGCGCTCGCCGTAATCCTAGAGCAGTACCAGCGGCCCGACGGTTCCGTGACCGTTCCCGAGGTCCTGCGGCCGTACCTAGGAGGTCGGTCGAGCCTGACGACCGACCCTGGTCGGATCTGACGACCGCGCGTCGCGAACCCGGGGCGGACGCGTCCTGAAGGGAAGCCCCTAAGCGCTGGGTCCCTCTGGGGCTCGAAGAACCGTGAGCCAGCAACGACGCCTCGATGATTTCCGACTCCCCGGTGAAGCGCCCACGCCCGAGGCGCTACCGCGGGTTCGCGCCCACCCGGACCCGTACCCGGGGGTCTGGCGCGTGGCGGAGGGAATGGTCGAGCATCCACTCCTGCGGCCGGGCGTGATCCGGGCTTTGCCGTTCCAGATCGAGCTCGCCCGGATCGGAATCGAGGAGGACCTGCTCGTGGTCCTTCCCACGGGACTCGGGAAGACCGTCATCGCGGGCCTGGTCGCCGCGGAGATCCTCCGGCGTCAGGACGGGAAGGTCCTCGTGCTCGCGCCGACACGACCGCTGGTCCAGCAGCACGCCGACTCCTTTCGGCAGTGGTTCGTTCCCCTCCGAATGGCCCGATTCACGGGTACGGTGCATCGCCCGGTCCGGGAAGGGAGCTGGGCCGACGCCGACCTCGTCTTCGCCACCCCCGAGATCGTGCAGAACGACCTCGCCGCCCGCCGATACGACCTCGGGGCCGTTGCTCTCATCGTCTTTGACGAGGCCCACCACGCCGTCGGCAAGTACGTCTACGTCCCCATCGCCGAACGGTTCCGGACCGAGCGACCGAAGGGGGGACGCGTGCTCGGGCTCACGGCGTCGCCCGGCGGCCGGGACGAGCACATCGAGGAGGTGGTCGGGGCGCTCGGGGTCACGCGCATCGAGGCGCGGAGCCGGGAGGACCCCGGAGTCGCCGAGTACGTTCATGCGATCGACGTCGATTACGTCTGGGTCGACCTTCCCCCGGAGGCGGCCCGCATCCAGAGCGCGTTGGAAGAGGCCGCCCACGCGGTGGCCCGGAAGCTCCAGAAGATGGGGTACCTCCGGAAGAAGCCGATCGGCTCGATCACGGTCCGGGACCTTGTCGCTCTCCGCGCGGAGATCTTCGCCCGGCCGGGGCCCATGGTCCGCCGGTTCGGACCCCTGTTCCACCAGCTCGTGCTCTTGCACCTCCACCACGCCCAGGAGCGGCTTGAGACCCAGGGGTTCACCCCGTTCCTCCAGTATTTGGACCGGGTCGGGGCGAAGCCGAAGCCTTCCCGGGGCGACCTGGCGTTCTTGAAGCTCCCCGAGGTCGTGAAGTCCCGATCGGAGGCGGAGGAGTTCCTGAAGGGGGGGCACGAACCCTCCCACCCCAAGCTGGATGCCCTGGTCGAGCTCGTCCAGGAGGTCCTTTCGGGGAAACGGGAGCGCCCGGCCCGGATCCTCGTCTTCGCCCAGTATCGCGACACCATCCAGTCGATCCGGGAACGGCTCGAGCACGAGGGGTGGGCGGTCGGCCGGTTCGTCGGCCAGGCGACCCGCGACCCCGAGGACAAGGGCATGAACCAGAAGGAGCAGGCTCACATCCTGTCCGGGTTCCGAGCGGGACGGTTCCCCGTACTCGTGGCCAGCAGTGTCGCCGAGGAGGGCCTCGACGTGCCGAACGTGGACCTGGTCGTGTTCTTCGAATCGGTGCCCAGCGAGATCCGCGCCATCCAACGGCGCGGCCGTACGGGACGGAGCTCCGTCGGACGCGTCGCCGTCCTTCTCACGCGGGAGACCCGGGATGTCCAGTACCAGGCGGCCGAAGTGCGACGCGAACAGGCGATGCGTCGGATCGTCCGTCGCCTCTCCGCGGAATCCCGCCAACGCGGGAGTCCGGCGGAAGAGAAGACCGCCCGCCGCACGGCGAGGAAGAAGTCGTCGGCGATAGAGACCCCTTCATAAATCTTCGGAATCCGCGTGGTAGCGTGCAACTCGCCGAACGAGGCTAAATACGGACATCCGGGTCGAACGTTTCAGGCGTCGAAGCTGTGTCGAGCTGGATCGCACAGAACCTCGGTTTGACCACTCTCACCCTCGTCTGCCTCGCCCTGACGTGCTATCTGATCTACTCGATGATCCACCCCGAGAAGTTCTAGGGAGGCCACCGCGGTGATCGACCTGAGCTCGCTCTGGGACGTGGTCGTCCTGCTCGCCCTCGCCGTCGCCGTGGCCCCGTTCTTCGGGGAGTACCTCGGGCAGGTCTACACGAATCGCCCGATGATCGGCGACGTGATCCTCGGCCCCATCGAGCGGGGGATCTACCGGCTCTTGGGAACTTCCCCGCGCAAGTCGATGCCCGCGCGGGAGTACATGGCCGCGCTTCTACTCGTCAACGGCGCCGTCCTCGCCTACCTGTTCTCGTTCTTCTTCCTCCAGTCGGGGCTTCCGCTCAACCCGACCGGCATCCCCAACATGTCGTGGGACCTCGCGTTCCACTCCGCCTCCAGCTTCACCACGAACACCGACTTCACGCATTTCACCAACGAATCCCAGATCAGCATGGGTGCCCTCGTCCTCGGCTGGCAGCTCGCTCTCTTCCTCTCGGCGGCGACCGGACTCGCCGTTTTTGCGGCGATGGTCCGCGGATTCATCCGAAAGGACGGGACGCTCGGAAACTACTACGTGGACATGGTTCGGACGCTCACGCGGGTCCTGATCCCGATCTCCGTGATCGCCGCCCTCGTCATGGTCCTCATGGGGGTGCCGGAGACCTTCACCGCCTCGGTGATCGCGCACCCGATCACCGGGGGCACGCAGACCATCCTCCTCGGACCGGTCGCGTCTTATCAGTCGCTCTCGATCTTGGGTACGAACGGCGGTGGGTACTTCTCGGCCAACATGGCCGACCCCTTCGCGAACCCGTCCGCGGTCTCGGACCTGTTCGCGGTATTCCTCATGCTGTTGATCCCACTCTCGACCCCGTTCGCGTTCGCGCAGATCGTCCGACGGCGCAACGAGGCGTGGCCATACCTCGGGACGATCCTGATCGTCCTCGTCGTCGCCCTCACCCTGTTCATCGTCTACCAAGCGGCGTCGAACCCGGCCCTCTCGGGCGTCGCGGGGCTGGGAACGCAGACCGGCAACGGGTATCCGGTCGGCCAGGAGACGCGGTTCGGTCTCGGCGATGCGTCGCTCTTCCAGGTCGTGAGCGTGTACAGCAATGTCGGCGCGAATAACATGATGATCGGGGCGCTCAGCCCCGTCAGCCAGATGGTCCTCCTGTTCGGGATGTTCACCCAGAGCACCCCCGGCGGGGAGGGGGCGGGGTTCGGGATGCTCCTCTTGTACGCCGTCCTCGCGATCTTCGTCGGCGGACTCATGGTCGGTCGTACTCCCGAATACCTCGGGAAAAAGATCGAGACGGCCCACGTCAAGTGGTCGACCTTGGCCTTGCTGGTGCATCCGGCCACGATCTTCCTGCCGTTCGTCGTGGCGGTGCTTGGTGGGTTTGTCACGCTCGACACCTCCGCCATCGGGGCGACCTCCCACAACTTCACCTCGGTCCTGTACGAATTCACGTCCGAATCGGCGAACAACGGGAGCGCGCTCTCGACCGGCGCCTTCAATGACACGACCCCGTTCTTCAACGTGGCCGGCGCGCTCGTCATGCTCGTCGGCCGGTACGTGCCATTCTACGCGATGTTGATGGTCGGGGAGCGGTTTGCCCGACAACCGACCCTGCCCCCGACGTCCGGCACCCTCCAGACCGCGAGCGGGACGTTCACGCTCTACCTGGCCCTATTCTTGATCGTCATCACGGCTCTGATCTTCCTGCCGGTGGTCGCCCTCGGACCGCTCGCGCAGATCTTGTGAGGGGGGCCACGCATGCAAGATCCAACCTTCTCCACGCACGGGGCCCGCGTCTCGGTGCGTCGCACGCCGCACACTTCGTGGCGCAGAGTGTTGGCCGACTCGTTCCGGATGTTCCACCCGTCGCAGGAGGTCCGCCATCCGGTCATGTTCTGCGTCTACGTCCTGTTCTTCTTCCTGGTCGTTCTCACCCTCGTCCCGGGGGCCTTCCCGGACATCGCTCGGAGCTACAATGCCGGCTACTACCTGGCGGTCACGGTCATTCTCTTTCTGACGCTCTGGTTCGCGAACTTGGGCCAGGCGATCGCCGAGGCGCGAGGCCGGGCCCAGGCCGACAGCCTCCGACAGATCCGCAGCGGGGTACGAGCCCGCCAAGTCCTTCCGGACGGCCGGCTGCAGTGGGTCGCCTCCGACGTCCTGCACATCGGGGACACGGTGGAGGTCCAGCCGGGGGAGCCGATCCCGATCGACGGGGATGTCGTCCACGGCGCGGGGCTCATCGACGAATCGATGATGACCGGTGAGTCCGAGGCCGTCATCCGGGAAAGTGGCGGGGACAAGACCAGTGTGCTGGGCGGCACGCGCCTGCTCCAGGGCACGATCCGGATCCGGGTCACGGCCGTCCGGGGCGAATCCTTCCTCGACCGCCTGATCCGGCTCGTCGAGGGGCAGGGGCGGGAGTCGACCCCGAACGAGATCGCCCTCGGCGTTCTCCTCTACGCCTTCACGATCACGTTGTTCACGGTCGTCGTTTCGTTCATCTTCCTGGCCGATTTCACGAACATCGTCTACATCGACGTCGCCACGATCGTCGCGCTGTTCGTCTGCCTCATGCCGACGACGATCGGAGCGCTGCTTCCCGCGATCGGGATCTCCGGGATCAACCGGGTCGCCCGGGCCAACGTGATCGCGAAGTCGGGAAAGGCCGTCGAGGCGGCTGGCGACCTCGACCTGATCATCCTCGACAAGACCGGCACGATCACGGTCGGGAACCGGCTCGCGGTCCAGTTCATCGCCGCTCCCGGGGTCGAGATGTCCGAGCTCCTCGGAGGCGCCCTGCTCGCCTCTTCGGTCGATGAGACCCCTGAGGGAAAATCGATTGTCCGCCTCGCAGCTCGACGCAACGCGCCGGTCCGCAAGCTCGAGCTCGGCTCGTTCAAGGTGATGCCGTTCACCGCCGAGCGCCGAATGAGCGGGATCGTCCTCAAGGACGGCACCGAAGCCTACAAAGGAGCGCTCCAGGCGGTCGAGTCTTCGGGAACGGTCCTGCCGTACGAGGTTCGTCAGGCGGCCGCCCGGGTGTCGCGCCAGGGCATGACGCCTCTCGCCATTTCGGTGAACAAGCGGGCTCTCGGGATCGTCATCTTGAAGGACGTCGTGAAACCCGGCATTCGGGACCGGATCCGCGAACTTCGCACGATGGGGATCCGGACGGTCATGTGCACGGGCGACAACCGGCTCACCGCCGCGGCGATCGCCAAGGAGGCGGGGGTCGACGATTACGTGGCCGAGGCGAAACCCGAAACCAAGTTGCTGCTCATCCAGCGAGAGAAGTCGGAAGGGCGCATGGTGGCGATGACCGGTGACGGGACGAACGACGCGCCCGCGCTCGCCCGCGCGGACGTCGGACTCGCGATGAACAGCGGCACCAGCGCGGCCAAGGAGGCCGGCAACATGGTCGACCTCGACAACGACCCCACGAAGCTGATCGAAGTGGTGTCGATCGGCAAGCAGCTCCTGATCACCCGGGGCGGGCTCACGACGTTCTCGATCACCAATGACGTCGCGAAGTACTTCGCGATCATCCCGGCGATCTTCATCGCCGCCGGCGCCGCGACCCTGCCCGGGGTTGCGGTCCTGAACATCATGGGCCTTGGGGACCCCCAGCTCGCGGTCCTCTCGGCGCTCCTCTTCAACGCCCTGATCATCCCGATCCTGATCCCGCTGGCGCTCGCGGGAGTGCCCTTCCGGCCGAGCAGCGCGATCGACCTGCTCCGGAAGAACCTCCTCCTCTACGGGGGGGGTGGCCTCGTGAGCGCCTTCGCAGGGATCAAGCTCCTCTACCTCTTCCTGGCCTGGGTGGAAACGCTCCCGTTCGTCCACGCCCTCGGGATGGTCGTCAACCACTTCCTCCCCCTCGGAGGTCTGTGAGCGCGCCGGTGTCGCCCTCCCCGAACCGCACCCCACCGGTCGTCTCGCATACCACCGGGACCCCGACGGAGATCATCCCCGTGCCGCCCGTGGCGACCCTCTCCCTCACTCCCTCCGACCGGCCGGCCACCGCGGACATCGCCCGCCCGGCGCACTCGTGGAAGACCCATGTGCGCGCGGCGGTCTTCTTCGTGGCGTTGTCCCTGTTGATGAGCGGGTTCGCCTATCCGGTCTTCGTCACGGAGGTCGCCCAGGTCATCGACCCGGGCGCGGCCAACGGCTCGCTCCTTTACTATCCGAACGGGACGATCGCCGGCTCGGCCCTCATCGCCCAGAACACGAGCGCGCCGTACCTCTTTTGGGAGCGGCCGTCGCTGACCGACTACAACATGACGCTCGGCGCGGATACGCCGTACGGCCCGAGCGACCCGGCGCTGGCCGCCTGGTTCAATGAAACCATCGCGTACATGGATGAGTATGGGAACTTCACCGTGAACGCGTCGCTCCCCCTCTGGTATGTCAGCCCCTCCGCTTCGGGCGTCGACCCGGACCTGACGCCTGAGGCGGTGCTCGTCCAGGTGCCCCGCGTCGCGGAGAACACGAACCTCTCGATCGCCAACCTGACCACCCTGGTCAACGAGCATATCACGAACCCGTACCTGCCGTTTGTTGGAGTGGCCTACGTCAACGTGCTCGAGCTCGACCTCGCCCTGCTCCCCTTGATCGGGAAGGGGTGACCGCGTGTACCAACGCATCCTCATTCCGGTCCAGCTCCCGTCCGAGGTCGAGCCGCTCATCCGCTTCGCGGCCAACCTTCTGGAGGCGGACGGGGAGATCCGTCTCCTCCACGTGATCCCGACCACGACGCTCCCCCAGGTCGCTCGGGAGTGGCGCGCGAGCGTGAACATCGTCGTACCGGCCCACGAGGCCGGCGCCTCGCTGGACATCCGGGTCGAGCCGGAGGTGAAGGCCTCGACCGACGTTCCCGGGGAGATCCTCGAGAGCGCCGAGACGGCCGGGGTCGAGGCGATCCTCATGACGTTGCGGGGGAACCCGCGCAGCCGCAACCCGTTCGTCGGGCACACGACAAGTGGCATCCTCCATCACGCGACGTGCGACGTCCTGATCCTCAATCGGCTCGCCCTCGCCGGCGAGCGGGTCCCCCGGATCTTGATCCCGACGTTCCGTCCCACCGCCCCACCGAAGTCGATGCGGATCGCGGAAGAGCTGTCGGTGCGGGGGGGCGGCGTGCCCGTCATCACCCTCGAGCTCGGGACCCGTCCCGAATCCGGACGCGACGCGTCCTCCCGGGACGAGCCGAGCCCCCGCGGGATCCCCCGGTTCCACAAGCAGTCGTTCTTCTCCCAGGCGATCCTCGGTCGCCGTCGGAGGCTCCCCGAACTCATGCTGCAGGCGGCCCAGCGGGAGCGGTTCGGTCTCCTGCTCGTCGGCGGCGAGGAGGAGTCCACCGAAGGGCCTCTCCTGACGCGCTGGTTCCTGGAGGAACTGTTCCGCGCCGCTCCATGCCCCGTGCTCGCCCTGCGGGACTGAGCGGAGGCGGGCCGGATGGGCGAACTCTGGTTCGTCGGCCTCGGTCTCTCCGACGAGCGGGGACTCTCCGAGGAGGCGGTCACCGCGCTGCGCGGCGCCGACCGCATCTTCGCGGAGGAGTACACCGCTGTCGCGCCCGCGGGCACCCTTGACCGGATTTCCGCCCGGGTCGGTCACCCGGTCGAGCTCCTGGACCGCGCCGCGCTCGAGTCCGAGCGCCCGGTCCTGGACGCGCTCGCGCAGCACGGCCGCGTCGCGCTCCTCGTGGTCGGAGACCCGTTCGCCGCGACGACCCATGTCGCCCTGCGACTCGCGGCCGAACGGGCGGGCCATACCTGGAGGTATCTCCCGAACGCGAGCATCCTCACCGCGGCGGCGGGGTTCCTCGGGCTCATGCAGTACCGGTTCGGGCGCACGGTCTCCGTGCCGTTGCCCGACCCCGGCTTCACGCCCCGGTCGATGGTCGACCAGATCTCGGGGAACCTCGAGCGCGGCCTCCACACGCTCGTCCTCCTCGACCTACGCCCCGGGGAGGGACGCTACCTCACGGCCGGGGAAGCCCTCCATATTCTCGCGGAGCGCGACCCCGACCACGCCGTCCTTCGACCCGAGACCCCCGTCGCGGTGGTGGCGCGGGTCGGCACCGAATCCGCGGCGGCTTGGTTCGGGCCGTGGACCCGCGTGGTCGACCAGGACTTCGGCCCGCCGTTGCACGCGATCGTGATCCCGGCGGAGCTCCACTTCGAGGAGTCCGCGGCGCTCGAACGATTCCGGGTCCGGTAGCGATTCAGGTCGAGCCGACGGCGGGGGGGCCCAGCGCTTCGGCGAACTGGCGGATGCGGAACGGACGGAGCAGCACGACGTCGATGGAGGCGCTCGACCCCGCGGGCGGGGGTCGCGAGGAGGGCGCGACGAGGATGGTTCGGATCGTGGGGACGGCGGCCCGGGCCTCGCCGACGAGCGAGAGGGCGCTCCCTTCGGCCAGGTTGACGTCGACGACCAGGAGGCTGGGGTGGTGGTGGCGGATCAGCTCGAGCGCCTCGGAGCACCCCTCGGCCTCGCCGTCGACCCGAAAGTGGTGCAGACGAAGTAGTCCGCGGAGCAGTACTCGGGTCTCCTCATCGCCGGCGACGACGACGGCGGTATTGGGTGCCGTCTCCCCTCCGCTCAACCTTCAACGCCTCGTGCAAGGGGCCCTCCCTCGACCCGGGGGGTGAGCGCCTCCGGGCGGGCACCGGGGTCGAGGATAGATATCTTTTGGTGGCCGGTTCGGGGGGCCCCCCCAACTCAGCCGGGGGCGGTTTCCCGCGTTCCCCAATCCGCCACGCCGGCGGCCCGCAATAAGGAGTCCAGAGAGTCGTGGTAGGACGCGGCCGTCGAGTTCAGGAGGGTCCGGGCGGCGCCCGCGAGTGAGGAGCCGAACTCCTGCTCCGTCGGGGTGAACTGCCACGCATGGGCGCCGGCCCGTCCCAGCGCCATCAGGAAGGCGTAGGCGAGCCCTCGTTCCTTGCCCTCCCGGGGAAGGGTCTGAACGATCGATCGCTCCGCGCCGGCCTCCCGGTGGGTGCGGTAGGAGCGGGCGACCCGGTCGACCCAGGCCGCCTCGCTCGAAAGGCGACTGTACCGCGGCAGGGCTTCGAGGAGCTCGCGCTCCTCCCCGCGTCGCTGGGCGCGCTTCAGGATCTCGGCGATCCGACCGGGGGCGTCGCGGGCCTCCTGGAGGGCCCGCCGGGCCTCGGCCGCGTCCTCCGTGATCGCCCCCACGATCTCCTCGGCGTGCTGGGGCCAGAGACGTTCGAGCGCACGGCTCGCCGCCGGCTCGTCGACCTCGAAGTAGCCGCGGGTCCCCGCGAGCGCGGCTTCGAGCGCCCGACGCTCGACCGCGGTCGGATGCAGGGCATCGAGGAACTCTGCCATGCGGTCGCCGTAGCAGATCCCACCGGCCACGAGCGTCGTGCGTCGGGTCCCCTCGATGACCGGTCGGACCTCGTTCCGGTAGGCGTCGAGCAGGGCGGCGTCGGAGAGCCGACCGAACACGTAGTCACGACGCAGGCGTTTCGGGAGCGACGGAAGGTCGGCGTGGACGCACTCGGGCCCTCCCCGGCACTCCACGTTCAGCTCGACCTCGACCGGGAACGCCGCCTCCGGATCGGGTACGGCCGCGTCGTCGGACAGGACGCTCAGGAGATGGCGGTCGTCCTTCGCGCACTTCCGGCAGATGCGGAAGGCCCGGTCCGCCCCCGGCCAACCGACCTCGAGGTAGGGGCGGGCCTCCTTCGCGGCGAGGTGCGGGCACGCGTGCACCCGACCGCTCGCGTCCGGGACCGTGCGGTAGGGGAGGTCCGCGATCCGTTCGGCGAGGACATCCCCGGGGGGACGGGGGGAGCGACCGGTGCACCAGAGCGCTTTGCGGGACGCATAGAAGTGGAGGCCCTTACGGGCCATCTCCATGTACCCGAGGAGCAGCCGGCTGGGGTCGTCGGACTGCTGGACCGCCACCTCGGCCTCCCGGTCCGCTCTCGAGAGCGCGGCGTACGAGACGTCGCCCGCGGGCAGCGGGAACGAGACGACCGTGGGGGTCTTCGGGTCGAGGTAGAACGCAAGCAAGCCGGCGTAGGCCCGGGGGAGGGAATCCCCGTGGCGGGCCAGTTTTTCGAGCCGCCGGCTGTCGTCGCGGGCCTCCCGGATCTCCTCGAAGTCGGAGCGGAGGCGGTCGAACCGGTCGTGCGGGGCATCCCCGGTCAATCGGGGGAGCAGGGAGTCGACCGACTCGCGGAGCGCCTTCGCTCGCACGACGAGGTCGTGCTCTCGCACTCCTGAAGCCCGCCGCATCCGCGCCATCGAGACCCGGGGGAGCGAGGGGGCCTACATATTCCCGCGGGGGGGCCGGTCAGCGTCGGCAGGCCCCGATGAAGTGGCGGAAGATCTCGCGACCCCCGTCAGTGTGCTCGACCTCGGGGTGGAACTGGACGCCCCAGATGGGACGGGTCGGGTGGGCCATCGCCTGGACGGGACAGGACGCGGAGTGGGCGAGCGTGGCCCAGCCGGCGGGGGGGACCATCACGTGGTCGTTGTGGTTTGACCAGACCTTGAGCTGGTGAGGAAGACCCTCGAACAGGGGGTGGTCCGGCCGGTCCACGGTCACGTCCGTCGCCCCGAACTCCGGGTCCCCGCGGACCACCCGGCCCCCAAAGTGGCGGCCCAGGAACTGGTGGCCGACGCAGATGCCGAGGACCGGCACGTCGATGGAGTCGATCCAGGCGGCGACTGCGCCGAGCGGCGTATCACCCCCCTCCAGGCTCAGCGCCCCGCCCGAGAGGACGAGGCCGTCGGCCCCGAGCTCGGCCCGGGGCGTCGTGTTCGGGACGATTGCGGTCTCGACGTCCAGGTCGCGGAGGACGCGCCACTCCCGGTGGGTCCATTGGCCGCCGTTGTCGATGACCAGGATCTTCAGGGATCCTCCTCCCGGGGACCGGTCGTCTTGGCCGGAGGGGGAGTCGAGTCGCGCCGGAGCTCCTCGACCGCGGTCTTGACCTCGGCGAGGTCGGTGCGCATCCGGAGCATCTCCTCCTCGAAGGGAGTGAACCCGGAGGGCGATAGGATCCGGGCCGAGATGTAGATCCCGATGAAGATCGCGCCGACGAGCGCCACGATCGTCGTGAAGACCAGCGCGAGCAGGAGGACGAGCGGGTCCCCGATCCAGGACTCAACCGGCACCGTGAACAAGTGCGTGATCTCCGCGAGCTCGACGACGAGCAGGAGGACGATCAACAGGGCCCAGGCCACCATGACCAATCGAGAGGTTTTCATGGGCCGCTCCCGACGTCGACGAGGGGGACCGTGACGGGGAGGGAGGAGATCGGGGTCGGTCCGCTCACGGCCAGTCCCGAGGTGGAGGTGGCCGAGTACAGGGTCTCCCCCGACGCCCCGGAGGCGGAGCGGAAGTCGAAGGCCACGACCCCGAGGTACAGGGCGCTCGTGCCGGAGGCCTGGTACCACGCCGAGATGTTCAGAGCGACCGGGTTGGCGTCGGTCGCCCAGGAGAGCGTGAGCAGCTCACTCCCGTTCGTCCCATTCGACCAGGCCAACCGACCGGTCGGGAACGATCCGGTCCAATTGAACCCCGTCGCGACCTCGATGGACATCTGGGTGTACCGGACCGTAGTGCCGACCCCCCGCAGATAGAAGTGCGTAAGGTTCGCCCCCGGGACCCGGTCGACGATCAACTCCGCCTGGGTGAGCAACCCGACGGCTGCGGGGCCGCTTGAGAGGAGCACGGGCGTGAGGAGGATCACGACCACGAGCAGGAGGGCGATCGAGGCAAACCGGGCCGGCACGAAACGAGCGAAGGTCTCCCGCCGCGTCACTTCGGCTCCGCCTTCCAGCCACGGTAGAGATGGTGCGGTACGCCGAGGTGGTCGAGGACCTTGCCGGCCAGGTACCCCGTGAGGTCGTCGACGGAGCGCGGATGGAGGTAGTACGGGGGAGCTGCGTCGAGGACGACGACCCCGAGCTCGCTCAAGGTGGTCAGGTGACGGAGCAGGGTCGTGGGCAGCGGGGTCTCTCGGGGCACGATGATCAGCCGTCGCCGCTCCTTCAGGTGGACGTGGGCGGCCCGGGTGAGCAGCGTGTCACAGAGCCCGAGCGCGATCTTGGCGGTCGTGTTGGCTGAGCAGGGGACGACGACCATGCCCCGGGTGGGCCGCGAGCCGCTCGCGATGGGGGCCCCGAGGTCGTGGTCCGAGTAGACGACCGTGGCGAGCGAACCGAGCTCCTCGGGGGTCCGTTGGCTCTCCTCCTTCAGGACCGCCCGGGCCCCGTCCGACACGACCAGGGCGACCGGGACCTCCGCCGCCCGGAGGGCTTCGAGGACCCGTACGGCGATCGGGGCGCCGCTCGCTCCCGAGACTCCAACGACAATGGGCGGTGAATCGACCACAGAGGCCCCAGCGTTATCTGCCTCGAGCGACTCGTCTGATAAGACGATTCTCGGGTGGGCACGTGGGGCACCGGGCAGCGATTGTAGGGGCCGGCCACACCCGGTTCGGGGTGCTCGACGCTGGCCCCCGGGCCCTGCTCCGCAGTGCGGTCGACGCAGCCTTCTCGAGCGTCGACCGGGGCGCCGAGCGGAACCGAGTCGGTGAGGCGTTCCTGGCGACGCTCGGTTTCGGAGGCTGGCAGATCGGGAACTCCTCCGCGGTCCTCGACGAGGAGGCGGGGCTCATCGGGGTTCCGACGACGCGGGTCGAGAACGCGTGCGCGTCCGGGGGCTTCGCCCTCCGGGCGGCCGTCCGGGCGCTCGAGGAGGGACGGACCGACCTGGTCCTCGTCGCGGGGGTCGAGAAGATGACGGACCTCCGGGCCCCTCGACGCCGTTACTGGCTCGGCGTCTCGGGCGACACCGAGTGGGAGCGGCTCGCGGGACTCACGTTCGCCGGGGTCTACGGGCTGATCGCGTCCGAGTACGTCCACCGCTACCCCTCCGCGCGCGACGCCCTCGCCGAGGTCGCTGTCAAGAACCACGAGAACGGAAGCCGAAACCCGAACGCCCACTTTCAGAAGCGGGTCACTCGGGAGGACGTGCTGAGGGCCGCCCGGGTCGCGGAACCGCTAGGCCTCTTCGACTGTTGCCCGGTCAGCGACGGGGCAGCCGCGCTCCTCCTGGCGCGGGCGGACCGCGCGCACGAGTTCACGGACACGCCCGTGTACGTCGACGGCCTCGGCGCGGCGAGCGACCGCCTGGCCGTCCAGGACCGACCGGACCTGACCCGATTCACGGCGACGCACCGGGCCGGCGAGCAGGCCTTCCTGGATGCGGGGCTCGCCCGGGACGCAGTGCAGTTCCTCGAGGTTCACGATTGCTTCACGATCGCGGAGCTTCTCGCTCTCGAGGACCTCGGGTTCGCACCGCCCGGGGGGGCGGTCGAGTTGACCCTGTCGGGTGCGACCCGGGCCGCCGGGCGTCTCCCGGTCAACCCCGACGGCGGACTCAAGGCCAAGGGCCACCCGATCGGAGCGACCGGGGTCAGCCAAGTGTACGAGATCTTCCTCCAGCTCCGAGCCGCCGCTGGCGCCCGCCAGGTTCCCGCCGCCGAGACCGCCCTCGCCCACAACGTCGGGGGAGCCGGGGCGACCGCGACCGTGACGCTCTTTTCCCGGGGGTAGATCGGTGGCCGGTCTCGAGCGCGGGGCGGTCTACGTGCCCGGATACCGTCGGGACGGAAAGGCCGTCGCCGGACCCGATGAGGATGCCTTCACGCTCGCGGCGACCGCCCTCGAGATCCTCGCGACCGTGTCCAACGGATCACCCTCCCCGACGTCCGTGCACCTTATCGGAACCTTTCCGCCCGTGGTAGAGTGGGGGATGGCTGCCTTCCTCGGCCACCCGGTCGAGCTGGTCCATCATGCTGCAGGCCCGGAAGGCCTCCTCGAGGCCGTGGCCGCAATGCATTCTAGTGGCCCCTCGCACCCGGCGCTGCTCGTCGCGGTCGACCTATCCGACTCCCCAGGCGAGGCGCCGATGGCCGTGGCGCTCCGGTACGCTCCTTCGGCCGTCTCCTCCCCTGTCCCGGTGGGGAGGACCGAGGGAGCGGCCGCCGCCGCGCGCGAGCTCGTGGGAACGTTGCCGACCGCGTCGAGAGCCGAGGAAACGAGCGCCCTTCGCCGCCCTCCGCCCTCCGAATCCGCGATCCGCGCGTGGCACAAGACTTCGCTCGAGACCCTCTCGGAGGGGGCGTACGTGCCCCGCGCGCGGTATCTCGAGAACCTGCCGAGCCGCTGGCGGCTCGAGGCCGAGCGATGTGCCCGGTGCGCCTTCCTCACCTTCCCGGCCCGAGGCCGGTGCCGGTCCTGCGGGGCCGAGGAGGGTCTATCGACCGAGTCGCTCCCGAGGGAGGGGGCCCGGGTGGTCGCCGCGACCACGATCGGCAAGGGAGGCCAGCCGACCGAATTCGACGCCCAGGTCGAGGCCCTCGGGGAGTACTCGGTCGTGCTGGCCGAATTCGCCCCCGACGTGCGGTTGACCCTTCAAGTCACGGACGCGGCTCCCGGCGAGGTCTCTATCGGCGCCCCGATCGGCACGCGGCTCCGGCGTCTCTACCCGATGGAGGGGGAATGGCGGTACGGCCGCAAGGCGGTTCCGCTCTCGACCTCGGGGACCCCTTCTAGCGGTCCGTAGTGGCCGACTTCGGGGCCTCCCACGGGACCCCGATCCACGCCTCGTAGACCTTCTTTCCGAGGTCGGTCGTCGTCGCGAGCGGTGCGAATCGGTATTTCTCCGGAGGGGGAGCGCCGGCGGTCAGCGCGACGTGGCGCAGGTAGCCCCGACGGAAGAGCGCGAGGTCGAGCGCGGTTCCCGGCGGGTAGCCCTCGAGGTCCTTCGTGAAGGTGGAGGAGGTGACCTTGCTGCCGTTCACTGCCACGATCTCGTCCCCGGGGCTCACTCCGGCCCGATGTGCGGGGGTGTCGAGGAGGACCTGCGTGACCCGGACGAAGCCGCCGACGTCGCGGTGCCGAATGCCGAGGTAGCCGGGGTCGGGGCCCGGGTCGTCCGATGGCTTCGGTTTGGCCCCGAACGTGAGTCCGGCGTAGTTGGCGAAATGGTCGAGGTCGAGCTCGGCCGTCCCGCGGATGTACCGGTCGAAGAACTCGCCCAGCTCGAGCCCGGTGGCCCGCTCCGCGACCGACTGGATCTCGCCCTCAGCGAGTCCCCGGCTCGGCGCTCCGTACTCCTTCCACAGGAGGCGGGCGATCGACTCGAGGGAGGCCCGGGTCTCGGTCCGGTGCCGGACCTCGAGGTCGAGGCAGAGCGAGACGAGGTACCCCTTGCTGTAGTAGGAGACCGTCTGGTTCGGGGATTCCTCGTACTGTTGGTAGTAGTCGACCCAGGCGATCTGGGAGAGCTCCTCGAGCGAAAGCGAACGGCGGCCGGGCGCATCCAGGACGAGCTTGGCGATCTTGGCGCTCTCCTCGCAGAACCGGCTCGGCGAGAGCAGGCCGGCGCGGCGGAGGATGAGGTCGGCGAAGTAGTCGGTCGTCCCCTCCATCCACCACAGCTGACGGGTGTAGACCTCCCGGGTGTAGTCGAAGGGGCCGAAGACCCTCGGCCGGATCCGCTTGACATTGTACAGGTGGAAGTACTCGTGGCTCTCCAGTCCCAAGAACCGCTCGTATCGCTCGCGGGGTTCAAAGGTCGTCCGTTGGACGACCGCGGAGTTCGACGTCGCGTGCTCGAGCCCCCCGTCCGGCACGTCGGTCAAATGGACGAAGAACGTGTAGCCGGCGAGCGGGGAATCGCCCATGAGGCGGATCGTCGCGTCGACGATCTTCTCGAAGTCCTGCTCCAGCCGATGGGCTTCGTAGTTCCCTCCCTCCCCGCAGAGCGCGATGCGGTGGGGGATCCCATGGGGCCGGATGGTCAGGACGAGGGGGTGGCCTGCATCGATCGGAGAATCGACGAGCTCGTCGTAGCTGCGGGCGCGGTAGGTCGGCGGTCGGGAGCGTACCTCCTCGAGCTCGGTGACGACCCGCCAGTCGGGAGGGAGGTGGAGCTCGACCTCGACCGGATCCTCCTGGTGATGGTCGACGTACGGAAGGGAGAGGGCGGCGTTGAGGAACAAATGGTCCGGGGTCAGGTCGAAGGCCTCCGTGACCAGTTCGTGGCCGTAGACGGTGTAGTCGACCCGGAGGTCGGCTTGGCCTTCGGTGGCGATCCGCCACCGGGTGGACTCGACCCGCTGCGTTGCGAGGAGGGCCCCGTCGTGGCTCGCGCGGGCCGTCACGTTCCGGAACCCCCGAACGTAGTTCACCAGGTGATAGGAACCCGGCACCCAGGAGGGGACGACGAGGTCCACCGTCGGCTCGGTCACGCCCGTCAACTCGACGGTAAACCGACCCCGGTGACCCTCGCGTGCGATGGCGTCCACCCGGTACCGGATTTGCACGGGGCGCTCCGGCCTAGGCGAATCCGCGCAGGTCCCGGTCGTCGGACTTCTTGACCCCGTACGGCTCCCCGGCGATGCCGAGGTGGGCCGCCAAGCCGCGGAAGGTGGTGACCAGTTGGTTGATCGATTGCGCCATCTGTCGCTGCTCGGCGCGCAGCTCTTCGATCTCCTTGCGGAGCATCCGGACCTCGGCTTCCCAGTGGCTCTCCTGCGATGTACCGCTCACGAGTGACCCGCTCCCGCCGACCGAGGGCGGTCGGCTTGATTAGGTGCGCGGAGCGGTTGGCACGCCCGGGGGGGCCGCCGAAGGCTACGTTCGGGTCCCCGACGGGCCGAACGGTGAGTCGGAAGTGCCCTTCTCGACGAAGGGGATCCAGTCCCCCTGGGGGGCGGAGAAGTCGACCCGTCGAAGCTCGAGGATGAACGACTTCAGGAGGTCCGAGGCGACCGGCCGGACCGAGATCGAATACACGTAGATCCCGAATCCCATGAACTCCACGACGCGCCGCAACACTTCCGGCAGGTCCTCCCGAGGTACGGTGACCCGCAGCGAGGTCTCCCCGAGCATGCCGGAGAACTCGTCGACATCGAACGGGCGCTCCAAGGTGATCAGAGGGGCCGGCGCGGCGGCCGGGGTCGAGGGGGGGGCGGAAGAAGACGGAGGGACTGTAGGAGGCGGTGAGTGGGCGGGGGTCGAAGGCTCGACGGTCCGGGGGGGCCCCCGCGGGCTTAGCGAGGGGTCCTTTTCCGGGTACTTGTCTAGTACGGGGGACGCGTCGCGCCCCACGAAACCCCCCTTCCGAGCGGAGGAGGGGCGGGACGCCGTGGCCGGTTTCTTCTTCCGAGGGGCCATACTGGAGGTCCTTAGGCGCCCTGCCCCTTAAGGTGCCGGAGCTGGGGGAAGCACCGGACCCGTACGGGGGGAACCGCTCGGTCCGATCCGGTCCAACGAAACCCTTCAGGGGACGGACTCAGTGGGTTTGTAGCGATACGCACCATGTGAGTCCACCTCACGGGCTAGGGGTTTTGTAGTCACTCTCACGACAATCTGATTAAGTAAGGCCAAGCTGCTGGCCCGAGCAAGCTGATGCCGAAGGGTGTTGGCCAAAACTGAGGGAAACGAGAATGCCGGCGCGTGTGATGAAGGAATTCCAGGCCCCCCGCGGACTGCCCCGTAAGACGGCGTCAGTCTGCCCCGAGTGCATCAAGGTCATCCCCGCGGTCGTCCGGGAGAAGGACCACCGTGTGATCATGGAGAAGACGTGCCGGACGCACGGCTACTTCTGGGACATTATCTCGAACGATGTCGACTTCTACCTCCGGATGGAGGTCTACGCCCACGACGGGGTCGGCTACGAGAACCCCTACTACGACAAGTTCATCGGCTGCCCGACGACCTGCGGCATGTGCAGCCACCACAAATCCCACACAGGACTCGCCCTGATCGACCTCACGAACCGGTGCAACCTGAAGTGCCCGGTCTGCTTCGCGAACGCCAACGCCGCGGGGTACGTCTTCGAGCCCACCCGCGAGCAGATCCACTTCATGCTGAAGACCCTCCGGGAGCAGAAGCCGGTGGGCACGGTTGCCGTCCAGTTCTCGGGCGGGGAACCGACGCTCTCACCGCTCTTCCTGGACGCGGTCGGGATGGCCCGCGACCTCGGCTTCAAGCAGGTCCAGGTCGCCACGAACGGGATCCGGGTCGCCAATGAGCCCGGCTTCGCCCAGGCGTGCCGGGACAATGGGCTGCACACCCTCTACCTCCAGTTCGACGGGCTGGACGACGAGATCTACCGGAAGGTCCGCGGCGTGCCCCTGCTCAAGGTGAAGCAGAAGGCGATCCAGGCGGCCCGGGAGACCCACTCGCCGGCTTCCGACCTCGCGGCCGGAAAGCCCGACAAGCCCCTCTCCATCGTGCTGGTCCCGACGCTGGTCGGCGGGTTCAACGAGAAGGAGATCTGGCCCACGGTCAAGTTCGCGATCGACAACATCGACGTCGTCCGCGGCGTCAACTTCCAGCCGGTCGCGCTCACGGCCCGGATCCCCGACAAGGACCGCTTCCAGATGCGGTTCACCCAGTCGGACCTGGTCCGGATCCTCTGCACGGAGGGACCGTTCGAAAAGTCGGACTTCTTCCCCGTGCCGTCGGTCGCTCCCATCTCGGAGCTCGCCTCGATCATCCACGGCGAGGAGAAGATGACCCTCACGACCCACCCCGGATGCGGGTGCGCGACCTTCGCCTTCGTCTCGAAGGACGGACAGAAGATCACGCCGCTCCCCCGGTTCATGGACGTCGACGGGTTCTTCGAGAACGTCGAGACGATGATCGAGAAGTACCGGGACGCCCGCTTCTCGCGGGTCCGGACGGCCGTGGCCGGCGCGAAGCTACTCCACGACGTGTCGAAGTACTTCGACTTCTCGAAGGCGCCCGACGGGGTCACGGAGAAGAACTGCGTCCGCATGATCGCCTCGATCTTTACCGAGGGGAACAAGGAAGCGGTCGCCAAGTTCACCTGGCGCACCCTCTACATCGGGAACATGCACTTCCAGGACGCGTACGACTACGATATCCAGCGCTTGATGCGCTGCGACATCCACTACGCCGTTCCGGACGGGCGGATCATTCCGTTCTGCTCGTACAACTCGGGCCCCATCTACCGGACGGAGGTCGAGAAGAAGTTCTCGATCCCGATCCCCGACTGGCAGGCGGCCAAGAAGCAGGGCGGCGCCGCGTTGAAGACCATCGAGACGATGGGCATCAACGGCGAGGTCATCGTCGACCCCGAGTACTACCGCGTGCGGGCGCTCAAGGGCGCCCCCGGGATGTCTTCGACGTAGACCGCCGGGGCCCTCCGCGGCCAACCTCTTCCTTTCCTTCTTCCCGTTCCACCCACGGAGCGGGCGCGCGCTCGAACAGCACGGCGCCCGGCCGTCGCCAGGTACGGCTCGCGGGCCGCTCCTCGAGGTCGAGTGCCTCGAGGCGACGGTCGACCTCGGACCAGACCTCGGCCGGCGCGAACGGTCGAGCCGGATAGCGGGGCGGGGCGTCGGGATGCCGTTCCCTCCAGCGGCCCGCCGCCTCGATGTGCTTGCAGGTGCCGAGGCCGCGACGGGCGAAGTCGGTACAGGTGCAGAGCGCGACCGACCGGTCGGGAAAAAGGGGGAGCATCACCCGGTAGGCGGTGCGATGAAGGGGATTCCTCACCTCGAGGATCGGGAACGGCACGAGTCGCTCCAGACGAACGTCCAACGGCTCCTCGACGGCCCGGCTGCGCCGCTCGGCCACCGCCCAGGGGTCGTCCTCGGCAGGGGGGTGGACGGGTCGCGGGCCCTGGTCGGGGTGCACGCCGCCTCGAATCGGGGGGTGTATATACGCAGGTTCTGCTAAGATTACACCTCGGCGTGCCGCCGGGGCCCTCGATCCATGAGTCTTCCGCGCGGTCCGTCACGCCGGTTCGGCTCGGCCCGGCGCGAACGGGCCGAGGGGGCGTGAGACCGTGGTCGATGCGACGACGGAGCTGATCATCGGCCTCTTCCTCCTCGTCACCTGCTCCGTCATCGTCGGCGAGGTGTTCTCCCGCATCGGGAGCGTCGCCCTCGTGGGCCAGCTCCTGGTGGGGGTCGTCCTGGGCCCGAGCCTTCTCGCCCCCTACCTGGGTCTCACGACCGTCGCATCGTCGTTCTCCCCGCTCCTGACGCTGGCGACGTTCTTCATCCTCCTCATGGCCGGCCTCTCGGTCAGCCCGGAGCAGGTCTGGAAAACGGGGCCTTCGGCGGCCCTGCTCGGGATCGCCATCTTCCTCGTCCCGTTCATCGCCGGCGCGGGGATCGTCCACCTCCTGCTCCCCCAGTACTCGAACACCACCGACCTGTTCGTGGCGCTGACGATCTCGATCACGGCGCTCCCAGTCCTGGCCATCATGCTCCGCGAGTTCGGCATCATGCGGACCCGGTTCGGGACCTTCCTCCTGAACGCTTCGGTCATCAACGAACTCTGTGCCGTGACCGGGTTCGCCATCCTCCTCGCGGTCACGACGAGCGGGGAAGCGGCCCCCGTCGCGATCGCGACCTCCTGCGTGACGGTCGCCCTGTTCCTCACGACGATCCTCTCGATCCACATGGGGCTCCGGGTCCTCCGCCAGATCCGGATCTGGGACCGGGTCGTTCAGCGGTTCCGCTCGACCTGGCGCTCCCGCGAAGGCGGGTTCGCGGTCCTGATGGTCATCGGCCTCGGCTCGGCCCTGTACTCCCAGTTCCTCGGGCTGACGTTCCTCGTCGGGGCGTTCTACGCGGGACTCCTCATCACGCCGGAGAGCGCGGGGGTCCGGGAGCACCGCACGATCAGCTTCGTCTTCGAGGCGGTCACCTGGGGATTCTTCATTCCCCTGTTCTTCGCGCTGGTCGGGTTCGGCATGAACTTCCCCCTCATCCTGACCTCCTTCACCAACATCATCGCCTTCGCCCTCCTTTGCTCCTTCGCGCTCATCGCGAAGATACTGATCGGATCCGCCGTGACCCGCTCCCTTTCCTGGTCCGCGGAGGAGTCGATGGCCGCCGGTTGGCTCATGACGAGCCGGGGCGCGGTCGAGCTCGCCATGGCGGTCATCCTGCTCGACATCCACGTCTTCGACGTCGCGCTCTACACGATCGTGGCGGGCGTGGGACTGATCACGACGATGGTCTCCCCCCTCGGGGCCAAGGGGTTCGTTCGGGCGATCACCCCCGGCCGTCGGGAACTCGAGGAGCCCAGCCGCCAGCCCCCGGTGGGAAGCTCCATCCCCTTCGCCGCCGACCCGCGTCCTATGGACGAGCGACCCATCCTCTGACGGGTCGGCCCGGCACGGTTATCTGCCGCACCCGGTCGCCTCGCTCGATGGCTGCTGGCCCCGGTGCGCCGCCCCCTCCCCCACCCCGACGGCGGGGACTTTCCAAGAACGCCCGGATCGGGCTCGGTCTCCTGTTCACCTTCGTCGGTCTCTTCCTGCTCTCGGTCCTGTTTCCCACCGCCCCCGGGGAGTTCGCCCGCCTGTTGCCGGTCGCCGCAGCCGGCATGACCCTCCTCTGGGTCGGAGGGATCCTGATGGGGATCGGGAGCCGGTCCTAGGCGGCCCATGACGACCTCCCCCTGGCGCCTCGTCACCGTCGACATCGACGGCACGCTCACGACGACCCACGGGTGGCTCGAGATCGCCCGCCGGTTCGGCCGCGAAGCCGACTATTGGACCCTCCTGAAGCGCTTCCGGGACGGGGAGATCGGGGAGGACGAGAACATCCGCTCGCTGCTCGAATTCGCCGAGGGACGGACGCTCCGGGAGGTCGAGGCCGTGATCGAGGCCACCCCCAAGATCGCCCACATCCCCGAAGGAGTGGCCGACCTGCGCGGCCAGGGGATCCACGTGGTCCTGCTGACCCACAACCCCCCCTACGTCTGCGGGTGGTACCGACGGTTCGCCGGGTTCGAGGACGCCGCGGGCCTCGAGGGCCGCCAGCCCGTGGGGGAGGTGATCGGCCGGGCCGAGGGGATCCGGACCGACAAGGCGGGAGGCCTCGGGGCGCTTACCGAGCGATTCGGCGTCACCCCCTCCTCGGTCGTCCACGTCGGCGACGGAGGAGCCGATGCCGCCGTGTTTCCCCAGGTCGGCCGCGGGGTCGCGCTCAACGCCCATCTCCCCGAGGTCGAACGGGCGGCCGACCTCGTGCTCCGGAGCGACGACTTCCGGGCGGTCGCGGCGGCCGTCCTCGGCCTCGGTCCCCGAGAGTGAACGGTGCCCCGACGCCGTACCAGATTTCTTATATCGACGACCCCCTCCAATTCCTCGAGCGATGGAGTACGTCGTCGTCTGGGCGTCGCACCCTTCCTGGTTGAGCCTCCAGTTGCCCCGGGAGGTCGCCCAGCTGATCGGGTACGTGCCCGAGGAGGGGACCCACCGGGACACCAGCCGCAGCATCTCGTTCCTCGCCCGGGGTCCGAGGATCACCCGGGTCGTCGCGACGCATCCGGCCCGGGAGGTGCTCGCCGTCGAGACGGTGCGAAGCCGCCTGGTCGCCACGGCCCGTCCCGGGGACCGTCACGTCTTTGCGCTCCCGAACTCTTTGACCGACTACCTCGGCCTCCGGGTGGTCGGGCGGGGGCCCCGCGCGGGCCGGGGCACCGACGATGGGCTCGTCTGGTTCGTCCCGGCTCCCGAATACTACGAGTTCCACTCGACCCTGGACTCCAAGGGAGGCTGGAGCCAACCCTCGAACGCCCCGTTCGCTCACGTCTACCTCACCCAGTCGCTCTATCCCTTCCCAGAAGGCATGGCCGGGCTCGCCGAGCTCGAGGACCAGATCGAGGCGGAGTGGCGGCCCGCGGTCCGGGCGCTCCAGCGGGTCGGCCGGACCCCCCGAAAGAGCCCTGGAATGAGCCTGTGACCAGGTCGGATAACTACGGAAATTACGGCGGATTTCCGAAGGTATTTATACGGAAGGTTTGAATTGAATCGTTGATGAGCGCAGGCGACGGCCCCAAGTCGAAGAGCATGGGTAAGCCGTACACCCTGCGCAACCCGGTCCCCCTGCGGACCGCCGCCGACGTCACCACCACGCGTTCGGGGATTCCGACCGATGCGGTGCTGCAGGATGTCAGCGGCCCGGTGGATTTCGATTCTCTCGCGAAGGCGATCCGCCGCTCGGTGGGCCATGAGGGGATGCGTCCGGAGGACGCCCGCTCGATCGCCGCCCACGTCCTGAACTTCTTCGGCTTCAACCAGCGGATCATCGACAACGTCCTCGAGCCGGACGACCGCGACACGTTCTACATGCTCGAGGACACGGGCATCCTCGAGACCGAGCGGGATGAGACCACCCTCTACGACGGCCGCGAGTGGCGCATCCACTACTGGATGTTCCGCAAGGACCGCATCTTCGACCTCGCCCGGGAAGAGTCCGAGGCGATGGCCGCGGCCGGTGAGACGGATGTCGTCTACTCCTCGAACGCCGCTCGGTCGGGGGCCTTCCTGCTTCCCCACGGGGAGCGGGGGACGGGGCTCGCGGCCCACGCGGTCTACCACGAGTTGGGGGACGAGATCTGGCTCGAGCGCAAGCAGAACCCGATGCCCGCGCCCGCGACGACGCTGGTCCCGAAGGGGCGCCGCGCCTCCGCCCGCAAGCCGTAGACCGGCCGTCCGAGAGCTTTAGGGGTTCCTGGCCTAGCGACCCCGCCGTGCGTCGGTTCCTCCTGCTGGCCCACAAGGTCCCCCCGAGCGGGGCGTTCACGCTGAACGACCTGGCTGGGGGTGCCGGGCGGATGGACGAGGTCGCCCGGGCCGTCTCGACCGCCTTCACCCTCTCGAACGACCTCCGCCGTGACACGGAGTTCTCCATCCTCTTCGTCGCCGAACCCCCGCCGGCCGCCCGCCGGATCGACATCGTCGGCGCCCGGGTCCGCTACCTGAATCCGGACGAGCGCTCGACCGCCGCCCTGCTCAAGAACGCCCTGGTCCGGTCGGTCGCCTTTCCGGGCGAGTTCGAGTCCTCCCCGGGGTTGCGGGTCGGCCCGGTCGAGCCTCGGGCCGCGCTCACCGCGTTCCTCGCCCTGCCGGGGGCCGTGTGGTGTACCGAGGACGGAGCCCCAATCGCCTCCTGGTCCTCTCCGGAAGGGGGGATCGCCGCGGTCGTTTCGGACCCGTACGACCCGACGGCGGAGGAGACCGCGCAACTCCGGGCGTCCGGCGTGCCCCGGCTCTCAGTGGGTCCTCGGAGCCTACGCTCCTCCCAGGTCATCGACCTGGTTCACGCGGAACTCGACCGTCGGGCCCCGCCCGAAACAGCGGCCGTCGCGCTTACCGAGCCAGCAGCGGAAGCGGACCCTTCGAACGGGTCGTCAGCGCATCGCGCACCGTCCGGGTCTTGAGCCCGCCGAGGACCGCCGTCAGGCGGACGACCTCGCGGGGCTCGGGCCGGACCCGAGTGCCGAACACGAGCTGGTCGGGCTCGCCGAGGCGCTGCCGCACGGCATACAGCACCTTGTCGAGGGTGCCGAGGGTCATGTTCGAGCCGCCGTCCAAGTGGATCAGGGCCGAGGCCCGCGCGGAGAGATGGAAATCGAGCAGGCTCTCGCTGAGGGCGGCGTGGACGACCCGTTCGGGCTCCGAAACGTGGTACTCCCCGACGATCAGGGTGGAGAGGCCGGACGAACGAAGGTGGTTCTTGAGGCTCGAGAGGTCGACCGAGATCTGCGACGGGTTCTCGACCATGTCGACGAGGCTGGTCACGAGGGAGTGGAGGTAGGCGTTCCGGACCTGGAAGACCCGGTGGATCGGCAGCGACTGGAACCGGCGCAGCTTCTCGTTGGCGAGCGCGACGAGGAGCCCTCCCATCGCCTCGAGCTCGTCGACCGTCGCATGGACGTTCTCGCGGCGGCTCGAATTCGAGTCCAGTTCGACGTGGAAGGGGAGGAAGACCACGGGGATGGCAAGGGTCTCGGTCTCCCGGAGCTCGCGGGAGAGGAAGGGCAGGAGTGCGCTCCCCGTGCCCCCGCCGAGCCCGGCGAGGAGGAAGACGATCTCGAAGGGTCGCAGACGGCGGAGGAGCTCCTCCTTCCCGTCCTCGGCGGCGCGCAGGACGATCGCCCGGTCCCCGCCGCTCCCCCGGCCCCGGAGCTCCCGCTGGCCGAGGAGGATCTTTTCCTCGACCCCGGTGGCCATGAGGTGCTTCGCGTCGGTGTTGACGGCGAGGGCATGAACGCCGGGGATTCCGAGGCTGAGCAGGTCCTGGACCGCCTCGCTGCCGGCCCCTCCGAGGCCGACGACCGCGACGGACGGCGTGGCGGCGAGCGACGCCCACGACTCGACCGACGAATCGTCCGTCATCGGCTCCCCGTGCCCTCTAGGGCGGAGGGGAGCCCTCCGCGGCGAGCGCCTCTCCCTCGCGACGGTGCGGCCGCGTCGCGCCGAACTGCTCGAGCCGGCCCCGAATGTACTCCCGGACCGCCGAGCGGACGGCGTCGTCGACGCTCACCGAGTTGCCCTCGCGCACGAAGGCTTCGAGACGGCTGTTGTCCTGGCGCGAGAGCTCCACCACCACTTTGCGGACATTCTGCGGCGGAAGGTGGAACTCGATGTACTGTTCGAGTCCTTCGCGGATCGTGTCGGAGATCGTGGGCGAGCCCTTGACCTCCTGGATCTGCTTGAGCTTCTCGATGAGCTCCTGCGGAATCCTCACGGTCACTCGCTCGGAAGTGTCGACCATGCTCGTCAGACAAGACCCCCATCTTTGTCTGACGATTGACATATTCCACTAGTGGTATTTGAAAACAGGAGGTCGTGATGTCACGAGGATCCAGCACCCCCACTCCCTCACGCGGCAACCTCCGCGCCCGGGCCGGTGAGCGGAAGCGGGGCGGGCCGGGGTCCGGGGATCAGGGGTAGCACATTTCTCGGGCGGATCGATAGCCGTCGGGGCCCATGGTATCCAATCCACGGTCCCGGAGGTCGATCCGTCGATGTATCTGGTCGGAGAGCGACCCTCTCCTCCGTGCCTACCACGATGAGGAATGGGGCGTTCCGGAGCACGACGGCCGCAAGCTCTGGGAGAAGCTCATGCTCGACGGATTCCAGGCCGGACTTTCCTGGATCACCATCCTTCGGAAGCGAGAGGCCTTCCGACGCGCGTTCCGGGAGTTCCGCCCGCACGAGGTCGCCCAGTTCGGCGCGACCGACGTGACGCGACTCCTCGGCGACGCGGGGATCGTGCGGTCGCGGAGGAAGATCGAAGCGACCATCGCGGGCGCGCGGGTCTATCTCGCGATGGAGGCCGCCGGGGACGATTTCGCCCCGTACGTCTGGAGATTCGTGGGCGGCCGGCCGATCCAGAATCCCGGGCCGATCCCGGCGAAGACCCCCCTCTCGGAGGAGATCTCGCACGAATTGAAGAAGCTCGGTTTCCGGTTTGTCGGGCCGGTGATCGTCTATGCGTGGATGCAAGCCACCGGTCTCGTGAACGACCATGCTCGGGATTGCTTCCGACGCGCCGTGGTACGGGACCTGGGACGCCTCCCCTATCCGTAGGGGCGTCGGGATACTCTCGACTCGCCGGCCTCGTTCGACGAGGCCAAGTGGAGGGCCGGTCTTCCTCCGTCGTGAATTCCGCCCCAACTCCGGGGGAGCTCCTCCCTCTGTCGGCGAACCTCGAGGCCGCGGTCGCTCTCGTTTCGGCCGCGATCGTCGAAGCGTCCCGCCACACGAAGCCCGTTCAGGACCCTCGCCCATTGACCGACCGCGTCGCGAAGCTGCTGCGTGCGGGGGGTGGGCAGGGCCGCCTCTACCGAATCGACGAATCCGTGTCGGGGGTCGCGATCTGGGAATCGGACTCACCGACCGGGTTCCAAGTGCACAAGATCTACCTTCGACCCCCGTCGAATTCGGCCGCGGACTACCGTGGCTTTCTTCAGCGGATCGAGGCGGAGTGCGGTCCCATCGCCCTCCTTCCGGGACACCTCGCGGGCGTGACTCCGGAGGCCGAGGCCGTGCTGATGCGCGCCCTCCACTTCGCCCCATTTGGCCGGTCGGAGATGCGATTTCCCCCCGGGACGCCCCTCCCGGACCCCCGGGAGGTCCCCGGCGTCCATCTCCGAACCGTGCGGGCCGAGGACGAAGCGAGCCTGGCCGCCCTGCACGCAGCCGCGTTCGGCACCAAGTTCGACTACTACCTGTTCCAGATGGACGTCGACCCGGTCCGCGACAGCGTCCTGGCCCTGCGCGACATGATCGGCGGGCGCTACGGCGAGTTCCTCTCGTGGGCCTCGTTCGTCGCCGAAGGGGACGACGGAAGCCTCCGGGGCGGGTGTCTCTTCGTCCGCGCTCCCTACGGTCCCCTGCTCGTGAGCGTCTTCGTGGACCCCTCGGCCCACGGTCGCGGGATCGGTCGGGCCCTCGTGGTGTCGTCCCTCCGTGTCCTTGGGGAGCGGGGCGAGTCGGTCATCGCCCTCAACGTGACCGAAGGGAATCGACGGGCCATCGCGCTCTATGCGCGGCTCGGGTTCGTTCGCCACCTCGGCCCCGACTTCGATTGGTACTCGACCGTCCGGGTGCCGGTGTCTCCCGAAGAGTAGGTCAACCGTCGGGGGGGTCTTCGGGCGGCCCGGCCGGGTGCAGGGAGAGGTTGCGGAGCGACGTAAATCCGAGGAGCATGACCAGGCCGAACAGGGCGAGCGTGCCGCCCGCCGTCAAGTAGGTGCCCTGGACGCCGACCTCGTAGGTCAGGGAACCGCCGGCGTACTGCCCGACCGGAACGAGCGCGTAGCTTCCGACCTCGTCGGCCGAAAAGACGCGGCCCATCATCTCGTCCGGGACGGTCGACTGGATGGTGGAGAGGAAGATCGTAGAGAACATCCCCGGAATGACGCCGAAGAGGAAGATGATCGGAAGCGCGAGCCAGATCGACCGGACGAGCGCGAGCGAGAGCAACGTGAGCCCGAGGGCCGAGGTCAGCAGGATCATGGCTTGCCCCGCACGGTGCTCGAATCGGACGCGGGCGATCACGACGAACCCGACCGACGCGCCGACGGTGGCCGCGGCGACCATAGCCCCGTACCAGATCCCCTGGGTGGCCCCGAGCCAGGTCGTCACATACAGCGCGAGCTCCACGGTGGCGAGCGCCACGAGGAAGTTGATCACGAGGCCCGCGACCGTGAGCTGAAGGATCGCGGTCCGACGCCCGATGTAGGCGAACCCCGCCCGGGCGTCGTGGAGGATCGACCGCGGCAGCGAGGTTCGGGCGGGGCTCAGGTCCACGTCGAGCGCGACCAGCGCCACTTGGGTGACGAAGAAGAGTCCGAACGGGATCCCGAGCGCGTAGGCCGACGGCGCTACCGTGAGAACGACCCCGGCCGCGAGGGTGCCCAAGGCCGTCACGCCTCCCGCGATCGCGTAGATCAGGCCGTTCGCCCGGCTGAGGAGGTCCCGTGGAACGACCCGGGGGACGCTCGTGTTGAACGCGGGACGAAACAGCGTCGAGGAGACGATCACGAGCGCCCAGACCGGGTAGACGAGAAGGACCCACTCCGGGATGTAGAAACCCTGAGGTCCGGGCAACCCGATGTGGGTCGTCGGCCCGAGGATGACGATCACGATGAGGAGGGTGGTGGCCAGGAGCCCGAGCAGGTTCACCACGCGCATCAGGGCGCCGCGGTCGTTCCGGTCGGCGAGGGCTCCGGAGAAGAAGGCCGTGACCAGGGTCGGTATCGTCGAACCGAGACCCAGGTAGGCGAGGGCCAGGGCTCCATAGGTCTCCCGCAACCCCGCGCTCGGGTAGGCGAGCGTGACCGAGTAGAACAAGACGACCGAGGCCGTGGCGGGCGCGGCGAACTGGAGGGCCCCGGCAATGAGGAAGGCGACGAACGACCGCTTCTGAAAGAGTTCGGAGTATCGGCCGACCAGGGGTGCCCCTCCTCCCGGCAAACCTCGACCTTCCCCCGCTCGATAAGGCTATCGCGGGGGCGTTCGGCCCAGCGAAACTCGCTTATCTCTGGGACCCGTCGGGAACCCTCCGGAGTTCTCCGTGCGTCTCCTCCATCGCGATGCGGCAACGGGCCTGTTACGCCTCCGCTTGGAGAGCCCGAGCGACCTCTGGCGGATCGCCCGACTGGTCCGCCCGGGGGAGCTCGTCGGGGGTTCCACCACCCGGCGGGACCCCGAGGCCCCGGCGGATGTGCCGGGCGCGGAGCGGACCCGGCGGCGCGTGTGGATCGTCGTCGCCGCGGAACAGGTGGAGTTCCACGGATTCTCGAAGCACGTGCGGATCACGGGTCCGATCCGGGAAGGGCCGTTCGACATCGGACGCCATCACACGCTCGACCTCGCCGAAGGGGACGAGGTCACCGTCATCAAATCCTCGATGTCCTCGGGCGACCGGGTCCTCCTCGACGAGGGGCTCGCGGGCACCGGCGAGCCGACGATCCTGCTCGCCGCCGTCGACTGGGGCGACTCCGCGCTCGTCCGGCTGCGGGGGCGCGCGATCGAGCCGATCGCCGATTTGAAGCGGTCGATTGCCGGGAAGCAGTATGGCGGCGGCCAGGGCGAGAAGGACCGGAGGACCTACGCGGACGAGCTCATCGGCCTGCTGCGTCGGGAGGGGCCGGCGGCCCACGCGGTGATCGTGGCCGGACCAGGCTTCCTGAAGGAGGAGATCGCGCGGCGTCTCCACGAGGAGGACCCCGCGGTGGCGGCGAAAGTGAAGGTCTACGCGACCGCCGAGTCCGGGCGGGTGGGCGTGGACGAACTGCTCAAGTCGGGCCGGGCGACCGAGGTCCTCCGCGGCAGCGTGGCCGCCGAGGAGGCCGAGTTCGTCGAGCGGCTCGTGCGCTCGCTCGCGACCGGCACCCGGGCGGCGGTCGGACGTACCGAGGTCGCGGAGGCGGTCGAAGCCGGCGCGGTCGAGACGCTCCTCGTCTCGGAGTCGCTCCTCCCGGACCCGGCGATGATCGCGGTGCTCGACGCCGCCCGGGTAGAGCGCGCCCGCCTGTTCATCGTGCGCGACGAGGGGGAGAACGGGACGAAGCTCGCCGGGTTGGGCGGCGTCGCCGCCATCCTGCGGTATGACTGGACGAGCCCGAGCCGGGCCGCTAGGGGATCGCCTGGATCGCCTCGCGCAGCTCCTCGAAGCGGCGCTTGAGGTCCTTCAGCGAGTACCGGAGCGCTTCCCGTGCGGTGAGCGAGCCGTCGGTATCGAACCGGAGGAAGAAGTTCTCCGTATCCGGCGTGATCTTGATCGACCCGTGCTCGCACGCCTTTTCGCACGCGCCGCAGTCGATGCACTTCAGCTCGTCCGTGACCGAAAGCTTGCCCCCGGCGAACTCGAGGATGTTGACGGGGCAGGAGGCCGCGGTGCGTTTCAAGCAGGCGTCGGTGCAATCGGCCTTCTTCGCGATCTTGACGTGGGGGCGGGGGTACATGCCGACGCCCTGGGCGACCTGCCACTTGGCGTGCTCCCGCGCCGCCCCGACCACCGCGGTCGCGTAGGCGAGGAGCGCCTGGCGGGCGCCGAGGCGTACGATCGGGATGTCGGGCTCGAGGATCGCGAGGCTCGCGTCGCCGAGCGGGACCAGGTCCTTCGCATAGACCGTGCAGGGCCCTTTCCGGTCGATCGAGTACATCACCTGGCAGTGGGGGCAGCCGGCGCCCGCACACGTGCATTCGGATTTCCGTCGGAACTCGCCCAAGTCCGTGGGGATCGGGAGCAGGCCGAGGCGGAGCGCGATCGCCTCGTCGAACATGCTGGTCGACGAGTCGTAGTCCTTTCCGGTCGTCTCGTCCCGGATCGGGCCGAGGTGGAACTCGACGTCCTCGATGGCGAGCTTCGGAACGTCGGCGAGCAGCGTGCGGCGGATCGCGTTGACCTGGGACGCGGTGGTGCCCTCGATCTCGATCGTGGCGGTCCGTGGTTTGAGTTCGGAGATCGTGAGCACCATCGGATCACACCCGCCGTCCGCGGCGGCCCCCCTTCGGCTTCGTGCCGTCGTGAGGGACCGGGGTGACGTCCTCGATGCGTTGGATCTTCACGCCCGCGCGCGAAAGGGCGCGGATGGCGGCCTGGGCGCCGGGTCCCGGCGAGCGCGAGCGGTTCCCGCCGGGCGCGCGGACACGGATGTGGAGCGTATCGTACCCCTTCTCCTTCAGCAGGGCCGCGATCTGGTCGGCCGCCTTCATCGCAGCGTACGGGCTCGACTCATCCCGGGCGGCCTTGACGACCATTCCGCCGGTGGCCTTCGCAAGGGTCTCCGCGCCGGTGATGTCGGTGACGGTGATGTGGATATTGTTGTAGCTGGCGTAGATGTGCGCGATGCCGACCTTCGCCATGGCCTACGTTCCTCCTTCCGCCGGCGCGACGGGCTCGGCGGGAGGCCCGGACCGGGCGGAGAGGCGCTCGCGCAGCGCGGTGCGCATCGCGTGGTCGTCCCCGGCGAGCGGGCTCGTCGGGGAGTAGGTGATCTGCATCTCCTCGTCGGACGGGACGAGGTAGCCGGGGCGCGTGACCCGGTGGTCGCCGATGGCGAAGTGGCCGTGGACGATCCACTGCCGGGCGCCGTTCGGGGTGGGGGCGAGGTTCTTGTGGAAGACGATCCACTCGAAGCGGCGGCGCAGGACGTCCTCCGTCGTCAGGGCCAGAACGTCGTCGATCGTCGTACTGCCCGGAGGGAGCACCCCCAGGCGGGAGAGGCGGCCGAGCAACTGGGTCGTCTCCCGCTGAGCCTGCGGCTCTCCGGCTCGGAGACGGGCCTGAAGGTCCCGCGCCTGGCCGCGGAAACCGCGGAGGATCGACTGGGCCTTCCAGAGCTCGCGTTTGTTCTTGAGCCCGTATTTCTCGAGAAGCTTGCGCTCCTCCGCCATTCGACCCGCTTCCCACGGGTGCTTCGGCGTGTCGTAGGTCCGGCGCAGGAATTTTGGATCTCCCATCGTCCTACACCTTCTTCGCGCCGGCCGCGGGCTTTGCCGGCGTGGCCGCCGTGGCCGCGGCCTTGGACGGGGTCGCGGCGGCCGCGGGCGCGGCGGCCGGTGCAGCCTCTTCCTTGCCCGCCGCCGCGGCTGCGGCCTTCGCGTCCTTCTTGAGGACGCCGGCGGCCATGCCGGTGCGTCCGTTCGAACGGGTCCGCTGGCCGCGCACCTTCTGGCCCCGCTCGTGGCGGACGCCCCGGTAGCTTCGGACCATGCGCATGATGTTGACGTCGTCCCGGCGTCGGGTCTCGAGGTCGGGGCCGATGTAGTGCAGCGAGTCGCCCATGAGCGGTTCCCGCGTGTGATTGACCATCCAGAGGGGAACCTTCGTCGGGAGGGTGTTGAGGGTCGCCTCGATCCCTTCCACGGTCGCCTCCGAGAGGTTCCCAATCATCTCCGCGGCGGGGACGTTGGCGAGCCGGCACGCGACCTCGGCGAGGCGGAGGCCCACGCCGCCCACGCCCGTGAGGGCGAGGCCCGTGGGTCGGGTTCCGTCCAGGTCGGTGTTCGCGACCCGGACGATGTATCGGAAATTGGGGTTGTCGGAGACGAACTTCGGGGCCTTGCCACCGCCCTTCCCCTTGCCCTTCCCCTCCTTGGGCTCCTTGCCTTCCTTCCCGTCCTTGGAGTCCTTGCCGTCCTTCCCTTTGGAGGACTTCTCCTTCTTCGGGGCCCTTTCGGTCGAGGCCTCGGCCTCGGCAGGCTCGGCGGGCTTGGCCGGTTCGGCCTTCGAGTCCTTCGATTCCTTGGGCGCGGAGTTCACTCCCCTGGGTAGTTCGGAGGTGGAATCCGACGAGCCGGGTGACTCGGCGGGACCCCTCGCTCCGAGGGTGCGGGCGCCGAGAAGGCCGCCCTTCTTAAGCGCTTCGGAGCCGGGAACTCTGTGGAAATCATCGACCCCGGTTTCGGGCCTTCGGTAGGGTCCGAGCCGTCGGCCCCGGGACGGAGTCGGCCCGAAGCAGTATCTACGGGGGTGGTCTCGTCGTCCCTCGTGACTTCTCCGCTCCTGGTATCGGTCATCCTCCCGACGTACCAGGAGCGGACCTCGCTCGAGCACCTGTACCCGGAGCTCGCCCGGTCGCTCGACGGGAAGTCCGCCGAACTCGTCGTCGTGGACGACGGGTCGCCGGACGGCACCGCGGCCTACGCGCGCACCCTGCAGTCGCCCCTTCCGACCATGGTCGTGGAGCGGGGCCAGAAGCTGGGCCTCGCCTCCGCCGTGATCGCCGGGTTCGAGCGGTCCACCGGGGAGACGATCGTCGTGATGGACGCCGACGGGAGCCACCCGCCCGCGGCCGTCCCCACCCTGGTCCAGGCGGTGACCACCGGGGGGGCGGAGTTCGCCCTCGGGAGTCGATGGGTCCGTGGGGGAAGTGCTCCCGGACTGACCCGGGGACGTCGGCTCCTTTCGTCCGGCGCCGCGATCCTGGCCCGTCCCCTCGTTTCCGTCAAGGACCCGATGAGCGGGTTCTTCGCCGTCCGACGGTCCGTGCTCTCGAGAGGAACGCTCGCGCCGGTGGGGTACAAGATCGGGCTCGAAGTGCTGGTCAAGTGCCGTCCGGACCCGGTGGTCGAGCTGCCGATCGTCTTCCGGCCTCGCACGGCGGGCGAGAGCAAGCTCGGGAGCGGGGAGATCGCGCAGTACGTCCGGCACGTCGCCCGGCTCTACGCCTGGTGCCTCTTCGGGTCCCGGCGCGCCTCGAGCACCCGGTAACCGGAACCGCGACCGAGCACCTCGACCGACCCGGGCCAGTGGTGCTCGAGCCACTCCTGGTAGTAGCGGATCCCCTGGGTTCCCTTTCCGACCACGACGAGCCGACCCTCCGGGGCGAGGTGGTCGCTCGCACCGGCCAGGATCTCGAGCACGGCCTCCCGGCCGGCATGGTACGGAGGGTTGGTGGCGATCACGTCGAAGGTCTCGCCGTCCACGGGCGCATACAAGGGCCCCACCCGGACCTCGGCGTTCTTCACCCGGTTCCGTTCGAGGTTCAGCCGCGCGAGGCGGACCGCTCGCCGGTTCACCTCGGTCAGGACCACCGACCCCTCCGGAACCGAGCGGGCCGCGGCGATCCCCACCGGGCCCCACCCACATCCCAGGTCGAGGACCCGGTCGGTCCGGGCGAGCGTGAGGTTCTGGATCAGCAACGCAGTACCGGGGTCGAGTCCGTGGGAGGCGAAGACGCCCCGGTCCACGAGGAAGTGGAGGAGCTCGCCGCGGAAGAGGAACCGGAGCTCCGAGCGGGACGAGGCGGACCGGGGCCGTTCGGTGAAGTACTGGTCGGGCTCGACCGCGTCGTCGGACTCGTCGGCGGTCACGAGCTCCGCCGCCGGAAAATCGATTCTTTGCGCGGGGCGACCGGTTGGCCCCCGGGCAACAGGGCATCACGCAGGAGGTCCCGTTCCCGTCCGGAGAGCGAGCGCGGGATCTCGACGTGGACCGTCACGATGAGGTCGCCCCGGGTCGAGCTGCGGTAGCGGGGAAAGCCATTCCCCCGGAGCCGGAACTGGGTCTCGGGCTGCGTGCCGGGCGGGATCCTGAGCGAGGCATGTCCGTCGATCGTCGGGAGCGTGATCTCCCCTCCCAGGATGGCAATGCCGAGGGGGACCATCGCATCGGTGTAGGCATCCTCCCCGTCGCGACGAATGTGGGGTAGGGGTTCGAAGACGACCTGGACGTAGAGGTCCCCCGGGACCCCTCCGCCCGTCGCCCTCAACCCATGCCCCGAGACTCGGAGGACCGCGCCGTCGTCGACTCCGGGGGGTACGGTAAGCTGGATGCGCTCGGTCGCGCGCACGTAGCCGGAGCCTCCGCAGACGGGGCACCGCTCCAGGATGCGACGGCCCACTCCGTGGCATCGCGGGCAGTCCCCGACCGTGATGAGCTGGGCGTGCCCCCGCTGTTGGATCCGACGCACTTGTCCCGCCCCTCGGCATTCGGGACAGATCTCGAGCGCGGTCCCGTTCTTCGCGCCGGTGCCCTGGCAGGCCGCGCAGGGGTCGTTGCGGGGTACGTCGACCTCGGGCCGCGCGCCCTTGATCGCCGAGGAAAGCGGCAGACGCAGCGTGATCTCGACATCGTTTCCCCGCAATGCCCCGGAGCGTCGACCGCCCGCAAAGTTCCCCCCCATGCTGCCGAAGAACTGCTGGAAGAGCGGGTTCGAGTTGAGCAGGTCCTCGAGGTCGCCGACGTGGGTGAAGTTCTGCCAGCCGAAGCCGCCGGGGCCGAAGTCGGACTCCACCGCGGAGAACCCGGCCTGGTCGTACCGCTGGCGCGTCTCGGGGGTGGCGAGTACCTCGTACGCCTCGGAGACCTCCTTGAACTTCTCCTCGGCGACCTTGGGGTTCTCCTTGGCCACGTCCGGATGGTACTGGCGCGCGAGCTTCCGGTAGGCGCCCTTGATCTCTTCCGGTGAGGCGGTGCGGGGAACCCCGAGCACCTCGTAATAGTCCCGCTTCGCCATCGTAGGAGGGGAGCCCGTGGGCGGGCTACCGTCTCGACGTACGGAGGTTTCGGCCGCTATTTACCGTCTCAGTGGCGTGCGCGTCGCTCCGAACGGACCAGTCGAGCCGAATACGAGTACCGGGGGCGGCGTGGCATCGTCGGTCGGCCCGACCCTCGGCCACCGTGATCTCGACCGTACCGAAGCTGGAGCCCAGTGTCCCGAGACGCCCCCGTCCGATCTCCTCGTAGGAATGGGTCCAGGGGAGGCGCTGACGTCGACCACGGCCCAGGGTGACCCCGACGGTAGGAGTCCCCGGGGGGACCCATTCCGTCGGAATGTTCGTGATGAGGTTGCCGAACGCGTCCCGGTGGAGCACCTCGCCGAGGGCCCCCGCCCGGGACCGGACCGCGGTCGGGAGCGTCAGGTCCCGGAAGTCGTGCGGGGAGCCCAACCGAGCGGCGGGGATCCCCCTCGCCAGCAGGGCGGCCGCGGGCGCAAAGAGGTCGCGACCATCGAAGGTCGTACCGGTCCGGGGGCCGACGGAGAGCCGTCGCGGGTCGATGCGAAACGCCCGGGGAGCGCCCAGCGCGTGGGCGAGCGGGGCGAGGATACCGTTGTCCGGCCCCACGAGGGCGGACCCGTCCGCGCACCGGATCACGAGCGGCGCCCGGGGGCCGCCCACGCCGGGGTCCACGACGGCGACATGGACCGTTCCGGCCGGAAACTGATCTCCGATCGAGGCGAGGACGAAGGCGGCCTCCCTGATGGCGTGGGCGGGAAGGTCGTGCGTGATGTCGACGACATGGCCCGGCGGGATCGAACGAAGCAGGACCGCCTTCATCTGGGCCGCGTAGGCCCACCCGACGTCACTCGTGAGAGTGACCAGCCGGACGCGACCTCGCCCGGACGAGCGCGCGACCACGACCCGATGCACGGCCGGTCTAGGACTTCATGATGGCGACCAGGAAGATCCCGATCGCGACCAGGGCGCCGACGACCGCCGCGACGATGACGAGGAGTGACTCGAGGATGAGGCTGCCGAGCTGGCCACTCGACACATTCCCGCCGAAGCCCGCATGGTAGAGGTAGGCGACGAGGACGCCGATCACGAGGCCGCCGACCAGGAGGGCGACGCCGATGGTCCGACTCTTCCCGCTCCCGAAGTAGGCCGTGAAGATACCGGCGAGGATCAGGAACAGGGCGAAGACGAGCAGCATGATCGTGAGGAAGACCCAGATGTTTACGCTCAGCTCGGTGCCCATCAGATCGAACATGATTCGAGATTCTCCCTAGAACTTGATGCCCGTGAGCGTCTTCGTGTCGATCACGCCGGGGACCGACCGGATCTTGTCGACCACGAGCTGTCCGAGCGCGTTGAAGTCCTCGGCCTCGACCTTCGCGATCAGGTCGTATTCGCCGAAGAGCGGGTGGAGCTCGACGATCCCCTTGACCCGCAGGAGTTCGGTGTAGACCTCATGCTCCTTGGCCGGAGCCGTGCTGATTAGGACAAACCCGATCGCCACGCGAAAAGTCGCCTCTTCTCGGGGCGGATTAACGACCTTCCCTTATAAGGGTTGTTTGGGAGGCGCGGGGCCGGCTCCGCTGAAGATTAACCCCCTCTGGCCCTCACCGCCACTCCACGCGACCGCCCTTTAATACCGGGCGACTAGCCCGAGGGTCGAACGATGGAACTTTCGCTGCGAACCTGGCCGCGGCGGCTCGTAGCGCGGCCCTGGCTCTTGGGATTCGTGCCCATCAATGCGGCGACCTCCGGTTTCGGGGTCGTCCTCCCGCTCCTCATCCTCATCCCCCTTCACGGAAGCTGGGCCGACGTCGCGATCGCCGCGACCATGTTCAACTCGGCCGTCATCCTCTCCTCCGTCGCCTGGGGCCACCTCTCGGACCGGTACCCGCTCCGCCGATTGTTCCTCGTGATCAACTTCGGCGGGTACGGGCTCCTGTACCTCGCGCTCGCCCACACCTCCACGCTCCTCGAGCTCTACGCCGTCTACGCCGTCATCGGCGTCATCTCCCCCGCGGGCGCGAGTGCCTCGAACCTGCTGATCCTCGAAAAGTTCACCGAGGGCGAGCGGCCGAACGCCTACGCCTCCTTCCAGGAGATGAGCATGATCGGTTCGATCATCGGTCTGCTCATCGGCTACTTCTGGACCCTCGCCGACGACGCTCTGCTCTCGCTCCTCTACCTGCTCGCCGCGCTCGCCGCCGCGAGCGCCGTCGCCCTCTGGTTCGGGGTCCAGGACCCGACCCGTTCCCTCACGACCGCCCAGGTCGCTCGGCATTCGGAAAGCCTGTTCTCCCGGATCCGGGAGTCGACGGCGCTGCGGATCTCCATCCCGTTCTTCCCGTTCCGCCCGAGCGTCGGACGGGGAGCCTGGCGGCGGTTCCGTGCGTGGGCCCGCGCCGAGCTCCACCACGAACTGCCGTTGATCTTCATCGCCTCCTTCCTGTTCAACCTCTCCGCGAACCTCTACAACATCTCGTACACCCCGTACCTGTACTCCGCCGGTCTGGCCGCTTCGTCGATCTTCCTCGTGAACCTTTCGAACAACTTCGCCCAGACCCTGGTCTACCCGATCTCGGGAGGGCTCGCCTCGCGCTTCGGCGCCGACCGACTGGTGCAGCGGGCGACCTACCTGCGCTCGCTCGGCTACCTCGCGACCGCCGGGTTCACGTTCATCCTCTTCGCCCGCAGCGGGGTCTACGAGGCGAATCTCATCGTGTTCGGCGTCCTCGGAGCGGCGATCGCCGTCTACTCCACGGCGAGCTCCCTCATGCTGTTCCGCGGGCTCGAAGGTCGGGACGCGGGGAGCCTCCTCGGAGTGAACAGCGCGCTCGGCGGCGTGGCGGCGGTCGCGGGGGCGGGCCTCTCGGGCATCCTCGCGACGTTCGGGAGCTTCCGCTTCGTGTTTCTCGTCAGCGCCGGGGCGCTCCTCGTCTCCCTGCCCCTTTGGTCGGCCGCGTCCGTCGCCTACCTCCGGCGCAAGCACCTCCGGGAGGCGGCCCCCCCGACCGTGACCCCGCCGCGGGACGCCCCGGAATCTACGGTGGTCGCGAAAACCCATTAACCCGCGGGCCGGTGGGTCGGCTCGCAGGTTCTCCATGGTCGAAGCTCCCACCGGGGTGCAACGGGGTCTCGAAGATGTCGTCGCGCTCGAGTCACGGATCTGCTTCATCGACGGGAAGCAGGGTCGGCTGATCTACGGAGGCCACGACGTCCGCGACCTCGCGAAGAGCTCGACGTTCGAGGAGGTCTCCTATCTACTTTGGTACGGCCGGCTCCCCACCTCCCAGCAGCTCGCCGGCCTCCGGGAACGCCTCTCCCTCCTGCGCGAGCTCCCACCGGCGATGGCGACGCGGATCGATTCGATGCCCGCGTCGGCGAACCCGATGGACGTGCTGCGGACCGCGGTCAGCGAGCTTGCGCTCTTCGAGCCGGAGGAGACCCGCCCCGGACCGAGCTCGATCGGGGGGGCCCAGCGCCTCACGGCGGTCCTGCCGTCGATCCTGGGCCACTTCCACCGCCGCCGGGCCGGGCTTCCCCGTCTCGTCGTCCGTCCCCATCTCTCCGCCGCGGCGTACCTGGTCTACGCGCTGCTCGACCGCGAGCCGACCGAGCTCGAGGCCCGCGCCCTGGACGTCGCGCTCATCATCCACGCCGACCATGAGCTCAACGCCTCGACGTTCGCGGCCCGGGTGACGGCCTCCACCCTCAGCGACCTCTACAGCGCCGTCACGAGCGCGGTCGGGACGTTGAAGGGCCCCCTCCACGGCGGCGCGAACGAACGGGTCATGGAGCTGCTCGAGGAGATCGGCACCCCCGACCGCGCCGAGGAGGTCGTGAAGGCGAAGCTCGCCCGTCACGAGCGGATCATGGGGTTCGGCCATCGGGTCTACAAGGTCGAGGACCCGCGGGCCACGATCCTCCGGGAATGGTCGCGTCGCGTCGGCGAGGCGAAGGGGAACCTGCGGTACTACGAACTCCTCCGCAAGGTGGAGGAGGTCGTGTTCCGGGAGAAGGGCCTCTACCCGAACGTCGACCTCTACTCCGGCTCGGTCTACTCCCTGATGGGGATCCCGCACGACCTGTTCACGCCGGTCTTCGCCTCGAGCCGGGTCGCCGGCTGGACCGCGCACGTGCTCGAAGAGTACCAGGACCTTCGGCTCATCCGGCCGACGGCGAAGTACGTCGGGCCCGTCGACCTGCCCTACGTCCCGATCGCCGAGCGGAAGTAGGCCGCCCCCCGCCGTGGGGCGACCGCGGGGACGTCCGGTCGACGCTCATCAAGGGGTACCGAAGGTCGGGGCGGTGGACGAGGCGCGCCTCGACGTGCGCGGCGCCGTCCCGGAGCTGGATCCGCACGTCCAACATCTCGGGCGTGAGGTACCGGTAGGCGTATCGGCCCTGGCCGAGGCGTGGTCCGCGCCCGGGGGCGATCCGGACCTCGACGCCCGTCACGTACGGTTGAAGCGCCACCGCCCGTTCGATCGTCTCGGCGAGGCCCGCGGCCGTCGCGGCCGATACCGGGATCCCAAGGTACTGGTGGAAGATCCCGCCAAGCTTGATCCCGGCCTCGAAGAGGAGCGCCTCGCGGTCGGTGAGGCTGGCCCGATGGATCTTCGATGCGGTCATGGACTCCCGCTCGACGGAGGGGACGGTCGAGGGACCGTGAAGGGACCGAGGAGATAGTAGCTCGCCACGCCCACCAGCATGACGAAGCCGGCGGCGTAGGCGAGGTCGTAGAGCGGAGTTCCGACAGCCGGCCGGAACTGGACCGGGACGAGGACGAGGCCGGCGGCGATCCCGGTGAGGACCATCGGCCAGCGGAGGGGCGAATCCCGCCGGATCTTCGGGTAGGGGATCGGGGCGACCATCAGGATCGCGAGCACGGCGACCCCGATGAGCACCCCGACCGGCTGGACCGTCTGGAACGCGGGCGTGTCGTGGAACAGGAGGGCGACGATGAGGGCGAGCGCGCTTTGCGGGGTCGGGATCCCGAGGAAGTCCTTCCGCGAGTACGCCCGCGCCGTGAAGTAGGTCAGCCGGGCGAGGGCCGCCGCCAGGTAGGCGACGGCGAGGACAATCGCGTACGACTCGTACGGCTGCCACGTCCCGACGTTGGAGGTGTGGACCGCGATCAGGAACGCCGGGGCGAGCCCGAAGGTGATCCCGTCGGCGATGGAGTCGGCGACGCGGCCGAAGAGGCCGGAGGGGTTCGGGCTCCGACGGGAGAACATCCCGTCAAGCCCGTCGAACCCGAGGGCGCAGGCGATGAGGAGCATCGCCCAGAGCTTGTTGCCCCCGAGGACGTAGAGGATAGCGCCGACCCCGAGGAGCGCGTTCGCGAGCGTGGCCAGGTTGGCGGCGACCCGCCAGCGGTCGGTCACGTCCGCTCCCGGGCGATCGTCGTCGACCCCGCGTGGACCCGGTCGCCGACCCGCACCGTCGCTTCGACCTGCGAGGCGGGGAGGAAGACATCGACCCGGGAACCGAGGACGATCATGCCGAACCGATCGCCCTTCTCGAGGCTCGCCCCGACCCCGACGAAGGAGACGAGCCGGCGCGCAAGGATCCCCGTGATCTGAACGAGACGGACCGCTCCGAGGGCGGTCGTGAACACGTAGATCCGCGCGACGTTCTGGTCTGCGTCGGGGCGGTAGGCGGGACGCTTACCGGACCCGGTCTCCCGGACGCTCGCGAACGTCCCGGCGAGGGGGACCCGGTTGACATGGACATCCGAGACGTTCATGAAGACGGAGATGAGGAGCTCGCTGCCGACCTCGCGGACCTCCCGCACCCGGCCGTCCGCGGCGGAAACGATGTCCGCGCCGATCGCCCGCTCCGGGTCCCGAAAGAACGCGACGAGGAACAGCCAGAACGCGAATGCGACCCCCCAGACCCCGACCAGGGCGAGGAAGACCCACGGCACGAAGGGAAAGAACCGCAGCAGGAGAATGGCCCCGACCATCGCGAGGACGGCCCCCTCGACGGCGAGCGGACCGCCCGAGCGGGGCGCGAACACGCGCCTACCCGGTGAGGACGATCTCGATATTCACGCCGTCGGGGACCTGGATCCGCATCACCTGGCGGAGGGCCCGTTCGTCGGCGGCGAGGTCTATCAGGCGCTTGTGGATCCGCATCTCCCAATGGTCGATCGTGCTCGTCCCGCCGCCGTCCGGCCCCTTGCGGACCGGGACCTTGAGCTTCTTCGTCGGGAGCGGGATCGGGCCGGCGATCTCGACGCCGGTCTTGGTCGAGATCTCCTTGATCATCTTGCAGATCGAGTCGACCTTACGAGCGTCGGTGCCGCTCAGGGAGATTCGGGCTTTCTGCATCGATAGTCCCTCCCCCCGTTCGGTCCGAGCCCACCGGGCGCTTACTCGCGCTTCTTGACGTCGACGACGACGCCGGCGGCGACGGTCTGACCCATGTCGCGCACCGCAAAGCGGCCGAGTTGCGGGAACTCTTTGTACTTCTCGATGACGAGCGGGCGCTTCGGCGTGATCCGCACGACCGCCGCGTCCCCGGTCTTGAGGGTCTGGGGGTTCTCTTCCGCGACCTGGCCCGTCTTCGGGTCGAGGCGCTTCAATAGCTCCGTGAACTCGCAGGCGACCTGCGCCGTGTGGCAATGGAAGACCGGCGTGTAGCCGACCGTGATGACGCTCGGGTGGTTGAGCACCTGGATGTTCGCGGTGAAGCTCTCCACGACCGTCGGAGGGTTGGAGACCGGGCCCGCCACATCGCCGCGGCGGATGTCGTTCCGGTCGATGCCGCGGACGTTGAAGCCGACGTTGTCCCCCGGGCCGGCCTCGGTGGTGGCCTCGTGGTGCATCTCGATCGACTTGACTTCGCCCGACTTCCCCGAGGGCAGGAAGATGATCTTGTCGCCGACCTTCAGGATGCCCGTCTCGACCCGGCCCACGGGGACCGTTCCGATACCGGTGATGGTGTAGACGTCCTGGACCGGGAGCCGGAGCGGCTTGCCCACGGGCTTCTCGGGGACCTTCAGGTTGTCGAGCGCCTGGAGCAGGGTGGGTCCCTTGAACCAGGGCATGTTGGGGCTCGGCTTGTTGATGTTGTCGTCCTTGAAGGCGGAGATCGGGACGAAGACGACCTGGGTGTCGATCTTGAACCCGACGTTCTTGAGGAGTTTGGTCAGTTCCTCTTTGACCTCCTCGTACTTCTTCTCGGAGTAGGCGACCTCCTGCCGGTCCATCTTGTTGATGGCGCAGATCAACTGGGCGACGCCCAGCGTCCGCGAGAGGAAGATGTGCTCCCGCGTCTGTTCCTGGACCCCTTCCGCGGCCGAGCAGACGAGCACGGCCCCGTCGGCCTGGCTCGTCCCCGTGATCATGTTCTTGACGAAGTCCCGGTGGCCGGGGGCGTCGATGATGGTGAAGTAGTACTTCTGCGTGTCAAAACGCCGGTGCGCGATGTCGATGGTGACGCCGCGTTCCCGCTCTTCCTTGAGGTCATCCATGACCCAGGCGAACTCGAACGTCGCCTTGCCCTTCGCCTCGGCCTCCGCACGGAACTTGTCGATCTCTTCCTGGCGAATGTATCCCGTATCCAGAAGGAGGCGGCCGACCGTCGTGGACTTGCCGTGGTCGACGTGGCCGATGAACACGATGTTAAGGTGGGGCTTGTTCGCCATGGAGAGGCTCCGGGCGCGCCCAAAAGGTGCCCCTATTTAGGCGTTCGCTCAGCAGTCCGCCGAGAGAGAGTGTCGCGTGGGGGAGAGCAGGCCCGGCCGCGGCACGGCCCGGGCCCGTTCGGGAAGGGGTTCCCGCCGGTCTATTCAGCCGTGAGGTAAATCTCGTTCCCGTCGGGGTCCTTCACGGCGGCCCCCCATCCCCAGTCGGATTTGGCGGGTGGAGTGCTGAATTCGACCCCCCGGTCCATCAGGGCCTGGCATGCGCGGACGAAGTCGCCCGGGAGCGTGAACGCGATCCCCGAGTTGCCGGGCTCCATCGGCGCCTTCTTGTCGAACTCGGAGACCTGGCAAAGGTGGAGTTTCCCGCCCGAGCCCTTTCGGCCCACCGTCTGCCAGTGTTCCATGTTATCGATACGGTCGAGCCCGAAGTTCTTCGTGTACCACTCGACCGCCTTCGTTCGGTCCGACACGACGACCGCGACGCTGAGGAAGGAGGGCTTTGCGGCGGCGCTCAGAGATCTCTTGGGTTTGCTGGTTTTCCTCGGGGAGGGTTTCTTCGGCATAGTGCCTCGCAACGACCAGGCCGGACCGCGAGATAAGGGCCCCCTGAGGTACTGAAACGGTCGGCGAACCGCGCCGCCCATTCCGTCTCGAAATCCCTTTAGGGACAAGCGCGGTCGGCGACCCCTCGGAGTGGGGTCGTCGGAGTGGGGATTTCGTCCGGGGCCACGGTGGCGCAGAGCCGTGCCTCGGTCGTCCGACTGATGGTCCCGACCGACGCGAACTTCATGGGGAATGTCTTCGGCGGGGCGATCCTCGCCGAGGTCGACCGGGTCGCGTACATCACGGCCATGCGACACTCGAAGAGCCAGTGCGTGACGGCCTCCTTCGACCGGGCCGATTTCATCGCGCCCGTGCACGTCGGCGAGGTGGTGGACTTCGATGCCGAGATCACGTTCGTCGGAAGGACCTCGATGGAGGTCTGGGTCCGGGTGCGTGCGGAGGCCGGCTCCGGGGGCCCGAGCCGGGCGGTCCTGGAAGCCCTGATCACGATGGTCGCCGTGGACCGGACCGGGTCGCCGGTCCCGGTTCCGCCCCTGGTCCTGGAGAGTGACCTCGAGCGTCGCCGATTTGAAGAGGGGCGCGCTCGGATGGAAGCACGCCGCAAGACCCGTCAGAAGGTCGCGCCGTAGCCGGAGGATCCATGTTGTGCGAAATGTGTGGTAAGGAGGTCGCGTTGACGAGCCGGGTGCGGGTCGAGGGAACCATCCTCGGTCTGTGCCCTGATTGCGAGAAGTTCGGGACCCGCTTGGACCCGCCCCCGATGGTGGCGCCCGCCCCCGGACGGGCGCCGACCGTCCCCGGGACGCCGGCCACCCGGACGTCCGCGGTCGGACGACGGATGGAGGAACGGGACCTCTACACCGAGATCGGGGAGCTCGAGCTGGCCCCCGATTGGCCGCGCCGGATCCGGATCGCCCGGGAGACCCTGGGCTGGACGCCGGACGACCTCGGAAAGAAATTGAACGAGAAGAAATCCGTCGTCCTCAAGCTCGAAAGCGGGGGCATCCACCCGCCCGATGCGCTCGTCCGCAAGGTGGAACGCATCCTGAAGACCCGGCTCCGGGCCGACCCCGCCGCGACGGCGTAACGCGACGAGGCGGCCGAGGACGTCCTCTACCCCGACCGCGTAGGCGGGCGGGTGTGGGGAGAACGGACGGCGGGGAACCCGATGGGCCGTTCGAGGCCCACGTCGCTCCGCACTTCGGCCCGGACGAATCCGTCGCCGTCCGAGCCCGCGGTGACGGACCGAAGGTCATGGTCGTACTCGCGGACCGCTTCCTCCCCCTCGGCCATCCCGACCCATCCGAGCACGGCGAGACCGACGAGCGCACCCAACCCGAACGCGACGTCCGGCCCGAACATGGCGAGCCCGCAGAGCACGAGCGTGCCGGCCCCCACGCCGCCCAAGATGCGCCAAAGGGTCCGGTGCGCTCGACGGTCGCGGTGCGAGAACGACACAGCTTCCGTCCCCCCTACCGTGCCGCCCCGCCGAGGAACATCTCGAGGATCGCCTTCTGGGCGTGCAGCCGGTTCTCGGCCTGGTCCCAGACCGCGGCGCGGGGCCCGTCGAGCAGCTCGTCCGTGATCTCTTGGCCCCGGTGGGCGGGCAGGTCGTGGAGGACGAACGCATCGGGGGCCGCTTTCGCGAGCAGGCCCGCATTCAACTGGTAGCCCCGGAAGGCCTTCTCCCGCGCCGTCTTCTCCGCCTCGTCCCCCATCGAGACCCAGACATCGGTGTAGAGGGCGTCGGCATCGGTCGCGGCGGTCGTCGGATCGTTCGTCAGCTCGATCGTCGACCCCGACAGCGCCGCCAGCGCCCGGGCCTCCGCCACCACCTCCGTTTTCGGCGGGTACGCGGCGGGGGTCGCCGCGGTCAGGTCGAGGCCGACGGCGGCCGCCCCGAGGAGGAGCGAGTGGAGGACGTTGTTCCCATCCCCCACCCAGCCCAGCCGGTGGCCCCGGAACCGGTGCTTCCAGCGTTCATACATCGTGAGCAGGTCGGCGACGATCTGGCAGGGATGCTCGAGGTCATCCAGCGCGTTGATGACGGGGATCGACGCCCACTTCGCCAGCTCGACCTCGTCGGTGTGTCGAAAGGCCCGGTAGGCGATCCCGTCCACGTAGCGGGACAGCACCCGGGCCGTGTCGGCGATCGTCTCGCCTCGACCGAGTTGCATGTCGTGGGAGGAGAGGAAGAGGGCATGTCCGCCCAGGTCGTGGATGGCCACCTCGAACGACGTGCGGGTCCGGGTCGAGGGCTTTTCGAAGATCAACGCGAGGGTCTTGCCGGGCAGGGTCGTCCGCATCGTACCCTGCCGACGGGCGGTCTTCAGCTCGGCCGCGCGGCTGAGGATCGCCGGCAACCGGTCGGCGACATCGGAGATGGATAGAAGGTCCTTGGATGCGACCATGCCTCAGCGGCCCATGAGAGCAAAAGCGGGGCTATAGCCTAGGGGTGGGGCTGGGGCCACCCGGGGCGCGGGTGGGGCTCAATCCTTGGGGGCGAGCCCGACCAGCTCGAGGACATCCCCCTGGTTCCGGGCAAATTCCGCGCGCGGGATCGAGGCCACCCGCCGGTAGGCCAACTCGCGCCAGATCGGGAGGTGGGGCGGACGGGCCGGTCCGCGGGCGACGAAGACGAAGTGAAGGTCCCAGTGGAGACCGTTGGCCCCTCCCTCCCGTCCAGGGTACGACTCGGAAAACACCCTCGGGTCGCTGAGGCCGTCGAGCTCCAGGCCCAGGAGCTCCCGTCCGAGCCGGCGGGCCGCCTCCCCAGGTCCCTCGAGCAGCATCAACTGGCTGGAGGGAAGCATCCACAAGTTCGTGAACCGGGCCACGCGCTCGGGGCCGATCCCCCCGAGCTCTCCCCAACGAGGGTCGGGCGCGATATGACCGAGCAACACCGAGGACGGGTCGGCGGGGTCGGTGAGGACCAGGAACGCGCTCAGGCACATCCCGGCCGGCGGGACGGTGAACTCGTCCACCGCGGTCGGCGATACCGAGGGACGCAGTCGGGCGAACTTACGCGTCATGGAGGCCGCTCCTTCGGATGCCGATTTGGGAGAAGTCTCTTGCGCCCGCCCCCTTGCCCCTCCCGTCGGGGTCAGGCATAAGAGGCGGACTTCATTCCGCCGCGAGGGATTTCGAATGCCAGCCCGTTCGAAGGGAGCGAAGCGTACCGCCCGAGCCGCATCAACGGTCCGACGAGTTTCGACCTCCCCGACCGGACGTCGGGTCTACATGGTCACCGGCGGGGTCACGAAGTTCGCCAAAGCGCATCCCGCGATGGATTTCCGACTGATGGTGAAACGGGCCTACGACTACGCCCTCAAGGAGATCCCCAACCTGACCCGGGACCGGATCGACGGGACCCGCATCTCGTACTTCTCCGACCACTTCTCCCGACAGTTGAAGGCGGCGAGCATGGTCCAGGACTACCTCGGGATGAACCCGAAGGGGTCGGTCCGCATCGAGTGGGGCGGGGCCACGGGCGGGGAATGCTTCCAGGCGGCCTACGAGGCCGTCGCGAGCGGACGGATGGACGTCTGCCTCGCGGCGGGGTACGAGACGATGAGCCGGGTCGCCACGTGGAAGGGGAACGAATTCATCGCCCTCGCCTCGGACACGAACTTCGATTTCCCCCTCGGCGGATTCTACACCGGGTACTACGCACTGATGGTGATGCGCCACATCTACGAGTACCTGCGGTTGACGCGGTTCGCGCACGTCAAGGACGAACGGGAGGCGCAACGCCTCGCGATCCAGGAAGGGAGCCGGATCATGTCCCTCGTCTCCGTGAAGAACCACCGGAACGCGCTCCACAACCCGTACGCCCAGTACCCGAAGCGGCTCACGGTCGAGGAGGTCCTGAATTCCGAGATGATCAGCTACCCCCTCACTCGCGAACAGATCTGCACGATGAGTGACGGCGCCGCCGTGGCCATCCTCTGCTCCGAGTCGACCGCCCGGGAGTTCACGGACCGGCCGGTCCGGGTGACCGGGGTGGGGACCGGGACCGACACGATGCGGCTCTCCGACCGTCCGTTCGGCAAGGTCCCGCTGATGGCCCACGAGACCGAGAAGGACTACGCGCACCTCCCCTACCCCGGCGTGCATTCGTTCCGGGCCGGGCGGGCGGCGGGTCTCGAGGCGTACCGGATGGCGGGGATCACCGACCCGAACCGGCAGCTCGATTTCGTCGAGCTCCACGACGCCTACGCCTCGAGCGAGATCCAGACCTACGAGGACCTCGGGCTCTGCAAGTACGGAGAGGGGTACAGCTTCGTCGAGCGCGGCGACCCGTTCCTGAAGGGGATCGACTACGGCTTCCCGGTCCCTCGCGCCGGCGTGAACCCGGTCAACCCTTCGGGTGGTCTCATCGCTTGCGGCCACCCCGTCGGTGCGACCGGCCTGATGCAAGCCGTGTTCGCCTTCTGGCAGTTGCAGGGAACGATCCCGAAGCATTTCGGCGACACGACGCTCCAACTGAAGGACCCGAAGCGAGGCGCGATCCACAGCCACGCCGGAACGGGGTCGGCCGTGACGGTCTCCATCCTCGAACGGGGGTTCCGATGAAGGCGCGTCCCCCCGTCTACACGAAGTTCCGCGACGTCCAGGCGGAACTCGCCAAGAGCGGCGCGGCGCTCTTCCGCGACCCGGACGGGGTCGAAAGCCTCGTGATCCGGTACCCGTACTCGATCGAGTACATCCACAGCTACGCGCAGGACTCCCCGTTCTTCCTCGCGCTCGCTGAGGGGAAGCTCCGGGGGTCGCGCTGCACGAAGAAATCGTGCAAGTTCGTGTACGCGACCCCGCGGAGCCACTGTATGGTCTGTAGCTCCCCGACCGAGTGGGTCGACCTTCCGACCAAGGGACGGATCCACACTTGGACGACGTGTCACTTCGGGAGCGAGGCGTTCCTGAAGGAGACACCGTACAACCTGGCGATGGTCGAGTTCGAGGGGGTCGGGAGCCTGCTCCTCGTGCGGTTGAAGGATGCGAAGGAGTCGGACCTGTACGTCGGCATGCCCGTGGAGGCCCGTTTCGACCCCGCACCGAAGTACTCGATCACGGACGTATGGTTCGTTCCGGCCTAGTCCGCCCTCCCCGAGGGCCGGGGGCCTCGGCGCTCCACCCCGGTTTCGGAACGTCTATCTAGGGAAGCTCCCGTCCCTCCTGGGTGCCGCGACCGAGCGTTCCGCCGTCCTTCTCACGTCGAACGACCTTTTCGATAGCGGGGGTCATCGTCCTGGTCCTCCTGCTCGGATACGTCCCCACCGCCGGCCCGACGCTCCCTTCGACCCAACCCGCAACTTTGGCCCCGGGGGCCGGCGTCGCTTCGGCCCTCTCGTCGCTCGAGACCGGAGCCGGTCCCGCCGCCGGCCACCCTCTCCAGTGATCGGAGGGATCCGGGGACGCGGCGGACTGCAGCGCCTCCCCGTCGACCTCGGTCCACGGGAACTCCTCGCCCCAGTGGGCCGCGTTCGACCCCGGCCCCTCCTCCCAGGTTCCATATCCTCGGGAGTACTTCTCCATGGCCTGGGACGCCTCAGATGGGTACGTTCTCCTCTTCGGAGGGGGGTCGTACGCCCGGGGCCAGTACCTGCTGGCCGACACCTGGACGTACGTCGGCGGCGCCTGGACGCAGCTGTTCCCGTCCGTCGCGCCCTCCGCCCGAGACGCCGAGGGGCTCGCCTACGACCCCGCGCTCGGGAAGGTCGTGATGTTCAGTGGCTACCAGGATTACCTCACGGGGGGGTCGTTCGAGACGAACGACACCTGGACATACCACGCCGGAGTCTGGGCGAACGTGACGGGCGGCCCCGCCCCACCCGGAATCTGGGGCGAAGGGATGGTCTACGACACCGCCGCCAGCGAGATCGTCCTGTTCGGCGGCTTCTCGGATGCCCTCGAGTGGGACCTGAACGAAACCTGGACGTACACCGCCTCCGGCTGGTCCCGGTTGTCGACTCCGGTCGCCCCCGCCCCGCGCGAAAGGGCCGGAATGGCGTACGATGTGGCCGATTCCGACGTGGTACTCTTCGGGGGATACAACGCCAGTACGGAGGTGGACCTCAACGACACCTGGACCTTCGATTCCGGACACTGGACGAACATCACGCAGAGCCCGGCCCCCGTCGCCCGTTCCGGTTTCGGGATGGCGTACTCGGCGGCGCTCGGCAAGATTTTCCTGTTTGGCGGGTTCAACGACTCGACCAACGCGGCCTACGGGGACACCTGGAGCTTCACCGGCGATACGTGGACCCAGCTCACCCCGACCTTATCGCCGGCCAACCGCTCCGAGACGACCCTCGTCAACGACGAGAAGGATGGCACCCTCCTCCTGTTCGGCGGGCAATCGATCGGACGCACGGGCAACCGATCCTCGTGGAGCTTTGACGGAACCACCTGGACGGAAGTACTCCCCACGGCGGCTCCGACCGGGTCCGGGTTCGACGTGGCGACGTACGACGGCCAGGACGGGTACGTCGTCCTCTTCGGAGGGTACAACGCGACCGGTAATTTCGTCAACACGACCTGGACGTTTGCGGACGGGGTCTGGCATCAGCTCTTCCCCGCCACCGCGCCCTCTCCCCGGGAGCTTCCGGCCCTGGTCTACGACCCGTCGCTCGGCAAGGTCGTCCTGTTCGGCGGGTACGCGTTCAACCCCCATACGGCCGTGGCCGCCTTCATCTCGGACACCTGGACGTTCTCCGGCGGCACGTGGACCAACGTCACCTCCACCGCCGGGACCCCTCCGCTGGCCCGGTTTGGCGCCGGCGCGACCTACGACCCCACGCTCAAGTCCGTCCTTCTTTTCGGAGGAGAGAGCTACAACACCACCTCGCTCCAGGACGAGGCGGACGGCGACACCTGGACGTTCAACGGAACGTGGACCAACCTCCTCACCTCCTCGCCCGGGGCTCGCTACGGGGCGGGACTGGCGTGGGACCCCGAGCTGGGCGGGGACCTCCTCTTCGGCGGGTTCAACGAGTCCGCGGTGTTCGGCGACACTTGGCTCTTCATCGAGGGCGGATGGTCTCCCCTCTTCCCCGCCGGTTCCCCGACGACGCGGGGGTGGATGGGGATGACCTTCGACCAGGAGACCGGTTCGGTGATCCTCACGGGTGGGTACGCGGAGGTGGGCGAGTTCAGTGTGGGACCGATGAACGACACCTGGACCTTTGCCAACGGGACCTGGACGATGGTGCCCCAGGTCACTCTCCCCGCCGCGCGTTACGCCTCGGCCCTGTTCTATGACCCGTCGGTGGGCAAGCTCATCAACTGGGGCGGAGAGAACGACGGCATGGCCCTGGGCGACTCGTTCGCCCTCGAGGAGGTCCGGGCTAGCGCCTCCGCGACTCCCACCTCCGGGACCGCTCCGTTGACGGTCGCCTTTGCCGGGAGCGGAAGTGGAGGTCAAGCTCCGTATTCCTACCTCTGGAACTTCGCGGACGGTACGGTGTCGAACGCGTCCGCTCCCAGCCACACGTTCGGTCAAGCCGGGAATTACACCGTCTCCCTGACCGTGACCGACACCGGTGGGGTCGGCGCTACGACGAGCCTCGTTGTCCAGGTGACCCCTGCCCTGATCGTGAACGCCTTCCTCGCCCCCACCAAGGGTGTCGCCCCGCTCACGGTGACCTACTCGGTCGTGGTCGACGGGAGCGCACCCACTGCCGGGGTCTCCTGGACCTTCGGCGATGGGGTCGTGAGCTCGGTCCCGGACGGCAACCACACCTACGCGGGTGCGGGCACGTACTCCGCTGCCGCCTGGGTCAATGAGAGCGGCGCCGCCCCCTTCGTGGCCCACTTCGTCGTGACCGTAACTGCCTCATCCGGAGGAGGGGGAACCTCTCCGGGAAGTAGCACCTCGAGTAGCTCCCTTCCGAGCTCGAGTTACCTGTGGCTGGGTGTCGGGATCGTCGTCGGGGCCGTGCTCGGCGTCTTGGCCGGGCTCCTGGCCTTCCGGCGAAAGACCGCGCTCGGCGGGGGCGGTCCTCCTCCGTCGGTCACCGGTGGGCCCCCCGACACTTTGGTTCCGCCTCCTCCTCCCCCGACGTGAGGGAGGGGGCAGGGAGGCCACGTTGCTGGTGGGGGCCGGGGACGTACCCCCGCCATCGCGACCCGTCGGGGGCGCGCTAGCGGGTCCCGGCGGGGTGGGGAAGTGCCGCGGGCCGGGCTTGAACCGGCGGCTTCAAGATCTTCAGTCTTGCACTCTCCCAAACTGAGTTACCGCGGCACGATGGCGCGAGGGGTGTGTCCGGCCTATTATAGTTCTCCCGTAAAACTGGGGGTGAGAGATGGGTACGACGGAAAGGACGGTGCGGGTGACGCGTTCTCTCTCCCGGTCCACACGGGCGAGCGACCCTCCCCTGAAAGTTCGACGGGGGGAGCCCGTCACTGTCGGCGAGCGATCGGACGAGTGGCCGGCGTTTGTCCTCGTGACGACCCCGACGGGCGGATGCGGCTGGGTCCCCGAGCGGCGCCTGGGTCGGGAGCGACCCCGGACGCGGGTGCGCCGGGAGTACGATACGACGAGCCTGGAGCCGGCCGTGGGAGAGACCCTCTTCGTCCTTGCCGCCGACCCCGAGTCGGGGTGGCTCTGGTGCTACGACGTTGACCGCCGGGTGGGCTGGTACCCCGAGGATTACGTGGACGCGCTCTGAGCCATTCCGCCGCCGGACCCCGCGCCGCTCACGGCTCCAACTCGGCGAGGAGGTAGGCGGGAAGCTCCAGGCCCGACTTTTCGATCTCCGCGCGGTGGACGGACCGCCAGGTCGACTCGAGGCTCCCGCACGGCTTCCCTTCGGAGGTCTCGGTGGTCGCGCGGACCACGACGGCGCCGTCGACCCGGTGGTCCAAACGGGCCCGGGCACGGTACGGCCGTCCCACCCTCGGTAATCGTGAGGACTCGTACGTCGCCGGGCCGGTGCTCACCATCAGGTGTCCCCCGAACGTGAGCGCGGTCCAATAGGAGATCTCGTACAGGATGGTGAAGTGGAGGCCCGAGTGGAGGAGTCCCGGCCAGCCGATCTCGTCCGCCTGCGGCGAGAACGTCGTCCGGAGCTCGCGGCTCCCGTCGGGGGCGACCGTCGCCTCGAACTCTAGGCGGAGTCCGCGGGCATGCCGGGGGCCGCATCCAAAGCAGGGGTTCTCCGGGGGGTTCTCGAGCCGGGCCATGGACGGTCGAAGCCCTTCCGCCTCTTTCCGTTTCGTCCGGCCCCGGATCCCCTCCGGTCGAACGCGCGCGCCCACGTTCAGCGCCCCGGTTTCTCGCCGACCGGCGGAGGGACTTATCTAGGCGACCCGGCCTCGTGAACTCGTGGCCCACCCGAAGACCCTGGTCGTCGCGGAGAAGTTCAACACGGCCCTCCGGATCGCCGTCGTGCTCTCCGACGGGCGGATGAAACGCAGCCGGATCGCGGGCACGAACATCTTCGAGTTCGACCGCCCCGACGGCATGTATGCCGTCGCGGGATTGCGCGGCCACATCGTGGAGCTCGACTACCCGGAGGAGTTCAAGGAGTGGACCCTCGTGGGCCTCCCTCGCCTCCTGGAGACCGCGCCGCTCAAGCGGGTGACCGAAGGCGGGATCGTCAGCGCCCTCCAGTCGATCGTCAAGGGGTTCGACCGCGTCATCATCGCGACCGACTTCGACCGGGAAGGGGAACTGATCGGGCTCGAGTGCCTCGAACTGCTCCAGAAGGTCCACCCCACCATCCTCGTGAAGCGTGCGCGGTACAGCGCCCTCACCCGGGAGGTCATCGAGCAGAGCTTCGCGAAGCTCGAAGAGCTCGACCACGCGCTCGCCGAGGCCGCGGAAGCGCGCCAGGAGATCGACCTGGTCTGGGGAGCTCTCCTCACCCGGTACCTCTCCCTCACCGCCGGCCAGCGGGGCCGGAGCTTCCTCTCCGTCGGGCGCGTGCAGACCCCGACCCTCGCGCTGCTCGTCGAGCGCGACCAGGCGATCAAAGAGTTCGTCCCCACCCCGTTCTGGGAGCTCCGCGCCACCGGCGCCCTCGAAAACATCGAGTTTACCCTCAAGCACGAGCACGGCACCTGGACCGACCGGGCGGAGGCGGAGGCCATCTTCCGCCGGGTCGACGGAGCGACGGAGGGCACCGTCCGCGAGTTCGCGGAGGAGGAGACCCGGCGTCGCCCACCCATCCCCTTCTCCACGACCCTATTCGTGGCCGAAGCGACCCGGCTCGGTCTCGGAGCCGCGAATGCGATGCGGATCGCGGAGGACCTCTACACCCAGGGTCTGATCAGCTACCCGAGGACGGACAACACCGTTTACCCGCGGGGCCTGGGCCTTCGAACCCTCGTCGAAAAGTTCCGCGAGGGGCCGTTCGCCGAGGCCGCGGAGTTCGTTCTGCAGCAACCGAGCTTCCGCCCGACCCGGGGCCGGTCGGAGACGACCGACCACCCCCCGATCTATCCGACCGGGGTGGTTGACCTGAAGAAACTCCGCCCCGACCACGCCAAGGTCTACGAGCTGGTCGTCCGTCGGTTCCTCGCGACCGTGGCCCCCGATGCGCTGGGCCGCGCCCGCACGACGACGGTCGAGATTCGCGGCGAAAAGTTCCTGGGCAAGGGCCAAACCCTCACCGATCCGGGCTGGTACCGGATCTACCCGTATTCCCAGCCCGAGGAGATCCCGCTCCCGACCCTGACGGTCGGCGGAACGGTCCCGATCACGCGAGTCGACCTCTCCGAGGAACAGACGCGTCCGCCCCGCCGCTACACCCAGGGAACCCTCATCCAGGAGATGGAACGGCTGGGGCTCGGAACGAAGAGCACGCGGCATGATGTCGTCCAGAAGCTCTTCGACCGGCACTACGTGACGCCGCGCCAGCTCGAACCCACCTCGACCGGGATCGCGGTCGCGGAGGCGTTGCGGGCCCACGCCCCGGTCATCACGCGGCCGGAGATGACGCACCAGCTCGAAGAGGACATGGAGCTGGTCGCCGAATCGAAGAAGCCCAAGCAGGAGGTCCTGGACGAGTCCCGGGAGATGCTCCGGGAAGCGTATGGGCTCCTCACCGCCAACGCCGTGGGCGTGAAGGAGACGTTGACCGGAGCCCTCGACCGGCAGCACTTCGTCGGTCCCTGTCCGAAGTGCGGCGGGGCGCTACGGCTGGCCCGCAGCCCCCGCGGGTCGCGCTGGGTCCAGTGCGCCAACAACCCGGCGACGTGCCCGGTGACGTATGCGCTCCCGGCGGCGGGGTTCATCGAACCCGCCCCCGAGTTCCTCTGCGGCACCTGCAAGACCCCGCGGGTGAAGATCGTCTTCCGGGGCCAGCGGCCGGACCTCTACTGCATCAACCCCGAATGCGCCGAGCATCACAAGGCGTTCCGGATCGGGACGTGTCCGAACTCGGGCGACCCGCTCGAGATCCGCTACTCGTTCCTCGGCAAGCGGTTCGTCGGGTGCTCCGGATATCCGAACTGCCGGACGACGTATCCGCTTCCCCAACGCGGGAAGCTCGAGAAGGACCAGGCTCCGTGCGCGATCTGCAAGGCGCCGATCGTTACCGCGATCGAGGCCGGCCGCCCTCCCTGGACGCTCTGCATCAACCCCGAGTGCCCCTCCCGGATCAAACCCGAAAGGAAGGCCGCCCCCGCCAAGGCAGCCAAGGCGCCAGCCGGGCCCAAGAAGGTTCGGGCCGTTCGAGCCAAGAAGGCTCCGGCCGTCGCCCCGGCCCCTCCGCCGACCCCCGCCCCACCGGCTGCGGTCGCGGCGGCGGTACCCTCCGCCACCGGTACGAAGGCACCGCGTCGGCGGACCCGAAAGGCCGCGGAACCCGAAGCCGGCCCCGAACCGGTCGGGCCGACCGTGGCCCCCCGCTAAAGGGTCGCGAAATTTCGGGCGCAGGCGTCGGATACCTAAGAGCGTCCCGCTCTTCTCCCGACCCCGGTAACCGTGTCGTTACCTCTCGGCCCGGGTTAAATAGGCCGCCTCGGTCGTTTGTGTGTGAGCCCCTCCCATCGACTGGTCGACCTCGATTCCCGTTCGTTCGAGCGACGGCTCCGCGCCAACCCGCTCGTGATCCTCCCCGTGGGAGCCCTCGAGGCGCACGGACCCCACCTCCCCCTCGGCAGCGACCAGATCCAGGCGGAGGTGACGGCCGAGGAGCTCGCGGACCGTCTCGACGCGCTGGTCGCCCCCACCCTTCCGTACGGTTCGGCCCCGGGCGCGCGCCGTTTCCCGGGAACGGTGTCGCTCACGATCCCCCAGCTCTCGACGCACGCGGAGGGCGTCTTCAGTGAACTCGCCCGCTCCGGCGTCCGTCGCCTGCTCGTCCTCTCCGGGCATGCCGAGCGAGGCCACATGGCCGCCCTTCGGGAGGCCGCGGACCTCGCGATGCGAGCCCACCCGACCCTTCGGGTCGTGGTCCTCTCCGACTACGATTTCGTTTACGAGCTCCGCGGGACGGAGTCTCCGGCCAACGACGGCCACGCCGGCCTGCTCGAGACCGCCCGCGTGATGGCCCTCGCACCGGGGACCGTGGCGACGACCCGGCCCGCCGGTGCGAATCGACGCAGCCCTTTCCTTCCGGGAACCCCGACCGAGGAGGAATGGCCCGAGAGCGTGATCGGCGACCCGGGGCCGGCCACCCCGGAACTGGGACGGCGTATCCAGGCGCACGTGCTCCGGCGGCTCGAGGAGACCGTGCAGTCGTTGCTGCCCGCGTAGGAGGGAGACCCATGGCCGAGCCGAGCGATGTGATCCGGATCCGCGGTGCGCGCCAGCACAACCTGAAGAACGTCTCGATCGACCTCCCCCGCGGTCGCTTCATCGTCATGACGGGGGTCAGTGGCTCGGGGAAGTCCTCCCTCGCCTTCGACACGCTCTACGCCGAGGGGCAGCGGCGGTACATCGAGAGCCTCTCAGCGTACGCGCGCCAGTTCCTCGGTCAGATGGACAAACCGGACGTCGACTCGATCGAGGGCCTCTCGCCGGCGATCGCGATCCAGCAACGCGCCGGTAGCCGCAACCCGCGCTCGACGGTGGGGACGGTCACGGAGATCTACGACTTCCTCCGTCTCCTCTACGCCCGGATCGGGGTCCCCCACTGTCCGAACGACGGGAACGAGATCGCACCGCAGTCCGTCGACCGCATCGTCGAATCGGTCGAGACGCTCGCCGCGGGGGAACGCGTCGAACTGATCGCTCCGGTCGTACGCTCGGAGAAGGGCGAGCACCGGGACGTCCTGGACCGGTTGCGCCAGGCGGGCCACCGACGCCTCATCATCGACGGGGTCGAGGCGCGCCGCCTGGGGGCCGAGGTCCGCCTCGAGAAGAACAAGAAGCACACGATCGAGGTGATCGTCGACAGCTTCGAGGTCGCTCCCGCCGAAGGAACCCGACTCGCGGAGGCCGTGGAGCTGACGCGCCAACTCGCGAACGGACTCGTCATCGTGCGCCGCGCGAAGGGCGAGCGAACGATGTACTCGAGCCGACGCGCCTGTCCGGAGTGCGGGTTCTCGGTCGAGGAGCTCGCGCCGCGGATGTTCTCCTTCAACAACCCGTTCGGAGCGTGCCCCGAATGCCTCGGGATCGGAGCGACGCTGCACGCCGACCCCGAACGGATCGTCCCCAACAAGGACAAGCCGATCGGAAAGGCGATCTCGGTGTGGGGTCTGACGCCGACGACCGGCGCGCTCGTACGGTTCTCGGAGACGTTCGAGTACGACCCCCGACGCCCCATTCGGGAACTCTCGGAGAAGGGCTGGAAGGCCCTGATGTACGGGAGCGACCAGAAGATGGGCCTCACCGGCTCCGGTCCCGGTGAGTGGTGGGGCAGCGGGTGGCTCCGCGAGGGCCTCGTCGCCGCGGTCGAGCGGCGGTGGCGCCAGACCAAGAGCGAGGGCGCGAAGGAGTACTACCTCGGCTTCCTCTCCTTCATCCCCTGTCGCGCCTGCGGCGGCAAGCGCCTGAAGCCGGAGAGCCTCGCGGTCAAGGTCCAGAAACGATCGATCGCGGACGTCTCGTCGATGACGGTCACGGACGCGGTCCGCTTCTTCCATGACCTCCGCCTTTCCGACCGGGACGAACAGATCGTCGGCCAGGTCGTGAAGGAGATCCGGGCCCGGCTCGGGTTCCTCGAGAATGTCGGTCTCACCTACCTGACCCTGGACCGGGGCTCGGGCACGCTCTCCGGCGGGGAGGCCGAACGGATCGCGCTCGCCACCCAGATCGGATCGGGGCTCGTGGGCGTACTGTACATCCTCGACGAGCCGTCCATCGGGCTCCATGCGCGCGACCACCAGCGCCTGCTCGCGACCCTGAAGACGCTCCGCGACCTCGGGAACACCGTCCTCGTGGTGGAGCACGACGAGATGACGATGCGGGAGTCGGACTGGCTCGTCGACCTCGGGCCGGGCGCCGGCGTCCACGGCGGCGAGATCCTCTACTCCGGTCCCCCGGCGAAGATCGCGGGCACTCCCCGCTCCCTGACGGGGGAATTCCTCTCGGGCCGCCGGTCGATCGCGTTGCCCTCGGTCCGGGCGCGACCGACGAATCGGTGGCTGACGGTGCACGGACCGGTCGAGCACAACCTGAAGGGCGAGGCCATCCGCATTCCGCTCGGTCTGCTCGTCGCGCTCTCCGGCGTCTCGGGGAGCGGAAAGTCCACGATCCTCGAGGAGATCCTCTACAAGGCGGTCCGCCGGCACCTCGGGCTGGGTCGCGATACCCCGGGAAAGCACGACTACATCGACGGGATCGACGAGGTCGACCGGGTCCTCCTGATCGACCAATCCCCGATCGGCCGGACTCCGCGCAGCAATCCGGGCACCTACACGGGCGTGATGGCGCCGATCCGGGACCTCTTCGCGAGCCTCCCGGAGGCCAAGGCGCGGGGGTTCCGCCCGGGCCGCTTCAGCTTCAACCTCGCCGGCGGGCGGTGCGAGGCTTGCGAAGGGGACGGGGTGATCCGCTACGAGATGCACTTCCTCCCCGACGTCTACGTCGCCTGCGAGGAGTGCGGCGGGAAGCGGTTCAACACCGAGACGCTCGAGGTGCACTTCAAGGGGAAGTCGATCGCCGACGTCCTCGACATGACGGTCGATGAGGCGCTCGAGTTCTTCCGCAACCACCGCCGGATCGAGAACCGCCTTCAGTTGCTCCAGGACGTCGGCCTCGGCTACGTGAAGCTCGGCCAGAGCGCGACCACGCTGTCGGGCGGCGAGGCGCAGCGCATCAAGATCGCCTTCGAGCTCGCCCGGACGCCGACGGGGAAGACCCTCTACCTGCTCGACGAGCCGACGACCGGCCTCCACTTTGCCGACGTCGACCGCCTGCTCCAGATCCTGTTCCGCCTCCGCTCGGGCGGGAACACCGTGGTCGTCATCGAGCACAACCTGGACGTCTTGAAGTCCGCCGACTGGCTGATCGACATGGGGCCGGAGGGCGGCTCCGCGGGCGGCCACGTCGTGGCCGAGGGTTCGCCGGAGCAGGTCGCGGTCGCGGCCCGGTCGCACACCGCCCGCTTCCTCGCTCCGCTCGTGCACAACCCGCCGCCCCTCATCCGCCCCCCGCGGAGATGACCGGCGAGCGAGAAGGCCGCCTGCCCTCGTTCGTTCCGGCGAGCGAGCTGGCCGCGGCCACGGGCGAGGGGTTCCGGACCGGCCCCGACGCGCCGGGCGTCTACCTGTTCAAGTCCTCCCGGGGCGAGGTCGTCTACGTCGGGAAGGCGCGCAGCCTTCGGCGCCGGGTCCTCGACCATCTCCGCGCCCGGATCGAAAAGGACGGGACGATCCTCGCACAGAGCACGAGCGTCGAGTTCGTGCCGACCGCGAACGAGCGGGAGGCGCTCCTCCTCGAGGCGAGCCTGGTCAAGCAGTACCAGCCCCCGTACAACGTCCTCCTGAAGGACGACCGGAGCTACCCGTACCTCGCCGTCACGGTCGGGGAAGAGTTCCCGCGGGTCCTCCTCGTCCGCCGCCCCCGTCGGCGAGCCGGCGTCCTCCTCTTCGGACCCTACACGAGCGCCCGGGAGGCCCGCTCCGTCGAGCAGCTGCTCGGCGACCTCCTGCAGCTCCGTCGCTGCGTCCGCCTCCCCAAGGAAGCCTGCCTCTACTACCACCTCAAGGTCTGCAGTGCGCCCTGCATTGGCGCGATCGACCCGACGGCGTACCGGGCCCAGGTCGACCGCGCCGTCGCGATCCTGCGGGGGAACGCCGGTCCGGTCCGTCCCGACCTCGAAGAGGAGATGCGCAAGGCGTCCGGCCGTCAGGAGTTCGAGCGCGCGGCGCTCCTCCGGGACGCGCTGCGGGGCCTCGACGCCCTCGCCGAGCGGCAGCACGTGATCGGTCGCGGGGCGGGGCGCGCGGACGTGCTCGCGCTCGCCTACCCGCAGCACGCGGAGAGCCTCCGCGTCGCCGTCGGACTGGTCCAGGTCGAGGACGGCGAGGTACGGGGGACCGAGCCGCACCTGGTCCAGGTTCCGGCCGACGACATGCCCGAGCCCGGCGAGGTGCTCCGGCAGTTCCTCGCCCAGTACTACGGCGGACGCCTCGTGCCTCCCGAACGGATCTACATCGCCGGCCCCCGGCCGGCGGGGATGGACGTGACCCTCGAGGAACTGTTCGCCGCACGGGGCGTTGAAGTGCAGTTCCGGCCGAGCGGGCGCTATGCCTCGCTCGCGCGGCTCGCCGAACGGCTGGCCCGCGCCACGGTCGACCAGGTCACGCCCGGTCCCGCGCCCCGGGAGGTCCTCCGCGCCCTCCAGACGCTCGTCGAGCTCCCCACGATCCCCAACCGGATCGAAGGCGTCGACATCTCCCTGTTCCAGGGGTACGAGGCGGTCGGCTCGCTCGTCGTGTTCGAGCGCGGCGCACCGAAGAAGTCCGAGTACCGCCGCTTTCGCATCCGGGGCGTGGAGGGGACGAACGATTTCGCGATGGTCGCCGAGGTCGTGCGACGCCGATACTCCCGACGTATCGCGGAGGAGGAGATCCTCCCCGACCTGCTCCTCATCGACGGCGGCGCCGGGCAGGTGGGCGCGGCCGTGGCCGCGCTCGACGAGCTCGGCGCGAAGGACCGGATCCCGGTCGTCGGGCTCGCCAAGCGGGAGGAGGAGCTCTACTTCCCCGAGCGTTCGGTGCCCCTGAAACCGAACCCAAACCTGCCCCCCATGTTGCTCCTTCGGGCGGTCCGGGATGAGTCCCACCGGTTCGCGGTCACCTACCATCGGACCCGCCGACGGATCCGGCTGCGCGAGGAGTTCGAACGGGCGACGCCCCCGCCGTCCGCCGGGTAGCGGGTACGAACGCTACGGGCGGCGGCGCGTCAACGCGCGCCCGACCCCGATCCACGTCATCTCGGGCGACGCGATGTCGTCCTGCCAGAGCGCCCCGATGATCTCGCCCACGTGGTGGGCTTCCTCGAACGTGGTCTGGAGGATCGCGTCCGAGACCGTGTACTCCCCGGGCATCCAGAAGGCGTGCACCGACCGTCGCATCTCGCGCGGGGTCAGCCCCGCGAGGTAGCTCTCGATCCCGTGGTGGACCCGCCGCTCGTACCGGGCGAACCCCTTCCACTCCTTGGGATGACGACCCGCGTCCTTGAACAGGGGGCGGAGATCGGCATCCGAATCGCGCCCGGCCACGATGTACGTGAGCCAGACCTCTTGGGCATTCAGGATGTGCACGAGGGTGTCGAACAGCGACTGGTGGCCGATCTCGCGGCGCTTGAACGCGGCCCTCCCGGGGAGCCGCTTCACCGCCCGGACATAGCGGTCGAAGAGACGGAAGTTGTAGGCGTAGATGGCCCGAGCCTGGTCGGGCGTGAGGAAGGGACGCTTCGGGCGGGCTGCCTTCGCGGCCATCGCGGACGCCCTAACGGCCGTTCGACTTGCGCTCGGGGGCACCGATGAACGGCAACCCCTGCACGCGCCGAGCGACCTCGGCCGGGGTGAGGCGTCGAAGTTCGGTGGCGGGCTCGAGGATCGCCACGTCGAGGGCCTCGGGGAGGAACGGGGTCGGGGAGCCTTCCGCGACCGCCTGGACCGCGAGCTTGAACGCGGCGTCCTCGGTCAGGTGCTCCGTGACCTTCTCTTCGAGATAGTCCGCCACCGCGCGGCGGTTGCGGCCGATGGCGTACGCCTTCCAGCCGATCGTCGCCCCGCTCGGGTCGAGCTCGACGAGTCCGGGGGTCGTGCCGTGGAATCCTCCGAGGAGGAGCGACACGGCGAAAGGCCGTGTACCGCCGAACTGCGTGAACTGCTGGAGGAGCGTTCCGAGAGCGTGCCCGAGGAGCGAGTAGGGGGCCGACTCGCCGTAGGTGAGGCGGTGGCGCTGAGCTTCGACCCGGAGGAATTCGACCAGGACCCGGGAGTCGGCGATCAGGCCCGCGGTGACGCAACCGAGGCCCGTATCGACGGCGAAGCTCTTCTCGATCGAACCGGCCTCCGCGAGGCTGCTGGTCGGCAGGTTGCGGAAGGCGACGAAGATGATCCCGGTCTCGTACGTCACCGCGACGGCGGTGCCGCCCATCTGGATCGCCTGCAGCGCGTACTCGACCTGGAACAGGCGGCCATCCGGCGAAAAGACCGTGCTCGCGCGATCGTAGGCCATCTGGCCCGGTTGCATCTCCATTCAGTCTTGCCCCCCGAGTGCGGGCGCGGCGAATCGGGGGGGGGATTTGAGTCTAAGCCTCGCCCCTCCCCCGACCCCACTTGGTGGCATTCCGCCACCAACGGCGACCGGAGTGCGTTCGCCCCCGGTGAGCCGCCCGACCGATCCGGGCCGCCGGCGGGACCCCAATTGATAAAGCCGACCCGCCGGCTCCCGTTCCTCCCATGCAGGACTCCGGGGTGCACCTCCTCCCGATGGCATCCAGCTACCGGGGCGAGCTCTCCCCTGCCTGCACGCAGTGCAAGGAGGGCCGGAAGATGGTCCTCTTCGTGACGGGCCTGTGTCGGTTCCGCTGCTTTTACTGCCCCGTCTCCCCCAACCGCAACCAGAAGGACGTGGTCTACGCCAACGAACGGCGCGTGCTCTCCGACCGAGACGTGCTCGAAGAGGCCCGATCGATCGGGGCCGGGGGCACGGGGATCACCGGAGGCGATCCGCTCGGGGCGATCGACCGCGTGGAGCACTACGTCCGCCTGCTCAAGACCGAGTTCGGCCCCGAGCACAATATCCACCTGTACACGCACGAACCGAATCCGGAGAAGTTGCAGCGGCTCGCCCGGGCCGGACTGGACGAGTTCCGCTTGCACATCCCCCACTACCTGTGGGGGCCCCTCTCGTCCGATGGGGGAGCGTACCGGGCGGTGCTGGAGCAGGCGCCCACCTGGGGGATCCGCCGGGGCGTGGAGATCCCCGTTCTCCCCGAAAAGGAAGCCGAACTCCGCCGCCTCCTGCGCGCGCTGGACGAGATCGGGGTCGACTTTGTCAACCTCAACGAGCTCGAATTCTCCGAGACCAACGAGGACCAGCTGCGGGGCCGCGGATACCGGGTCGACCCCCACAACGGGTGGGGGGTCAAGGGGAGCCGAGCGGTGGCCGAAAAGATCGTCCGAGAGTCGACGCTGAAGGTACCGGTCCACTACTGCTCCTCGCGGTTCAAGGACTCCGTCCAGCTCCGCCAGCGGCTGCTGCGCCAGGCGGAGCGGACGGCGCCCGCCTTCGCCGAGCGTACCCCGGACGGGACGGTGGTCCTCGGGGTGGTCGAGCCCCAGACCGCGAAAGACTTGCCGCGCTGGGCGCTGGCCGTGGCCCGACGCGCGGGCGTAGGAGTGGACGATTACCGGCTGGACGTCGCGCGACGGCGGGTCGAACTCGGCCCCGAGGCCTTACGCCGCGTCGCACCCCGGTTACCTTGGCCAGCCTTCGAGGTCGAGGAGTACCCCACCGCTGACGCGCTCGAAGTGGAGCGCATGCCGCTCAACCGGGCCGCGGTCGAGAAGGCCGCGGCCGCGATCGGCGGAACGTAACCCTCGTCACATTCGTGCCCGCCGAAGGTCAGGTACCGGACCTCGCCCCGGCGGTTCTTGATCGAGCACGGGCCCCAACCGTCGTCCTCTCCGCCGTACCACATCGGGCAGTCGCGGCAGTGAAGGTCGATAGTCGATTTCGCGGGACGGGAGGTCGACGTCATGGCGTGACCACCCGCCCGGTCAGCATCTGCCAGGCCTGAACCGTGTTCCACATGAGCTGAGCGACGGTCACAGGTCCCACTCCACCGGGGACAGGAGTGAACGCGCTGGCCCAGCCATCGAGCGATTCCGGGTCGGCGTCTCCGACCAATCTCGCCCCGCCGGGGCGGCTGGGGTCGGGGAGGCTGCCCAATCCGATGTCGACCACGGAGGCCCCTCGCGGGACGACGGAGCGCGTGAGCAAGTGGGGACTGCCGGCGCAGGAGAAGATCACTCGGGAGCTCGCGAGCGCGCGCGCAAGATCCGGGGTCTGTGAGTGGGCCACGGTGACGGTCGCGTTGGGGCCCGGCGGCCTCCGCATCAACAGTAGGGCCAACGGGAGTCCGACGGTGCCGGACCTTCCCACCACGGCCACCGGCGCTCCTTCGAACGGAAGCTGGTAGTGTCGCGCGAGGGCTAGGGCCGCGCGGCACACGGCCGGGGCATGGCCGGCGCGTCCGGAGAGGAGCCGACCGAGGTTCTCGGTCCCGACCCCGTCCACGTCCTTTTCGGGCCGAAGTTGGCCGATCGCCGCAGAGAAGTCGTACGGGGGCGGAAGGGGGTGCTCCACCAGCACCCCGTGGACGGAAGGGTCGTGGTCGAGGGTTCGGATCCGGTCCACGAGGCCCCCGGATCCTTCCTCTGCTGGGAAGACCTCTTCTCGGAACCGGAGACCCAGCGCCTCGGACGCCTTCCGCTGCCCGCTCAGATAGCGACGAAACGGCCCTTCGAGGCCGCGATGGACGCTCGCGAGGCATGGCGGGGCGACTCCCTCGGGAACGGCGCGCACGACCTCCCGGGTCGACCGGTTCAACGTCTCCGCGACCGGTGCGCCCAGAAGTCGTTCGGTCACGAAGGACCCCGACGGTGGAGTTCGGCGCGCTAGATAACGGAGGACCCTCCGGGGGCGGAGGCGGGTCCGAAAATTCTTCCGGGAGCGGTACTACGTTACGTCGGCGCTATCCGCTGCCTATAGGGATTTATATGGACCCCCCAATGGTTCCAGTGGCGGAACGGGCCTCGCCGTATCGGGGCCGGGACGCCACCATGGCTGAAGACACGGAAACACCGTCCGGGGAGCCGGCAGAACCGTCGGCGCCCCAGCCGCTGGACGCTTGGGCGCAGAGCCTTTCCTACGCCTCGACCGCCCAGGTCGAGGTGCCCCCCCGCCTGCTCGAGCAGGTCATCGGCCAGGACGAGGCGGTCGAGGTGGCCCGCAAGGCGGCGACCCAGAAGCGCCACATGATGCTCATCGGGGAGCCCGGGACCGGCAAGAGCATGCTCGCCCGGGCGATGGTCGATTTCCTCCCGAAGGAGCCCCTTCAGGACATCCTCGCTTACCCGAACAGCGAGGACTCGAACGAGCCCAAGATCCGGGTCGTCCCCGCCGGCAAGGGCAAGGAGATCGTCGCGGCCCAGAAGCTCGAGGCCGCCCAGAAGAAGGAGCAGCGGACGATTCTCTTCATCGTGGTCGCGATCGCGATCATGGCGTTCACGATCTACCTCATCTTCACCACCGGCCAGTTCGTCGACCTCATCTGGGGACTCCTCGTCGTGGTGCTCCTCTACGCGATCGTGCGCCTCTCCAGCGGACGGAGCGAGGCCGGAGCGAACGTCGCGAAGCTGCTCGTCACCCATACGCCCGACGACAAGCCGCCGTTCATCGACGCCACGGGAGCCCACGCGGGCGCCCTGCTGGGCGATGTGAAGCACGACCCGTTCCAGTCCGGCGGGCTCGAGACTCCCCCGCACGAGCGGGTCGAGGTCGGCGCGATCCACAAGGCGAACGGAGGCGTCCTGTTCTTGGACGAGATCAACCTGCTCAAGATCGAAAGCCAGCACTCCCTGCTCACCGCGCTGCAGGAGCGCCGCTTCCCGATCGTGGGCCAGTCCGAGCGCTCGGCCGGCGCGATGGTGAAGACCGAACCGGTCCCGGCCGACTTCGTCCTGGTCGCGGCGGGCAATATCGACAGCGTGCAGACGATGCATCCCGCGCTGCGGTCGCGGATCCGCGGCTACGGTTACGAACTGTACGTCAAGACGACGATGCCGGACACGAACGAGAACCGGATGAAACTGGTGCGGTTCGTGGCCCAGGAAGTACTCAAGGACAAGAAGATCCCCCACTTCGACCGGGAGGCGATCGTCGAGGTCATTCGGGAAGCCCAGCGCCGCAGCGGCCGTTCCGGCCAGCTGACGCTCCGCCTCCGAGAACTCGGCGGCCTGGTCCGCGTCGCGGGCGACATCGCGCTCTCCGAGGGCCTCCCGATGGTCCACTCGGAGCAGGTCGTGAAGGCGAAGCGCGCGAGCCGGTCGCTCGAGCAACAGATCGCCGACCGGTACATCGAACGCCGGAAGGAGTACCGGATGTTCGCGACCGAAGGGGCTGCGGTCGGGACCGTGAACGGCCTCGCCGCGATCAACGCCCAGACGGGCATGTCCGAGTTCTCGGGAATCGTCCTCCCCATCGTGGCGGAGGTCACCCCGGCCCAGACGCGCGACGGCGGGGTCGTCGTCGCGACGGGCAAGCTCGGCGAGATCGCCAAAGAGGCAGTGCAGAACGTCAGCGCGCTCATCAAGAAGTACACCGGCGAGGACATCTCCCGGTTCGACATCCACATCCAGTTCGTCGGAACTTCCGACGGGGTCGAGGGGGACAGTGCCTCCGTCTCGATCGCGACCGCGGTCATCAGCGCATTGGAAGGTGTCGCGGTCGACCAGTCGGTCGCCATGACGGGCTCGCTCTCGGTCCGCGGCCAGGTTCTCCCTGTCGGCGGCGTGACCGCCAAGGTCGAAGCCGCGGCGGACGCGGGCCTGCGGCGGGTCCTGATCCCGGAAGACAACCTCGACGACCTCGTCCTCGAGGCGCGCTACCGGGGCATCATCGAGGTCATCCCGGTACGGACCCTCCGCGACGTGCTGAAGTACGCGCTCGTGGGCGGCGCCGGTACCAAGAAGGACACGCTCCTCGAGCGACTCGCTGCGATGGTACTCGCCACCAGCCGGTCGGTGGATGAGCTCCCGGCGCCCACGGCGGCTTCGGCGCCACCCAAGGGTCGGCCCGCAGGTTCGTGAGAGGCAATTTCCGGGTCCCCGTCCATCCGCCGGGCCCGCTCCGCCCGACCCCCTTCCCCGACGAGGGGGACGAGGACGACGAGGAGAAGTTCACGAACCGGCCGTGCTTCGAATTCAACACGCGTCTGGGCGAATCGTACAACGACAAGCACTGCCGCCACTGCCGCCACTACCTGACGGCCCGTTGCCCCCACATCGAGGATTTCCTCGAAGACGTCGAAGACCTCTCGCCCGAGTGAGTCGGGCCGTGCGGGGCCTGCTGGTCGGCCGGTTCCAGCCGTTCCACCGCGGACATCTCCAGGTCGTCGAGACGATCCGGCGGGGCCGACCCGGGGCCGCCCTCCTGCTCGCGATCGGCAGTGCGGAGGAATCGTACACGTGGAAGAACCCGTTCACGGCGAGCGAGCGGTTCGAGATGATGCTCCTCCGTCGGAACGCCCACTTGGGTGGGTTGGGCTCCATCCAGCCCCAACCACGGCGCCGCCCGGAGGTTCTCGGCCGTTGGGAGGGACCTCGGATCCACCTGGTCCCCGTCGCCGACATTCGACGGCACGCCCAGTGGGTGCGGTACCTTGAGTCCCTCCTCCCGCCGTTCGACCGGGTGTACACTAACAATCCGCTCACCCGCCTGCTCTTCGAACGCGCGGGATACGCCGTCGAGAGTCCTCTGCTCTACTCCCGGACGAAGTTCGAGGGGGAGCATATCCGGCAGTGCCTCGCGTCGGATCGGGGCTGGCGGCCGTTGGTCCCCCCCGAGGTCGCCCGGTATCTCACGGAGATTGAAGCGCCCCGTCGAATGGCGACGTTGC
>JBKQNC010000008.1:0-113400 GCA_052326445.1 Thermoplasmata archaeon
CTGAAGACCGTACACGAAACGGCGAAGCGCAAGGGGCAGGAGTTCCTGCGGGTCGTGATGGGAGCGCTGACCCGAATCTTGAGCGGTCAGTCTTCGAGGGGCGCCTCAACTGCCTGAACAGTTACGAATTCCGTAGTGTCCCCCTCCGACATTTTTCATCGATTTCTCGCCGAAAATCTGAGTGGGCCAGAGTCCGCTGGTGCACCCGTTTCTCTGAAGGAGCCGGGGGGAAGAAGTCTGCGTCACCGCTCGTAAACTCGCGACCGATGGTCCACTCGTTCCACCAGAATGGTCTGATCCGAGTGGGAGAGTACCGCGAGGAGGCGGTAGTCACCGATTCGGAGCTTGTACTCGTCCGAGCTTGCTAATCTCGTGAAGTAGTGGGTCGGGTTCGAGGAGGCCGCCTCAAGCTTGGTTGCAACCCGGCGGGCTACCGTCCGATCGAGGCTGTGCAGGTCTCGGACAGCGGTCTCGGACCACTTGATCGACCAAGGCGTCAGAGGCCCAACCGCTTCTTGATCTGTTCGTGCTCAACCACGCGGCCCGACCGGATGTCAAGCCGAGCGTTCAGAAGCCCCATCCGAAACGCATCGCTGTACGACCCTTCGTCGTCTCCCTGGGGAACCAGGGCCAGTAACTTGTTGAGGAGCTCATCGTACGTCTCGCGTGGCGAACTTTTCAACGCGGCGAGTCGCTCGCGGGTGGCCGGTCTAACTTGGATGGTGGTGATCATCGATTATGGGATAACCTAGGGTGATCATATGGATTGCTATGTGCATCGCCGAGGGGACTCAGACACAAAGAAGACGTGCTTAGCGAAATCTCGCCAGTCGGGGATATGAAGAATTCAGTAGTGTCCCCCTCCGACACATTTCGTTGGCCGACCCCCCCCTCACCGCACTAGGCGGAGTTGGGGCGGGGCTCGTCCAGGTCGTGTTTGAGCTGCTCGAACTCCCCCGCGAGATCCGGGCGGACCGTGAGCAGGTTCTTGGTCTCGAGCTCCTCGATGTACTGACGCGCGGTCGTCGCGTCCCCCCGCCGGGCGGCGAGCTCGGCGCGCCGAAGCACCACCTCCATCGCTTCGAGCTCGTGCTTCAGTCCCTCGAGCCCGAGGAAGGCTTCCGTGAGACGGGTGTCGGCGAGTTCGAAGTCGCCCTGGTCCATCGCAACCTGTCCGCGGACCTTCTGGGACATGCTCAGGCCGACCGGGTCCCCGATCCGGGCGAAAATCTCGATCGCCCGCTGCGCCTTCTCGTCCGCCCCCGCGTCCTGTCCGTGCTCGCGTAGGAGCTCCGAGGTCTTGTAGAGCGCGTAGCCGATCCGACGGGGGTCCTTCGCCTGCTCGCCGAACCGGATCGCCTCCGCATACTCCCGGATCGCCTCGTCGCGCTGGGCCGGGGTGGACCGGGCGTCGGCGAGGAGGTCCCCGAGGTAGAGATGCGCCTGCGCCGATTCCCGGACCGACCCCAATCGGTCCCGGGCCGCGGTCGCGTCGCGCCCCACGGCGATCGCTTGCTGCGTCTGTCCCAACATGGCCAAGTTGGCCGAGAGCCACACTTGGGCGCGTGCCACCATCAACGCGTTATGGGTTTCCTCGGCGAGCCGGAGCTCTTCCTGGTGGTGGACGAGAGCCTCCGCGTAGCGACCGACGTAGTAGAGCGTCATGCCCAGCTGACGGTGGGCTCCGATCTGGACCAACCGCTGGTCTTCGAGGCCCGGCGAGCCGAGGACTTTCTCCGCCAGCCGCGCCGCAGCCGGGTTGTCCCCCTGGTCGGCCCGGACCCGGGCGAGGAAGAGCTCGAGCGTCGCCCGGTGGCCCGGCGAGAGACCGGCATCCCCCTCCCCCCGGTCGAGGAAGTCGCGGATGATGGCCTCCGCGTCCTGGAGCAGGCCGAGTTCCTCCGTGACCCGGGCGAGGTCGAGGACCAGCGCTGACTCGGCGTCCGGATCCTCGGGGCTCAGCTCGCGCTGGCTTTCGAGGGCGCGCGTGTAGTGGTCCCAAGCGGTCTCGGGGGCCAGCGCACGCTCGGCGAGTTCGGCGGCCGCGCGATTGTACTTGATGGATTTCGAAGCGACGTGCGCGACGTAGAAGTGACGGGAGAGGGCGTAGACGCGGGAGACGTCGACGGCTCCGACCGATTCCAGGGCCTCGCCGACGCGACGGTGGAGGAGGCGGCGGCGGCGCTCAGGCAGCAGGTTGTACGTCTCCTCCCGCACCCGGTCTTCGGGGAACTCGAGGAATTCTCCTGAACGTTCGAACAGGAGACCGCGGGCCACGAGATGGTCCACGATCTCGGCGAGGTGTTCTTCGTTCTGCTCGCTCGCCCGCAGCAGGAGGTCGAACGGGAAAAGCGGTCCGATGACCGCGGCGAAATCGAGGATGGCTTTCCCCTCCCCATCGACCGGGGAGTTGGCCGGTCCGTCGGGGTCCCGGGGAGCCCCCACGGGGCTGTTGGCGTGCTCGAACTGCTGCAGAAGGTACGGATTCCCCCCGGTTTCCGAGTACAGCCGCGTCACCTCCTCCGAGGTGAACTGTCGAAATGGGTCGAGCTCCCGCAGATAGGCCGCCGCCTCCCCGGAGGTCAGGGGGGGAAGGGTCACCTGTTCCGCGTGGGTCGCACCCTCGAACGCTTCCAATCGCATCCGCCCGGCCTCGGAGAGCGAGGCCGTAGGGCGTGAGGTCGCGAGGATCCAGAGCGGCCGATCCTCCAGCTCCTTCGCGAAGAACTGCACGGCGGTGAGGGAAGGCTTGTCCGCCCGCTGGAGGTCCTCGAGCACGAGGACCGTGGGACCGTGGCGGGTGAACTCCAGAAATCGGTCGGCGATCCGGGTGAGCAGTTCGTCGAGGGACCTGGCCCCGCGGGACTCGGTCCCCCCAAGGGCATCGAGGAGACGTCCCTCGATCCCGACGGGAGCGGAGAAGTCCGCTTCGCCCAGCCCGGGCGCGAAGCCGATGAGCATCGGTCCGCCGCCGATGAGCGGGTCTTCGTCCAATCGGAGCGTGGGGTCCTCCTTCGCACTCTCGATCGCGGAGGAGAGGAGCGAGAAGGGGGGAGGGTCATCGAGCGGCGGCGCTCGACCGATCAAAGTGCGGATCCCCCGCCCCCGGATCTCGGTGACCAGCCCGGCGACCAAGGTCGACTTTCCGACCCCGGTGTCCCCCGCGAGGAGCGTGACCCGACCGGTGCCTCGTCGGACCTCGTCGAGGCGGCGGCGCAGGGTCTCGACGGCCTCTCCGCGGCCGTTGAACGGAGGAGAGGATCCGGTTCCGCTCGCCATTGCCGCTGAAGGGGCGAAGGGGGGAGGGAGTACTTACTTACATGCGCGGCGCCGGCCGCGCCCCCCGGGGACCCGCCCGAGGGCGAGACTTACTCGTAGGAGACGTCGGAGCGGAGGTACGCCCGGACCGCGAGGAACAGGACCACGGCGGCCTCCACGCTGAGCACGAGCATCTGGTAGCCGTCGGTGGGAGTCAGGGTCCCCGAGTACGCCCCCCGCACCGCGTCCGCGACGTACGTGAGAGGGTTCACCTCGAAGAGGAGGCGCAGCGGGAGGGGGAGACCGTTGCTGAGCGGGTAGAACACCGTGCTCGCGAAATTGAGGACGAAGATAATCAGGATCTGGATGCTGTTGTACGCCGTGTTGGACTTCACGAGCGCGCCGATCAGGAGCATCAGCGCCCCGAAGAAGATCGACCCGACGGTGATCGAGGCGAAGATCACGCCCAGCGCGAGCGGTTGGGTCGGGATCGAGCCGATCAGCGCGAAGGCGACCCCGAGCATCACGAACGACCCGACGAGCCCGAAAAGCATCGAGGTGAGCATGATCCCGAGCAGGTACTGCAGCCGGGTGAACGGTCCGACCAGGAGCTGCGAAAGCATCCCCCACCGCCGGTCGGCCCAGAGGATGCTGCCCCCGACCGTACCCGCCATCACGACCTGGAACGACATGATCCCCGGCGTGAGGAAGGAGAGGTAGCTCGTGCCGGCGCCGCCGGCCGACGCAACCGATTGGAACCCGTATCCGAAGAACACGAGGTACATCCCGGGCAGGCCCACGAGGATGATCAGGCTCCCGGGGTCCGTGTTGACGACGATGTTCCGGTAGATGAGGCGAAGCAGGTTAGGTACGGCCAATCGCCTCACCTTCCCGTCCCACTGAACGGAGGAAGACGTCCTCGAGGGTGTTCTTCCGCACGTTGAGCCACTCGAAGTGCACCCCCATCTCCTGCGAGAGCGCGAGGATCTCCGCGAGGGTCGCCTTCGGATCGTCGGTGAGGATCGTCGCGGAGCTTCCGCTCGGGGTGACGGTCGCTCCCGCGCCGAGCCGCTGGGTCAGGGCTGTGTAGAACCGTGTTCCGTCGTGGTCGCCTACGGTCAGGTCGATCGTCTTTCGGCCCCCGTAGAGCCGTTTCAGGTTCTCGAGCTCATCCAGCACGAGGATCCGGCCCTCTTCGATGACGGCCACCCGGTCGCACAGGTAGTCGGCCTCCTCGAGATTGTGGGTCGTGAAGACCACCGTGAGGCCACGTCGCACCTCCTCGCGGATCGAGTCGAGGAGGGTTCGACGCATGATCACGTCGAGCCCGACGGTCGGTTCGTCCAGGAAGAGGATCTCGCAGTCGTGCATGAACTCCCGCGCGACCTGGACCCGGCGCTTCTGACCCCCGGAGAGGTCGAAGGCCCGCTTCTTGCGTACTTCCGCGAGGTCGAACCGGGTAAGGAGCTGCTCGCGACGACGGACCCGCTCCGCCTTCGGGATCCCCCACAGGATGCCGTAGACATCGAGGTTCCCCTGCACGGTCGTGAAGTCGAACGACTCCGCCTGTTGGACGACCCCGATCCGGCGGCGGATCCCCTGGCCGTCCCGGGCCGGATCGCGGCCGAGGACGCGTAACGTCCCCGAGGTCGGCTGGATCAGCGTGGTCATCGCCTTGATGAGGGTGGATTTGCCCGCCCCGTTGCGGCCGAGCAGGCCGAACACCTCGCCCCGTCGCACCGAGAAACTGACGCCGTCCAACGCCATCCGACGACCGTCGTACGAGTGCCGGAGGTTCTCGAGGACAATCACCGGTTCCGAGGCCGGCGACGTTCCGGCGCCGAGGGGAGACCCGTCCATCGGCCAGGGCGAGCCAACCTCCGCATTAAGCGACGCGGGACGGGAGGGGCCCGGGCCGACCGGGGAGCGGGACCGACCGGAAACCCGGCTTCGAATGGGGCCGCCGAGATGCCGGCCCGGACGGGGGATGAAATACCCCCTCGGGTTTGGAACGGTCGGACGGCCGCAGGGGATCGACCCGTGAAACTCACCTTCCTCGGCACCGGGGCCGGAAACTTCCGGGGTGGGCGCCGTCACATGTCCAGTGCGCTCGTCGAGGGGGTCCTCCTCGACTGCGGAGCCGGGACCACCGGCCGCCTCCACGACGCGGGGCTGTTCGACCGGGTCGACGGGATCCTGATCTCCCACCTCCACACGGACCACATCGCCGGGCTCTTCGACTTCCTCCTGCACACGGTCCTCACCGGGCGAAAGCGCCCGCTCACCATCGTCTCCCCGCCGGGACTCGCCGCGATCCTCCGGGCGATGACCGACGTCGGGGCGATGGTGAAGGACCCCGCCGAGCTCTACGACCTTCGACTCATCGGGGGACTCCAGCCGGAGGCGATGATCGGTCCCTGGCGCGCCGAGGCCGTTCCTCTCGACCACACAGTGTACAACCTGGGCTACCGGATCTCCCGGGACGACGCTTCGCTGTTCTACTCGGGCGATACCCGCCAGCCGTCGGCGCGCGACGGAGTACGGGCGGACTTCGTCATCCACGAGTCGACGTACTCCGACCGGAACGCCCAGCTCGCCCACGACTACGGCCACTCCACGGCGTCCCAGGCCGCCCGCGCGGCGACCTCGATGGGGGCGCGCCGGTTGTTCCTGACACACATCGGGGGCGACGAGACCACCGACGCCGAGATCCTGCGCGAGGTTCGGGCCGGATTTCCCGACTCGACCGTGGCGGAGGACCGTAGCCAGTACGAGCTCTGACGACTCGATCGGGCCGGCATTCGGACCTAAGGGACATCGGAGGGAACGGAGAGGGCGGGGGGTTAGTGGTCCGAAAGTTCAAGCTCCCTCGAGTCTCGTTCTTCGAGCGGAGCCTTGCCCCGACCATCGCGTTCCCGACCCTTCCTGCCCCCCGCGGGTGGTGAGATCGAACTCGTCGGCAGCGTTCTCCGCCGGGGGCTGCAAAGGTGAATTTCGAGCACGAGCCGATTCTGCGCAATAACGGACGGGAACGGAGGATTGTTATACGACAACCGCGTGCGACTCGCACCCGAGTCGTCCCGGTCCGGGTAGGAACGGCTAGAGTGGGAAGCCCAGGTCCGTCGCTCGCACGTCACTCCGACGTGGGTGAAAGGACCCTCCGTCCCCCTCCTTCCGCCCCGGGCGGGGACGCGCGGTCACAAGGAACCACTCCAATGAACGAGAAGAACGGACATCGCGGAATGAGCCGATTGAGAATGACCCGACTCGGGGTCCGCGTATTGGCGCCTCTCGGCGCGATCGCGGTCCTCTCCATCCTGATCCTCGGGGCGGGCTCGGCGGGGGCTTGGCAGACCCCGCCCAGTACGGCCCATACGGTCCTCGCGACCATCCCGCTCGTGGCGACGGTCACGGCGAACTCCACCACCGTGTTCGCCCAGGGCGTCACCAACTGCAGCGACATCTGGGCCATTTCCACGTCAGGGAGCGTCACCCTCTACGCGACGGTCCCGGTCGCGATGCCCATATGTGAAGAGGGCGCGCTCGCCCTCGCACCCTACACGATCCCCGAGCCCTACAACCCCGGCAACGTCTCCGAGAGTCCCCGCGATGGGAACTGGGGCCACGGGGGAGGGCACGGAGGACACGGCAACTGTGGCTGCTCCAACAGCGAAACCCTCTACGACGCGCTCGACGGGGTCCTCTATGAGATCACGGACGGCGGCACCAACGTGTCGACGGTCGCGACCTTCGCGGGGGTTCCGGCCAAGACTTCCGAGAACATGGGCCTCGCCTACGACCCGGTCGGCTGGTTCAACAACGACCTGATCGTGACCGGCAGCAGCGGGGGATTCATCTGGCTCGTCAACCAGACCGGCAACGTCACTCAGTTCGCGCAACTAAGCACCTACATCGCAGGACCGGCGGTGGCACCGTGGGGCTTCGGCAGCTACAGCGGTGACATCTTTGTCGCGGCCAAGCACTTGAATGAGATCCTAGCGCTGAACTCCTCGGGCAACGCCTCGGTCGTCGCGAACTGGACCACTCCCAACGCGGTCTCTTTCCAGGCGGGCGGCTACGGCAACGGCTGGGGTCAGGACGGGTACGGCAGTGGCTGCGGCAGCAAGGGCGTCTGCAGCTTCGGCCCCAACCACGACGTTCTCTTTGTCACGAACTACTCGTCGGGGGCTGTCGAGGCCTTCCCCGAGAGTGACATCCAGAGCTTCACCGGACAGGGGTTCATCGCCGGGGGCCTGAACGCCGGCATCGGAACGTTCACCTCGAGCGGAGCCACGTCGATGTTCGAGTCCCAAACTCAGCGACTGTCGGACCTCGCGTTCATCGACTGCGTGGGGCAGTCCACCCATTGCGGTGGTCACCACCACATCGGGCACTGCGGGGGCCACGGCGGCTGGTAGGCACCCCTAGCGCGAGTGGACGCTCGGGAGAGGGGGCGGAACCCGCTCCATCGACCAACCCATTCCCCCACATCCCTCCTGTCCCGGCGCCCCCGGGATGGGCCGCCTCCTCCCGGGGGAGGAACCACGACGCTCCTCTGCGGAGTGCAAAATCTGCATCGCTCGCGGATTATCGCGTCCATCTTCGAGGCCAAATACCCCGGCTCATGCTGGGTGGTTCCCTAACCTCATGACCCCGATCTCCGAAGTCGAGCAGGCGGCGCTGTGGTCGCGTGAGCTCGAGGGCCAGGAGACGGCCAGCGTGATCCGTTGGGCCCTCGGGCAGTTCGGGGAAGGTCTCGTCATCGGCTCCAGCTTCGGGAAGGACGGACTCGTCATCCTGGATATCGCCCGGAAGCAGCGACCGGACATCCCGGTCCTTTTCCTCGAGACGGGGTACCACTTCCCCGAGACCCTCGCGTTCCGGGACCAGCTGCGTCGGGAATGGGGCGCCAACATCGTCGACATCCGCCCGGAGCAAAGCGTCCAGGAACAGGACGCGGCCTACGGCTTCGAGCTCTTCGCGCGCGACCCGGATCGATGCTGCGCGATGCGCAAGGTCGAGCCGCTCCAGCGCGCGTTGGCGGGCCACCATGCCTGGGTGACCGGCGTCCGTCGCAGCCAGCACGCGGGCCGAGCCCAAACCCCCGTGGTCGAGTGGCAGGAGTTGACCGCCGGGGGCGGCCTCTACAAGATCAACCCCCTCGTCGCCTGGTCCCTCCCCGAGGTCGATGCGTACCTGGACGCGCACGCGATCCCCCGCCACCCGCTCTGGGCGAAGGGGTACGGGAGCGTCGGCTGCGCTCCGTGCACCTCCCCGGTGGGGGCCGGTGAGGGGGAGCGGGCCGGCCGGTGGCGCGGCACCGGAAAGGCCGAGTGTGGCATTCACGTGGTCGGCATCCGCCGAAGCGTCCCTGAAGGCGTCCCGGTCGCGACCGAGCCGGCACGGCCTTAAGTCCCCCGCCGACTCCGCTCGCGGGCCAGGTAGAATTTCGAGGAGCACTCATGATCGAACCGTATGGAGGGCGTCTCATCGCTCGGGAAGCGTCCGAGACCGAGCGGGCCCGTCGCGACGCGGAGCTCGGTGACCTCCTGACCGTGACTCCGCCCATCGACCAGCTCTACGATGCGGAGAAGATCGGGATCGGGGCCTACAGCCCCCTCGAGGGGTTCATGGACTCGGCGACGCTCGGCTCGGTGACCCGGACCGGTCGCCTTCCGAACGGACTTCCCTGGTCGATTCCGATCCACTTCCCCGTCCCCGCCGAGGTGGCCGGAACGCCGGCGGGCGCGGCGCGCCCGGGGGACGAGGTCGGCCTGCTCGACCCGTCCGGCCGACTGATCGCGATCCTCCACCTCGAGGAGGCCTTCCCGATCGACCGGAACGCGATCGCCCTCGCGACGTACGGCACCGAGGACCCGAAGCACCCCAACGTGGCCGACCTGCTTTCGGGCGGGACGACGGCCTGGGCGGGTCGGATCGACCTCATCCATCGGCTCCTTCCCCCCTGGGACCGGGCCGAGCCGACCCCCGCCGAGACCCGGGCCGAATTCGTCCGTCGGGGCTGGAAGCGGGTGGCCGCCTACCAGTGCCGGAACCCGCCCCACACGGCGCATGAGTACATCCAACGGCTCACGCTCGAACGCGAGGACGTCGACGGGATGCTGATCCACCCCGTGGTGGGGCGCCTGAAGAAGGGGGACTACCGTCCCGAGGTGATCCTCGAGGCGTACGACACGCTCGTCCGGAACTATTACCCGGCCGACCGGGTCATGATGACGCCCCTCACGATCACGATGCGGTACGGGGGGCCCAAGGCGGCCCTGTTCCTCGCGATCGTCCGCCGCAACTACGGATGCGCGGTCTACATCGTCGGGCGCGACCAGGCCGGGGTGGGGAAGTACTACGACCCCTACGCGTGTCACCGGATCTTTGACGCGTTCGACATCGGCGTCCAGCCGGTTCGGTACGACGAATCCTTCTTCTGCCGCCGGTGCGGCTGGATGGCGAGCGGAAAGACGTGCTCCCACCCGGTCTCCGACCGCGCCGAGACGAGCCAGAGCCGCGTCCGGGACGCCCTCGCGAACGGGACCGAGCTCCCGCCCGAGATCCTTCGACCGGAGGTCGCGGCCATCCTACGGCGACCAAACGTTATGTTGACCTGAAGGGCAGGAAGGACCGATGGAGCGAGGACCCCCCGGCTTCTGCATCTGGCTCACCGGACTCCCGAGCGCCGGCAAGACGACGATCGCGAAGGAGCTCCTCCCTCGGCTCCTCGCGCGCGGCTGGTATGCGGACCTCCTGGACGGGGACGAGGTCCGACGGGGCCTCTCCGCGGACCTGGGGTTCGACCGGAAATCCCGGGAGACCCATGCCGCCCGGGTCGCCTTCTGCGCCAAGCTCCTCGCGCGGAACGGGTCGATCCCGATCGTCGCGCTGATCTCCCCCTACCGGTCGTCCCGCGCCGCGGCGCGCCAGGCGATCGGACGGTTCGTCGAGGTCTACGTCAGCACGCCCCTCGACGTTTGTGAGGGCCGCGACGTGAAGGGCCTGTACAAGAAGGCCCGCGCGGGCGAGATCAAGGAGATGACCGGCGTGGACGACCCGTACGAGCCTCCCGAGCACCCGGACATCCTGGTCGATGCCGTACGCCTGTCCCCGGCCCAGTCCGCCGAGTTCATCCTCCAGGCACTCGAACGCGGGGCCTGGATCCCGAAGGGGTAGGCGGGGCGTCGACCGGCCCCGTCGCTAGGAGCCCGCTTTCTGGGCCACGAGAAGGAATCCCCCGGGGGTTCCGCGGAAGAACTCGACCACGGGTTTCGGGAGGTGGGCGGCCTGCGCGTACCGGACGAGGTCGGGATGCCGCACCTCCGCGTCCCGGAACCCGGCGACGCGCGCCATTTTTTCCATCTCCGCGTCCTCGTAGAAGCGCAGGCGCGACGCGATCGGCTCCGGACAGGCCGGGGTCCCGATGAGTTCGCGGGTACCTCCGAACACGACCATTCGCCCGCCGACCATGAGCGCGCGGGCGACCTCACGGAACATCCCTTCGGGCTCCGGTAGGAAGCCGAACACGCCCGTGGAGACAGCACAGGTGAACGAGTCGGAGGGTACCGGGAGTTGGGCGGCGTCCCCCTCGAGGATCTCCGCCCGCCCTTCCTCGACCGCCGTCTGGTTGTTGTGGCGGGCCAGGCGGACCATCTCGGGGCTGTGGTCGACCGCCGTCGCCCGGCACCCGCTCTTCAACGCTTCTTCAAGGAAGGCGCCGCCGCCGCAGCCCACCTCGAGGAGCCGGTCCCTCGGCGAGAGGTCGAGGGTCTCGAGGATCAGGAGAAAGTTCGGTCGGTGGTACATCGGGTCGCCGTACGTGGTCCGCGCGTGCCGGCCGGAGGGGCGACGGGCGGCCCGGTCCGTGACCCAGTCCCCGAGTCGGAGGGGGGCCACGCCGGCGAGGAACGGGGCGAGGACCCCGCTCGAGAACCAGCCCGTGACCTCGTCGGGCCTTCCGAACAGCCCTTCTCCGCCCTGATGTTCGAGCGTGATGCGGGTTCCGGTGGCCGCGTCGGCGAAGTGGAGCTCGACTCGGGTCACCACCGTCGGGTCCCACGGCGCCGGGTGCCAGACGAGGCGGATGCGTTCCTTGGGGAGCCACGCTTCGACCTGACCGATCACGAGGCCGCCTTCCCGCACGCTCCCCTTCGGTCCCGGCTCGAACTCGAGGCCCAGTCGCTCCAGGGCTTCGCGGAGTTCGTCGACGACCGTCGTGAACGCGACTCCCCGGGCGAGCGGAACGGTCGACGTCAGTTGGACGCTCCACGGGGTCGGGGTCGCCTTCGGCATGGGTCGAGGGAGCAGAGCCGGCCGAGGCCAAGAAGCGTTCGACGGAGCGGCGGGGGCACCTAGGGGGGGGTGCGCATCAGCACCGACTCGAAGAGTCCGACCGGCGGACAACCGGCGCTCAGGAGGACGTCGTGGAATCTCTTCAGGTTCCCATGGAAGTGCGCGTCGAGCAACTTGGACCGCGCCCTCAAGATGGCGAGCTTTCCGAGGGTGTAGCAGTAGTACTCCGGGTCGAACGTGCCGCGCAGGGCCTCGCGGTGCGCGGGAAGGTGCTCCATGAACGCCTCCCGCTCGAAGAGCTGAGTGGCCCGCTCCACGGTCCACCCCTCGGTGTGGAGGCCAATCGACGACAGCAACCGGACGTTTCGGAGGAGGGCGTCGTGGATCTGGGCGACCTCCGACGCGTGGGCCGGGGCCCCGAGACCGGCCTCGATCGCGAGCTGTTCGGTGTAGTGGGCCCACCCCTCCACGAACGACGAGGAGAGGTAGACCTTCCGCACGAGGCTTCCTCCGCCGGCACGGAAGTGGAGGAACTGGAGGTAGTGCCCGGGGAAGACTTCGTGAACCGTGATGTTCCGGAGCATCGTGCGGTTCAGCGAGCGGAGCCACTCCTCCTGCTGGGCCACGGGCCACTTCGCATCGACCGGCGTGACGTAGTAAACCCCCTCGGGGCCGGTGTCGAACGGGCCGGGCGAGTTCATGCTCGCCGTGGAGAGGGCGCGACCCCAGACCGGGGTCTCCTCGACCCGCACCGCGACCGGGGCGGGGATCGTCACGAGGTCGTGGCTGCGGACGAACTCCTCCGTCTCGGAAACGAACCGGGTCGCGGTGGGGACGACCTCGGCGGCCGAGGGATGGTCCTCGCCCATGCGGCGGAACAGCTCCGGCACCGGGACTCCTTCGTTCGCCGCGATCTCGGCGATCCGTGCTTGGTTTCGGCGGAGGTCAGTGGTGCCGGCGGTTCGCATCTCCGCGAACGGGGCCTCGACCCCCTCCCGCACGAAGAGGAGCCGCTGGAACCGGGCCGGCCCGAGAGCGAACTCGGGTACGGCGCGGGGGAGCTCCTCCTCTTTCAGCCAGGTGAGGAACTGGGCGAGGGCGGCCTCGGCGGTGGCCCGGGGGGCTCGCACTTGCTCAGCGAGTCCCGCACCGGCGGCGAACGCTTCCGCCTCCGCAAAGTGGGCGGGCATCCCGGCGCCCATCGAGAGCGCGAGCTCAACGAACGGCTTCGGTAGGGGCCGGGCGAGGCGGCGGCGGCCCTCGGCGAGGAGCTGCGGGAATCCCTCCAGGGTCCGGACGATCGCCGTGACCCGGTGGGCGGCCGGGGCGTAGTCCCGGATCAGGTACGAGCTGAGAGAAACAGCGCCGACGTAACTCATCGGGTTTCGGTCGAGGTCGAGCGATTCCCGGAGCGAAAACAGCGGCCCCTCGAGGGTCAGGCGGAGCAGGAACCGGTCGATCCGACGGTCCGCCGATAGGTCTCCGTCCCGAACAGCGACGAGCTGGGCGAGCAGGCCGTCCGCGATCGACGCCCACTGGTCGGTGGCAGCGGGCGAGAGGTCCGGTACCCGTCCGTCGTAATCGTGGAGGCCGAGGCCCACGGCGTAGCCGGGCTGAAGCACGAACAGGTGATCGACGATGGCCCGTTCGAGCCGATTCAGTGCCTCGGATCCGGCGGATTCAGGTGCCATGCGTTGGGGTGTCCTATCGGACCGGGTTCAAAAGCCTGCGGTAACCGGAGACGCCGGCGAGCTATTCGACCCACGTCATCCGACAGGTGGGGCAGAGCTTCCCTTCGAGGGGCGTCCCGCACACGAAACAGAGCGAGAAGGGCGCGGCGTGGGAGGGGGCCGTCGGGGTGGTCGGGGCCGCGGCGGGTCGGGGGAGAGGAGGAGGGGGAGGGGTGGGTCCCGCGGCCGGCACGGTGGGGGCCGGCGCCGGGGGAGTCGGGGCCGAGGGCACGGGTGCGGCGGCCGGAGGCGGAGTGGCGGGCTTGGCCTCCCTCGTCTCGGACTCCTCGGTCGTTTCTATCGTGGGCTTGTTCGCGTCGGTCCAGATCGTCCCCTCGTCCTCTTCGGCGGGTGGGGGGGACTGCTCGGAGGGGGGCTCCTCCTTGTCGCGCCGAAGGCGCCGGAAGAACGACATCGCCTCCCGAAAGCCCTCGTCCCGCACTTAGCCCTGACGACCGACGAGCGGCGCTCCCGTTTTCTGCCGTACGGGCTAGCGAGGACGATGCCGTCCCCCCCGACCGAGCGCCTGCGGGCGTTGGGTCTCGTGCTCCCGCCGCCCCCGACCCCGAAGGGAACGTACGTCCCGGTCGCCGTCCACGGCGGGTTTGCGTTCGTCTCCGGCCAGATCGTGACTGACGAGAGCGGGGTCGTGCGACCGGGGCTGGTCGACCGGGACGTGTCGGCCGAGCAGGCCCGCGAGCTCGCCCGTCAGGCGACCCTCCAGGCGCTCAGCGCGCTCGCCGCCTCGCTCGGCTCCCTGGAGCGGGTCACGCGCATCGTCCGGGTCGGGGTGTACGTGGCCTCTTCGGGCGGCTTCGTTCGCCAGCATGAGGTGGCGAATGGCTCGAGCGACCTCCTCGTGGAGGTGTTCGGCGAGGCCGGACGTCCGGCTCGAGCCGCGGTCGGGGTCGCCGCCCTCCCCCTCAACGCCGCGGTCGAAGTCGAGCTGGTCGCGGCGGTCCGGTAGGGCGACGCATGGAACCCACGGCTTGGGACCGGGTACTGCGCGAAGGACGGGAGCTCTACACGCCCAACCGGGGTCCGCCGGGAGATCGGGTCTACGGGGAGACCCTCCGAACGTTCGAGGGGGTCGAGTACCGGCAGTGGGACCCGTTCCGCTCGAAACTCGCCGCGCTCCTCGTGAAGGGAGGTCCCCCCGACCTCTGGGTGGGGGCTCGCAAGGCGCTCTACCTCGGGGGCGCCCACGGAACCACGGCAAGCCACCTTTCCGACCTGCTCGACCCGGCGCCCATCTTCGTGATCGAAAAGAGTCCCACCTCGTTCGCGCCGCTGCTGGCCCTCGCACAACGGCGGACCAACCTCCTCCCGATCCTCGCGGACGCCCAGCTCCCCGAGCGGTACCGGGCCGACGTCGGGGAGGTGGACCTCCTCTACCAGGACGTCGCCCAGCGGAACCAGGCCGCCATCTTCGTGGAGAACGCGCGGGCGACCCTCGCGCCGGGCGGTCGGGGGATCCTCATGCTCAAAGTGCGTTCCGTGACCCAGCGCCGACCGGTGGCCTCGGTCGTGCGCGAGACCCGGGCGGAGCTCGCCCGGGCCGGCCTCGAGGTGAACGCGGAGGTCGGCCTCGGGCCGTTCGCCCGCGACCACGTCGCCCTCGTCACGCGCTCGCGCTAACCTCGGACCTGCGCCGGGCAGCGTTCACCGTTCGCCGGGGCGACCCGGAAGAAATACCGGGAGGCGGTTCGAGGTCACGGTGGTCCCGTGGCGGGGTTCCGATGGAGCACGACGAGCGGTCTCGAGAGTCCTCCCCTCCTCGCGTCACTCGTCCTCGCGCTCTTGCTGGTTCCCATTGGCCTCGGGGCCGCCTCCGGCCCTGCGGTCGGTCCCGCCGCTCTGAGCGAAGGAGCAGTGCGGGCGGTCGCGAACCTCACGATCTCGCCGACGGTCGGTTGGGTCGCTGACGGAAACTCGACTCCGCTCGAAGCGATCTGGAGCGTCAGCGCACCGGCCTGCACCCTCGATGTCGCCTGGTACCAATGGTTCGCGAGGTCCGGACCCGTCGGGGGGGTGCTGCTCCCTCTCAATGGGTCGGCAACGAACTTCACGGGTGCGGCGAGCACGACGGAAACGACGTTCGTGGGCGTCCGGTCCGGCGCGAACCTGACCTGCGGCAACTCGACCGTCGGCGAGTTTCGCACCGCGTACGCGAACGTGACGACGGTCGCGCCCCTCACGCTGGACGGCCTGTCCGTCTCACCGCTGCTCCTCCCCAGCTTCGGAACCGCGAACCTCTCCGCCCTGGTGGAAGGCGGGGTGCCCCCGTACCTGGCGGAAGTCCGTTGGGGGGACGGCGCCCTTTCCTCCGTACCGCTCGCCCAGTCGGGTCCGTTCGAAACGAGCCACGCCTACGGCCCCGGCGCCTTCGCCCCGCAGTTGACGGTCACCGACTCCTCGGGTCTCGAGAGCGTAGCCACGGCGCCGGAACTCGTTCAAGCGAGCAACTCCACCCTGATCGGGATCCGGAGCTCCCACCCGGTCGACGAGGTGGGATTACCGGTCCGATTCACGAGCGAGACCAACCCGTCGGGGGCGGACGACCGCGTGGGGTTGGTCGCGTGTGGGACGATGGTGTTCGGGGCCGCTTCCTCGTTGGTCAACATCACTTGCGACCCCCCCGAGAGTGGCATCCTTCCGGCCATTATCGATGAGGTCGGCGGAAACCCCGACGACGTTCGCTCGGTGCAATTGGACGAACCGGTCGTGGCGGCCCTCACGGCCACCGTGAGCCCGCTTCGACCGGCGGGAGAGGAAGGTCAGCCACTGAACTTCGGAGTGCAGATCACGGGAGGCGTTCCCCCGTTCACCCTCGCCGGGTCCTTCGAGGCCGTTCCACTCCCCACAGGCCCGGGGGTTCCGGGCGATGGAACGATCTGCCTCACGGCCACTCCCGTTGCCGCTGGGCTCGCGTCGCTCTCCCTTGACATCACCGATGCCGACGGTATTGAGTTCGCTGCAGCGACGACCACACTGGTCGTCGACCCCACTTTCTCCGATTCCCTCGTTGCCCGTTCTTCACTCCAAGGCTTGGGGGCGCAGGTCAGTGTCACCTCTACGTTCACGGGCGGGGTGGGACCCGTTGCCTGGGTCGTCCAACCCACCCCCGCGCCCGTCTCGGGAGATCCCCCGGCCGGCGAAGGACCGTCGGATGCCTCCTTCGACTGGACGGGGACGTTCGACTCGGAGGGAGCCGGCCTCGTGGTGTGGACGGCGGTCGATGCCGCGGGAAACGTCGTCCGCTCGCAAGTGGACATCGCCCTGGTGCCCCCGCTCTCGGGGCAGCTGAGCGTGGTCGCGACCGACCCGCCGAGCGGTCCCGCCCTGAATCTGACCCTCGACCTGGAGGACGGCGTGCCCCCGTTCTCGGTCTGGGTCAACGTGACCGACAGTGGGAGCTGGACCGGCACAGACCCCTCCGACGGCCCCTATTTCGCGGAGATTCCGCTCGGCGTGACGGGCCCCCTTTCCGTCTTCCTGGTCGCGGTCGATTCCTTGGGAGCTCGTGTCCTCTCCCACACCAGCGTCGTCGCCGTGGGCTCGGTCGTTACTCCGCCTCCGGCGGCCCCTCCTCCCCCGTCGAGCGACGTCGCTCCGATCCTCGGCGCCGGACTCGGGGTGGCCCTGCTCGGAGGGGGCGCGGTCCTCTACCTACGCCGTCGGAGGGCTTCCGCCCGACTCGCCTCCGTGCCGGTCGACCCCGTGAAAGTCCTCGAGGGGATCCTCGCCCCAGCGGACGGGGCCGAACGCGTCACGGTCGAACTGCTCGCGGAGGAGGCGGGAGTCCCCCTCCCTACGGTCCGGTCGACGTTGACCGAGCTGATCGCGGCGGGTCGGGTGCGGTCCGAGGTCTCTCCCGAGGGAGAGGAGGTGCTGGCATGGTCCACGCCACCCCGACCGTGACACGGCGGAGCTGCCCCGGCGCACTGGGACCGCTCCTGGTCCTCGCCCTCCTCGTGAGTGCCGGAGTCCTCCTACCGGCCACCCAAGCCACGCCGCCTCCCTCGGCCGGGGCGGTCCCCTCCGCGAGTTCCGCGCCCACCAACAGCTCCTCCGTGGGCAACTTCACCGCGTCGATCAACCGCCTCGTGGAGCTGGTCGGTCTCGCGGGCAGCGGACTCCTCGCCCTCGTCTGGGCCCGGGTGGCGCTCAGCTGGTTCTCGAACGATGTGACGAAAAAGGTGCAGGCGAAGGACCGCGCTCGGGACGCGCTCGTCGGCACGTTCCTGTTCGTCGCGGCGATCTCCGGACTGATCTGGGGCCTCGCGCACTGGGTCCTCACCGGCTCGTAGAGGGCCATGTTCGTCTCCGGCATCGATTGGCCGACCGTGATCCGGGCGATCTTGTTCGCCCTGTTCGGGGCTCTGACCGCAATCGTATCCGCGATCATCGGCCCGACCTACGACAACCTCTTCGTCCCCATGATGCAGGCCGGCTCGCTCTACCCCTCGCTCACCAGCGGGTCGGCCGGGTCCGGGGATTTCCTCTCCCTCTCGGTCCATTTCTCGGCCTACGTCCTGGTCACGATCGTCGATCCTGCGATCGCGCTCGTCGCGCTCGGAGTCGCGTTCCTCTTCCTCCTGAGATCGGCCGTGGCCCGCTGGGCCGAGCGCCTGGATGGGCTGCTGCCGCGTCTGGTGGCGAGCGTGATCGTGGCCAACTTCACGCTTCCGATCGTGGGGGGCGTGCTCGGGATCGCCGGCAGCGTCTACCCCGTCCTTGCCGGTTGGCAAGGCGGGGCCTGGTCCCACTGGGTCGACCTCGCTGGGTTCGGCCAGGTGAGTTTCTCTTGGGACAACGGGGCTCTGAGCTTCCTCCTCTCGATCGTCGAGTTCTTCCTCGTGTTCGGGCTGATCCTCGCGATCGGGGTCCGGGACGCCCTCCTCGCCGTCCTGATCGTGCTGCTTCCGATCTTCACGCTGTCCTGGCCGCTCCGTCCGGTCGCCGCGCTGGCCCGGCGGGCGTGGCTCCTGTTCTTCGAGGTCGCGTTCCTTCCTTGCGTCGTCGTCGTCCCGCTCCAGCTGGCGGTCGGCACGTCCTCTCCGGTGCTGCTCGTGGGGTATCTGGGGGTGGCCTTGGCCGCACCCTACCTGCTCTCGCTCGCGGGCACACATCTCGTCGCGTTCGGCATGCCGGGAAGCGGTGGCACGATCTCGGGCGGGGCCCAACGCGGCTTCAGCGCGACCTCGTCCTCGGCCTCCTCGGTCGCCGGCCCGACCGCCCGAGCGGCGGCTAACAACGGAGCGGCCGGGCGGGCGGCCGCCGGCGCCGCGCAGGCTGCCGGTTCCGCCGCGGCCCCCGTGGCGGCTCCCCTCGTCGCTGCGGAGCTCCTAGGGCACGCCGCCCTGCATCTGCTGCGACATCTTCCGTCCCAGGGAGGAGAGGAGTCCGCGGGATGGGCCCCCATCCGGGGCCGGGGGTCCCGATGAGATGCCCGATCCGGAAGTGGCCGCGCCCGTCGTCCCGATGCCGGCTCCCGTCGAGCGCCGCCTGCGGTTGGGTCCCTTCGCCAGCGCGAGGGACGCCCTCAAGTTCGTCACCTACGCCGCCGTCGCCGCCCTGCTCGCACCGTTCGTCAGTCCGTTCGCGTGGCTCCCCCTGGTCGCGCTGGGGTTCGTCCTTTCGGTCTGGCGTCCCGAGGGGGAAGCGTTGGACGAACGGGTGGGTCGGTGGATCGGCTGGTCGTGGCGGCGGCTCGGGAGCGCGTCCGTGACGTCGGAATCTCGAGGGCGGACCGGTGGGTCGGCCTTCGTGCGTCTCGGGTCGGGTCGGTATGCGACGATCCTCCGCCTGAATGGCACGCCGGTCGCCTACCGCCCACCGGCCGAGCTCGAGCGGCTCTTTCGAGAGTATGGGGAAGTGCTTCGCGCGTCCGAGGGTGTTCTCGTGCTACGCGTCGGCACCGCACCCCTGGGAGCCGAGCCGCTGCTCCCGCGGGAAACGTCCGCCGCCCCCCGCGAACAGCCGGCGCACGCCGGGTATCGGGAACTGGTGGAGGTTCTCTGTCGCCGTCGCCTCGTTCGGAGGATCGATCTCGCCCTCTTCGGATCCGGGAGCGACTCCGACGCCCCCGCCCGGCTCGATTCGCGGACGCGCGCCCTCGCGGGTCGTCTGCGCGGGCTCGGCCTCCGACCGTGTCGCTTGCGCGGTCGATCTCTCGCGGAGGCGGCCCATCGTCTCGGCTGGTCTCCGGGAGCGGGAGAGGAATGACCGGGAGCCGTATCCGGTCCCCGGTCTTCGAATTCGAGGTCGTCGGAGTGGCGACCGGAACCGCGCTGGTCAGTGGAGCGCTTTCGCTGGTCGCCCCGTATCTGGCGTCGCTCACCGGTGCCCTCGGGGCCCTCAGCGTCGCGGGGTGGGTGGCCCGTCGGGGAACCGGCGCTCGAACGGGAGGCCAGCCGTCCCTCGACCCCCGGGAATGGATGGCCATCGGTTGCCTCGCTCTCGGCGGGGGAGCGTTCCTCTTCGGCCCCCCGCTCATCGCGACCGTTCGCGGCCTCGTTCTGGCCCTTTCTCTCGTCCCCCTGTGGGCGGTGGGTCGGAACCTGCCCCGGAGCTCATCATGAGTCCCGTTTCCGCCCGGGGGGAGCAGGAGGAGCCGACGCTGTTGCGCACCGGTCGCCGTCATCGTGCTCCGCTCCTGATCCGCGAGCTTCCGCCCGAACTGCCCTTTGGATTCCTCGGTCGGGTCCTGCCGACCACCGAGCCTCTCGAGTTGACTCTCGAGCTCTACCGAATCCCCCCGGCCCGAGCGCTGGAGATCCTCGAAGGGGCTCGGTCGGTCGCCGAGGCCGAACTCTCGAGCCCGGGGTCCGGCGGCGAGACGGCGCGCCTCGAGGTCGAACGCGACTCCTCGGGGGCGCTCGGACAGGCCGTGGCCCGGGGCCACCAGGAGCTCTGGCGCACGGGGATCTGCTTCGCGGCCGTGGGCTCGTCCCGACTTCGGGTCGAGGCCGTCCGAGGGCGCCTCGTCGAGCGGCTTTCGGCCCTCCGATTTCGCACGAAGGTGCCCCGGTACGGGGTGGTGGGGGCGCTCCGGGCGCCCGACCCCGGTGCGGGGGCCCCTCGTCCGTCGGGGTACTGGCACACCCTTCCCTCGGACGCGGTCGCCGCTCTGTTCCCCTTCGGTGACGAGACCGTGGTCGAGGCGGGGGGCGTGCTGGTGGGGTTGGCCCTCGCGGACGCGAGTCCCGTGTTCCTGGACCGATGGTCGCACGCCAGCCACTCCTGGGGCATCTTCGGGACGACCGGGTCGGGCAAGTCGTTCGCCGCGGGCCTCCTCGTCCTGCGCACCCGGTGGATGCGTCCCGGGTTGGACGTCGTGGTGTTGGACCCTCTCGGCGAGTTCTCGGAGTTTGTGCACGTCCTCGGGGGGACCGTGATCCGGATCGCAAGCGGTCGGGATGGACGTTTGAACCCGCTCGACCCGGCGACCGCCGGCGGAGATCGGCGGGAGAAAGCGGGACGGGTCGCCGCCATGCTTCGGGCGCTGTTCCCGAGCTTGACCGACGGCGAGTCGGCGACGCTCGACACCGCGGTCATGCGGCTCTACGAGCGCGGTCCCGAGGTCCCGACCCTCGAGGACCTCGTACGGGAGACGGTGGATTCCGGATCGGGAGAGGGCCGGCTCCGTACCCTCCTCGAGGTGTTTCGAACCGGTTCCCTCCAATCCGTGAACGGACCCACCACCTTCCATCCCGAATCCTCTCCGGTGGCGGTCGACCTTTCAGGAGTTCCCGATGAGCATCGAGCCTTTCATCTCGCCTACGTCCTCGACTGGGCGTACGGACGAATGCGCGACCGGCCGGGGCCGAAGCTGGTCGTGGTCGACGAGGCCCACCTCCTGGTACGCCACCCGCCCACGGCGGAGTTCCTCGATCGAGTGGTTCGCCACGTTCGCCACTACGATGCCGGGTTGCTGCTGCTGAGCCAGAGCCCGGAGGATTTCCTCGCGCTCCCGAGCGGGCGCTCCACCCTCCGCAACCTGTACGCGACCGCCTTCCTTCGACTCCCGGAGGTTTCCTCCACCACCCGGGATTTCTTCGGTCTCACGAGCGCGGAGGTCGAGTGGCTTCCAAAGGCCCGGCTTCCCCGGACCGCGGGGTACTCCGAGTCCCTCTGGCGGATCGGCGAGCTCCACCTTCCGCTGGCGATCGTGGCGTCCACCCCCGAGTACGAGCTCCTGAGCGCCAGCCTGGGGGTTCGTGCGTCACCCACTTCTCCTGCCGGTCGAGAGGATGGTTTATGAGGGCTCGGCCGCCGGTCCCCCTCGTGGCCGAACCAGCGACGGCCGAAGGTCCCGCCCGCCGCCGCGCCAGCTGGAATCTCCGCTCGATCGTTGAGGATGTGGCGGGTCGACCGATCGAGGAGCTTCAGGATCCGGACCGACCTCCGCACCCGTATCTTCGGGGTCGGACCAGCTCACCCTTGCCCGCATCGCGGACCGCGCTTCCCCCTCCTTCCGAGTATGACCCTGTGGCGAACGTCTACCCGCCGATGGTTGGGGCGGCCGGCCGGGCCTATCACGGAAGCCAGTACGAAAATCATCCGGAGACGTTGAATCGCCACGCGGTCCCCGAAGGGAGCCGGCCGGCGGGTCCTCTCGCCCGCCCCGAACGGCTCTACCTCCATTACCTCCTGCTCCACATGGACCGGTTGAGCGACACGTCCCTCCGATACCTCTGGACCGTGATCCAGGAGGAGATGGCCCACCGAGCGCCGCGGGCGGGTCCCGAGACCCCCCCGACGCCGACCGTCACCGAGCCCGGCGGGTAGGACGCCCCTCGAGGGGCGGAGCGAATCCGCGGCGCACCGCTTCCTCGAGCAACACCCGATGAACCTCCGGGTCCCACTCCACGCCTACGGCGTCCCGGCCGAGCGCGGCCGCCGCCCAGAGCGTCGTCCCGGTGCCCACGAAGGGGTCGAGCACCGTATCCCCTTCGACCGAGAACATCCGGATGAGACGGTTCGCCAGCTCAACCGGGAAGGCCCCGCTCCGTCCGCCAGGACGCCGTTGGGGGGCGCCCCGGATGTCCGTCCACAATTGACTGAACCAGCGGTCCCGTTCGGCCTTGGAGTAGCGACTCCCGTAACGACGGCGGTCGTGCGGGGGAAAGCGGCGAAGCCGCCCCTTTCGGAAGAGGAGGATGAACTCGCAGTCGAGGGTGACGTAGGCGTTCGGCGGCAGGAACCCTGACCCCAAGAAGGCGTTCGGCTTATTCGTCGGTTTCTTCCAGAGGATGTACGGGAGGGGCCGGAAGCCGCAACGCTCGGCGGCGGTCAGGGTCTCGGCGTGGTTCGGCCAGAGGCGAAACTCGCCCCCCTCCGAACGGAGGGCATCCCCGATCACGACCGCGAGGATCCCACCCGGGACCAGGAGACGATAGCACTCGCTCCACGCCGCCTCGAGTACCCCGAGCATCTCGCGATACTCGCGCGCGCCGAGGTCCTGGAAGAGGACATCCCACTGGGGGATCTTTGGGTACGGCGGCGAAGTGACCACCAACCCGACCGAGCAGTTGGCCAGCTCCGGTATCCGGCGGGCGTCGCCGGAGTAGATGCGAACTCGTCCGGCCCGTCGCGCGGCCACCGGGGCGGGGGAGTCGGGAGAGCGTTAATAGCGGCCCCCCCTCGCAACGCCGATGCGCCTCGACCGACCCGTCCTTCAGGTCGCCCTCGACTTTGAGAACCTCTCCCGGGCCCTCCTCGCGGCCCGGGAAGCGGTGGAGGGGGGCGCGGACTGGGTCGAGGCGGGTACCCCCCTGATCAAGAGTGAGGGGCTCGACGCCGTTCGCGAGCTGAAGAAGGCGTTCCCGGACCGTCGGATCATCGCGGACATGAAGATCATGGACACCGGCGCCTTCGAGGTCGAGATCGCGGCCAAGGCGGGTGCCGACCTCGTCACCGTCCTGGGCGCCGCGGACGACGACACCATCGCCGACGCCGTGCGGGGTGGCGAACTCTACGGCGCCGAGGTCATGGTGGACCTGCTCGGGGTCGCCGACCCGATAGCCCGCGGGAAGCGCGCGGCCGAACTCGGCGCAGCGGCGGTCTGCTGGCACGTCGGGATCGACATGCAGATGGCGGGCAAGACCCCGTTCACCCTCCTCGGGGAGTTGGCCCACGCCCTCCCCGTTCCGGTGGCGGTCGCGGGAGGCCTGAACAGCGAGACCGTGGCCCAGGCGGTCCGCGCGGGTGCCCAGATCCTCATCGTCGGAGGGGCGATCACCAAGAGCCCCCAGATCGCGGAGGCCACCCGGCAGATCCGGACGGCGATCGCCACCCAGAAGGAGGTCGCCACCGAACTGTTCCGACGGTATGCGGGAGCGGACATCCGGGCCGCCTTCCTCAAGGTCTCGAGCCCGAACGTGACCGACGCCATGCAACGCCAGGGTGCGATGCACGGGCTCCACCCGCATCTCTCCGCGCCGAACGTGCGGATGGCCGGCCCCGCCGTCACCGTCGTCACCCGGGACGGAGATTGGGCCAAACCGGTGGAGGCGATCGACCGGGCCGGCCCCGGGGACGTCATCGTCATCGACGCCGGCGGAGGACCGACCGCCGTGTGGGGGGAGCTCGCGAGCTGGTCGGCCCACGGCCGGAAGGTCGCCGGCGTCGTCATCGACGGGGCCATTCGCGACCTCGACGCGATTCTTGAGCTCCAGTTCCCCGCGTTCAGCCGGTCGGTCAGCTCGAACGCCGGCGAGCCGAAGGGGCACGGGGAGATCGGCATCGAGGTCACGGTGGGCGGACAGCGGGTCCGTCCCGGGGATTGGATCATCGGCGACCTCAGCGGACTGGTCGTCGTACCCCGCGAGCGGGCCCAGGAGGTCGCCAACCGGTCGCTCGACGTGCTCGAGCACGAGAATCGCGTGCGGGAGGAGATCCAGCGCGGGTCGACCCTCGCGACCGTCCAGAAGCTGGAACGCTGGGAACGCGTGGGCTGATCGATCAACCCGCGGTCGGGCGACCCGACGGGGGCAGGACGGCGAGGACCCGGTTCCGGGCCGCGCTCTCGCGTCGAGCCTGAAGCCACCAGCCCCCCTGACGGCGGTTCGGTCCGGCCCAGTGAAAGGACCAATCCTGCGCGAAATCGACATCCCAGAGGACGAGCGGCTCGGGTTCGGCGATCGGCACCGTTAGTCGGGCACGGCCGGTGATCGCCTGATGCAATCGGGCGAGAGGCAGCCTTCCGGCGTCTACCTCGCGCAGGGACGCCACGACCTTGCGGACCATGCCCCAGACGAACGACGGGGCCCGCACGATGATCACCGGACCGGCCTCTTCCGCAACGACCCGAACCGAACCCACGGTCCGCCAAGCGGGCTCCGTCGCCGGCACCGCCCGTCCGAACGACCGGACATCCACCGGGCCCTGGAAGAGCGCAGCCGCATCCGCCACCCGATCGGGTCGCGCGAACGGTGCGGTTCCGAAGTACCTGTATTCGCGTGCGACCGCGCGACGGACCCGGAACGTCGGCGAGACCGGGCGAGCCGCCGTGACGAATATCCGAGGGGAGGCCCCGTTAAGGGCCCGGAGGAGGGCGGGCCCCGGGAGGTCGGAGGAGAGCGAGAGCGCATTCCCGACGGCGCTCACGCCGCGGTCGGTCCGGCTGGCCACTTCGAACGACGCGTTCGGGTCCATCAGTCGGCGGCGAAGGAGGTAGGTGCGAAGCGTCCCCTCGACCGTGAACCGTCCCGGCTGACGGGCCCACCCGGTGAATGCCGTCCCGTCGTAGCCGAACCGCAGGAGCCAGTGCGTCGTGCCGACCGAAAGCCCGATTGTAATATACGCTGCAACGCCGACTTACGTACCTCCGAAACATGTGAGATTCACTCGCACATAGGTACCTATTGTCATGTATGTATTCTAAATCCGATTCCTATATATCACGATTCTAGCTCGTTCCGCCGATGCGACTCGGGACGGCGGTATCGGGCGGGCGACTAGTGCCTCGTCGGAGCCCTGCCCCGAGCTCGCCGAATCACTCGGTGCTGGGCGGGCGCCGCTTGGCGTCGCGGGAAGTGGCCCGATGCCCTGGGCCGGGTTGCGACAGAGATTAAGCGCAAGAGAAACAAAAGGAGCAGGAAAGAAATGAGTAGTAGCAGCGGAACAACGAGTAGCGCAGGCACGCCCCCGTCCGTAGCGGGCGACACCATGATGCCGCGGAAAGGGCAAAGCCGGGTCGGGCTCTACGCCGCGATCGCGGTCGTCGTGGTCGTCGTGGTCGTACTGGCGGGCGGTTATGCGGCCGGCTGGTTCAAGAGCTCGAGCACCACCAATACGGGCACGTGCAACGTCCCGAGCGGGCAGACGATCGACGGGGCCGGTTCGACCTTGGTCGCCCCGTTGATGGTCGCGTGGTCTCTCGCGTACACGGCCAGCACGTACAACTACGCCAGCGTCGGAAGCGGCGCGGGCATCACCGATATCACCGAGAAGACGGTCTCCATCGGGGCTTCCGACGCGCCGATGAACCCGGCCCAGCGCGCGGCGCTCCCCGGGTCGGTTCTCACGATCCCGGAGTCCGCCGGAGGGGTCGTGCCCATCTACAACCTTCCCATCAGCACCACGCTCAAGTTCACCGGGCAGATTCTTGCGGAGATCTACCTCGGGGCGATCACGAACTGGAACAACTCCCAGCTCCAGGCCGTCAACGTGGGCGTCACGCTCCCCAACGCGGCCATCTACGTGGTCCACCGCTCGGACGGCAGCGGGACGACGTTCGCGTGGTCGAGCTACCTTTCCCTCGAGAACGCCACGTGGAAGGCGGACTACGGCCACTCCACGGTGATCAACTGGCCGGTCGGGCACGGCTCTCCAGGCAATGCCGGCGTCACGACGACCGTGAAGGGCACCCCGGATGCGATCGGGTATGTCGACATCAACTACGCGTTGACCAACGGGGTCGCCTTCGGGGCGGTTCAGAACCCGACGGGGAATTACATCGTCGCTAACGTGACGAACATCGCGTCGGCCATCGCGGACTCGAACGTCCAGTTCCCGTCGCCATCCGGCGACTGGTATAACGTCACCGTGGAGAACGCAATGGGGGCGCACGACTACCCTATCTCGACCCTCACCTACGTGTTCATCTACGCGGACGGGGGAAAGACCTACGGCTCGTCCTTCACCCAGTCACAGGCGCAGGCGCTGGTGGACCTCCTCGCGTGGATGGTCAGTCCTACGGGTCAGTCGTACGCGGCCCCCCTCTACTACATCCCTCTGGTGGCGTCGACCGCGGCGTTCGACCTGAGTGAAATCAACTCGGCCACCTACAACGGCGCAGCACTCACCGCGTGCGCGCCAAGTTGAGGACGGCGGCGGGCTGAGCACCTCGCCGTCGCCTGGGGGACGGTAGAATGACCCCGGACAACCCTTTCCCTGCCGTATCGAGCGGGGCGCCGAAGAAGAAAATCTCCCGGTGGGGAGACCGAGCGTTCCTTGCCCTAGTGGTCGCCGCGACCGTCGCGGTCGTTGCCGTGATGGTCACCCTGGTCGCGGTGCTGTACTACGGGGCGCGCCCCACGATCGATTCCCTCGGGTTCGCGTTCCTCTACGGCACGATCTGGAACCCGAACGGCAACGTCTACGGAATCGTACCGTTCCTCTATGGGACCCTGATCACGGGTGCCATCGCCTTGCTCTTCGCCGTCCCGCTCGGACTGGGCTCCGCCATCTTCCTTACGGAGCACGCGCCCGGATGGCTCCGGCGTCCCGTCGGACAGCTGATCGAGTTGCTCGCCGCAATTCCGTCCGTCGTCTACGGGTTCTGGGGGCTGATCTTCCTGGTCCCGGTCGAACGGAACATCACCGAGCCGTTCCTCAAGACCTGGCTCGGCTGGACAGGCCTGTTCGCCGGGACCCCGTTCGGTTTCGACTACCTCACCGCGGGCCTCATCTTGTCGATCATGGCCGTTCCCACGGTGACCGCGCTCAGCCGGGACGCATTGGCCGCCGTCCCGCGAGCTCAGAAGGAGGCAGCGATCAGCCTCGGAGCGACCGACTGGGAGGTCACCCGTCGGGCCGTGCTTCCGTACGCGCGAAGCGGGATCGTTGGTGGGATCGTCCTAGGGCTGGGGCGGGCGCTCGGCGAAACGATGGCGGTCTTGCTCACTATCGGAAACACGTACAAAATCGGCAATTCGCTCCTCGCTCCGGGGGAGACGGTGGCGGGTGGGATTGCTAGCGACTTCTTCGAACCGACGGGCCCACTGAATGTCTCTGCCTTACTTGAGGCCGGATTGGTCCTCCTGGTGATCACGCTCGTGATCAATCTCGGCGCCCGATCGATTCTCCGCCGATTCCAGTCCGGCACCGCTGCGGAGGCGGAATGAGATTCGACCGCCCGACCCGCCGCAAGTGGTTCAGCCACGGGATGGCCGTGCTGACGGGGCTTTCGATCGTGGTGGTGGTGACCCCCCTTATTTGGATCATCTACGAAACCGCCGTACTCGGGGGAGGGGACTTCAACATCGCCCTCTTTACTCAAGGGATTCCGTACCCGTGCACCCCGGGGAACGGGATCATCTGCCACCAAGGGGGACTCATCGTACCGATCGAGGGGACCCTGATCCTCATCGGTCTTGCGGCCCTCTTCTCGGTACCGATTGGAATCGGAGCGGCCATCTTCTCCGTGGAGTATGGAGGCCAGCGGCGTTGGGCCCGCATCACCGGCTTGGTCGCGGACGTCCTTTCGGGGGTGCCCTCGATCGTCGCGGGGGCGTTCGTCTACGCCCTGCTCATCCTCTACGAGCCGACTATCGTGTTCAGCACCTTCTCGGGGTCGCTCGCCCTTGCGATCCTGATGCTTCCGATCGTGACCCGGGCCTGCGAGGAAGCGCTGCGAACCGTGCCGCACTCGGTGCGGGAGGCTGCCCTCGCGCTCGGCATCTCGCGGTGGAAGACGTCCATTCGCATCGTTCTCGTCGGCGCTCTCCCCGGGATCGTGACCGGGGTCCTCCTCGGGATCGCCCGAGCGGCCGGCGAAGCCGCTCCCCTGATCATCGTCCTGGGGAACGGATGCGCGCACCCCCTCCAGGGACTCCAATCCGAGGGCTGCGCCCTGCCGCTCTGGATCTACTACGGGGCGACGAACCCGTATCAGAACTGGGCCAGCCTAGCGTGGGCCGCGGCCCTCCTTCTCATCCTGCTTATCCTCGTGCTCAGCGTAGCTTCTCGGCTGGTGTTGGACCGGATGGCTCGACGCCTGCGGGGGGGGTAGGCCGCCATGGCGCTGGCAGATGAAACGACGAAGATGGAAGTGCGTGGCCTGAGTGCTTTCTACGACGAATCGAGTGCGATCGAGGCGATCAACCTGAATATCCCGGACCGCAAGGTGACCGCGATCATCGGGCCGTCCGGCTGCGGCAAATCGACTTTTATCCGGTGCCTCAACCGGCTCCATGAGACCCTCCCGAGGACTCGCGTGGAGGGCTCCGTCTTCCTGGACGGGGAGGACCTCTACCAGATGGACCCAACGCTCGTGCGACGCCGCGTCGGGATGGTCTTCCAGAAACCGAACCCGTTCGCCACCATGTCGATCTACAACAACGTTTCCGCGCCGTTGCGATTCAATGGCCGACCCTCTCGGGAGGAGATGGACCAGGCGGTCATTCGCTCCCTGAAGCACGCGGCGCTTTGGGACGAGGTCAAGAACCGGATCGACGCGGCCGCGACGGGGCTCTCGGGTGGGCAACAGCAACGGCTCTGCATCGCCCGTGCGCTCGCGGCCAACCCGGAGGTACTATTGATGGACGAGCCATGTTCCGCGCTCGACCCGATCGCCACCGCGAAGATCGAGGATCTGATCGGCCAGCTGAAACAGGACTACACCGTGGTCATCGTGACCCACAATATGCAGCAGGCCGCCCGAGTGGCGGATTACACGGCCTTCCTTTACCTGGGGAAGTTGGTCGAGTTCGGACCGACCGAAGCCCTGTTCGAGCGACCGAAGGAACACCTGACCGAGTCCTACATTACCGGGAGATTCGGATGAGCGAAGAAGGAACGACGGACGCGAGCGCACCCCGTGGCTATGACCTCGAGATACGCCACCTCAAGGACCGCGCCGTGAGAATGGGAGGGTGGGCCGTCGAGATGGTCCACGACGGCTGGCGGGCCTTCAACGCCGGTGACCTCGTGGGGGCGCAGACCGTTCTCGACCGGGACACGCGCCTGGATCAAATGGACGAGGACATGGAACATGCCACCGTCGCCTTCCTCGTGCTCCGCCAACCCACCGCGATCGACCTCCGGACGGCGGCCGCCTTGCTCAAGATCACGACCCACCTCGACCGGATAGGACGACTCGGCTTCGATATGGCCCGGATCACGACCTCGGGATCGAATCGGGAACCGCCTGAGCTGAAGAGCCTCCTGGAAAGGATGGATGTTACGGTCGAGGGGATGGTCCGACAATCGATCGACGCCCTCGACCATGACGGCGCGGAGCTAGCCCGGCAGCTCTTCCTCTTGGACGACGACGTCGACCGAATGCATCGACAGGCGAATCGGCAGATCGTCCGCGCGCTCACGCAGAATCCGGAGTCCGCCGAACGGCTCGGTAACGACCTGCTCGTCGCCCGACACTTCGAACGGATCGCGGACAACGCGTGCAAGGTCGGGGAGAAGACGATCTATGCCCTGACCGGCGAACGCCGGTCCGAGTACCTTCCACGCCACCCATTCAAGCCGTACGCGCTCGAGTCCACGTCCGGCAGCGGCGGACCCCCGCCGTAGCGGTCGACCCCCGACGCTGGAACCCCCCCAATCATCTTACGGGGCCGCGAATAGGGGGACGGGAGCTCCTGTAGTCTAGTCCGGTCAAGGATTCCGCGCCTTCGACGCGGTAACGCGGGTTCGAATCCCGCCGGGAGCATTCCCCCCGCCGGGCGCTAGTCGTCGGACTCCGGAGTGTACGGCAAGACATGAAGGAGGGGTGTCGGTGCGGACCCCCGTTCGGGAAACTCTCGAAGATACCCGCCGTAGTAGGGCACGCGCCCCGCCACGACCGATCGGAACGCTTCGCGCAGCGCCGCATCGTCCCGGCCCCGGGTCGGGATCAGGTCGTCATTCCGATTGAGACATCCCTTGAGCTCCCCCTTGTGGGTGACCCGGATCCGGTGGCAGTTCATGCAGAACTCCCGGTTGTTGACCGGATCCACGACCTCCACTTCGGCTCCGTTGAAGAGGTAGATCCGCCGGTGGTGCATCTCGCGCACGAGGACCCGGTCGGCTCGGCGCGCGAGCCATTGCTTGACCTCCTCGATGTCGACGGACCAATCCTTCGGCCCGACGAGCTCGGGCATGAACTGGATCAACTGAACCCGCAGGCCATCCGTCTCGCTGGCGAAGCGGATGAGCTCCGGGATGTGGGCCACGGTCGGGCGGAACACCACCATGTTCAACTTGACGGGTTTCAAACCGACCCGTAACGCCGCGTCGACCCCTTCGAGGACGGGAGCCAGGGCTCCGTGGCGGATCTCCCGGAACGCGGTGGGGTCCAACGCATCGACGGAGACATTGACCCGCTTCAAGCCCGCGTTGCGGAGGGATTCGGCGCGGCCGGAGAGCATCGAGCCGTTGGTTGTCAAGGACACGTCGTCGATATGAGTGACGGTCCGGGCGATGATCTCCTCGAGGTCGGCCCGGATGAGGGGTTCCCCGCCGGTGAACTTGACCGAGCGGATATCAAATTCGCGGGCGACCCGAACCAATCGTTCCACCTCCAAAGGGGTGACCTCCTCGCCGTGCGCACTGCGGGGCTTCGCAACCGGCCCCAGACCCTCGTCGTGGCAGTAGACGCAAGCGAAGTTGCACCGCTTGGTGACGCTGATCCGGACGTCCGTCACCCCACGTCCGTACGAATCGGACAGCACGGGGGGACCCAGTCCTACGGCCCCTTTAGGATTCCCAAGGGGGCCTTCGGCGTCGTTCCACTTCCGATATACGCCGCGTGCCTCTACCGGGAAAGTGACGTTAACTCCGGGAGGAGGGCCCCCGTGAAAGTGGCGCTCCTGGGTGGAACCGGATTCGTCGGCACGGCGGTCCGGGCAGAGCTCCTCCGCCGGGGCCACGAGGTCACGCTGTGCACGAGGGAGCCGTCCCGGGTCGTACCCGAGGAGCGATTGGAGGTGGTCGCGCTCGATGTGTTCGACGGGACGCAGGTCGCCGAGCGGGTGCGCGACCACGACGTGGTCGTCAGTGCGTTCAACGCCGGCTGGAGGAATCCCCGCCTCTACGAGGACTACCTGCGCGGAATGAAGGCGATCGTCGCCGGCGTCAAGTCCTCCGGAGTGCGACGGCTCCTGATCGTAGGCGGCGCAGGGAGCCTCGAGGTGGCCCCGGGGGTACAGTTCGTCGATACTCCCGAATTTCCCCCCGCGGGCAAAGCCGGCGCGCTCGCCGCTCGAGAGGCCCTCCACCTGATCCGGACCGAGCACAAGCTCGAATGGACCTTCCTCTCACCCCCGTTCCACGTCGAGGACGGCCCCCGGACGGCGATGTACCGGACCGGTCAGGATTCGCCGGTCGTGGGAGCGAACCAGACCTCCCACATCTCCGTCGCGGACCTCGCCGTCGCGATCGTCGATGAGGTCGAGCGGCCTCAGCACGTGCGAAAGCGGTTCACCGTGGGATACTGAGCGAGACCGGTCGGGTCCGGCGGACCCTGCTCCTGATCTCGTCTCGGCGCACCGGGGGAGACCGGCAGGAGCGGAACCCGCCCCCAAAACTTAAGCCGCCGACGTCTCCTCCTTCTCCTCGGGTTCCAGACACCCGTGGCGGCCCACGCCGAGCAGGACCGGCTCGGGGGGACGCTATTTCTCGAGAACGGGCTTCGTTTCGATGGCGCCGGTTTCGGCGCCTCCGGTCGACGGGTCGGCGAGGTCGTCTTCACGACCGGCATGGTCGGATACCCCGAGTCGCTGACGGATCCGTCCTTCCGTGGGCAGATCCTGACCTTCACCTACCCTCTCCTGGGCAACTACGGCGTGCCCCCCGCGCACGCCTTGGACCGGGATGGACTCCCGATCCTCGAGAGCGGGGAGATCCAGGTCCGTGGCATGATCGCCCGCGGTACGACAACCCCCCACCACTGGTCGAGCGCTCGTTCGCTCGAGGGTTGGCTCGAGGAGGAAGGAGTCCCGGGTATTCGCGGGATCGACACCCGGCGGTTGACCGAATTCCTCCGTGCGGAAGGGGTGGTTCGCGGCGTCATCGACGTCCGGAGGCGCGACGATCGACCCGGGGACGACGAACTGCGCGCGGCCCTGAAGGGGGCTCCCACCTACGCAGAGGAGCGGTTCATGCACGAGGTGGCTCCCAAGAAACCGACTCTCCTCTCCCGGGACGGCGGCCCCCTGGTCGCGGTGCTGGACTGCGGCATCAAGATGAGCATCCTGCGCGCGCTCCTCGACCGGGGCGTGGCGGTCCTTCGACTCCCCTACGAACACGAGGTGCCGACCCGCTGGGAAGGCCGACGGGTCACCGGCCTGCTGGTGGGGAACGGCCCGGGGGACCCGGCTCAGCTCGCGGCCACGATCGAGGAGCTCGGTCGGCCCGCGAACCGTCACCTCCCTACGCTCGGCATCTGCCTCGGGCACCAGTTGCTCGGGCTCGCGCACGGCGGTGCGACGTTCAAGCTGAAGTACGGACATCGGGGCCAGAACAAGACCATCCTCTTCCCCGATGGACGGGCGCTCATCGTCAGTGAGAACCACGGCTACGCGGTCGACCCGAAGTCGCTCCACGGTTCGGACCTCGCGCCGTGGGCGACCAACCCGGACGACGGAACGCTCGAGGGGTTGCGGGACCGGACCGGTCGGGTGCTCGCCCTCCAGGGCCACCCGGAGGGCCACCCGGGACCGCAGGAGGCCGGGTTCGTCTTCGACCGGTTCGTGGCGAAGGTAAGGCGGGGCGCATGACGCTCAACCTCCCCCGCAAGGTCGTTTTGCTCGGCAGCGGTGCTCTCAAGATCGGGGAGGCGGGCGAGTTCGACTACTCCGGTAGCCAGTGCTTGAAGGCGCTCGAGGAGGAAGGTGTCTACACGATCGTCGTCAACCCGAACATCGCGACGTTGCAGACCGACAAGCCCCGGCTCGGGCGGGTCTACTTCCAGCCGCTCGTCCCCGATTTCGTGGCCCCCATTCTGGAAGAGGAACGGCCGGACGGGATCCTGCTCTCCTTCGGTGGCCAGACGGCCCTGAACTGCGGGGTGCAATTGGCCGAACGGGGGATCCTGAAGAAGACCGGGACTCGGGTCCTGGGAACGCCCCTCCGTGGGATCAAGGCGACCGAGGACCGAGCCAAGTTCGTGCGGATGATGGCGCGGGCCCGGGTGCCCACCCTGCCGAGCCACGCCGTGTACTCCTACGAGGAGGCGCGCGAAGCGGCCCGCGAGCTCGGCTTTCCCGTGATGATCCGGGTCGCCTACACGCTGGGGGGAAAGGGCGGAGGGGTCGCCCGGACGGAGACGGAGCTCGAGGAGGTCGTCCGACGCGGCCTCCGCGCGAGCCCGACCGGCCAGGTGTTGCTCGAGCGGTACGTCGGCGCGTTCAAGCAGCTCGAGTACGAGGTCGTCCGGGACGCGAAGGGGAACGCGATCACCGTCTGCAACATGGAGAACGTCCTCTCCATGCGGGTCCACACCGGCGACAACATCGTCATCGCCCCCAGCCAGACCCTCACCGACCACGAGTACCAGATGCTACGGCAGGCGGCGCTCCGCGCCGTAGAGACCTGCGGAATCGTCGGCGAGTGCAATATCCAGTTCTCCCTCGACCCGGACAGCGAGGAGTACTACGCGATCGAGATCAACGCCCGGCTCTCGCGCTCGAGCGCGCTCGCGAGCAAAGCGACGGGGTACCCCCTCGCCTACGTCGCCGCGAAGATCGCGCTCGGCTACACCCTCCCCGAGCTCAAGAACCGGATCACGGGCGTCACCACCGCCTGCTTCGAACCGGCGCTCGACTACGTCGTCGTGAAGCTGCCGCGATGGGACCTCGACAAGTTCGACCGGGCCGACCGTCGGCTGGGTCCGTCCATGAAGTCCGTGGGCGAGGTGATGGGGATCGGCGCCTCGTTCCCCGAGGCCCTCTCGAAGGCGGTCCGGATGAGCGACCCGAGGTCCGACCTGATCCCTCCGAACGAAGTGCGCCCCGCGGCCCAGATCCTCGCCGACCTCGGCAGCCCCACGCCGGACATCCTCTTCCAGATCCTGGAGGCCCTCCGGGCCGGCATCTCGTCCGAGACCATCGCGGCCCGCGCGTGGGTCGACCGATGGTTCGTGGACTCGCTCGCGGAGATCGAGGCGACCCACCGGGACCTCGAGAAGATCACGAGGGGAGCGCTCCCCACGGACCTCCTCCGACGGGCGAAGGAGCTCGGTCTCTCCGACCGGGCGATCGGGCGCGCGACCCATCTGGACGAGGAGGAGGTCCGCCGTCGTCGCCTCGAAGCCAACGTCCGTCCGCGGATCCGGATGATCGACACGCTCGCCGGCGAATGGCCGGCCCGCACGAATTACCTCTACCTGACCTACCGTGCCGACGCGGACGACGTACGCCCGATGCCCGAGGGTTCGGTGCTCGTGATCGGGGCCGGCCCGTACCGGATCGGCTCGAGTGTCGAGTTCGACTGGTCGACCATGAACCTGGTCGACGGGCTCCGCGCGGAAGGCGTCCCCGGCGTGGCGCTCCTGAACTCGAACCCGGAGACCGTCTCGACCGACTACGACCGCTCCGACCGGCTGTACTTCGAGGAGATCACGCTCGAGCGGGTCCGCGACATCGCCGACGCGGAGCACTTCCGGGGCGTGGTGACGTGCGTAGGGAGCCAGTTGGCCCAGAACCTGACGCCGCTTCTGCAGATGTGCGGCATCCCCATCCTGGGGACCTCGCCCGGGTCGATCGACACGGCCGAGGACCGGGCCCAGTTCGCCCGCCTCCTCGAGCGCCTCCACATCCCGCAACCGGCCTGGCGCGCCTTCACGACCCTGGACGAGGCGAGCGCGTTCGCCGACGACGTCGGCTACCCCGTCCTCGTTCGGCCCTCCTACGTCCTGAGCGGGCAGGCGATGCGGGTCATCTGGGGTCGGCAGGACCTCGGCCGCTTCCTCTCGGAGGCGACCCGGATCTCTCCCGAGCACCCGGTCGTGATCACGAAGTTCGTCGAGGGGGCGGATGAGGTCGAGCTGGACGCGATCTCGGATGGGACCCGGGTCCTGGTCGCCGGCGTGCTTGAGCACGTGGAACGGGCGGGAGTCCACTCCGGCGACGCGATCTTCTGTCTCCCGCCCCGGCATACGTCGCCCGAGGTCCAGCAGGCGCTCATCGACGCGGCGCGCCAGCTAGCCCAGACGCTCGCGATCCGGGGTCCGTTCAATGTCCAGTTCCTGGTCAAGGACCGGGCGTACCAGATCATCGAATTGAACCTCCGGGCGAGTCGCTCGCTCCCCTTCCTCGCCAAGGCGACCGGTTGGCCGCTCCTTCGGGAGGCGGCTCGGGCCATGCTGGGCCGACCGATCAGCCGGGACGGCATCGCTCCGCTCCCGCCGGGACGGTTCGGGGTCAAGGTCCCCCAGTTCTCCTTCCTCCAGCTCTCCGGGTCCGACCCCCTGCTCGGCGTCGAGATGCAATCGACCGGCGAGGTCGCCTGCTTTGGACCGACCTTCTCGGACGCCCTCGTGAAAGCGCTGGTCGCGACCGGCGTGCGCCTCATCCCGCGCCGGGGGACCGCGTTCCTGTCGGTCGGCGGGACCCCGTTGAAGGAGGAGCTCCTCCCGGTCGCGCGCCGCCTTCGAGCGCAGGGGCTTCGCATCGCGGCGACGGAGGACACCGGGGCGTTCCTGAAGTCCCGGGGCATCCGCGGGGTCCGCATCCTCCACAAGGTCTCGGAACCGGACCGGCACCCGAACGTGCTCGAGGCGCTCGAACAGGGGGGGGTCGACCTCCTCCTGAACGTGCCGCTGTCGCTGGTCCAGGCGAAGTTCGAGCGGATGCTCGAGGACGAGTACGTCCTTCGCCGCCGGGCAGTCGAGCTCGGGATCCCGCTGTTCACGAGCCTGGAAGCGTTCGCCGCCTACGTCGAGGGGGTCGCGTGGCTCGAGGAACACCCGCTCACGGTCGACGCGCTTTACGGGAGCGAGGAGGCGGGGCCCGACGGCGGCCCGGCCCGGCACCCGCGCGAGATACCGGTCACGCCGGGCCGCAAGCGACGACGCCGTCGCAGGTGAGCCATGGGGGGCCCGGGCCAGGTTCAGAGCGGGAACTTCGTGACGGAGTACTCGGGAACGACGGTCGACGTGTCCAGGATCTCGGGGATCCCCCGGATCCGGTCGGTGACGAAGTCCAAGACCTTCCGGCGGTTCGTGTCGGACGCGGGGAAGTCCAGGACGACCAGGATGTCCCAGTCGCCGGTGAGGAAGTGGAGCTCCTTGACCTCGGGGAGCGACTCGAGCAACGCCCGGATCCGGTCCAGGTCGCCGCCGCGGACCTTGAGGTAGGTCATCGCGCGGACGCTCTTCAGCTCGGTCGGCATCAGGGCCGCGAGGTTCTCGTCGGTGAACTGGCTCCCGCCTTCCAGGCGGGGGCCCTTCGGGGAGATCAGGACCGGGAACGACTGCACCCCGCGGAGATGCTCCGCGACCAGGCGCTCCAAGCGGCCGGCCTTCTCGATGTCGATGACGCGGACCCGGTGGCCCCGGCGGGCGGCCGTCTCTTCGACAAGCGCGACGCACCGGGCCTGGTCGTCCGAAAGGAAGTAGACGGGCGAGCTGGACGAGCGGCCGGCCTCCTCGCCGGCGTTCCCGGACGTGCCGGGCACCGTCTGGCTGGACGCGGTCACGGAGGGGGGGCGGTAGAACGTCGTGACCGCCTTCTTCGATTGGACGTAGAGAGTGAGTTCGCGCGATTCTTCGGGCATGGACAGGCCGCAGAGCGGGCTGCCCTACTTTAACATTCTCGGGCCGCGGGCCCCGCCCCGAAGGGCGGGGAAAAGGTTGGACGCTCGACCCAGTAGGTCCGGTCGGGGCCTAGTAGCGCTTGTAGGAGTCGGTCCGTTCCCGGCCGCCGCCCCCACCGCTGCCACCGCCGCCGCCGCCACCGTAGCGGCCACCGCCGCCACCACCGTAGCCACCACCGCCGCCGCCTCCGCCGCGGTCCCGGTAGCCGCCGCCGCCGCCGCCCCCGAAGGACCGGCGCTCGCTCTCGAACTCTTGCTGGCTCATGTCGAGGGTCGTGTTGACCTCACCGATGGGCTCCGTCGACTTCGAGAGGTTGCCGTACCGCCCGACGTTGAGGCGCATGTGGCCCCGCACGAGGGACACGTAGCCGTTGTCCACGAGGATGACCTCGTCCTTCGCGATCGTTCCGATCTGCTCGTTCCAGAGGGAAAGGGTGATCGTCGCGGTGTCGTCGCCCACGACTGCCTCACAGACCTTCCTCGGGTCGCCGAACTTGCCCATTACTTCCTTCGGTTCTCCGATGCTGATCACTTTGGACAGCACGTTGACTTGCTTCGAGTTCGGCGTCAGGTCTCGCACTTTCGTCAGGGGTTTGTCTACCATTCGTCTCGCCTTCTTTCGCGTTTCGCGTTGCTCGGGAATCGTTGGGTGGCAGTCTGGTCGTGCGGACACTCGTCGCAAAAGTAGGACGGGCGGGACGCTCGATTCGGCCTGGCTCGCGGATTCCTCGACCGCCCAACGCGGGATGGACCATATAAAGCCGGCGCCGCGCGCTACCGACCCTCGGAAGGAGCGGTTCGGACCCTCCGGACGGGCCCTCGCGCTTTCGGCAACAGGCTTTTCCCTCCCGGGCCCCTCGCCCGCTGGAGCCGGGTTTGAGCCAGCGATTCGACCTCGGAGTCCACTATCTCCTACGGGGGGAGTACGAGAACGCGGTCCGCGCCTTCCGGGACGTCGTCCGGGATGAGCCGACGGATGCCGCCGCGTGGTCGTATTACGGATTGTGCCTCGCCCACCTGGGGCGGGCGGCCGAGGCCGAGAGTGCCCTCGCCCGGGCGATCCAACTCTCCCCCGCCAACGGAGAGGCGTGGTTCCACTTGGGCGTAGCCCGCTCCCTCCGGGAGGAGTGGGGCGAGGCGGCCAGTGCCTACCGACGGGCCGTGGCCCTGAGCCCGGATGACCTCGTGGCCTGGCACCGGCTCGGGGTCGCCTTCGCGGAGTCGGGGGACGAGCCGGCGGCCTCGGTGGCGTTCGAGCGTGCCCTGGTCCTCTCCCGCGCGCTGCCCACGGACAGTTCGGAGTCGACCCCATCCCGCCCCCACATGGACGACCACGTCGAGGAGGTCGGCGCCCGGGAAGGGGGTCGGGAGGCGAAGAGCTGGATCGACCTCGCCCTCTCCCTGCTCAGCCTCGGCGACGAAGAGGCGGCGGTGGCCGCGTACGAGCGCGCCTACACCCTGGACCCGAATCGGGCCCAGGCATCGCTCTTCCGTCCGATGCTCCGGTTGGTGACAGCGGTCTCGGGAGGCCCCGAGCCCCCGTCCGACTCCGACTCCACCCCGATTCTTCCCCGCCCGCGGCCCCGACTCCCGGTGAACCGGCCCGCGACCCCGACCGGCCGGCCCGAGATCGGATAGCGGGCTAGAGCGCCTTCGGCGCGACCGTCACGATCGTGGACTCGGCCCAGTCCTTGACCTTCTCCCGGGCGACGGCGTGGTCCCGGTAGAACTCGTGGATCCGCTCTAGGACCTTTCCCTTGCACTCCCCGCAGAGGAGCGCCCCCGAGCGGCAGTCCCGGGTGACCTCCTGGAATTCGGTCTCCGTCTTCGCGAACCGGGTCCGCCAGAGGGCCCAGACCGAACAGACCTCGGGGGTCGCGCCGAGCCGGCGCTGCTCCTCGACCGTCGCACGGCCGCCGGTGAACGCCTGGCGTACCTTCCGCTCGACCGTCTTCGGCGGGTCGTTCAGGAAGAGCGCGTTGTCCTCGCGGTCGCCGGTGGTCGACATTGCTGCCTCGCCGAGCAGGCCGGGGAGCATCTGACTGTGGAGGAGGGCCGGTTTCGGGTATCCTAACCCTTCGGCAATGTCCCGCGTGACCCGGAAGTGCGGGTCCTGGTCGATCCCGCACGGGATGAGGCAGGGGACGCTCCGCCCCTCGGCCCACGAGGGCCAGAAGCACGGAACGGTCTGGAGCGCCGTGTAGAAGACGAGGCCGATGTTCGTGCTCGGCTCGAACCCGAAGACGGCTTTCACGGTCGAGTAGGGGATCTTCCGCGCGACGCGGATCGCGAGGGGGTACAGCGCCGCGATCGATTTCGAGTCGAAGAAGACGTGCGTCCGCTTGGGGTCGAACCCGAGGGCGAGGATGTCGTACAGGTTCTCGAGTCCCCAGTAGGCGGTCTCCTCCCGGGTCAGGCCGGACCGGGCCCAGAACTTCTCGTCGTCCGTGATCTGGATGAACATCCGGACCCCGAGCGTCTTCTGGAGCCAGCGGCAGAGGTCGAACGAGACGAGGTGGGAGGTGTGGAGGGGTCCGGACGGCCCCCGGCCGGAGTAGAGGAAGAACGGGGACCCCTTCGTGAACTGGTCGAGCAGGAGACCGAGGTCCCGGTGCGAGTAATAGACCCCGCGCGTGAGGAGGGGAGGGAGGTTGCCTCCCGCGATCTGGTAGAGGCGGGCGAGCAGCTCCGGCGTCAGCTCCTGCGTCCCGAACAGTTCCCGCAGTCGGACATAGTCGATCCGACCCTTGACCTCGTACGGAGTGACGACGAACTCGTCGGGGGTCAACGGACGGCCCTCACCCTTCGGGGAACGTGATCTTGGAGAGGATCTGCTCGCGTTCGGCCATCGGGATCCCGGCCGCGCTCAACGCCTCGGCCACGCAAGACCGGGAATGGTCGTAGTAGATGGAATGCCCACAGGCGGGGCAACTGGCGTACCCCTGGATCAGGCGACGGAGGCCCTCCCGCCCGGACGAGGAGTCCCGCCGCGCGAATCGCTCCACGAGGAGGGCGCCCCCCGCGGCGTTCTCGAGGTTCGTGAGAGGGACCCGGACCGCGAAGTTGCATACCGGGCAGCGGGCCGGGTTCCGGCACGTGCAGGTCATGGAGGGTGAGGTATCTGCGAGACGCGCCTATTAAACCGGCGGAACGCCGCGCACACGGCCCCGGCCGGGTGGAGCATAAGGTCGGCGGGCCCTTGCGAGGGCGTGGCCGGCGATACTTCCGAGGATTCTGCCGCCTTCCTGCACGGTGCCATCCTCGAGGTCCTGAAGCAGCTGAACCGGGCTGAGGCCGAGGAGGACTCGGGGGAGGGGCTCGAATCGAGTGAGATCCTCGTCTTGCTCCGGAAGGGACCACTTCCGATGCTCACCGACACCGACTTCGAGCGGGCGCTCTCGACGCTGGTCGCGAACCAGATGGCCGAGGTCTTGGACTCGCCCCAGTACGCCTGGGACCGGGGACGCATCCTCGGACGAAGGTACGCTCTCACACGGACGGGGAAGGTGTACTTGCTGGAACAGCTTGCGAAGACGGGTCGGGTAGAGTAGGCTCCCGACTACGCCGCCCGGGCCGGACCCGGTTCTCACGGAGGGCGAAGACGTGCGCCGGCACGGGGGGTCGCCGCATTTTATGTAGGGGGACCTAACGTAACAGTGGCCGTGCCCCGCAACGAGAGCGACCCGGACCCGACCCGGGCCACCTTGGTTGCCATCCTGCAGCAGCTCAATCGGGTCGAGTCGATCAACGAGGGCCGGTCCCGCGACCAGTCGCTCGAGCTGAAGGAGGTCGAGCGCCTCCTCGAGGATTTCTGGGCCGTCCACCGGGACCATGTCAAGGTCCCGTTGGCCCTCGGACTGCTGGTCCGCAATGGGCTCGTCGAAGGAAAGCTCGCCGACCGGACGCCCGCCGAGCCCGCCGGACCTCGCGTGGCCCTCTATCGGATCACGTCGGAAGGGAAGGCGTTCCTGGTCGAAGCCCAGGAAAACACCGACCGAATCCAGTGACCGATTTCGGGGCAATTTCCCGCTCCCCCCGGCACCTTAAGTAAGGCACGAGTGTCGGCGCGAAGCCATGTCGCGGATCCACTCCGGACGGAAGGGACGGGCCGGTTCGCACCGTCCCTACCCGCTCACGAAGCCCGAGTGGGTTACCGCCACGCCCGCCGAAGTGGTCGAACAGGCCGTCGCGCTCGCCAAAGGCGGCGTCCCCTCCGCCCTTGTCGGTCTTCAGCTGCGCGACCAGCACGGGATCCCCTCGTCCCGGGCCGTCACGGGTAAGCGCCTCGGCGCCCTCCTCGCCGAGAACGGCGTCACCCCCGAGATCCCCGAGGACCTGCAGGCCCTCCTAAAGCGCGTCGTCCACCTCCTGCGCCACCTCGAGACCCACCCGAAGGATCTGGCGAACCGTAGGGGACTGAACCTCATGGAATCGCGGATCCGACGCCTGGCCCGCTACTACCGCCAACACCACCGCATCCCCGACACGTGGCACTATTCGGCGGCGGGCGCAGCGCTCCAGGTGGAGTGATGCCCTCGGGGCCGGACACTTTCGTCTCCGATCCCCGCTACCAACGCGAGTTTGAGCGCGCGCGGGCGCTCGTCCTCGCCCACCCCCGACGCTGGCGGATCATCTACCATTACGACGCGGACGGGATCGCGAGCGCCTCCTCCGCGGTCCGCGCGTTCGGCCGGCTCGGTTACCCGGTTCAGGCGACGCCCTTGCTCGGCGTCGAGCGCGACCGGATCCGCGCGCTCCTCGCCGCGACCAAGGGGCCGGTTCTGATCGCGGACACGGGCGCGAGCTGGCTCGACCTCTATCCGGCACACCCGTTCCCGGTCGTCGTCCTGGACCACCACAAGTACCCGGGGGTCCCGAACCCCCCGGAGCTGCCCCCGCACGTCGCCTTCGTCAACCCGCTCGACTGGGGCGTCGACGGAATGAGCGAACTATGCGCCGCCACGCTCACCTGGCTGTTCACCGTCTTCCTCGACCCGGTCAACTGGGACAATGCCCCCTGGGGCCTCTCCGGGGCGATCGGCGACCGGATGCATGTCGGAGGGTTTTCTGGCCTGAACGGGATCCTCGTGGAAGAGGCGGTGCGACGGTCGGTGATCGTTCGCCGACCGGGAACCGCCCTCCTCGGCGCGACGGTCGGTGGGGCCCTCGCCACCGCGATCGACCCGTTCTTCCGTGGCCTCTCCGGCCACCGCGCCCAGGCCGAAGCCTTTCTCCGTCAGCACTCCATCGACCCGGAGGCCTCCCCCTCGGCGCTTCCTCCCGAGTCGACGGCCCGCCTGGTCGCCGCGCTGCGGAGCCGGCTCGAGGCGTCCGGGGTCCTCCCCGAGTTCGTCGCGGTCCTCGACCAGGAACGCTGGTTCCTTCCGTCCCACGGGATGGACGCCGAAGAGCTTTCCAACCTGCAGAGCGCTACCGGACGAGCCGGTATTCCCGGCGTCGGGGTCGCGATGGCGCTCGGCGATAGATCCGCATTCGACCGGGCCCGGACCGCCGAAACGTCCTGGCGCGAAGGGATCCTCCGGGGCCTCCTCCGGATCGAGGAGAAGGGCGTGCACTCGATGACCGGGCTCTGCTGGTTCGAGAGTCCCGAGACGACCCTCGCCGGCACCCAAGCGGGCATGGCGATGAACTACCTGCTCCCGCCCGAACGGCCCGTCCTGGTCTTCTCGGACGGAGGGACCGGACCGACCAAGGTCAGCGGCCGGGGAACCCTCCGCCTGGTCGCGCAAGGGCTCGACCTCGCGACGGCGCTGCGCACCGCGGCGAACGCGGTCGGCGGAGAAGGCGGAGGGCACCGCGTCGCCAGCGGCGCGACCATCCCGCCCGGCACGCGCGACCCATTCCTCGAGGTCGCCGACCGGGCGATCGCGGAGCAGCTCAAGGTCGGAGGCACCCGGTGACGGACACGCCCCCCGCCCCAGTCGCCCCTCCCGTGGACCGGATCCACGACCACTCGGTCGAGCGGGAGATGCACAAATCCTACATCGATTACGCGATGAGCGTCATCGTCGGACGGGCTCTCCCCGACGGCCGGGACGGCCTGAAGCCGGTCCACCGTCGCATCCTCTGGTCGATGTGGGAGTCGGGCGCGACCCACGACCGGGCGTACCGGAAGAGCGCTCGCACGGTCGGCGATGTCCTCGGGAAGTACCACCCCCATGGCGACCTCGCGGTCTACGACGCGCTGGTCCGCATGGCCCAGTCGTTCAGCCTCCGCTACCCGCTCATCGACGGCCAGGGGAACTTCGGCTCGATCGACGGGGACTCGCCGGCGGCGATGCGGTACACCGAGGCCCGCCTGTCCCTGATCGCGGAGGAGATGCTCGCCGACCTCGAGAAGGAGACGGTCAGCTGGACCGACAACTTCGACGGGACGCTGAAGGAGCCGCTGGTCATGCCCTCCAAGGTCCCCAATCTGCTCCTCAACGGGTCCGCCGGGATCGCGGTCGGCATGGCGACCAACATGCCCCCCCACAACCTGGGCGAAGTGGTCGACGGCCTCCTGCTCCTCCTGGGACGGCCGGACGCGACCCTGGACGACCTGATGCGGGTCATCCCGGGACCGGACTTCCCCACCGGCGGCTATCTCTCCCTCGAAGGGATCCGCGAGGCCTACGAGACCGGCCGCGGCACGCTCCACCTACGCGGCTCCGCCGAGATCCATGAGCGGGACGGGCGCGACGAGATCATCATCAACGAGACGCCGTACGAGGTCAACAAGGCCTCCCTCCTCGAACTCATCGCCGACCTCGTCAAGAACAAGCGGATCGACGGTATCACGGACCTCCGGGACGAATCCGACCGCCACGGTACCCGGGTGGTCCTCGAGCTACGGCGGGACGCGCCCGCCGAGATCGTCCTGAACCGCCTCTACGAGCACACGCCGCTCGAGACCAGCTTCGGCGTGATCAACCTCTGCCTCGTCGAGAACCGTCCGCGGGTCCTCCCGCTGAAGTCGCTGCTCGAGATCCACCTCGCCCACCGTCGGTCCATCCTCACCAAGCGGACCGCCTTCGACCTCCGCAAGACCTCGGAGCGGCTCCATCTCCTCGAAGGATTCCTGACCGCGATCGACCACATCGACGAGGTGATCAAGATCATCCGGCGCTCGAAGGACGTCGCCGCCGCCGAGGCGAGCCTGATGGGCCGGTTCCTGCTCTCGACCGAGCAGGCGAAGGCGATCCTCGACATGCGGCTCTCCCGGCTGACCGCACTCGAGCGCGAGGCGGTCGAGAGCGAGAAGGCGGAGAAGGAGGCGCTCGCCCGTCGCCTCCGCGAGATCCTGGCCGACCCGAAGCTGCTCGACGGCCTCGTCGCCGATGAGTTGAAGGACCTCAAGACGCGGTTCGGCGACCCCCGCCGGACCCGGATCGTCCCCGCGTTCACGGCCCGCACCCTCGAGGACCTGATCCCGGACACCGACGTCGTCGTCCTCGTGACCCGGGACGGCTACGTGAAACGCCTCCCGCTCGAGCAGTACCGGCGCCAGCGGCGCGGTGGCCGCGGCTTGGGCCAGATCGAGACGAAGGAGGAGGACTTCGTCATCCGCATGTTCGTGACCCGGACGCACGACGATGTCCTGTTCTTCACCACGCTCGGCCGCGTCTATCAACTGAAGGCCTACGAGCTCCCCGAGGGGAGCCGTCAGTCGAAGGGGAAGGCGGTCATCAACCTCCTGCCGAAGCTGAAGCCGGGGGAGCGGGTCCAGACCCTCCTGCCCATCCACGACCTCACCGCGGACGGAGGGCTCTTCTTCGCGACGCGCAAGGGGCTCGTGAAACGGACCGCCCTCGACCAGTTCCAGAACATCCGAACCAACGGGATCCAGGCGATCCTCCTCGAGGAGGGGGACGAGCTCGTCGGGGTCTCGACCGTCTCCGGCGAGGAGACGGAGGTCCTGCTCGCGACCCACGCGGGCCAACTGGTACGGTTCGCCCTCGGCGAGGTCCGCCCCATGGGACGGGCGACGTACGGCGTGATCGGGGTCCGCCTCTCGGAGGAGAAGGACGACCACGTGGTCGCGATGGCGCCCGTGAGCGCCCGGTTCCCGAGCCTGCTCTCGATCACGTCCACCGGGTTCGGCAAGCAGAGCCCGGTCGCGGACTATCGGAAGACTGCCCGGGGCGCGAAGGGGGTCCGCACGATCAAGACCGGCGGCCGCAACGGGTCGGTGGTCGCCGTCCTCCCCACGACCGACGCCTCCGAGCTCCTCGTCACGACCAAGAACGGCGTGACTATCCGGATGTCGGCGAAGGGGATCCGCTCCATGTCGCGGAACACGCTCGGCGTCCGCGTCATCCGCTTGGACGATCACGACGAGGTCCGCGACGCGGTCCTCTTGCCGGCGGTCGAGGAGACGCCCGGCGCGGACGGCACCGGCACCCCGCCCGCACCCGATTCTGCGGAGCCGCTCGCCGACGCCCCCGAGACCGAGCTCCGGGAGGAGACCGAGGAACCGGAGCCGACGAGGGAGGACGACGATGCGCCGCCGACCGCGGACGGGTAGGTCGGTCAAGGTCTGCCCGCAGTGCGGCTCGAGTCGCATCGTGCAGGAGGCCGGCTCGATCACCGGCGCGGTCTACCACTGCCTCGCCTGCCAGTACATCGGCGCCCTCGTGCTCGAGGTCGACGTCGAGCCCGACCCGGACCCGCCGAAGTGAACGGCTAACTTTCCGCCGGCGCGTCCGTCCACGTCGTCGCGCCCCGGCGGGCGGCCGTGACCACGGCGAGCGCACGCACGGTCGGCCCCACATCGTGGGTCCGGATCAGCTCGACGCCCCGCTCGGCGGCGACGACCGCGGCCGCGAGCCCGGCCTCGAGCCGCTCTTCGGGGTCCTTCGAACCGAGAGCCCACCCGAGGAACGACTTCCGGGACGCGCCCACCACGACCGGGTACCCGAGGCTCCGGAACTCGCCCGCGTGGGTGAGCAGCTCGAGGCTTTGCTCGGCCGACTTGCCGAACCCGACCCCGGGGTCGACGAGGAGATGGTCCTCCCCGATCCCCTCCGCGAGGGCGGCGTCGGTCCGTTCGGCGAGCCAGCGAAAGACCTCTCCACGCAGGTCGGCATACTGGAGGTCGTCCTGCATCGTGGCCGGCGTTCCGCGCAGATGCATCACGACCGCCGCGGCGTTCGTCCGGGCCACGACGCGGATCATCGCCGGGTCGCGGAGGCCGTCCACGTCGTTCACGAGGTCGACGCCGGCGTCCACCGCGCGCTCGGCGACCTCCGCGTGGCGTGTGTCGATCGAGAGGGGGACCGTCACCTGGCCCACGAGCCCCCGAAGGACCGGCTCGACGCGGCGCCATTCCGCGTCGGGCGAGACGGGGGTCGCTCCCGGGCGGGTCGACTCGCCGCCGATGTCGAGCACGTCCGCCCCTTCGCTCGCGAGCCACTCGGCGTGGGCGACCGCGACCTTGGCGTCCAGGTACTTTCCGCCGTCCGAGAAGGAGTCCGGCGTCACGTTCACGACGCCCATCACCCGGGGTCGGTCGCCGAGAAGGAGCTTCCCGTGGGCGGTGCGCACCTCACGGAGGCCGTGGCGAACGTACGCCCGGAGGGCCCGGTCCACTTCTTCGCCAATCGCACGAAGCCGGAAGGGTTGCCGGCCGAGCTTCGGGAGGAGGCGGCGGTATTGGCCCCAGGTCGCGAGGAGGACCGCGGACGTCGCGGGGGCGCTGTGGTCGGCGATCCCACGGGCGTGGGCGGAGTCCCCGCCCGCCGCGAGGAGCTCCTGCTTGAGCAGCGGGGCGGCCTTCAACGACACGTCGTCGAGGCGGATCGCGTAGATCCGGCCCTTCGGGGCCATGAGCGCGACGCCTTCGGGCTCGCTCTCGGTTCGCTCGAGCTCCCGCGCGACCTCCGCGAGACTCTCGAATTCGAGCACCCGAGCCGCGTGGCGGTGCGGCGGGCTCGGGGGAGTCGGGGTCGATGCCACGTTGTCAGCGAGCGGGCCGCGCGATAAAAGCCGCCCGGCCGCTCCGCCCCCTCCCTTTTGACCGTGGCACGCTCGACCCTCCCTCGTATGTCGGGTCGGGTCGTCGCGGTCGAGGGACCTTCCGCGGCCGGCAAAACCCGTGCAGTGGGGGCGGTCGCCCGACGTCTGGGCGGGGCCCCGCTCGCCGAGGCGTACGACCGGGTCCGCCCCCGCCTCCCGCTCCAGTGGAAAGATCCGGGCGCGCTCCTGCGTCTCGAACAGACGCTGCTCGCGGAGGATGGCCGACGTTACCGGGAGGCGCGGGACCTCGCGGAGGCGGGCGGTATCATCGTCACGGACACCGGGTTCCTGGGTCCTCTCACGTACACCACCGGGCTCGTCCTCCAGGGCGACGCGCCGCGCCGGGTCCTGACGGCGCTCGTACGGACGGCCCGCGACCTTGCGGTCCAGGGCCAGTGGGGATTGCCCGATGCGATCCTGTACCTCGAGACCCCGGAGGCCGAGCGCGCGCGACGGGCCTCCCGCGACCCGGTCGGTCATCCCGTCGCCCTCCGGGAGCGCCACGAGCGGGTCGCGGCCGAGGAACGACGGCTCTACGCGATGGTCCTGGCCCCGGCGTTCGGTCCCCGCTTCCGGTCGGTCTCCGGCCGCGGACTCCCCAGCGCCGTCGCCCGACGGCTCGCGACGTCGGCGGCGGGCGTGGTCCGGCTCCGCGAAACCGCGCCTCCCGTCGGAGAGATCCTCGACGCCCTCCTCGCGAGCCAGGGCGTTCCATGACGTCCCGGACGAGGGTTTAACCGGGCGGCCGCCTTCCTTTCCCCGAAGGCCCATGGGGGAGATCCTGCTGGGCACGAGCGGCTGGGACTACCCGGAGTGGTCCGGTCGCGTGTACCCGAAGCGTGGGGTCTCGGACAAGCTCCAGTACTACGCGGGCCTCTTCTCGATCGTCGAGGTCAATTCCACCTTCTACCGGCTGCCACCCCCCTCGGTGGCCGCCTCGTGGGTACGACGGACCCCGGGTTCGTTCCGGTTCGCGGCGAAGTTCCCCCAGACCATCACCCACGACCTGAAGCTCGTCGGCACCGACGAGGAACTCCACCGATTCCTCGCGGTGCTCGAACCGATCCGCGCGGCCGGCAAGTTCGCGGCGGCCCTGCTCCAGCTTCCCCCCTCGCTCCCGTTCGAGCCGGCAACCGTCCGCGCGTTCTACGCGACGCTCCCCCGCGACCTCCCGGTGGCGGTCGAGTTCCGCGAGCGGTCCTGGCTCGTGCCGGAATCGTACGCGCTCCTGCGGGAGTTCGGCCTGGCCCACGTCGTGGTCGACGGGCCGCTCCTGCCGGCCCAACTCGAGGTCACCGCGCCGTTCGCCTACGTTCGCTGGCACGGACACGGCTCCCCGCTATGGTACGACTACACGTACTCCCCGGCCGAGCTCGAGGCGTGGGTGCCGAAGATCCGGACGATCGCCGAGCAGGTCGCAGTGATCTACGGGTTCTTCAACAACCATTTCCGGGGCGACGCGGCGGTCAACGGCCGGAGCTTGTCGGAGCTGCTCGGCCTGCCGCTTCCCAAGGGCCGGTCCCGCCTCGACTGACGGCGACCGAGGGCGGCCCTAGGTCGTCGCCTTCGGCGGTTCAGAAGGGGGTGTCGGAGGAGGCGGAGGTCCGCGCCGTCCGACGAGGAGCCCGACCAGCGCCCCGGCGAGCACACCGACCGCGACGAAGGCCACCAGCTCGGTGGCGGAGTATCCGCTCGAGCCCCCCCCTCCGCCGGAGGAACCCGTCCCGCTCGGTTCGGAAACGTAGACCGCGGTGAGCGTCCCGTTCCCCGAGACCGTGAGTACTCCGCCGAGCGGCCCCTGCACTACGACCGAGACGAGCCCCGCGAGTTGCCAGGCGGAGAACGTGTACCCGCTGCAGGGAGCCGCCCCGAGGGGGTACGACGCCGGCGCGAGAGCTACCGACGCCCCGTTCGCGTACTCCTGACCGGCGAGCGTGACCACGCTCCCGCAACTCGCGGGCGTGACGACAATCGTCACGGTGTAGCGAGCGTCGGGGGAGAGGGTATAGACCGCGGTCAAGGTTCCGTTCCCGACCACCGTAACCTGGGTGCTGGCGTTGGTCGCCCCGGCGACCGAGACGCCTCCCGAGACCGACCACCCGTCGAAGGTGTAATCGTAGCAGGCGGGAGCCACGGCGGAGTAGACGCCCGAGTCGATCGACACCGACCCGTTGGTCGAGCTTCCCCCGAAATCGACCGGGCCACACGAGGCTGGGTTCGTCGCCACGGCGACCGAATTTGGCTGCTCGGAGAACGAGACGACCGAGACGGAGGAGCTGTAATCATTCACGACGTAGATTCGGCCCGTTTCGGGGTTGGCGACCGTGGCCGCGGGGAACGCCCCCACGGCCGTGGACGTGAGCACCAGCCCCGGACTTCCGCCGAAGACGGTGAGGGAATTCGTCTCGTAATCTCCCCACGCGAGGACCCCCAGAGCGGGAAGCCACCCGACCGTCCCGATGAACTCTCCCCCCGGAACCGTTTCCACGATCGCCCCCGTGACCGGGTCGACGAGGAGGACCGAACCGGTGCTCGCGTGCGCCGCGTAGTAGCCGAGGACGACGTCGCCGTTCCCCGGATCATACGCGACCTGGTCGATCGTTCCCGGGAACGGGATGCCGGTCCCGACCGTATCCGAAGCGAGGTCGATCGGCACGAGGCTGCTGGCCGCATAGCCGGTGAACTCGCCAATGAACAGGACGCCCGTCGCGGTATCGATCGCCTCGGAGTACGGGGTCTCGTCAGTGGCGAGCGCGATCGACTCTAGGACCGACCCGGTCGTTCCGGAGACCACGGTCACGTTGTAGGATTCCTCGTTGACGACGTACAGCCGCTCGTTGGCCGCATCGTAGACCACCTGGCTCGGCGCACTGCCGACGGGGATCGACCCGACGACGCTGTCGTTGGCCGGGTCGATGACCAGTAAGCCACCGCCGAGGTCAGTCACATAGATCCGATCGCTCGCGTTGTCGTAGACGAGGCTCGAAGGGTCCGAGCCCGCAGAAATATTCCCGAGGACGCGGTTCGAGATGACATTGATGGTGGAGATGTTACCGGTCTGACTGTTCACGACGAAGAGCGTCCCGGTGTTGGGGTCCAGGGCCGCCGCGAGCGGGTCGAGGCCGAACGGGGTATCAGTTTCGAGCTGCAGCGTCGTGGCGTTGAGTCCGGCGAGGTCGTTCTGGGCCGGGTCCGAGACAAAGAAACGGTTCGTCGACTCGGAATAGGCGAACCCATCGCAATTGACCGCAAAGCCCACCGTGGAGTTGACCACGTTGGTGGTCGCGTTGACCCGAATGAGGTCGCTGTACCCCTCGGACTCGGCATCCACCTGCTGCGCCCGCGGGTCGTACGTCAACAGGTTCGGGCCCGGGGTGAGGGCGACCGTCGTGACCAGGGCGTGGCTTGAACCGTTGAACACCGAGAGGGTATGGTTGAGGAGGTTGGCCGTGAAGATTTCGTTGAGAATCGGGTCGAACTCGACGGCGACCGGGCCACCGGCCGCCGGGAGTTGGGCGATCAGCGCATGCGTGACCGTGCTGTAGGTGGAAACGTTTCCATACGACCCCGGGCTGGCGTCCGACCCTTCGTCCACCACGTAGACCTGGCTGGACTGGGGGTCCACCGCGAGACTGACGGGGTTCGCCCCCGTGGAATCGTTGGCCAGGACCGTGCCAGTCGTCGGGTCGACGAACAGGATGTAACTCGCCCCCAGAAAACCGTAGCCGAACGAGGTCCCGGGGCCGGTGACCACGATCAATTGGTCGTGCACCGCGTCGAAGGCGATGGCCTGAGGGTAGCCGGGCACCGCGATGGTGCCGAGGAGGTCGCCGGTGTCGGGGTCGAGCTCCACCACCGAGCGGCCGGAGAGGTCGGCCACGTAGAGCGCCCCGTTCAATGGGTCGTAGGCGCTGGCGACCGGAACGCCCTCACCCGGCAACTCCGGCGCGTCGACGAGCTCGCCGTTCGTCGCGTTGACGAGCAAGACGTTGCTGGAGTATTCCGCGACGACCGCGATCCGGTTCCCGGCCACCGTGACGTTGAACGGATACTGGCCGCCGGGGTACGGCTGGTTTCCCGGCCGCGTCGTGCCGTTGAAGGTCGAGATCGTGTCGAGGACGGTCGCCGAATCGCCCGCCGGATGGATCGTCCCGAGGGGCGAGGTGCGGTCGGGAAGGATCGGGGCGGGTACGGAGAGTAGGGAGACGGCCGGTGGGCTCGGTCCGGCGGGTCGGCTCGTGACCGCGAGCACGGTCGCTCCGACGACGAGAAGGGCGACCAGCAGGGCCAGGACCGGGACCCCGTGGCGGGGGGACGGGATCCGGGTGAGAGAGAGGTCGCTCCGACCGTGGTCTTCGCGGTACATGGTCGCTAGAGGGGATTCCTTCCCCCTGATAGAACCCTCACCTTTCGGCCTTCCGAGCCGAACCGTCCTCTTTCTCCTTCCGGGAGAGCCATTCCTTCGACGCACCGGGACCCCTCCCGGACGACCCGATGAACCGCTGCACGCTCGGCGGTGGGAGACGGAAGGGGAAACGCCCTTTCTCCACCCCGTTTCAACGTCCCCCGAGCCGCGGCTTTAGAGTGCTCGAGCCGTCGAACGGTTCGGTGAGCACGATGTTCGACGTGGACCGTTTCGAGGTTCCGGAGGAGTTCAGTGGGGAGGAACTTTTCCCCGCTCCGTTCCCGGTACCGACGCCCTCCCTCCCCCGGAGCGGACCGGCCGACGTCGCGCGCCGGCTCCGCCTGGCACCCCGTACTCGCCCACTCCGTGCCACCGCGGGGCTTCCGTCCTCGCCGCCCCTCTTCGCATGGCTCGCGCGTCGGTTCGCCCCGGGCCAGCTCACGCTCTGGGTCGGGGCGCGCGCCGCGCTCGACCCGGTCCTCGAGATGCTGTATGCTGGCAACGCGCTCGGCCGCGGCCGCATCTCGCTCTTGGAGGGAGCGAACCACTTCAACCCCTACCGGCTCGGCGAGGTGGGACGCGGCCTCGGTGTCGACGCTGCCGAGGTGCTCCGGCACATCCGCCTCGCGCGCTCGTTCACCGGTTACCAGATGGTCGCGCTGGTCGACGCCTGGTCGGCCGAGGTGCGGCGGCATCCGTCGACCCTCCTCATCGGCCACGACCTCCCGGCTGCCTTCTCGATTGATGACATCCCCGAAGACGAGCGGGCGGCGCTCCTCCGCCATGTGGCGGGATCCCTCCGCACGCTCGCCGAATCCACCCGGACGCCGATCCTACTCACGCTCGACCCGACCGGACCGGCCGGGTTTCCCGGGCTGGACGAGGCGGGCCCCCCGTGGTGCGACCTCGTCACCTTCTCCCGCGGGCCGGTCGCCCTTCGGCTGCGTGCGCTCCGGGACGACGCCCGGCTCGCGCTCGTGCCCCGCTCTCCCGGTCAGCGCGGGATCGAGGAGTTCGGCGGCGATACCACCGGGGAGGTGATCGCATGGGACGCACCGTCCCGACGTACCGTCAGGCGCTCGACGAACGGCTGAAGCGCTGGGACGAGTTCGCCCGGCTGCTCACGACGCCCGAGGAGCGGGCGGCGTTCGAGACGCTCCGCACCGGCGCCCGACGCTACGTGGCGCAGGCGACGTTCGTCGGCAGCCCGGACCTGCTCGAGTCGATCCTCCTCTCCGTCCTGCTCGACCTGGCCCGGCGTCTTCCTCCCGAGCCGGAACCGCTCCGACCGGTCCGTCGCTGACCGTGCCGGACCCGGCGACGCCGGACGGTTGGTTGCTCGACATCACGGAGAGCCCGGACGGCCGCTCGGTCGTCCTCTGGACGAAGGACCGCGGCACCGGGCGCGTCCACCGGACCGCGGTCGAGTACCGGCCACCGTTCCTCGTGACGGGGACCCGGTCGGACCTCGCCGGGCTCGCCCGCGAGCTGGCCGGACGCGCGACGGTCGAGCGGGTGCGGTCGGTCGTCCTTCGTCCCTCCGTCTTCGACCGGCGTCCCCGGACGGTCCTCGAGGTGACCCCGGCCCACCACGCGCGCCGGCGCGCGCTCGCCCGGTCGGTCGACGAGCTCGGAGGGTTCGTCCGGTTCGTTCTCTACGACGTCGACCTCGGGCCGCCCCAGCTCTACCACCTCGCCCACGACCTCTACCCGTTCGCCCCGGTCGTCGGGCACGGGAGCGCGCTCCGGGCGACCGAGCCCGCCGAGACGGTCGACTACGTGCCGCCGCCCCTCGTCGTCGCCCATCTCGGGATCACGCTCGACGGAGCGCACCGCGGCCGGCTCCCGCCGACCGAGGGACGGGTCCGGTCGATCCGTCTCGGGGACGCGACGCTCGAGGGGCCGGAGGAGGACCTCCTCCGCGCGTTCGTCGGCGAGCTCGCCCGGGCCGACCCGGACGTCCTCCTCACCGAGGGCGGCGACGCGTTCGACCTTCCCTGGCTCTACCGGCGCGCCGCGGCGTGCGGCCTCGGCCCCGACGCGTTCGCGCTCGGACGGGAGCCGGTCGCCTTCCGACCGGCCCGCGCCGCCCGCTCCTTCGAGACGTACGGTCGGATCCTCTACCGTTCGGCGACGTACCCGCTCCCCGGCCGGTTCCACCTCGACCGGGAGAACTCCTTCCTCTTCGACGACGCCGACCTCGCCGGGCTCATCGACGCGGCCCGGCTCTCCCGCCTCTCGCTCTCGACGGTCGCTCGCCAGTCGCCGGGAACCTGCTTCACCGCGATGGAGATGGCCCAGGCGCTCCGACGCGACGCCCACGTGCCGTGGAAGAAGAACCGGCCCGAGTCGTTCCGCCGGGCCGACCGGCTCGTCGCGGCGGACCGGGGGGGCGCGATCTTCCTGCCGCCGGTCGGTGTCTTTGGACCGGTCGACGAGTTCGATTTCGCGAGTTTGTTCCCGCACATCATGGTGCGGAAGAACCTCTCCGCCGAGACGCTCGAGTGCCGGTGCTGTCCCGAGAGCCCGGTCCGCGCCCCGGGACTCGGCTACCGATCCTGCACGCGGCGCGTCGGGCTCATTCCCCGGACGCTCGAGCCGCTCCTCACGCGCCGCCTCGCCTACAAGGCGGCGCTCAAACGGACGGACCTCCCGGCGGAGGAACGAAAGTGGCTCACGGGTCGCGTCAAGATGCTGAAGTGGATCCTCGTCACCGCGTTCGGCTACCAGGGGTACCGGAACGCGCGCTTCGGCCGGATCGAGTGCCACGAGGCGATCAACGCCTACGCCCGGGAACTGATCGCCGGGCTGATCCCTGCCGCGGAGGCCGCGGGATACCGGGTCCTCCACGGGATCGTCGACTCGCTCTGGCTTGCTCCGGCCGACCCGGACCGGCTCCCCGACCCGGCGGCGTTCGCCCGCGCGATGAGCGTCCATACCGACCTCCCGCTTGGGTACGAGGGCCGGTACCGCTGGGTCGTCTTCCTGCCGGCGGTGACCCACGGGCTCGGGGTGCCGAACCGGTACTACGGGCTCTACGAGCACGGCGAGTTCAAGCTGCGCGGGATCGGCGCGCGGCGCCACGACACGACGACGCTCGTCCGTCGGTTCGAGGGAGAACTGCTCGACCTGTTCCGGACCGCCCGCTCCCCGGCCGAGTTCCGGGCCCAGGTCCCGCGCGCGCTCCACCGCGCCGACCGGTTCGCGGAGTGCGTCGCGCGGGGGGACTGGCCGGTCGAAGAGCTCGTCATCACCCACCGGCTCGGGCAGGCCGGGGAAGCGTTCGTCACCTTCACGGACTCGGTCGCCGCCCTCCGCCAGCTCGCCCAGGCCGGCTCCGTCCGGAGCCCGGGACAGAAGGTGCGGTTCGTCGTGCTCGACCGATCGAGCCGGTCGTACCGGGACCGGGTCCGGCCGGAGGAGCTGCTCGAGGGGACCGAGCGGTACGACCCGGGGGCCTACCTCGACCTCCTCGCGCGGGAAGGGGAGACGCTCCTCGCCCCGTTCGGGGTGGAGCGGGACGCCCTGCTCGAGCGGTGGGGGGCGGGACCGACCGGGGAACGCCACCGCTACCGGTCTCCGGAAGGGGTTGCCCAGTCGTTCCTAGGAGAAGGCCCCGGGAGCGGGGGGACCTTTTAGCCCGTACGCGGGTGGACCTGCCGTGGCCCCGCGCACGCGTCGCCCGGCCCGGACCCGCCCGAAACAGGCCCGGTCCCGAGCGCCCCGGAAACCGGTGTTGCCCTCCCCGTCCCACCGGGCGGCGGCGCTCCGAGCGGCCGCCCGGTTGGGCCATGTCGAGGACCTGACCCCGCTCCTGATCGCGCTCAGCGACCCCGTCTCGGGGATCCGACAGACCGCGGCGATCGCGCTCGGGATGCTCGGCGACCCGCGGGCGGCGACGACGCTCGCCACCGGACTCAACGACCCGGACCCCGCGGTCCGGGCGAGCGTCGCGGAAGCGCTCGGTTCGACCGGGCGGCCCGAAAGCCGTGTGGCCCTCGAGCCCTCGCTCGCCGACCCCGACCCCCACGTCCGAGCCAAGGTCGCCGATGCCCTGGGGGCGTTCGCGGACCCGGCCTCGGTGGCCGGACTGGCGACGCTCGTCCACGACCCGGTGGACGAGGTCCGCTCCGCCGTCGCGCGCACGCTCGGACGGATCGGAACGTCGGCCGCCGGTCGGGCCCTCGAAGAGATCCTCACCGACCCATCCGACCGGGTCCGTCGGGAGGCGGTCCTCGGGCTGGCCCGTGGCGGAGCCCCCGAGGTCCTTCCCTCCGTCCGGCGCATGCTCCATGATCCGGCGCGGCGGGTGCGGGCCGCTGCCGCGGTCGTCGCCGGCCGCTACCGGGACCGCGAGGCGGTCCCCCGGCTCCTTGAGCTCCTCGTCGCGGAGGAGACCTGGGAGAAGCCCTCCGTGCTCGTGGCCCTCGGGCGGATCGGGGACCGGACGGCAGTACCGAGCGTCCTCGCCGCGGCGGACAGCCCGCAGCACTGGCTCCGCGTCTGCGCGATCCACGCTCTGGGGGACCTCGGCGGCATCGAAGCGCACACCGTGGCGTTGCGCGCCCTGCACGACCCGGCCTGGCCGGTTCGCGGCGCCGCCGCGATCGCCCTCGGTGCGGTCGGTGGGCCGGATGACCTCGGGGTCCTTCTCGAGCGGCTCCGCGACGACCACCCATGGCCCCGACGGGGTGCGACGTACGCCCTGGGCCGGCTGGGTCTCGCAGCGGCGGCCCCCCGCATCCGGGAAGAACTCGCCGACCCTGCGCCCGAGGTCCGTCTCGCGGCCGTCTGGGCGCTCGGCCGCCTGGGCGATGATGGCGCGCGCGAGGAGCTCGTCCGCCTGCTCCGCTCCGTCCCGCCGGACTCCGAAGCCTCCCCGATCCCGGAGGGCGAGGAGGCCGAGTTGCGGTCCGATGCCGAGAGCCGGTTGTTCGACGCCGTCGTCCAAGCGCTCGGTCGTCTCCCTCATGGGATGGACGACCCGCTCGTGCAGAGCGCCCTCGTGACCGCACGCGCCCAGCTCTCCGACGAGGAGCTCGACCGGCTCGCGCGCCTGCCCCTGCCCGAGGTCGGCCCCGACCGGGAGCCACCCACGCTCCGGACCCTCTTCGAGGGAGCGATCGCCGCCTCCTACGACGACGAGGAGTCGGGATGATCCGCGAGTTCCGTTCCGCCGACGCGACCGCGACGGTCGGCCTTCTGACGAGCCAGTTCCCCGCCGAGGAGGCGCTCATGGGGAGCCGCCCCGAACGGTTCTTCAAAGTGATGGAGCGGGTGAACCGCTGGGACATGCGACTCGTGTTCGCGCTCCTGCGTCTCGGGGGACGACGCGTGTTCCAGTTCCTCGTGTACGAGGACCAGGGTCGTCTGGTCGGCACCACACTGTGCACGTTTCCCGCCCGAGCGGTCTACCTGAGCATGGTGGTGGTCGACCCGACGGCCCGGCGGCGCGGGTACGCGAAGGCGCTCCTCGAGCAGGCGCGAGCCAACGCCCGACGGATGCGACGCCGGTACATGGTGCTGGACGTGCTGGCCGACAATGCGCCCGCTCGGGCGCTGTACGAGGGCAAGCTCGGCTATCGCCCGCTTCGGGAGACCAACTTCATGGTGCGAGAACGACCCGCCGACTTGGGACCGCCCGCGGCCACGCTGCCCGCGGGGATCCGCCCGTTCCGGAAGTCGGATACCACGCCCCTCGTGGCGATCGCCCGTCGCCATACGCCCTCCGAGGTCGCCGAGGTAATTCCCGTGTCCCGCAACATCGCGGGCGGCTCCCGAACGGAAAATCGGATCATGGGCGGCGAGTCGGCGGCCTGGGTCGTCGACCGGGGTCATGGACCCGAGGCCCTCATCAGCGCGAGCTCGTCGACGGACGCCGATGCCGGCAATGTGAGCACACCGATCGTGGCGGAGACCGTCGACCCGACGTTGGTCCGCGAGCTCGTTCGCACCGCCCTCGCTTGGTGCGGGGCCCGGGGCCGTGTCCGGGCCCTCTCCTCGGTCCCCCGCTACAACCTCACCGCCCGCGCCGCCCTGGAAGCGGAGGGGTTCCGCGATGCGCTCTCGGTCTGGACGCTCTACCGGCCCGTCGAGTAGACTGGCCCGGCGGCCCCCTCCGCCGGACGTCTACCTGTTTCCTGCCGTCGTCGGAGGAGGCCTTGGGGACATCGAGGAGACCTTGGCCGTGGGACGCCGTCTCGAGGATGCCGGCCTTCCGATCCATCTCTACCGCTCCCTCGGACGACCGCTTCCCCGGGGGGTCGACGGCCCGTGGGACTGGCCCCAATCCCTACGAAGAAGCTCCCAGCTTTCACCCCGGTCCCCGTCCGCCCTGACGGTCGTCCCCGCCTGGGGCGTGAGCGCGGCCCCGGGGCTGCCCGGTGCCCTAGGGCGAGCGGGTCCGTGGGCCGAAGAGGCTCGGGAAGTGGAGCGGACGTACGGGACCGACTCGACGCTCCACGTCAGTCTCGAGGAGTTCGCCCGGACGCTCCCTGTCGCGCTCGAGAACCGGGAGCGGCTTCGGGAGGGGGGTGTCTCCGTGACGGCCATGGCGGACCGGATCCGCGCGTCGCGGACGGCCGGCGACCTCGACCGGTTCCGGGAGGCCTTCATCCGATTCCGCGCGTTCCATCGACCGAACGTCCTCCACGTGTTCGCGACCTTTCGCCGCGACCCGGGGTTTGCCCGAGAATTCCCCGCGGCGGTCCAAACCGGACCACTCTGGCCGGGTCGGTACCGTCGCGCGATCGGACGGCCCTTCGCCCGTCGGGGATCCCGATCGGTCGTCTGGTATGCGAGTCCGGCGAGCGCCGAGCGGATCGCCCCGGAAGTGGTCCGGGGATTGACGGAGGCGCGGCTCACGACCCGACTGCTCATCCGCACCCCCCGACCCTGGACGCGCGTTCGCCTCCCGTCGTGGGTCGAGGTGACGTCCGCCGAGATCCCCTCCGCTCGCTGGTCGTCGGCCTTTCGGGACGCGGACCTGCGGATCGTCACCGGCAGCCGAACGCTGCTCGAAGCACTCGAGGTGGGCGGACCGTTCCTGTACTTCAACGGAATCCTGGGCGAAGCGCACCACACGCGGCGACACCGGCCGGAGAAGCTCATCGCTCTGCTCACTGCCTATCGGGACGGCCTCGGCCCGGAGCTGCGGCGCGATCTAGCCGACTTTGCGCGTGGGCGAAACCTCGAGGCGGTCGCGCGTCGGGCCGCGGGCCGGTCGGGAGGGTGGCGCCGTTTCCCCCCGCGATGGAAGGATAACGCGTTCCCTCCCCCTTTCGACGACGCCGGGTCGCTGATCGTGGCGGTGGCGCACGCGCTGGCCCGCACCCCGTCCGACGCGGCCGGGATCGTCGAGCGGGTCCGCGCGGGCTCGAATCCTTAATCGGGGCAACGCCTCCCCCGGGGGATGCCGACCGAGCCCATGGGGGCGCCGACCATCGCCCGCTCGCTCGTCGGGGGCTCCCTGCACCTGCGGAAGGGGGAGGAGCTGGTCGTCGCCTCGTGGAACCATACCCTCCCCTGGGCGACGGCCTGCATCACCGAGGCCCGCCGTCGCGGCGGTCGGGCGTCCCTGTTCCTCGAGGACGAAACGGCCTTTTGGCGCAGCCTCGAATTGGCGCCCTCCACCCGTTCCTGGGGCGGAGTGCCGCCGGGACTTCGGAGCGCCGTGCAGGGCGCGGACGCGCTGATCTACTTCGCCGGGCCGGCGGACCGCCCTCGGTTCCACCAGCTTCCCTCGACCCAGCTCGCCCCCTTCCAGGGAGCGGACGAGGAGTGGCAGCGCCTCTGTCGCGCCGGTCGCGTGCGCGGGATCCGGTGTCTTCTCGGATACGCCTCCGACCCCCAGGGGGAGCACTGGGGTGTCCCCGGCGCCCTCTGGCGGAACCAGCTCCTCCGCGGGATCGCCGAGCCCGAGTTGACCAAGATCCGGACCGTCGGACTCCGAGTCAGCCGCGCCCTCGCGCGCGGTCGGGAGCTGCACGTCACGGCCGCCAACGGGACCGACGTGCGGATGCGGCTGCGCCATCGGGCACCCTGGGTCGATGATGGGACGGTCGACGCGGACGACCTCCTCCGGAACCGTCCGATCGCTTCGGCTCCCGCCGGGGTCGTGGTGGTCGCCGTGGACGAGGCGTCGGCCACAGGCACGGCGTTCGCGAACCAGCCGAGCTTCCTCGGGGGCGGTCGCGTCGAGGGAGGCCAGTGGGACCTCGAGGGGGGCCGGCTCCAGAACTACTGGTACACCGAGGGGGGCGAGGCGTTCGACGCCGAGTTCGCCCACGCTCCCCGGGGCCGAGAGGTCCTCGGGCTCTTCGCCCTCGGCCTGAACCCGTCGCTCGCGATGGGGGTCCCGCACGCGGAAGATGCGGCCGCGGGCACGGTGACGCTCGCGCTCGGGGCGAACGACCTCTACGGAGGGACGAACCGCTGCCGTTTCCTCTCGTGGCTCACGATCGGGGAGGCGACGGTCGCGATCGACGGCGCGGCCATCGTGGACCGTGGCGACATCCTCTAGGGAACGGCGGCTCGGGCGATCGTTCTTCGACCGGCCGACGCTTCGCGTCGCCCGCGAACTGCTCGGGGCGACCATGTCCGTGCGCGGCCCTGACGGGCTCCGCTCGGTGCGCCTCGTGGAGGTGGAGGCGTATGTGGGGAACGACCCGGCGAGCCACACCTACCGGGGGCGCACGCAGCGCAATCGCTCGATGTTCGGTCCTCCGGGAACGCTGTACGTCTACCGCATCCACCAGGTCGTGTGCGCGAACCTCGTCACTCGCCCGGGGCAGGCGGTGCTGCTGCGCGCGGGCGCGCCGATGTCCCCCGACGGCGGCAATCCGTCCGGTCCCGGTCGCCTCTGCCGATACCTCGGCCTGAGCTTCCACGACGACGGGATCTCGGTGGTGAGTCGGAGTCGGGTGTGGCTGAAGGCGAGGTATCCTCCGAACCCCGGAGGTCCGATCGTGAGAACGGCCCGGGTCGGCATCTCCCGGGCTACGGAGCGTCGGTTGCGGTTCAGCGTCGCGCGCGACCGTTGGGTTTCGCGCCCCCGGCCCGAGGTCCCTTCTGCTTCGCCCAGCTGAAGCCGCGGCGCCGGGCCGTAGCCCCGAACCCGCACGAGGCGCAGACCCCCTGTTGACGGTGGAAGGCGTGGCGGCCGCACCGCCGACAGATGACATGGACGATCTTTCCGCCGCTGCTGGAGGGGGTTCCTTTCGACATCGTTTGTGTTCCTTACGGTGAGATGTATACGATCGAGTCGCCCCGCACCAGCGTGAGGCCGGCGCGCGGGGTGACCTGGTCCTTCACGACCTCTTCGGCCGCGGAGAGGACGAGATTGAGGTGCTGGTCGAAGGCGTCAAGGACGCCGCGGTACGAGCGTCCGCCCTTCATCTCCACGAGGACGCGCTTGTGGAGGCTCTGTTGCAGGACGTCGAGAGGCCGCATGCGAAGGGTTCCGGCGAGGCCGGGCGGCCTTCTTAACGGTTACTTCGGCCCCGCCGACGCGAGGGCCGGGACGGGGAGGTATTCCGGCGCAAGGACGGCCGACCGCGGGGCGAGCGAGAGCGGCGGCGGGGTGAGTCCGAAGTAGCAGTACTCGGGGCTCGGGCCGAGCGCGAGCTGGCGGCGCCAGAGCACCCCGTTCGGGGAACCCTCCTCCCGCCATCGACGGAGGATGGGGGCGCCCCGACCGCTCGGCGCCGAGAACCACGATAGGGTCGCCGGCGCGCACGGCGGGTCCGCCCGGCCCCGGGTGGCGTAGAGCGAACCCCACCCTTCTCCGAACAGTCCGGCGGCCGCCCGATGCGCGTCCACCCAAGGGAGTCGGTAGGCCACCTCGCGGACGGGGTCGAGGTCGCCGAATCCGGAGAGGACGTACCAGTCGACGTAGAGCGGCCGGTCGCGGTGCGGACCCCACGTGACCCGGGGGAGCCGCAGGGCGGCGCTCCCGCGAAAGCCCGGGGTCGGGGATCGGGCGAGCGCGTCGTGGAACCCGAGGAGCGCCCCCTCGTACCGGGCCCGACCGACCCCCGTCCGAGGGCGGTGGTAGAAGGCATAGGCGAGCGTCTCCCGAACCCTCAGGTTCCCTTTGGAATGCGTCGACCGGGCCATGCGAAGCTCCTCCGCGCGGGGACCGTGACGCAACCGTAATAGGCCTCCGTGCGGGAGGGAAACGGGACGCGATGGTTCAGGTCGACATCGACATCGCCCGGTGCACCGGCTGCTCGCACTGCAAGGATGTCTGCCCCGTGAACGTGTTCGACCTGCGTCCGCGCGCCGAGGTACCCGATGTCGTCGACAACCCCGAAGTCGCCGCGAAGTTCCAGTTCCGGGGGGAGAAGTCGCTCGCGATCCACGGCCCGGAGTGCATCGTCTGCGAGGCCTGCCTGTTCGAGTGCGAAGGCGAGTGCATCCTGATCACGGACGACGAGAACCACGTCCACCGGTCCACTTCGAAGCAGTCGGTCTAAGACCGTTCGGCAGCGTCTTTTTCTGACCTGAGAACGGCCCTTCCGGGCGCGCACGGAGGAGCGCTTAAATAGGCTGAAACCCCGCCGAGGACGCCGTGCCCGAAAGGACCGACGTTCGTGGTCGCACTGTCGTACTGGGCGAGCGCGAGCTCGCCATCGGTTTCCGCCTAATCGGCCTCCGGGACGTCCGCGAGGTCACGCCCGAAGACTCGGTCGTCGAATTCGAGAAGGTCTTGCGTGCGGACGACGTCGGTCTCCTCATCGCGAGCCAGTCGATCCGCCCGCGCCTGTCGGATGCGGAGCGGACCCGGGCGGACGCGTCGCTCCGTCCCTTGGTCGTCTTCGTCCCGACTCCCACCGGGGAGTTCGAGGTCGAGAGCATCAATGCGCTCGCGAAGCGCGTACTCGGGGTCACGCTCGCCGTTTCGAGTTAAGGGGAGAGGTCACACATGGCAGTCGTTGGACGGGTATCGGGGCCGGTCGTCATCGCGGACGGACTCGAGGGAGCGAAGATGTTCGACGTCGTCCGCGTCGGCTCGCTGGGCCTCGTCGGAGAGGTCATCCGACTCGTCGGAGGGGCGGCGACCATCCAGGTGTACGAGGACACGACCGGCATCCGACCGGGCGACCCGATCGAGAACACGGGCCAGGCGCTCTCGGTCGAGCTCGGTCCGGGGCTGTTGAAGTCGATCTACGACGGCGTCCAGCGTCCCCTCGACGTCATCCAGAAGAGCCTCGGGGACTTCATCACCCGAGGGTTCGTCGCACCGCCCCTCGATGAGAAGGCGGTCTGGGAGTTCACGCCGACCGCGAAGGTGGGTTCCGCCGTCACTCCCGGCACCATCCTCGGAACGGTCCAGGAAACCCCACTCATCCTTCACAAGATCATGGTCCCGCCGGGCGTCCAGGGAACGCTCAAGGAGCTCAAGGCCGGCTCGTTCACCATCCGACAGACGATCGGCTCGGTCCAATCGACCTCGGGTTCCACACCGCTCTTCCTCTCGCACAAGTGGGTCGTCCGGATCCCCCGACCGGTCGCCCAGAAGTTGCCTCCCACGATCCCTCTCATCACCGGACAGCGGGTTATCGATTCGTTCTTCCCGGTCGCCAAGGGTGGGACGGCCTGCATTCCGGGACCGTTCGGCTCCGGGAAATGCGTGGCCGGCGATACTCCGGTTCTCTTGGCGGATGGGTCGGTCGTTTCGATCGAGGAGTTGCACTCGACCGCCAGTCGCACGGCCGACAAGACGGTCGAAGGGACGGATGAGTGGCTTCGAACGAAGACCCCGATCAGGCTGTTCTCGCTCGTCGGTGATCGTCTGGTCGAGAGCCGGACCCGGACGTTCTACAAGGGCAAGAGCGATTCCCTCGTTCGCGTGAAGACGCGGAGTGGCCGGAGCGTCCGCGTGACCCCGGTTCACCGGCTCTTCACCATCGGGCCTGACGGAGTCCTCCGGGAGACCCTGGCACGCGACCTGAAGCCCGGGGACTATCTCGCCTCGGTCCGGAAGACGCCCCCCATCCGAACGGATTGCCCGATTCGGGTCGAGCTCCCACCGCTCCAGAGAGCGGGCAAGGCGATTCGAATCCCCTCCCGGATGTCGGCTGAGCTCGCCGAGTTCCTCGGTTTGTTCGTGGCGGAGGGTTACGTTCGGGAAAAGGGGACGGTCGTATTCACCAACTCCGACGAGACCCTGCTCGCGCGATTCCAGATCCTCGCGTTAGGGTTGTTCGGCGTGGCCGGAACGGTCGAGCGCCAAGCTACCAAGACGCCCAATGTCCTGCTCCACAGTCGGCTCCTCGTGGACCTGCTCGACCAGTTGGGAACAGGCCGAACTTCCGGAGAGAAGCGCATCCCCACCACCGTGCAAACGTCGACCAATCCCGTGCTCGCCGCCTTCCTCCGAGGGTACTACGTCGGTGATGGCGGGTTCTCGGGACGGGAGGTCGAGTTCTGCACCCACAGCCGACGACTCCAAACGGATCTCGTCTACGCGCTCTCCCGTTTTGGAATCGTCTCCACGCTCGGCCAACGCTGGATCGACGGCGAGCAGTACTTCCGACTCTGGGTCCGGGGCGTCAACAACCTTACCCGGTTGGTCGATGCCCTCGACTCGGACGCACCCCTGATCGCGCGCATCGCCGAGTACGTGGCCGCCCAGAAAACGACCTACACGGCCACGGACGTTGTGCCGCTCGCGCCGGAGGTCATCGAATCCCTCTACCGCTCCCACTACCGCTACTCCTCGCTCATGGACGACGGGATCGAGATCCACAACTACATCGGAAACCACGAGCGGATGGGTGCCTCGACGTTCCGAGCGTTCATGGCCTCACCCCGCGAGAAAACGGGCACGTCTCCCGCCGACACGGCGGCGTTCCGGTTGGACCAGCTCCTCGACTACCTCTACTGCGATGAAGTCGCCGAGGTGGTCGAAGAGAAGAACGGCCCCTACGACGTCTACGACGTTTCCGTGCCCGAATTCGGGGCCAACTTCGTCGGTGGGTACGGGGGCATCCTGCTTCACAACACAGTTACCCAACAGCAGCTCGCAAAGTGGGCCGACTCGGACGTCGTCGTCTACGTGGGATGCGGGGAGCGCGGGAACGAGATGACCGAGGTGCTCGCCACCTTCCCCACCCTCCTGGACCCGAAGTCGAAGCGCCCCCTGATGGAGCGAACCGTCCTGATCGCGAATACGTCGAACATGCCGGTCGCCGCGCGGGAGGCGAGCGTCTACACCGGCATCACGATCGCCGAGTACTACCGGGACATGGGCTACGACGTCGCGCTCATGGCCGACTCCACCAGCCGCTGGGCTGAGGCGATGCGAGAGATCTCGGGCCGTCTCGAGGAGATGCCCGGCGAGGAGGGCTACCCGGCCTACCTCGGACGGCGGGTCGCCGAGTTCTACGAGCGCGCGGGGCGCGTCGTGACGCTGTCCCCCGAGGGGCGGAGTGGCTCCGTTACCGTGGTCGGAGCCGTCTCCCCACCCGGCGGAGACACCTCGGAGCCCGTCAGCCAGAACACGCTCCGCGTCACGCGCGTTTTCTGGGCCCTCGATGCCGCCCTGGCCCAACGCCGCCACTTTCCGTCGATCAACTGGTTGCAGAGCTACTCGCTCTACATCTCGGACCTGGGACCGTGGTATGCGACGAACCTCGCGAAGGACTTCATCCAACTCCGCCAGCGGGCGCTCGAAGTGCTCCAGAAGGAGGCGGAATTGCAGGAGATCGTTCAGCTCGTCGGGGTCGATGCGCTCCCCGAACGAGAAAAGGGCGTTCTGGATGTGGCCCGGATGATCCGAGAGGACTATCTCCAGCAGAGCGCCTACGATGAGGTCGACACGTACACCTCCATCCAGAAACAGTACCGCATGCTCCGGGCGATCCTTTCGTTCGGCGACCGCGAGCAGGAAGCGATCACGAAGGGCGCCCAGGTCGGGCGCCTCCAGCAGCTCCCCGTCCGCACGAAGCTCTCCCGCATGAAATGGATCCCCGAGGCGGAACTCACGACCCAGTTCGATGCCCTCGAGCTCGAAACGGCGTCCGCGTTGGCGGCGTCGACCGCCGGAGGTGCCTGAGATGCCGGCGAAGCCGGTGGCCGCGACGAAGTCCGACTCCACCGTGCCCGTCGACTACCGGACCGTCGACCGGGTCTCGGGACCTCTCCTCTTCGTTCGGGAGGTCCAGAACGCCGCCTACGGAGAGATCGTCGAGATCACCCTCCCCAATGGGGAGCGGCGCCAGGGCCAGGTGCTCGACTCGCGGAAGGGACTGGCGATCGTCCAGGTGTTCGGCGCGACCATGGGGATGAGCGTCGAGCAGACGAGCGTCAAGTTCCTCGGCGAGGTCGCCCGCCTCGCCGTATCGGACGAAATGCTCGGCCGCGTCTTCAACGGGCTCGGCGAGCCCCGCGACGGCGGTCCCCGCATCGTCTCGGAGACCCGACTCGAGATCGTCGGGAGCGCCATGAACCCGTACTCGCGCGAGGAACCGAGCGAGTTCATCCAGACCGGGATCTCCACCATCGACGTCAACAACACTCTCGTGCGGGGCCAGAAACTCCCGATCTTCTCCGGTGCGGGACTCCCGCACAACCAGCTCGCGGCCCAGATCGTCCGGCAGGCGAAGCTCCGCGACTCGACCGAGGGGTTCGCCGTCGTCTTCGCGGCCATGGGCATCACGAGCGAGGAGGCCAACTACTTCCTCAAAGAGTTCGAGACCACCGGCGCGCTCGAACGGGCCGTCGTGTTCCTGAACCTCTCCTCCGACCCGTCGATGGAGCGGGTCGTCACGCCGAGGATGGCGCTCACCGCCGCCGAGTACCTGGCCTACGAGAAGGACCTCCACGTGCTCGTCGTGCTCACCGACATGACGAACTACTGCGAGGCGCTCCGGGAGGTCTCCTCCGCGCGAGAAGAGGTGCCGGGACGTCGGGGCTACCCTGGGTACATGTACACGGACCTCGCCACGATCTACGAGCGGGCCGGCAAGATCCATGGCCGGAAGGGCTCGATCACACAACTCCCGATCCTGACGATGCCGGCGGACGACGTGACGCACCCGATCCCCGATCTGACAGGGTACATCACGGAGGGCCAGGTCTACATCAGCCGGGACCTGCAGCGCCGGGGCATCTACCCCCCGATCGACGTGCTCCCCTCCCTTTCCCGGCTGATGAACTTGGGGATCGGGAAAGGACACACTCGGGAGGACCACCGGGGCGTGACGGACCAGTTGTTCGCCGCGTACGCGACGGGGAAGGACCAGCGGGCCCTTTCGGCGATCGTGGGGGAGGAAGCGCTCAGCGCGACCGACCGGCTCTACCTCCGAGCCGCGGACCGGTTCGAGGCCGAGTTCGTCAACCAGCGCCCGGACGAGGACCGGTCGATCGACCAGAGCCTCGCGATCGGCTGGGACATTCTCGCCGACCTCCCGGATTCGGAGCTGAAGAGGATCAAGCCGGAGTTCATCGCGAAGTACCGGCCCCGTAAGTTCACGCCGCCCGCGTGAGGTCAGGCTCGGAGAAGAGGTCCGTGGCGATCGAGAACGTGCGCCCCACTCGCTTGGAACTGTTGCGCACGCGCCGTCGGATCCTGGTCGCGAAGCGGGGCCTGAACCTGCTCAAGCTGAAGCGTTCCGCCCTGATCGCCGAGTTCTTCAACATCTCGAAGGAGGCGATGCGCCTCCGGGGCGACCTGAAGGCACGGATCGCCAAGGGATACGAGGCGATCCGGTTCGCGGAGATGCGGGAGGGGCCGACCCGCCTCGAGAGCATCTCTACCCTGCTCCCGAACGTGCAGCCGGTCGGCGTGGCGACGAAGAACGTGATGGGTGTCCAGACCCCGCGGGTCGACCGGGGCGGCTACACTCCGGTCGCCCCGGTCGCGCTCCTCGACCTCTCCGCGCCCGTCTACGAGTCGGTCCGCCACTTCCAGGGGATCTACCAGGTCGTGCTCGACATCGCGGAGAAGGAGAACGCGCTCCGGCGCCTGCTCCACGAGATCGAGAAGACGAAGCGGCGGGCGAGCGCGATCGAGAACGTGCTCATCCCGCGGCTCCAGAACACGGTGCGCTACATCAAGTTCCGATTCGACGAGATGGAACGGGACGCGTTCTCGATGCTCAAGGCCGTGAAGCGGAAGATGGAGGCGGAGGGCAGTGCTGTCAGCGCCTAACGCCGCCGCGCGCCGGTTCGCGCTCGTCCGGCGGTTCAGCTGGATGATCCGCATCACCATCGTCGTGGTGGTCCTCATTCTCGCCGTGAAGTTCGTGGGAGGGCTCTGATGTCGAACACAGGGACCGAGGCCGACCCCGGCTCGGTCGAAGCAGTGAAACGGGTCAAGTCGACCGAAACCGAGTGGGAGGCCCGGATCGCGGCGGCCCGGAAGGCCGCGGACGCGAGCCTCGCCGAGCTCCGCGCGGCGGCGGCCGCCACCGTCGCGACCGCCCGGACCGAGGCGGAACGCGAGCGCACCCGAGCGGTCGATATCGCCCGTTCGACCGCTGACCAGGAGGCCGCCCAGATCGTCGCCGTCGGTCAGGTCGCCGCCGACCAGGATGCGAAGGGGTCGGGCCAGCGCCCCTCCGACCGGAAGCGCGACGTGATCGCCGCCGTCCTCGAGGACCTCGCGGGGAACTAGGGGCGATACCGTGGGGATCCTTCGACCGGTCCGCATGACCCGGGTGGGCATCCTGGGTCTGAAGGACGACCGCGAGCGGATCCTCACCGCGCTCCATGACCTCCGGGTCGCCCAGATCGAATCCCTTCCTCCCGAGACCCTCGCCCAGCTCGCGCCCGAGCGCGGGACCGAGCTCCAGCGGAAGATCGGGGACGAGACCCTCCGCTTCCGCGGCCTGCTCTCGGCCCTTCCCTCGCTCCCGGCCGGGACCGTCCGACGCTTCGACACGGTCGACGAGATCCTCGCCGCCGCAGCGGGCGTCCCGATCGACGCCGAGGTCGGGTCGCTCAAGACCGAGGACGACCGGCTGATCACCGAGGAACGGTCGATCGACGAGACGCTCGGCGTGCTCGACCACCTCGCGTTCTACCCGGGCCGCATCGAGGACCTGCGGGCCAAGAGCGTCCTCTCCTTCCTCGGAGAGACCGAGGCGGAGACGTTCGGATCGTTCCGCCGCGAGCTCGCCCCAACGGACGACCCGACCTTCCTGACGGGCCCGGGACCCGACCGGTCGACCCGCTTCCTCGTCGTGGTCCGGCGGACGAGCGCCGACGCGCTGGCGAAAGCCGCCCAGCATAACGGCGTCCGGCTCGTTCCCCTCCCCGCGGTCAACGGCACGGTCCCCGACGAGCGGACCCGGCTGGCCGCCCGGCGCGCGGAGGTCGTCCGGCGTCGCGTCGAGATCGCGGAACGGCTTGGGGCCCTCTCCCGGGACTGGTACAGCCCCGTCGCCGCGATCGACGAGGCCCTCACGGTCGAGAACCGCAAGGTCGAGGCGCTCCAGAAGCTCGGGGCCGGCCGACTCTGCTTCGCGCTCGAAGCCTGGGTCCCGGACCGGGACGTCGCCCGGCTCGAGTCGGTCGTCCAGGGGATCGCCCGCGGCCAGGCGCACGTCTACGCGATCCCCACGAAGGAGGAGCCGCCGACCCTGATGGACAACCCGAAGGGGGTCCGTCGGTTCGAGTTCTTCATCCGGTTCTACTCGCTCCCCCAGGCGGACGAGTGGGACCCCACGTTCGTCTTCGCGATCGTCTTCCCGATCTTCTTCGGTCTCATGCTCGCGGACTGGGGCTACGGCCTCACGATCCTGTTGATCTCGCTCTGGATGATCAGCGGGTTCCCGGGGGCCCGCTACCTGCCGAAGTTCGGGCGGAACTTCGTCAAGATGATCATGGGCCCGAAAGGGATGCAACAGCTCGCCTACGCCCTCTTGCCCGGATGCGCCGTCGCGATCGGGCTCGGCCTCTTCCTGGACGCCTTCTTCGGCTACCCGCTGCTCCACAACCTGGTCGGCTACAACCCGATCATCCAACCGGAGAAGAACGTCGGGCTCCTGCTGCTGCTCGCCGGGTACATCGGCCTCGCGATGGTCACCCTCGGATTCCTCTTCGGCCTCCTGAAGGAGTACTTCCACCACCACTACCGGGGGGTCGTCGGGAAGTCGGGCGGGATCCTGTTCGCGTGGGGCGTCGCCTTCGCGGGACTCGCGGTCATCCACAGCCAGGACTCGGTGTCGAGCCTCTTCTTTGACGGATACCTCGGGCTCGCGATCGGCGGGATCCTGCTCCTGCTGATCGGGGAGGGCGGGATGGGGATGATGGGCATCATCGAGGTCGTGAGCCACATCCTTTCCTACACGCGGCTGATCGGGATCCTCCTCGCGAGCGTCATCCTCGCGCTCGTCATCAACACGGTCGGCGCCGGCATGGTCGGGGGGGGGAAGATCCTCTTCGTCGTCTTCGGGCTCGTGATCATCATCTTCGGGCAGTCGTTCAACGTCATCCTCGGCGTCTTCGAGCCGGGGATCCAAGGGGCGCGGCTGATCTTCGTCGAGTACTTCTCGAAGTTCTACACCGGGAACGGACGACCGTTCCGGCCGTTCGGCGCGGTGCGCAAGCACACGGCCTCCTCGCTCCCCGACACGCCGACCGGACCCGTCCTCATCGGCCCGCAGCACTGAGGGCGCGGGAGCCCTACTTCGACCTCGACCGCGTCTTCGTGGGGCACCGGGGACACCGCGGAGACTGGGCGTCGCCCGGCGCGCGGAAGAATTCGACCGAGCCCCGGCCGTGCCGGAAGCACGCGAACAGGCGCTCTTCGCTCCCGTCCTTCGCGCGGGTCGGGTAGACGCGCCAGTAGACGGTGCGGACCTGCGGGGGCCGACGGGCCCGGGCGAGGCGGCGCTCCACCGCGAGGCCGAGCTCGGGACCGTGGCGACGGGCCGTCCGGAAGTCCCAACGGCGGACGGGGGAGGGGGGCGTGGTGTGGCGCCGCGCGAACGAGGAGAGGACGGGCGTGGGGTCGGGGTTCGCCCAGTGGGTGTACGTGACCACCGAGACGGCTCCGCCGGGGCAGGCGTAGATCGCCAGCCAGCCCGGGGCCGGTAACGCGGCGGTCCGGCCCCGGAGGGGCCGGTCGCAGTGACCGTAGCAGTGCGGCGAGGGACGCAGCGCCCGACGCAGCCAGGGAGGGACCGTCCCGGCCCGCATCATGGAGCTCGCTCCCGGAGCACCCCTCGGAGCCAATCACTCCGCAGGAGGTCCTTCCAGGCGCGCGCGGTCCGGGGGACCTCCTCCGAGAATCCGGTGAGGAGATGCTGCACCCGTCCGTCGGACCACTCGAGGAAGACCTGGGGGATGAGGTAGTCGGGCGCAGGGTCCCCGTACCGCCGGACCAACCGGTCCGCGGCCCGTTCCTCCGTCGGGCGGTCGATGTCCAGGAGCCGGAGCGGGATCTCGAGCCGTCGGGCGAGCTGACGGCCGTTCGTGACGGAGAGCGGCACGCAGTGCGGACACCATTGGGCGAGCACGATCGTCAGGCGCGTGGGTTCGGTCATCGGGACACCCGGGACCGGAACCCCGTGGGCTCGAAAGGAGTTTCGGGCGCGCCCGACCGGGGCGGGACCGCGGCCTAGAGGCGGGGCGAGACGAGAAGCGGTTCGATCCGGTCCGCGGAGAGCCCGTACATCCGGCCGAAGGCCACCCGGCCGATGTCGGTGCGCTCGACCTCGGCGCGGATGAGGTAGGCGAAGATGACCCCGAGGGAGAGCGGGTAGGCGCGGAGCCGCTTCAGCTCCCGGACCGCCCGGTCGCGCTCGGTCGCGGACTCGTACCCCGAGAGGCTCCCGCTTGACGCGAACTCCGCGTTCCCTTCGAGGATGGAGGGGAAGTACGGGACGAGCCGTTCTGCGAGCTCGGGGATGCCGCGGGCCCCGTAGAGGTCGCCCGACTCGGATCCGGGAAGGGTCCCCCCGTCCAGCCAGCGGGCACTGACCTCCTCGAACGGGAGACCGGACCCTTTCGCCTTCAAGAGGAGGAGCGCGTTCTTCCCGTCGATCTCGCTCTTCAGGAGCTCGCGCACGACCCACTCATCGCCCTGGAAGTACCGAACGCCCCCGAGGACGCTGCGGTAGTACTCGACCTCGAGCGCGTGGAGGATCGGGAAGATGTCGCGGGTCCGCGCATACGCCTCGAGGAGCGGCAGGATCGTCGTCCCGTAGGTACCGTACTTGACGAGCTGCGTCGCGACCGAGTCGACCGTCGGCTGCTCGAGGAGGTTTCGGTAGTCGTCGAGGGTCAGGACGCCGGCGTAGTGGCCCGCCGGGAGCTCCCGGCTCGAGACCAGCGTGTCCTCCACCTCGCGGACCGGCCGCCCTTGGGCCTTGGACGAGAGGATGAGCTCGATGTTCTGTACGTCCCAGCGGGCGAGGAAGGCCGCCACGATGGATCGGCCGGCGAACGGGGCGGCCTCGTAGGCCTTCCGGCTTCGGCGGACGAACGTCCGGTTGATCGCGATCTCGACGAGCGAGATCCCCTGGTGGGTCGCGCGCGCCGCATCCAGTTGGGGGGCGTACGCGGTCGTCTCGAGGAGGTTCGCGATCTCGTTGGCGTCGCGGGCGGCGACGAGCGAGGGCCAGAGTTCGCGCGGGAGAAAAGCGGGAAACTCCGGTAGCAGGCGACCGAGCGCGGCCGCGTAGGGGGACGACGCCATCGGGCCCCCTTAGGAGAGGAGCTCGCGGACCCGGTCCTCGCGCAGTCGGAGCAGCTCGTCGAAGGAGAGGTTCAGGCGCCGGCTGCCGTCGGTGGTCTCCGCGACCAGGCCCCCGAGGATGGGGAGGGGGGCCGGGTCGACGGTCTTTCCGGCGACCTTGGCGAGCTTTGCCGCATCGGCCGCGCGGCCCATGACCCGGACCTGCTTGCCGAGACGGCTCGTCGCCGTGTCGACCATCCGCTTGAGCGTCGCCGGATACGCGTCCGACTCGGCGTAGGCTTGGAGCAGCTCCCGGGTCTCCTGGATCGCGCGGGTGAGGCGGGCTTCCCGGGCCTCGTAGAGCAGTTTGCGGGCCTTCAGCTTGGCTGCCGCCAGCCGCTGGGCGCGCTCCCGGGCGGACTCGGCCTCGGCGAGCCGAGCGGATTCGGCTCGGACCGCGGCGATTTCGGCATTCCGCTGGCCGGTGATGCGGGTCGCTTCGGCGGAGCGGGCCGCCTCGATGCTCTCAAGCTCCGCTTCCCCGCGGCTGCGGATCTCCGCGACGAGCGTATCGAGGCTCATGGGGGACGGGCCCGTCTAGCTGATGATCCCGAGCAGGAGAATGATCCCCAGCACGAAACCGATGATCCAGAGCGTTTCGGGAATGACGAAGAAGAACAGTACCTGGCCGAACTTCTCCGGCTTTTCGGCGATGATCCCCATGCCGGCGGCCCCGATCCCGGACTGGGCCATGCCGGTTCCGATGAGACCTCCGGCGATCGCAATTCCGGCGGCGAGCACGGCGTTAGGATCCGCAACCATAGGGTAACCCGGGCGGCCGAGAAGGGTCGGGTATATAACCCGAGCCACCGTTTTTTTCGCCCCGTTTCTCGAGGTTAATTCGGGGCCGTTAGAGGGGGCCCCGAACTAGCCGCCGGCCGGGGCCGGATCGGGCGTTGCGTGCTCCCGTCGGTACGCCTTCCGGGCCAACCCAAGCGACCCCACCCAGGCGAGGATCCCGCACCCGTACGCGGCCAGGCAGACGGGGCAGAGTCCGCGGATCTCCACGAGTTCCACGTACAGGAAGTAGGCCGAAAGCGCGAGCCCCGCACTGGTCAGCAGGGCGAGGAGGTAGGCGAGCCGCGCGTCCTTGCGGCGGCGCTCCGCGATTACCGCCAGGACCAGGATGGCGATGAATCCGGCGATGCCCCAGTCATAGTCCTGGATGCCGAAGGTCGTGGTCTTGCCACTGTGCGCGATCAGCGCGCAGGAGAAGAACGCGTTGAGGGTGCACAGGTTGCTGAGCTCCGCGTCGTAGAACTCGAGCGCCGCGAAGATCGAGATGATGAGGCCGAGCCCGCCGCCGAGGGCGAGGAGGCTGCGAAATGTGCTGGTCCGCATCGCGTCACGTAATCTGGAGGAGGTAACTCTTGACCCCCGCCTCGACCCCGCCCGACCAGTGGTAGTGGGCCGCGAAGTACGGGGCGTTGCCGCCGAGGCAATTGACGAGGAAGGCCATGATCCACTCGGTCTGGGAGGCGACCGCATTCCACGCGGGTCCACTCTCCGTGAAGATCTGGTTGCGCACGGTGTTGGCCCCCGCGCCGCCCGTGTTGCCGTAGGTGTAGGAGGAAAGGGTCGGCGGGCTGATCAGCGAACTGCCACCGTGAACATACTGACCATTCAGGACGACGAACGGGATCGAGCCGCCCGCGTACGCGCCCACGTACGCCGCCTGGACACAGTTCGACGTTGCCGGGAAGGTTCCGTCCGCTCCCGAGAGGTCCTCGGAGACGATGAAGGAGACGTTACTGCTCGTGAGCACGGCGTTCCCGAGCACCATCTCCGGCGTTCCGGCATACACGTCTCCCAAACTTGAGAACCCGGTGTAATTGTTACTTAAAGTACCGAACTCCGTGAGGGCTTTCCAGATCGCCCAGCTGCTCGCGGAGCAGTAGGGGCACCAGCTCGCCCCGTAGAAGTAGACGACCGGATTGCCGTTCTCCTGCCAGGGCGCGACGCTGGCCTTCGCCCATCCGGGTCCGGGCTCCCTCCCCAGGGCCGCGGCCGGAGGCAGGTATGGGCAGCCGAAAATGAGCGACCCGGCGAGGGCCACGATCCCGGTGAAGACGAGCCCGAGAACGATGCCGCCGATGACCGTGTTTCGGTAGACCTTCGTCCACCGCTTGGTGCTCCGGAGGAGCCCGTAGATGAGAACGAAGACGACCCCGACCAGGATCAGCGCGACGTACGGGATCGTGGGCAGGATCAGCCCGACGGGCGACGGAGCGAGGTACGCGACCAGCGCCCAGACCCCCACGAGGGGGACCAGCACGTACCCGATCCGGGCCAGGCCCCACTTCCGGTCGGCCTCATCCGTGGCCCGCTTGCCGGGTTTCGTGACGGCAGTCTCCTCCTCGGAGGGGGTCCGAACCTTCCGCTTCCGGTAGAGGACGGCGAGCGCCCGGGCCGGATCCCCGGAGCCCTTGGTCGCCTGAAACCCGACCTTCGGGTCCTCGGCAATCTCATCCCAGTCCCAGCCGCTTTTTCGCAGCTGCTCGACCCGGTCCCAATCCACCATTCGACCGACCAAGTCCGGGGCCCCTTTTCCTCTTTACCCTTCCCTGCGGGGACCCCACCGGAGGCGGCCCGCTCCGCTTTTACCCGGGACCCGGTGGGGCGGAGCGATGCGCGTCACCTTCCTGGGGACCGCCGGTTCGTGGCCGACGAAGGATCGCTCGGCCAGCGCCATCGCCCTCGACACCGAGCGCGAGCTCGTGCTGCTCGACTGTGGGGAGGGCACGCAACGGCAGTTCTTCCGGTCGAGCGCGTCGTTCATGCGCGTCCGGCGGGTGTTCCTGACCCACTTCCATGGGGACCACTTCCTAGGTCTCCCGGGCCTCATCCAGAGCATGGGCCTCAACAACCGGACGGAGCCTCTCGACGTCTACGGTCCGCCGGATGCGCAAGAGATGGTGACCCGGGCGCTGGGGATGGGATACTACACGCCCCGATTCCCGGTCGCGATCCACGCGCTCCAGCCCGGCGAGTCCGTCGAGCTGGACGGCTACACGGTCCGTACGGCGCACGCGGTGCACCCGGTACCTACGATCGCCTACCGGATCGAGGAGGGGACGAAGCGGGGTCGTTTTGACGGCGCGCGGGCCCATTCCCTCGGGATCCAGGGACGGGACTTCGCGCGCCTCGAGGCGGGCGAGACGGTGCGGGTGAGCGACCACGTGGTCGTTCGTCCCGAGGACGTCATGGGGCCCCCGCGACCGGGACGCTCCGTGGTGTACTCGGGCGACACGGCCCCGAGCGACGACGTCCGTCGGCTGGCGGACCGGGCCACGCTCCTGATCCACGAGGCGACGGCCGCCCGGGAGATCGAGGAGGAGGCCAACGAGTGGGGCCACTCCTCGGCCCGCCAGGCCGCGGAGGTCGCCCAGGTCGCCCGTGTGGGCACGCTCTACCTGACCCACTTCTCGTCCCGGTACAAGGAGCTCGAGCCGCTCGAATTGGAAGCCCGCGTGGTCTTCCCCGGATCCTCGGCGGCGCGCGACCTCCTCGATTACCAGGTCCTTCAGGCATGATCCGCGCGGACCTCCTCATCACCAACCTGTCCGAAGCGGCGACGCTCGCGGACGGCCCGGTCCCGCGGATCGGCGCTTCGGCCGGAGCGCTGTCGTGCCTCCCCCAGGCTGCGGTCGCCGTCCAAGGAGGCCGCTTCGTGTGGGTCGGCTCCGAACGGACCGCCCGTCGGGAGGTTCGCCTGGCCTCTCGAGGGCGAGAGGTCGACGGCGGCGCGGGCACGCTCGTCCCCGGGCTCGTCGACGCCCATACCCATGTCCTCTTCACCGGTGACCGGGCATTCGAGATGGCCTGGAAGGCGACGGGGACGAGTTACGCGGAGATCGCCCGTAGGGGCGGCGGGATCCTGTCGACGGTGCGGGCGACCCGGGCCGCCTCGCCCGACTCGCTGCTCGCGTCGGCGGAGGCGCGCCTTCTCGGGATGGCCGCTGCCGGCGCGACCGCGGTCGAAGTGAAGAGCGGCTACGCCCTCACGCCCCGCGGCGAGGTCGCGCTGCTCCGCCTCGTGCCGGAGCTCCGACGGCGGACCGGCCTTCGCCTCGTACCCACCTTCCTGGGAGCCCACGCGATCCCCCCGGAAGCCCGAGGGCGGGCCGATGCCTACGTGGACCGGCTGATCCGCGATGCGCTCCCCATCGTCGCCCGTCAGCACCTCGCCGAGTTCGTGGACGTCTTCTGCGAGCCCGGGTACTTCTCGGTCGCGACCTCGGAACGCCTGCTCCGGGCCGCCCTCTCCCTGGGGCTTGGCGTGAAGGTCCACGCGGACGAGTTCGTCCGCTCCGGCGGGGCTCGCCTCGCCGCCCGGCTCGGCGCCCGCTCCGCCGACCACCTGCTCACCTCGACATCGGCCGATTTCGCCGCCCTCGCCCGGGCCGGCGTCACGGCGGTCCTCCTCCCGATCACGGCGTTCGCCTCCTCGCCCGGCCGGCGGAGCCCCGGCCGCGAGCTCGTCGACGCCGGCGTGCCGGTCGCGCTTGGCTCCGATTGCTCGCCCAACTCGTGGAGCGAATCGATGCCGCTCGCCATCGCCCTCGCCGTGCACGGTGGTCGGCTGACGCCGGCGGAGGCGCTGACCGCCGCGACCGTCAACGCGGCGCACGCGAGCGGTCTCACCGACGCGGGGACGGTCGAGGTCGGCCGCCCGGCGGATTTTGCGATCTTCCCCGTCCCCTCCGCCGAGAGGATTGGGTACCGATTCGACGTCCGTCCGACGCACGTTTTCCGTCAGGGAAAACCGATTTCTTCGAGGAGAGTCCGTCAGTAATACTAAATAGAGGGGGTTTCCCTAAGGACGACCGAGGTCGCCAACATGGCGGAGAAGGTCGGCAAAGAGCAAACCAAGCGTGAGAAGGGATACCTGTACTACCTCGGCAAGGATGGGTACCTCTGGAAGACACCGACGAAGCTGAACAAGTCTGGGAAGAAGGCCCGTGTCGGAACGGAAAAAATCGTTCGGGCGGACGGGTACATGTACTTCCTCGACAAGAAGGGCTTCGTCTCTCGCGCCAAGATGAAGAACGCCTAGACCGGACCCACCCTTTCCGGGGAACCTCCCTTCGGGGGGGTTCCCGTTTCTAACGTTCTAGCTCCGCCGGGCGGCGAGTCCGACCGCCGGAACATATACCGGAACGCAGTCGGTTCTTTGGGCACGTACCATGGGCTGCCGGAACGACCCTGACGATCCCCGGAAATGCGAACGATGCGGCGCGTTCCTCTGGGTTGCTGAGGAGGGGCTGTACTGCGGCGACTGCGGCTCGCTGATGCCGTGCACGATGCGCGTCATGCCTCCACCACCCTCGATGGCCTCAGGTCCGATCCGTGGCTAAGAACCCGGCCCCGCCCCATCGGAACCGGCGCTTGCGATGCGGATTCTTCGAGACGCGACGCGAGAGCGGCCGTCCTTCCTCCCGCTCCGTCCGGCCGGGACTACGTCACGTGTGCGGGCGGTGGTGAGCCCACTGACGGCCCCGATGCGGGCCGCGAGTGCCGCCCCAGTGTGAGGAAGAAGACCACCGGGTTCATTACGAGGTTTTCCAACGAGGGCGATCCCGAGAGGTACTCCGGGATGCCCGACGTCACGGCGAGCAACGAACTGTACGACCGGATGCCACCGAAAGAACGCTACCATGTCGGGGGGCGGCGAGGACCTCGGACCGGGGGTCCCGATCGGCATCGAGTTCGTACTCCGGGGTACTTAGACCCGCGCGCGGAGAGCGCCCGGACCGATCCTCCACCGATAGAAAGTGCGAATTTCCGGTGCACGCGTCGCGGAAACGGCGTCGGTGTGTCCGGAGTTCGTAACGGCTCCAACTCCGGAACGCCCGATACGCTTCGAGCGACGAATTTCGGTCGATGAAGTGGCGGTTCCGGCAGAGTGTCCTTATAGCAGGTCGCGCTTGGGCGAACCCGGAGGGTTTTCGACTGGTGTCCGGAGCGGCACCCACCGCGTCCATCCCCATCACCGACGGGCAGGAAACGCGCTCTTCCCGAGGGCGTTTCACGAGGTTGGTGAGGGGATAGGCTACCGCCGGTGGATGTGACGTCCGGGACAGGGCCCGTCGCTCGACCCCCCACAGAGGTCCTAAATGGCCGTTTCCAGAAAGCGCGCACCGTCTGCGTCCGACTCGCCGGCTCCCCGACCCGCCAACCGCATCGGCCGGGAACCGATACCGGTCCCCCGCCTCGTGCCCCGTGGCAAGACCGCCTTCGACACCGTCGACTGGCGTACCCATGATGCGGTGATCAAGAACGCCGAAGGAAAGGTCATCTTCGAGCAGAAGGGGATCCGCGCGCCGGTCTCCTGGTCGGAGACCAGCGTGAACATCGCCGCGTCGAAGTACTTCCGCATCATCTCGGGCCGCCGGGAGAACTCGGTCGACGGAATGATCCGTCGGGTCTGCCACTGGATCGCCCAGTCCGGCCTCGACCTCGGCTACCTCGAGAGCTCGGAGGAGGCCACGACCCTCGAAGAAAGCCTCTCCTTCCTCATGGTCCACCAGATGGCGGCGTTCAACAGCCCCGTCTGGTTCAACGTCGGGGTCCGCGACCCGCCCCAGTGCTCCGCGTGCTTCATCCAGTCGGTCGCCGACGACATGGACTCGATCCTCGCGCTCGCAACGAGCGAGGGACGCCTGTTCAAGGGCGGCAGCGGCACCGGCTCCAACCTCTCCGCCCTCCGGGGAAGTCACGAGCGGCTCGCCGGTGGCGGCATCGCCTCGGGCCCGGTCTCGTTCATGCGCGCGTTCGACGCGCTCGCGGGCGTCATCAAATCCGGGGGAACGACCCGACGGGCCGCGAAGATGGTGATCCTCAACATGGATCATCCGGACATCGTGGACTTCATCGAGTGCAAGGTCCGTGAGGAGGAGAAGGCCCTCGCGCTCATCCGCCAGGGGTACTCCTCGAACTTTGACGGCACCGATCCCGACTCCGCGTACGCCAGTGTCGCCTACCAGAACGCCAACCACTCGGTCCGCATCCCCGACGCCTTCATGGAGGCGGTCATCCGGGACGGCGAGTGGAAGACGGTGAACCGGACCGACCACGCGGTCGCCCAGACGATGCAGGCCCGCGACCTGTGGCGCAAGCTCGCCTACGCGGCCTGGCGGTGCGGCGACCCCGGCGTCCAGTTCGACGACCACACCAACGATTGGCACACGAGCCCGAATTCGGGGCGGATCAACGCCTCCAACCCGTGCAGCGAGTACCTGTTCCTCGACGACACCGCCTGCAACCTGTCGTCGATCAACCTGATGAAGTTCCTCGACCCGAAGGGCGAGTTCGACATCGAACTGTATCGGCAGGCGGTCCGCACCATGATCCTCGCGATGGAGATCATCGTGGACGCGTCCAGCTACCCCACCGCCCCGATCGCGCAGAACTCCCACGACTTCCGCCCGCTCGGGCTCGGCTACGCGAACCTGGGCGCCCTCCTGATGCACTACGGGCTCGCCTACGACTCCGACGCCGGCCGCACACTCGCCGGCGCGGTGTCGGCGTTCCTCTCGGCCGAGGGGTACCACATGTCGAGCGAGATCGCGAAGCGGGTCGGCCCGTTCGTCGGCTTCGAGAAGAACCGGGCCCCGATGTTGCGCGTCATGTCGAAGCACGCCCGCGCGGCGGAGCAGGTCTCCCTCGCCCACCCCGAGCTCACCCCGTTCGTGACCGCGGCGGTCGACCGCTGGCACGACACGGTGAAGGCCGGGGAGCTGTGGGGCTACCGCAACGCCCAGATCTCGGTCATCGCCCCCACGGGAACGATCGGGCTCCTGATGGGATGTGACACGCTGGGCCTCGAACCGGAGCTCTCGCTCGTCAAGACGAAGAACCTGGTCGGGGGCGGCGTCATGCGGATGATCAACCGGACCGTTCCCGACGGCCTCACGGCCCTCGGCTACTCCCCGGACGAGGTCCGCGAGATCACGGCCTACGTCGAGCGTACGGGCACGATCGAGGGCGCCCCCGGCCTCGAGACGGAGGACCTCTCCGTCTTCGACTGCGCGCTCGCGCCGGTCGGCGGCGTTCGGACGATCCTGCCCATGGGGCATCTGAAGATGCTCGGCGCCGTGCAGCCGTTCCTCTCCGGCGGCGCGTCCAAGACGATCAACCTCCCCAACGAGGCGACCGTCGAGGACATCGAGAAGATCTACCTCGAGGCGTGGCGTCTCGGGATCAAGTCGGTCGCGCTCTACCGAGACAACTGCAAGGCCTCCCAGCCGTTCGATACGGGCCAGGGCAAGACGGTCCCCGGCGACTCCCGGACCCCGGCGCGGGAACGCCTTCCCGACCAGCGGAAGGCGCTCACGCACCACTTCCAGGTCGGCGGTCACGACGGCTACGTGACGGTCGGGCTCTACCCCGACGGCCGACCCGGCGAGATCTTCTTCCGGGTCACCAAGGAAGGCTCGACGGTCAACGGGCTCATGGATTCGCTCGGGATCTCGATGTCGATGGCGCTCCAGCACGGAGTGCCCTTGAAGGACCTCGTCCGCAAGCTCGCGCACCTCCGTTTCGAGCCGGCGGGCGCGACCAACAACCCGAGGATCCGGTTCGCGAAATCGATCCCCGACTACGTCGCCCGGTGGCTCGCGATCGAGTTCCTCACCGAGGATGAGCGGCGCGCGATCGGCCTCGAGGGACCGGCAGCCGAGAACGGCAACGGCCACGCGGCGGCGGCGACTCCCAAGACGCTCGCCGGGAGCCAGACGGTCAAGTTCGAGACCAAGGCGCTCGACTCCTTCTCGGGGGACGAATCAGGCCGGGGCGGCGTCAGCGAGGACTCTCCGTCCTGCCACATCTGCGGCGGCATCATGGTCCGTTCGGGCACGTGCTACGCGTGCACGGTCTGCGGGGCCACGAGCGGCTGCTCGTAGACGGGCCCGTCGCGCCTACGGCGTCCGGAGGCCCTGCCCCTCGACGGCGGGGGAGAGGGCCTCGGGCGTCGGTGGCCCGGCGGCCGGCGTGTGGCCGGCCTCGCCCATCCGGGTCCCGTCGGTGTGGAATCGGTAGTTCCGGAGGCCGAGCGAGAGCAGGAGGCCGATGAAGGCCACCGCCGCGATCAGGCCGAAGAGGATCTCGAACCCCTCGATCGCGGGCGCGTGGTAGTAGATGGGGAATCCGTCGACCACCCCGACGACGACCGGGGTCGTGAAGCTCAGGGTCAGGGTCGCGGCGATCACCGGCCCGACCGCGCTCCCGAGGTTCCGGAACGTCTGGTTCATACCGGTCTGGATGCCGAGCTCCTCGGGGGCGACGCTCAGGACGATGATGTTCGACATCGCGATCAGGACCGCGACGTTCCCGACCAGCGTCGGGATCGCGAAGACGACCAGCTCCCAGATCTGGGCGTGGAACAACACCATGCCGATCCCCCCCAGGCCCATGACCGCGAACCCGGTGAGCATCACCGGCTTCGGTCCTTGGGTGGACACCCATCGGCCCCAGAGCGGGGCGAACGCGAGCATGCTAATCGAGGAGGGGACCGAGACCAGGCCCATCTGGAACTCCGTCAGGCCGAAGCCCGGCGGGAACGGGTCCTCGACGAGGAGGACGAGCCCGATGAAGACGAGGAACATCCCCACGCCCACGATGACGCCGTTGACATTCGAGATCCAGATGTTCCGCTTCTTGAGCGCGGCGAACGAGACGACCGGGTTCTTCGCCCGGGGCTCCCAGACGAGGAAGAAAGCGGCGCCGGCGAGCGCGAGCAGGAAGAACTGCGGGACGCCCCACGGGAGACCTCCGACCGAGACGGCCGAGAGGTTCGACCAGCCCCAGTAGGTCCCCTCCGTGATCCCGAACATCAGCATCGCGAGCGCGAACCCGAGGCTCCCGATCCCCGGTAGGTCGATCGGCTTCGGGGTGAGCGTCGGCGACTCACGGAGGAGGAAGTAGGCGAGGATGGCGACGACGACCGCGACCGGGATCACTGTATGGTAGGTGAGCGGCCAGCCGTACTGGTAGGCGATGTAGCCGCCCCCCACGAGCCCGAGGGACGCGCCGGCGGCGAACATCGCCGAGACGATCCCCTGCGCCCGGCCGACCCCGGACGCCGGGAACACTTCGGGGATCATCGCAAAAGCGAGCGGGAACATGCCCATCCCGAGGCCCTGGAACGCCCGGATGCCGATCAGGACGTAGATCTGGTTCGTGCGGTCGATGCCGAAGGCGGCGCCGATGTTCGGCGAGAACCCGGCGAGGCTGACCGCGACCGCATAGAGCGCCATCACCAACACCAGCATCCGCTTTTTGCCGTATTTGTCGCCGAGCTTGCCGAAGATCGGCGTGGCGACCGTCCCTACCAGCAGGTAGGCCGAGATGATCCAGACCACAGTCGAGGCGGGAGCGTCGTTGAAGAACGTGACGAACGCCTCGAAGGCGGGAATGACCATCGTCTCCACGTAGGTGACCATCAGCGCCATCACGGCGAGGATGATCAGCACGGAACGAGCGGCCCGGGCGTCGTAGGGCGTGCCGGCCGCGGTAAGCGGGGGCGCGGCGGGCTTCATCGCTCGAGCGGTCGCGGGGCGGCGTCCACCACCGGTGCCCGATCCGCCCTCCGATCCGGGGCGAGGGGAACGTGGCCGGCCTCGCCGGTCCGGGTACCGTCCGCGTGGAATCGGTAGTTCCGCAGCGCCGTGGAGACGAGGGCCCCGACGAGGCCGATCCCCGCGACGAGCGCGAAGACGAACTGGTAGCCGCCGAGATGGTAGTTCTCAAAGACCGGGATCATCGCGGGCGGGGGCGCCGGGTTCGGGGCATAGAGGTAGAACGCGTAGCCGGCCAGGATCGAGCTCACCAGGACCGGCCCGATCGCGGAGCCCAGGTTCCGGAACGTCTGGTTCATCCCGGTCTGGACGCCGACCGTCTTCGGGTCGACCGAGAGGACGATGATGTTGGACATGGAGATCAGCACGCCGACGTTGCCCGCCATGATCGGGATCGCGCAGACCGCCACCTCGTCCACCGACGGGGGGAACACCGCGAGGGCGAGGGCGCCGATCGCGATCAGGGCGAACCCGAGCATCATGACCGGCTTCGGACCGAAGCGGGCGATCGCCCGGCCCAGCAGGACGCCACCGCCCATCATGCCGAACACGGACGGTACCAGGACGAGGCCGGCGTCGAGCTCGGAGAGCCCGAATCCGGGCGCGGGGTACTCGCCGAGGATGATGAGGACCGTGAACAGCAGGAACATCGTCATGCCCACCAGGATCCCGTTCAGGTTCGAGACCCAGATGTTCCGCTCGCGGAGCGCGGCGAAGGAGACGACCGGGCTCGGCGTCCGTCGCTCCCAGAGGATGAAGAAGACGAGCGCGAGCGCCGCGAGGAGGAAGAACTCCGGCACCCCCCACGGAACCCCGGCGACCCGACCGCCCGTCCAGGCGGTCCATCCCCAGTACTGGCCCTCCGTGATCCCGAGCATCAGGAAGGCGAGCCCGATGCCGAGGCTGGCGACGCCCAGCACGTCGACCTTGCGGTCCTGGCGTACCGGGGACTCCCGGATGAAGACGGCCGCCAGGATGAACACGAGGATCGCGACCGGGATCACCGTGTGGTACGTGAGCTGCCATCCGTAGTTCTCGGCGATCCAGCCTCCCCCGACGAGGCCGAGCGCGGCGCCCCCCGCGAACATCCCCGAGATGATGCCCTGGGCTTGGCCCACCCGGGCCGCCGGGAAGACCTCGGGGAGCATGGCGAACCCGAGGGGGAACATCCCCATCCCGATCCCCTGGACGGCGCGCACGCCGATGAGCAGGAAGATCTGGTTCGGACGGGTGACGCCGAAGGCGGCACCGATGTTCGGGGTGAACCCCGCCACGCTCACCGCGACGGCATAGATCCCCATCGCGATGAGGAGCATCTTCTTCTTTCCGTACAGGTCCCCGAGCTTCCCGAAGATCGGCGTGACCACGACGCCGACCAGGAGATAGGCCGAAAGGATCCAGACGATCGTGCTCGCGGTCGTGACGTGGAAGAACTGTTCGAAGTTCGAGAAGGCGGGAAGGACCATCGTTTCGACGTAGGTGACCATGAGCGCCATTCCGGCGAGGATGGCGAGCACCGACCCTCCGTACTTCTCGTCGAAGACGCGCGGAGCGGGGGCGGTCATGCGTCCCTCCGCCGGGGCCGGGACGGGGCCGCGAGCCGCGCGGCGATCTCCCGGAAGACCCGCACGGAGGCGACGAGGTCGGCGTCGGACACGTCGCGCGCGGCGTCCGCCATGACGTGGGCGATGTCCTGCCAGACCCGCGCCTCGACCTTGCGGCCGCGGGGCGTGAGCGAGAGCTCGACGGATCGACGGTCGCGCTCCGACCGAGCGCGACGGACGAGGCCGGCCGCCTCGAGCCCGTCGATGTTAGCGCAGACCGTCGGAGTCGTGAGCCCGAGGTAGCGGGCGACCGTGCTGAGCGAGGCCGCCTCGAGGCTCGAGATGGAATGCAAGGCCCAGAATTGGCCCATCGTGATCTCCTCCTCGGCGAGGACCGGGTGGGTCCGCTGGAGCGACGCGCGGATCACCTCTTGGACGAGCTCGACGAGCGGCAGGATGGACGGCGACGCCGGTTTCGGCCGGGCCAGCACTACGGACTCGACCATGTGGACTCCTAACTATTCGGACGCCTAATAATTCGAGAATATAACGATTCGGGGAGCTACGCGAGAGCGTAGCGCGCGAGCTCGACCAGGTCGCCCACCCGGACCGCACTGTCGGAGGGAGGGTCGCCGGTCGACCCCCAGACACCGAGAAGGGCCCCCGACGGGAATTGGGGGTCCCGACCGGCACTCTGGGCACACCAGCGACGAGGGACCCCCCGGCGGTCCGCCTCGAGGAGCAGGACGAGGGCGCCCACGGGTCCCGAGTCGGTGCGCACCACCGTTCCCCCCGGTTCGTCGAGGGTCTCCACTCGCGCCTCCTCCTGGAAGAGGTGGGCGACCCGCACGGTCACCCCCTTTCGAGACTTCCCGTTCGCGGGCCGCCAGGCGACCTGTCCTCCCGCCGCCCGGAACCGGTCGAGCAGGCCGGGCGGGATGCCCAAGGGCCCCGCCTCGGTCATCCGGCCACCGGCCGGCCCCGCCAGAGGAGACAATCCGGTCGGACCGAGCACGGTCCGCAGACCGCCAGGTCGCGCTCCTTGGGGCAGTCGCCCGAGATACCGGTGTGGCACAGGACGAAGTCGAATCGGGTCGGGTCGATCGGGTCGATCCTCCGGAGCGCCTCGGTGACCTCCTCGACCGCCGCCCACGACCGGCTCTTGCGGGCGGTCAAGCCCAGATGGAACGCGATCCAGTGGACGTGGAGGTCCAACGGGATGCGAAGTTCCCCCGTCGGGATCCGGTGCCACCGACCCAGGTCCGGGAAACGGTCCCGGACCATCCAACGGACGAGCAGGGTCATTCGCTTGCACGGGCTTCGGGGCATCTCCAAGGGGCTGGGGAACAGGATCCGGTATCCGGGTGGCGGCCGGCCGAGGGCGCGTACCGCCGCGTCTCCGCGGAGCGTGCGGGCCAACGAGTCGACCCCCCCGGCGAACCCGAGACGGGAGTACCCCTCTAGGAACGCCTCCTCGAGGGAGGCGTGGTCGGCGTAGTACCGTCGGAGGACCCGAGCGAGGTAGTCGATCTGGTCGCCCCGAATCCAGCGATGGCGGAACGCGGCCAACTGGCGCGAGCGTTCCCGGTCCGGCGGGTCCCGCAGGAAGGCGACGAGGTCGCCCTCCGCGATGGTCGCCAGCCGGGCCAGCGCGCTCCGGATCGCGGTGGTGTTGCCAATCGCTAGCGTCGCCGCGAAAACGGCCGCTACCTCGGCCGACCGCAGGTCCGGGGCGAGGAGACGGACCGAGGAGATCGGGTCGTCGGCGAACGAGCGACCGAAGGGGAAGGACCGGTAGAGCGACTCCAGGTGGACCGGAAGCTGGGCGCTCGGCCGGTGCGTCGGCATCGAGCTTCCAACGGGCCGAGCGGATTTACCGTTGCCCGACTCCGGGCGGGAGGGCTAACTAGGGCGACCACCTCGGGTTCGCATGGCCTCGCACCCGGTGGAGCTCCGTCCCACGATCGACCGGCTCTGGCTCGAGCGGGAGGCCCAGAAGGACCCGGTCACCCACGCGTATGCGCTGTGGGACCTCGAACGGTTCCCCACGACCGTCCGCTTCGTTTCGGCCGTCCGGGGGGATTCGACCGAGGCCTATCTGTTGGTCTGGCACCCACCCGGTCGGGCCCCGATGGTCCACTGGGTCGGACCGGCGGTCGAGGAGCTGGCCTCGGCCCTGCCACCGCGCCCCTTGATCGTCACCGGCTCCGAGGCGCTCCAGCCGTTCGTCGAACCCGCTCGGGGTCCGGCGGACGTCTACTCCACGCTGGTCGAGGTGGCGCCCGTGGGGACCCGGCCCCCGCCGACGCCCCTCGACGCCCACGTCCGCCGGCTCACCCGCGAGGACGCGCACCGCCTTCCGGGTCTATCCGAGGGCTCGACCGACCTCGTCTCCTCCAGCTATCTCGGGATCGACCTGGAGGCGGAGTTCGTGGTGGGCGGGTTCGACCGCGGCACCCTGGTCGGAGTGGCCCGGGCGGTCGTCCGCCTACCCACCGTCTGGCTGGTGAGTGGGGTGTACGTGCGTCCGTCCCGACGGGGCCAGGGGTGGGGGCAGGCCATCACTCGCGCCGTCCAGGTCGAAGCGGAGGAGCGGGGAGCGCCGTGCGCCCTCTACGTCCGGGAGAACAACGTTCCCGCGACCACCATCTACGGGCACCTCGGGTTCCGCCCTGTCGGCCGCCGATACTGGTTCGACTGCGGCGTACACCTCGCGCCCTGAACCGCCCCGACCTCGCTAAACCCGTCCGTCGCATGGTCCGCGCGATGCCCTCCAACGCCGAGGCAGCGGAGATCTTCCGGTCGATCGCCGACCTGCTCGACGTCATGGGGGAGCGGTTCAAGCCGGAGGCCTACCGACGGGCCGCGCGCTCCATCGACTCGCTGACCGAAGACCTGGCCCAGGTCGCCGCCCGGGGCGAGCTGCGATCGGTCCCAGGCGTCGGGGAGGCGATCGAGGAGAAGCTCCGGGAGTACCTGACGACCGGGCACGTCCACTACCTCGACCGGCTCCAGAAGGAGGTGCCGCCCGGGGTCGCGGAGCTCCTGCGGGTCCCGGGGCTGGGACCCAAGACCGCGCGCCGTTTCTGGGTCGACCTCGGGATCGAGGGCCCGGCGGAGCTCATCGCCGCGCTCGATGCCGGGCGACTTGCGGGCGTGAAAGGGTTCGGCGTGAAGAAGATCGCCCAGATCCGCTCCGCGGTCGAAGCGGCCCGCGGTACCGGCCCGGCGACCCGGCTCCCGATCGAGACCGCTTATCCGGTGGCGCTCGAGATCATCCGAGCCTTACGGGAGCGGGCCGGAGCCGACCGGGTCGAGGTCGCCGGCAGCTTTCGTCGGGGACGAGAAACGGTCGGGGACCTGGACGTCCTCGTCACCTCCCGCGAGCCGACCCGCGCCTTCGACGTCTTCTCCGCGCTGCCCGAGGTCCGGGAGGTTCGGCTCCGAGGGAGCACGAAGGAGACCGTCATTCTGACGAACGGGTTGCAGGTCGACCTGCGGGTCGTCGACCCCGGATCGTTCGGGGCGGCGCTCCAGTACTTCACCGGTTCGAAGGACCACAACGTGCTCGTTCGGACGTTGGCGAAGGATGCGGGACTCCGGGTCAACGAGTACGGGGTCTACCGGGGCGAGCAGCGGGTCGCGGGAGCGACGGAAGAGGAGGTGTACGCCGCGCTCGGACTCGCCTGGATCCCCCCCGAGCTCCGGGAGGCCCGCGGGGAGGTGGAGGCGGCGCGCGCGGGGCCCTTACCGGCGTTGGTCGAGGAGTCCAGCCTCCGGGGCGAACTCCACCTTCACCCTCCTCCGGACGCCGACCCCCGCGCCGTCGACACGCTCCTCGCCGAGGCGCGGTCCCGCCAGTATGCGTACCTGGGGGTCGTTACGGCCGGGCTCGATGCGCGCGGGCGGCCCTTCCGCCTTCCCGGACCGACTCTCGAGCGCCTGGCGACCGCCCCCTCCTCCCCACTCCGGCTCTACCGCTGGACCGAGGTCGATTCCGGGAAGGACTCGGCCGCCCCCGACCCGGCCGGTCCGGACGGACTCGTCGTCCGTCCCACCCCCTCCCGACCCAACCCTCCTCCGGGCGCGGGGCCCGTCGTGATCGTCGGGCATGTCGGCGTGCCGGATCCGTCGGCGACGTCCCTCGCGCGGGACTGGATCGCCTTCGCCGCCCATCGGGGAGCCGGTCTGGAAGTGGGTCCCGGTCCGGAACGACTGGACTCCACCTGGGCCCGGTCCGCTCTCGAGCAGGAGGCGCGGCTCGTGATCCCCACGGGGCTCCTCGGTCCGACGGACGACCCGACCCGACCGGTCTCGCTCGCCTGGGCCCGACGGGCAGGCGCCCGGGGGAAGGACGTGGTCAACGCCGGCCCGTTCCGGGCGGCTTAGGGGGTTCGCTTCGCGGCCGTCGGGCCCGCGTGGGCACCGGAGATGGAGGTCGCGGAGGCGGCCCGGCCGCGCGATTGGCAGCTCGCGCACTGGTGCGCCGAGGGCGTCAGCCCGTGACGCCAGTAACAATCCGCGCAGAGCGTCCGGCCGCAGCCCCAGCAGAGGGGCGGCGAGGTTCGGAACGAGACCGGGGAGGCGCAGTTGACGCACGAACGGGCCACTCCGGAAGGGGTGGACTGGAGGGCGGGAGGCTCCGGGAACCGAGAGGGAGCTCGGCCGATGGGCCCGGTGGGAGGCTGGGGCCGGGGCGGCGAACCCGGAGGCCGCGGAAGGTCGACCACGTTGCTTCCCGGAGGACTTCCCCCCTTTATGCCTATGTCTCGAACGGGGGGTGTTCCAGTGGACGGCGAGTTTCATGTACGCGGGGGCCAGAGGCGCCCCCGTGTCGGTCGGCCGCCCCCGCCGCCCGGCTCCGGCGCCGCCTCTCCCGCCGAACCGCCGCTCCCATGCGGCGATCCCGGTGGCCCTGGTCGTGGTCGGGGTCGGACTGTACCTCGCCCGCTTCACGGTCCTCCTGCCCGTGCTCTTGGGAGTCCTTCTCCTCTACTCGGGGGCGTCGTTCCTCTCGACCCGCGTGAATCCGTTGAGCCCCCATTACTACCTCACCACCAAGCCCTCGTGGAGCGCGATCGGGATCGTCTTCCTCGGTTCGCTGGCGCTGCTCTGGGCTGCCTACGCGATGTACCTGAACCGGTGGGCGCCCCTCCTTCCCCACCTGTAGGGGGACGGGGGCGTCAGCCCGCGACCATCCGCTCGAGCGCCCGCCGCGCCCGGTCGGCGGTCGCGGGCGGGACGTCGATGACGAACTGGCGGTGGAGGAGAGAGTCCCGGACGTCGGTGAGGTCGATCTCCTTCATGAACGGACAGATCGTCCCCTCGTCCAGCGGCGTGAACCGGGTCGTGGGGTTCAACCGGCGCATCCGGTGGAGGATGCCGACCTCGGTCGCGACCAGGACCTCAGGGGCCCGGGTCTCCTCCGCGTATCGGACCATGCCGTCCGTGGAGAGGATCCGGTCGACGGAGCCGAGGACCTGGGTCGAGCACCCGCACTCCGGGTGCGCGATGACCGGGGCCCCGGGGTGGAGCGCCCGCGCCCGGTCGAGGTCCTCCGGGCGCATCTTCGCGTGGACGGGGCAGTCTCCCACCCACAGGTGCATCTTGCGCCCCGTGCGGCGCCGGACGTAGTCGCCGAGGAACATGTCGGGGAGGAAGAGGATCTCCCGGTCCTCGGGGATCCCGTTCACGATCTGGATGGCGTTCGAGCTCGTGCAGCAGTAGTCGGACTCCGCCTTCACGTCGGCGGAGGTGTTGATGTAGGCGACCACGACCACGCCCGGGTGCTCGCCTTTCCACGTGATGAGTTGCTCGGCCGTGATCGAATCCGCGAGCCCGCAGCCGGCCTTCAGGTCGGGAAGGAGCACGGTCCGGCTCGGGTTCAGGATCTTGGCGGTCTCGGCCATGAAGCGGACCCCGGCGAAGACGATCACCTCGTGGTCGGTCTCGCGGGCCTTCCGGGAGAGGTAGAGGGAATCCCCGACGAAGTCCGCGATGTCCTGGACCTCGGGTCGCTGATAGTTGTGGGCGAGCAGGACGGCGTCCCGCTCCTCCTTCAGCGTGCGGATCTCCTCTTCGAGCGTCATCGCCGGTCCCCCGGCGATGCTAGGGGGCGAGGCGACTTAAGCGGACGGGCCGGAGCTCGAGGTGGAAGGGAAGCGCCACGGCCGAGTGGGTGAGCGAACCTAGGCTGACGGCGTCCGCTCCCACCCCGCGGTAGCGTCCCACCCGCTCCGGGGTGAGGCCCCCCGAGAGCTCGACCCACCGTCCCTTCCGCAACCCGGCGCGCGCAAGCGCTTGGACGATCGACCGGGCTTTCGCGGGCGAGGCGTTGTCGATCAGGAGCGCGTCGGCCCCCGCGCGGGCGGCGACCAGGGCCTCGGCCCGGGAGCGGACCTCGACCTCCACCCGCTCGCCGGGCCGGGCGTGCGTCCGCGCGCGGGCGACCGCGGCCCCGAGCGGAAGGAACGCGAGGTGGTTCGACTTGACGAGGATCCCGGTGGCGAGGTCCCGCCGGTGCGGGCGTCCTCCTCCATGCACGACCGCGGCCTTCTCCAGGTCCCGGAGACCGGGGAGCGTCTTTCGGGTCGCCCAGACCTCGAGGCGGGGGCGGCTTCCCCGCGTCGCGCGAACGGCCCGGGCGGTGGCGGTCGCGACCCCGCTCGCGTGCATGAGCAGGTTCAGGAGGCTCCGCTCCGCCGCCAGAATGCGGCGCGCGTCGCCCTCGAGCCGGAGGACGGTCACACCCGCCCGGATGGCTCGGCCGTCGGCGACGGTCTGGACCGCTCGGACCCCCGCCAGGGCCGCCACTGCGCGGGCGGCGCCCCCTCCGGAGAGGACCCCGCTCGCCTGGGCCACGACTCGGGCCCGGGCGCGCTGTCCGGGGCGCACCAGGCTCCGGGAGGTCCGGTCGGAGCCGACCCGGTCCTCGGTAAGCGCCCGCCGAGCGAGCGAGCGGTACGAGCTCGGGAGCGGGGAGGGCCTACTTCGCGCGGTCATGCGCGGGCTCCTTCGCCAACAGGACGCTCCGGAGTTGCTCGAACTCGGTCGCGAGGTCGGGCCGGAGCTGGGGGAGGTGGTGCCGGTCGAGTTCGGCCACGCGGCGGCGGGCGCTCGCCCGGTCCCCGCGGGCGTAGGAGAGCTGCGCCAGCCGGAGGATGACGTCCACCTCGTCCGCCGACGCCTTCAGTTCACGCACGAGGCGGTAGGCGTCCAAGAGCTCGACCTCGGCCCGCTCGTATTCCCCCTGATCGGTGAGGATCTTGCCGGCGATGATCATCGAGTTGACGAGACCGAACCGGTCGCCGATGCGTTCGAGGAGTTCGCGGGAGCGGGCATTCCGCTCGGCGGCCTCGACGTGGCGACCGAGCCCCCGCAGCAGGTCCGCCTCGTTGAACAGGGCCCAGCCGACGTGGCGGGGGTTGTGCGCGCGCTCCCCGAGGCGGACCGCCTCGGCGAGCTCCTCGAGCGCCTCCGCGTACTGGGGCGGGTCGCCCGGCAATCCCGCGATGATCACCCCGAGGAAAAGGCGCGCGTGCGCGGCCTCGGAGGCGTCCCCGAGCTGTTCGAGGGTGGTCGCCGCGTGGCGGGCGTCCCGCACCGCGCTCTCGGTGTCCCCCATCATCGCCAGTACGTTCGCCCGTCGGCCCTCGGCGAGCGCCTGCCCCCGCACGTTCCCGGTCTCACCGGAGAGGGCCAGCTCCTCCGTGTGTTCGCGCAGGGCTTCGGGGTACTTGCCCGCGTAGTAGAACGCCTCGCCGCGGAGGCGGTGGAGCGCGATGAGGACCGCCGGATGGCCGTCGAGGGCCCCCGCCCCCGCGGAGTCGAGGATCCCGACGATCGTCTTCTCCGCCTCGGACCACGCGCCCTTGTCCGTGAGCAGCCGGGCGAGGTAGAGTTCGGTGAGGGCGACAACGGCGGGCCCGAGACGCTGGCGAAGGCCCCGACGTCCGAGATGGGTGCGGAGCATCTTCTCGGCCTCTTCGAGGCGGCCGACATGCTCGACCTGTTGGGCGAGCTCGACAACGAGCTCCGTCTCGGCCCCCCAGTCGTCGGGGGCCATCCGTCGCTGGCACTCGAGCGCCCGCTCGAGGTGCTCGATGGCGACCTCGGGCGCATCGGAGCGCAGCGCCGCGTCGGCCGCGGTCCGGTTGTACACGACCGCCTTGTCGTCTACCTTGCCGAGATAGTAGTGCCGTGCGAGCGCGTAGACCGTCGGCAGGTCCGCGTTCCCCGCGGCCTCGAGCGCCTCCCCGACGCGACGATGGAGGAGCCGGCGTCGGCTCTCGGTGAGACCGTCGTAGATCCGGGCGCGGAGACGTTCGTCCGAGAAGGTGAGCCGTTCGCCGGGGCGTTCAAAGAGGACCCCGTGGCCGACCAGGTGGTCGACCGTTTCGGCGAGGTGCTCCTCCTCCTCCCCGCTCGCCCGCAGGAGAAGGGGGAAGGAGAACTCGGGGCCCAGGACCGCGCCGACCCCGACCGCCCGCTCCTCGTCCCGGTCGAGGGACGGCAAGACCGCGGGCCGGTCCGGCGCCGCCCGGGCGTACGGCCCGAGGGCGCCTCCCGTACCGAGTCGACGGTCGAGTTGCTCGAGGAGGAGCGGGTTCCCGCCGGTCTCCGAATGCCATCGCGCGATCTCCTCCGGAGAGATCGCCCGTTCCGGGTCGCGCTGGCGAAGGAACTGGCCCATCTCGGTGGAGGTGAAGGGGCGGAGCGCGACCCGCTCGGCGTGGGCGGCCTGGATGAACCCCTCGATCCGCGCGCGGCGCACCTCGGGAAGGGTGGACGGGGTCCGGAGGGTGGCGATGATCCAGAGCGGACGGTCCCGGAACTGCCGGGCGAGGTACTCGACCGCCGCGATGGACGGCTCGTCGGCCCGGTGCAGGTCCTCCAGGACGACGACCGTGACCCCCCGGCGGGTGAACTCGAGGAACTGGGCGGCGATCCCGTTGAGCAGCGGGAGGCGGCCCGCTTCCCCCCGCTCGTCGGCGGCCCCGAGGGCCTCGAGCAGGCGGTCCTCGATATGCACCGGGGAGAGGGAGGCCGCGTCGCTGAGCCGGGGAGCGAAGCCGATCAGGAACCCTTCGGGGGCGAAGACGAGCGGGTCGCTCGATTCGGGCGTTCCCTGCTCCCGGGCGCTCTCGATCGCGGACCGGATGAGCGAGAACGGAGGGGGCGCATCCAGGAGCGGGGCGCGGCCTTCCAGCACCTGGACCCCGCGCTGGCGGACCGTCCGGAGGAGGTCGAGGATGAGCTCCGACTTGCCGACCCCGGTGTCCCCGACGACCAGGGTCACTCCTCCGTGGCCCGCCCGTGCGTCCTCGAACCGGCGGTGGAGGGCTTCGACCGTCTCCACCCGGCCGACGAACGGACGGCCGCTCCCGGGATCGGCCGTCATCGTCGAGGGGCTGGATGGGCGGGTCCGACTATTTACTATCGCTTCCGTTTCCCAAGTCCTCGCATCGGGGGGCCCGGGGCGGGAAGCCGGCGGGGGGCCCTACGCCCCGCCCGGTTTGGGCGGGGAGCGGAACGGCAGGGCCACCACGCGGGCGGGCACGTCGCGGCCCCGTAGGCTGAGACCGAGCTCGGTGCCCGGGGTCGCGAGCTCCTTCGGCAGATAGGCGAGCGCGATCCCATACTGGAGCGTGGGGGAGAGTCCCCCGCTGGTCGCCTCGGCGATCGTAGCACCGTCCTTCCGGACGGGCGTGCCGTGACGGGGGATCGCCCCGGGTTCGCGGACTTCGATCCCCGCGAGCCGGACGGCGGGTCCTTCCGCCTGCTGCTTCGTGAGCACGGGGGCCCCGACGAACTCGTGGTCGAAGTCGACGAACCGATCCTGCCCGGCCTCGAGCGGGGAGTGGTTCCGATGGAACTCTTGGCCCGAAAGGAGGTAGCCCTGCTCGAGGCGGAGGGTGTCCCGGGCTCCGAGCCCGCACGGCACGACTCCGGCCGCGAGCAGTCGCTCGGCGACCGCCTCGGCTTCGTCGGCGCGGAGGAACAGCTCGTAGCCCCGTTCTCCGGTGTATCCGGTACGGCTCACGAGGACGTCCGTCGCGAGGTTCTCCGGGAAGGAAACGCCGAGGCGCCCCTTGGGGTCCCCGGTGCCAGGGTGCTTCGGAAAGCTCGCCACGTGGTAGAACGCGAGACCGGCGAGGTTCCAGCCGAAGGTCGCCTCGAGGACCGCGCGGGACCGGGGTCCCTGGACGGCCAGGATGGCGGCCTGGCCGTTCCAGCGGCCGATCGTGGTGTCCGGCGTCCGATGGTGCCGGAGGATCTCCTCGATCTCGTCGGCGCGCGACGCGTTCGGCACCGCCAGGTAGTCGCGTCGGAGGTCGGTGCCGTCGTCAAGCCGGGAGATGAGCAGGTCGTCGACGATCCCGCCGTCGGCCTGGAGCAGGAAGGTGTAGCGAACCTGGCCGGGGACGAGGGCGGGCACGTTCGCCGTCGTGCGTCGGGCGAGCAGCTCCGCGGCCCGGGGGCCGGAGACGGACAGCATCCCCATGTGGGAGACGTCGAACATCCCGACGCCCTCCCGGACGGCCTTGTGCTCGGCCAGGATGCTCGTGAAGTAGAGGGGCATCTCCCAGCCCGCGAACGGGACCAGATGGCCCCCGTGGCGCCGGGCGAACGGACCAAGCGGGCTCTGCCGGAGGGGGACCGCGGGGGGGGCCGGAGGCGCGCTCACGTCACGACCTCCGCGAGGCGGCCGGTGTCGTGGGCGCGGCGGATCTCGACCGCGATCCGACGTCCGGTGGACATCGGGGTCCGCCAGAGCGCGTTCGCGTACGGATGACCGACCCCGAGGTGGATGTTCGTTCCCCCGCCGATCCGTGCCGCCACGTCGAAGACCGTGAGTCGCCCGTCCTGGTCGATGCAGGTCTGGAGACAGAACGGGCCGAGGATCCCGGGTGGCGTACGCGCCCGGGCCGCGTCCACGAACTTCTCCCCCAAGCGGAAGACCTCTTCGAGGAGGGATTCCCGGACGGTGAGCGAGCCGTGGCCGACCACCGTGTACTCGGGGATACGGGCGGACTCCGAGAGCTCAAGCTGCTGCGCCGCGGGCAGCCGCACCATTCCATCCAAGTTGCTTTCGCGACGCTCGTCGACCCCCAAGAGTTCCAACCCCTCGGTCCGGGGTACCAGCGGGGAGAAGAAGAAGTTGAAGTTGAAGACCGGCCCGAGCACGTACTCCTCAATCCGGGCCCCGGCGAGGTCGGCCGGGTCGACCGTGTGTCGGGCGACGAGGCGCTCCACCTTCGCGCGGTACTCCGCAGGGGAGGCGGCCGTGAAGAATCCCCGCTCCAGCCGACGGGTCGCATGGGGGAGCTTGACGATTGCGAGACCATCGATCGCCTCGGGGCCGGAGATCGCCCGTGGGGTCGGGATCCCCGCCGCCGCGAGCAGCGTGTAGTAGTTCTCCCGTTCGGTCCGCTCCTCGATCCGGAGCAGGTGACGGCTGCCGACGATCGGGACGCGAAGCTCGTTCTCGATCACGTCGAGCGGAACGTACGAGCTCAGGGCCCGGTTCGGCACGAGGAGCGCCCCGTGCCCCCGCAGGCGCTCCTGGACCTCGGGGGCCGCGATCGCGTCGAACCGGGGGTACGTCCAGACCTCGTCGACGCAGCCCCGCAGCCGGATCCCGCCGTGCGAGCGGAGGGTTCGGAAGTAGCGGGCGTACGTCGCCTCCCGCCCGGTCTGGCCCAGGACGAGGCTCGGAAGGCCCTCGGTGACCGCTCCGTCGGCGACGTCCAGCGCGGCGTGGGACCCCACGGTCGCCACGACCAGCGACTTCGGATACCGTTCGACGACGGCTCGGATCTCCGCCTGGGAGATCGGCATGTCCGGGGTCACCGTCAGAGGAGTTTAAGCGCTCGCGCCACCCGCTCGGCCGAGAGCGGAAGTTCCGTGACGTGGGCGTGGCACGCTTCCCGGACGGCGATCGCGACCGCGGCGGGGACCGGTATCATCGGAGGCTCGCCGAGTCCCTTGGCGCCGAACGGTCCGGCACCGAGGAACCCCTCAATGAATTCCACTTCGATCGTCGGGATCTCCCCCAGGGTGGGAATGCGGTAATCGAGGAGTCCCGGGTTCTCGAGGCGTCCATCGTCCGACCAGATCGCCTCCTCGGTCAACGCGGTACCGAGACCCATCGCGACCGCGCCCTCCACCTGGGCCCGCGCCGCGGGGCGGTCGATGACGGTGCCCACGTCCTGGAACGCCGCGTACCGCTCCACCCGGACCGCACCGGTCTCCCGGTCCACGGAGACCTCGGCCACGTGGGCGGCTCCGGAGAAATCGGTGTACGGGTAGAACGACCCTTCCAGGATGCGGGTCTCGTCGAGCGTCCCCGTCCGACCGAAGTGCCGCCCGGTGGCGACCAGACCGCCCGCGGCGGTCTCCCCGGGGGTCAGCAGTTCCGCGACGTGGACGCGTCGGACCCCGATCCCCGCGACGAGGTGATCCCCCTCGACCGCCAACGTCGCCGGCGTCGGACTTCCGAGCCGTTCTCCCAACGTCGTCCGCAACCGACCGGCCGCCTCTTCGATCGCCCGTCCCAGGGCGCCGACGGTCCGACTGCCGAAGACCCCAGAGTCGAAGGGGGCATGGGCGGTGTCGAGGTACTCGACGCGAACCCGTTCGACCGGCAGCCCCAGGGACCGGCTCGCGACCGTCGGAAGGCCGGTGAGGACGCTCCCGCTTCCGATCTCCCGCTCGGCCTGTTCCACGACGACCTCCCGAGCGCTCAGACGGAGGCGGACCTCGCCGCCGGCGCCGGTGCTCGTGGACCAGAATCCGCCGGCCACCCCGACCCCGTGGTCCGGCGCGATCGTGCGACGCCACGTGCGGGCAGTCTCGCAGGCTCGGTCGAATGCCGTTCTCAGGCCGAACGGACCGACCGACTGGCCCATCGGCGTCGTGTCGCCCTCCTTCCACAAGTGACGGGCCCGGAACTCTTCCGGGTCCTCGCCGACCTCCCGGGCGACGTGGTCGAGGTGCGATTCGACCGCGAAGACGCACTGGGGGGCGAACGGGGCCCGGTGGGGACCGAACGGCGGCTTGTTCGTCCGGACGGCGTACCCCTCGACCTCGAACGTGGGCGTTGCGTAGGGGCCGAGCAGGAAGGCGATCGAGTACCCGGTCGCGAAGTCCCGACCGGGGAGAGAAGTGCCGACGTCGAGGAGGAGGCGGACCCGCCGTCCGCGGATGCGTCCACCCTTGACCGCGGTCTCCAGGCGGATCACCGCGGGGAGGGTCGTGCGGCCGAGACGGAACTCGTCCCGGTACCCCAACGCGAGCCGGACGGGTCGGCCGGACGCGCGCGCGAGCAGGAGCGCGTACGGCTCGAGCAACGGGGCGCCCTTGCCGCCGAACCCGCCGCCGACCCACGTGCCCTCCACGACGAGGTCCGGTTCGGGCACGCCGAGGAGCGAGGCGAGGTCCTCCCGTACCCCGAACGGGGTCTGGGTCGAGGTGCGGACGTGCCAGACACCGTCCCGGACCTCCGCCACGCAGGCGTGGGGCTCGAGCGCGACCTGGTGGACGCTCGAGGTCCGGTAGACCTCGCGAACGACCCGGTCCGCGGTGCGGAACTCGGATTCGAGGTCGCCGTGTCGGGCGTGAACGTGGGCCGCGATGAGCGGCGAGTTTCCCAGCTGTGAACCCGGCCACTCGGGAAAAACCGACTCGAGGTCGGCGACTATCGGAAGGGGGTCGACCGCGACCCGGACCGCGGCGGCCGCCTGGGCGGCCTCGGCCGCGGAGGGGGCGGCCACCGCCGCGACCGGCTGGTTCCGGTACGCCACGATATCGCGGGGAAAAAGGGGCCGCTCCTCGTCGCGAGGCCCCGGAGGAAGCAGGCGGACGAGGTCGTCCGGACCGATGACGGTGACCCCCGGAAAGGCCCGCGCCGCGCTGAGGTCGATCGACCGGATGCGGCCGTGCGCGACCGGGGACGGGACGAGCGCGCCCCACAGCATTCCGGGCACGTCCAGGTCCGTCCCGTAGACCGCCCCGCCGGTGAGCTTGAGGGCGCCATCCGGTCGGATCGGCCGGGCGGGAACGGTCATCCGAGCCCCGCTCGAAGGACGTCCACGGCGCGAACGATGGCCGCGTACCCCGTGCAGCGGCAGAGGTTCCCGCCGAGCGCGGCGAGGATCTCGTCGCGCGGAACGTCGGTCCCCCGCTCCCGCAACAGGCCGGCGAGCGACATCACGAACCCCGGCGTGCAGTACCCGCATTGCAGGGCCCCCGCCTCGACGAACGCGGCGCGGATGCGGGCCACGATCTCGTCCTCGGGACCGACCTCCACGGTCGTCAGGGAAGACCCGTCCACTTCGCGGGCGAGCGTGAGACAGGAGAGCGTGCTCTGGCCCTCCACGAGGACGATGCAGCTGCCGCAATCCCCCGTCCGACAGCCCTCCTTCGTGCCTTTCATGCCCAGGCGCCATCGGAGGGTATCGAGGAGGCGTTCGCTATCCGTGACCTCGGGGACGCTCACGGCCCGACCGTTGACCGTGAGGTGGAGCGGGGCCGGCGTCACGACGGGACCCCCCCTTGGCCGACGACCGCGGCGACGGCCCGGGTAAGGAGCGCGGCGAGCAAACGGCGACGGAACTCTTCCGACGCCCGATGGTCGGTCACGAACGGAGCCTGCTCGCGAGCGATCCGCGCAGCTCGGGCGACGGCGTCCGAAGTCGGACGACCCGACCCGAGCGCTTCCGCCGCCTCGCGGAGGAGGACGGGCCGGGGGAAGACCCCGCCCGCGGCGACCCGCCAGGAGCGCTCGGCGGGAGAGTAGGCGAGCGCGACGGCCACTTGCGAGATGTCGTTCGAGGGACGGACCCGTTGCCAGCGGTACGCGGACGGTCGGGCCTCCGGGAAGCGAACCGAGCGGACGAGCTCGCCCGGGGCCAGCTCCACTTTCCGGGAGGCGTGGACGAACCGGTCGACCGGGACCCGGCGTGGCCCGCCGGAACCGAGGACCTCGACCTCAGCGTCCAGCGCGAGGAGGACGGGGATCAGGTCCGACGCGGGCGAGGCGCGCACGACGTTCCCCCCGAGGGTTGCCTGATGGCGCAACGCCACGCTCCCGACGCTCCGGACCGCCTCGTAGAGACCTGGCAGGCGGAGCGGGAGCTCGGGGTCGAGCTCGAGCGCGCGGAGCGGTAGCGTGCTGCCCACGGTCAGTTCGGTCCCGTTCCAGTCGAGCGTCCGCCAGGGAAGACGTCGCAAGGAAACGATGCGGGTGAGAGGGCGCCGACCCTCGTCCACCTCGAAGAGCACGGTGGTGCCGCCGGCGAGCACTGCGGCCGCGTCCGGGCCCCCGCCCCGGAGGGCGAGCATCGCCGCCTCCGGGGAGTCGGGCGCGAGCAGCTCGAACGGGACCATTTCCCGCCGCAACCCGGTGCCGCGGCTTATCGTTTCAGGGGCGGCGGGGTCCTTCGCGGGCCCCGGGCTTATTATGGGATGAGTGGCTGGGGCACCCACTCGGCATGCCGTTCGAACTTGCGTTGCGTTACAGCACACCCCTGACCCCGATCAGCGACCTCGACGAAGTCCTTCGGGAGTTCCTCCGGTTGGTCGGGTATCTCCCCGAGGGCGAGGAGGGCCGGGGCTCGGAGGGACCGATCGGACAGAGCCTCGCCTACCGCCTCGTGCGGGAGTGTTTCGTCCGGGACCCGGCCCGTGCCTGGTACATCGAGGAGCTCACTGCCGTCCTCAAGACCTCCAAGCCGACCATCTACCGCCACATCAACAAGCTAAAGGCGCTCGACCTTCTCGAAGAGGTCGGAGGCGTCGCGGACGGGAAGGGGCGGAAGGGGTACCGGCTGCGGTACGGCAGCCTCTCTCGAGCCTGGGACTTTACCGAAGCGAACGCCCAGAACGCACTACGTCGATATCGAGAGACGGTGAACCACTTGCAGGGATTGGTCGAGAAACAGGGAAGCGAGGCGCCCCCGGCGAAGGTAGCCACGGCCCGCGTCCGCGGAGGCGCGCGATGACCGGCCCGAGCGCGGCGAAGAAGCCGTTGATCGCGCTGACCCCGGGCTCCCGGGTCCGGGTCCGCTCGGCGGGACCGGACGACACGGCCCTCGACTCCACGGGGATCTTCCGTGGACTCGTCTCGATCGGGGGCGACAACTCGCTGGCCCTCGAGCTCGAGGGTCCGGGCGAGGAGAAGGGACGCGTGCGTCTCGTGCCGGTCCCGGCGCTCCTCGCGGTCGACATCCTAGAAGCGGCCAAGCCCGAAGAGGAGAAGCGGGCCGACCCGTCGGCCTCGGCCGGCTACTTCCGCTAGGCCCCGGCGGGAACGGGCTTGCTGGGAGTTTCGTCGCGGGACCCGCCCGCGATTTCGAACCCAGGTCGTCGGCTTCGAAGGCCGACAGGATAGTCCAGACTACCCCACAAGCCCGCCGACCGTCCACGGGAGGGCGGCTATTTGGACGTTCCGCGGGGGCGCCGCACGCCCGCGAGGCTCCGTCGGAAGTACCGGGTCCCCGGCACCGGATTCGGATGGGGCTCGGAGACCTCGACGAAACCGAGCGTGAGGTAGAGGACCGTCGCGGCCGTCATCGTCGGAAGCGTGTCCAGTCGCAGGGCTCGGTATCCGGCGGCCGCAGCGCGCCGGAGGGCCTCCTCGACGAGGCGGCGGCCGATGCCTTCTCCACGGGCCCGAGGGCGGACGTAGAGGCGTTTCAGTTCCGCCTCGCGGGGGCCGTACGGGCGGACACCGGCGCACCCGACCGGCCCGGCGTCGTCGCGCGCGAGCAGCAGCACGCCACCCGGGGGCGCGTAGGCGCCGGGCAGCGACGCCACCTCCTCGGGAAACCCTTCGAACCCGAGGTCGACCGAGAGCCCCCGGGCGTACTCGAGGAAGAGGTCCCGGACCGCGGCGAGGTCCTCGGGGCTCTCCGCCGGCCCGATCGGGGGGCGGTCCGTAGCCGTCATGGCGTGGCGGAAGCCGGGGGAGCCGACGGTCGGAACTGGTCGAGCGTGGTCTGGGAGCCGGCGCCCGGGAACAGCGTGGCGAGCGAGTCGGCGAGGACCTGGATCCGCTGGCGGACGTACGGGGTGATCCCTTCGATCGCCCCGAGCCGCTGGGACAGCGGGAGGTACTTCCGGACCGACCCCTCGTACACTGTCGCGAGGAGTTCGCTGGCGCATCGACCTCCGCCGGGACGGAGTGCGACGCACCGCCCCACGAGGGGCGGGCGTCGGTACGAGGCGCCGCACGCCTTGCAGCGGAACTTCTGGGTCGCGTAGCTCTTCAGGTTCCCCATGAGGTCGGGGAGGAAGTGGGCGTTGAGGACGAGGGTGACCGCCTCCGCGACGTCCACGGCCCGGATCTGCGCCGTGAGGAGCACGGAGCGTTCGACCATGTCGCTCATCGACCTCCCGTCGCGGTAGGCGGAGCGCACCGGCCCCGCCGCGATGCGCGACGTGTCGTGCGTGAAGCCGTACCCGGCGAGCGACCGGTCGGTCCCGAGCCGATGGCCGACCGTGTCGATCAGCGCCTCCACCTCCTTCGGGGCCTTCCGCTCCATCGCCGCCCGGTAGAACGCGAGCGGGTAGCGGAGCCCGACGTCGACGTTGTGCGCCTCCTTGTCGACCTCGGTCGCCTCGAGCCGCGTCGTAAGCACGAGCGGTTTGTCCATCAGAGCGCCCCGGCTCGAGGGAAGATAGGCCCGGGAGAAGTTCAGGAGGGCGTCCATGAGGAGCGTGACCGAGTCCTCATCCCCGTCGCAGTTCCGGCGCTTCGCGGCGTGGAAGACCGGGTGGGCGAAGCAGGCCTCGGCGTACGTGAACCCGATGATCCTCCCCGCGACGCCGCCCGAAGTGTGCGGGGCGAGCGCGACGACGAGGCTGCCGACCAGGTCCTCGGCCCGCTGCGCGCCGTAGAACGGCTCGAGGTTGTAGAGCCGGACGAGCTCGTCGTCCACGAACTGGGCGAGCCGGGTGAGGTACTCCCCGCACGAGTGGGCCACGATGAGGTCCTGCGGGCGAAGTTCGACGAGCTGCTCTCCGTCGACCAGCTCCGCGCCGGCCCAGTCGGTGAGGTAGCCGAGGCGTCGCAGGACCTCGGGGGACGTGCCGATCTCGTTGGGGCGGAAATGGGTCAGGGGCAGGTCCGTCAGGTCGAACCGCGCCGTCCCGTCCTGGTAGACCGAGATCTGGTGCGAGGCGCGGAGGATCCCCTTCTCGATCGGTTCGGGGACCTTGCCCGGGGAGGTGAGCCCCTTGACCCCCTTCACCACCGGGGCCCGAGCGAGATGGAGCCGGTTGAGGGCCTCGCTCCAGATCCGTGCGACCGGGAGAACCTCCGAGATCGTGCGCCCGTCCGGCACGGTGTGGGACCCGCAGGCACATCGGGTCCAGACGCTCGTGCGCTGGCATTTCGGGCAGACCCGAACCCCGAGGTCGACGCGGACCCCCTCCTTCAGGCTCCGACGCGCGGCCTCGGGGACCGACCGTGAGGGTCCTCCCGCCGCGCCGACCGGGAAGAGGGCGTGGACGTTCGGTTCCATGACGCGCTGGTACGCTTTCTCGGGTCGGCCCACCCGGCCTCCCACCCGGGACGGACCCCGGGCCCGCACGGTCACCCCGGCGAGGCGGCTCACGTAGTCGAGCGGGTCGAGGTCGGCCGGGTCGAGAGCGACACGACGCAGCAGCCCTCCCTCCGCGGGCTCGAGCCCGAGGCCCCCCAGCAGGGCGGCGCTCGAGTCCGGCTCGCCGCGCCACCGGTCGTCAGCGACCGGGCCCATGAGGAAGCCGAGGCGTTCGAGCACGTCCCGCCACGCCGGGTCGGCCGGAAGTTCGAGCGCGCCGTCCTTCCACTCGGCGGATCGTTCGACCCGCTCCGAGAGCGCGCGGATCTCGCCGGGCGCTAGGTCGTGCCAGAAGAGGAGCCAGCGGGGATGCAACGGCACACGGTACCGCGCGCTCGTACGGAGCGCGTCCTCGTAGCTCGCCGGGCTCGCTTCGCTCGCGTCGGCCCCGGCGGCCGCGAGTTCCGCCGCGTGCCAATCGAGGGAGTAGGCTCCCGGCACGAGGGCCCGGTTGTTCTCGAGGAACTCCCCGAAGCCGACCAGGAGCTCGCCCAGGTCGATGATGCGGCGAACGTGCGGCAGGAGCTCGACCGCTCGGGCCGTCTCGTGCACGGCGGTCAGGGTCCCGTCGTCCAGTTCGACGATCGGCCCGTCCACCGTGTCGCAGACCCCCATCGCGGTCGCTTTGCCGGGGTACTCGAGCTTGACCTGGGTGCCCACCGCGACGAAGTGCTGGAGGATCACCATCGTCGCCGGGTTCACGGCACAGGCGGCCAGCCCCGTGGTCCGGGCCCGCCCGTAGACCAGGCGGAACCCGCCCGGGCGATTCGGGTGGGCGAGGACCGGTCGGCCCCCGACCGAGTCCTGGAGATACTTCGGCGTCCGGTTTTCCTCCTCGTCCGTCGTGTGGTGGCCGAGCTCCTTCAGGAACTCCCAGCCGTCCAGCCCGAGCTTGTCGACGATCTTCCGGATCTTCGCCGATTTCTGGCACAGACCCTCGGCGATGACGAGGCAGGCTCCGCCGCGAATCCCGTTCGTGGGGACGCGCGGCAGGTTCCGGAAGGCACTGACCTCGGCGTCCCCCTCGGTCGACTCTCCCGAGATCGCGACCGGGACGTTCCGGACGACGAGCTCGATCTCCTCGACGGTCGGGACGTACTGGAGGTGCTGGTGGTACTTGTACAGCGGGATCTCTTCCTTGTACCGCTCGACCTCCTCCGGGTCCGGACGGAAGGCGGCGAGGCCGAGGTCGCGTCGGACGATGTCCGCGAGCAGCACGCTCAGCGCCTGCGCGGTCCCCCCGGCCGCGCGGATGGGGCCGGCATAGTACAGTTCGATGTAGGAGCCCTCGCGTCCCTCGCAGATGTGGACCTCGGCCAGTCCTTCGAGGGGCGCGACCAGGATCCCCTCGGTCAGGATGGCGAGTCCGACCCGCAGCGCGGTGTCGACCCGCTCCACGACCGTTCCGCCGCGCGAGGTATCCGAAGCGAGGCGGCGGGTGATGGAGACGGCCACCTCCTCGCGGGGGAGTTTCTCCGCGAGGGACCTGATCTCCGCCGAGATCCCCTCCACGCCGAGATGGGCGAGGAGCTTCTCGACCCGCATCGCCATGTCCTGGGCCCGCGGGATCTCGGGATGCGTCTCGGGGTCGAGCCCCTCGCTCCGCGCCCGCTCGGCGACAGTGTAGGCCCGGTCCACTTCCGACTCGATCGCTCGGAAGTACCCTTCCACGGCCGTCCCAGACTGCGGAGGAGGATAAGACCGAGGGGAAACTCGGCCCTGACCCGAGCTCCCGGGGACCCGCGCGTCGTGATCGGATGGCGCTGCGATCCTCGGTGCCGGATCCACCGTCGATGGGAGCCCGGGACGAGGGGGCCCGTCCCTTCGGGTCCCCGGGTCACTCGGTCAGGAGCGCTCCGGCGGCCCACGCCACCGGGTCGACCATGTGCTCGCGCGTCCGTGCGGGGATGAGGGCCAGCCGCTCTTCGACCTTGTCGGGGTGGCTCGTCCGGATGTGATTCCGCGCTTCTTCGCGGTCCCCGAACGGGTTCGCGGCGCAGAACGGACAACGGTACGGCATGGCGGAATCGGAAGGGAACGAACGAGACTTAACCCCCGTCCCCGGATGGCCTCGACACCGCTACTTCGTTCCTAAGGGCCGGGCCGGTCCGCGGTGAACCCCCTTACCGAGGGATAGGGTTCCATACCTCCGGAGTTAGCGGAATTGCGGTCACGACCTCGGAGGGGACCATGAAAGTGATTCTGTTCGGTGCGACGGGGATGGTCGGACAGGGCGTGCTCCGCGAGTGCCTTCTCGACCCCCAGGTGGAATCGGTCCTTTCGATCGGACGAAGCGCCACCGGACAATCCCACCCCAAGTTGCGGGAGATCGTCCGCGCGGACCTGACGGACCTCCGCTCGATCTCGGATCAACTCCGCGGCTACGATGGGGCGTTCTTCTGTCTCGGGGTTGCTTCGGCCGGGATGACCGAGGAGGCGTATTGTCACGTGACGCACGACCTCACCGTCGCCGTGGGAGCGACGCTGGCCGGCCTCAATCCGGGGATGACCTTCACGTACGTCTCGGGGGCCGGGACCGACCGCACGGAGAAGGGACGGTCCATGTGGGCGCGGGTCAAGGGTCAGACCGAGAACGCCCTTCTCCGGATGCCGTTCAAGGCAGCCCACATGTTCCGACCGGGGGTCATCCGCCCCCTCCACGGGATCCATTCCAAGACCGGAAGTTACCGGATCCTCTACGTCGTCCTGTCCCCCTTCCTCGTGCTCGCGTCGGCCGTCGCGCCCAATTCCCTCACGACGACCGAGAAGATGGGACGAGCGATGATCCACGCGGTCCAGCGCGGGGCTCCGAAGACCCTGCTCGGTACGCGCGACATCAATGAGCTGGCGAAGTAGTCGCTCCCCGGCGAGGATTTACCATCCGAGCGACTGACCGGGCAACGGTTGGGGTTCGACCACTTCTTCTCCCGGGCGAAAGTGTGGAACTCGATGGCCTACGCCAGCGCTCCGATCGAGCGCGTGCCCGGTCGTTCTCGTTTCGGATACTGGGCCGGGTACATGATCGGTTCCGTCCACATCCTGGTCGGGTTCGCCGCCCTCCTCTGGTCGTCCACGGGTTCTCTCGGGTGGTACGTGAACCCCCGGGACACACTCCTGTACAACAGCCTCTATCAGCTCATGTTCCTGACCGTATTTCTGTTCTGGACCGTCTGGCTCCTGCTCATTCCGTTGCCCCTCGGAACGATCGAGATTTCCCCCATCGGGGTGCGGATCGACTCGGGGCTCTGGTCGGAGCAATTCCCGTGGTCCGGCGTGCACCGGGCCGGGAATCGCCTCTACACCTTCGGTCGGATCCTCGGACTTCCTCGGCGGTTCGCCATGAGCGACTATCAGACCTCCCGGGTCCGGCTCTTCCTTCCCGACTGATCGACGGAGCGGCGGGTCCCCGCCTCTTCGGGGCGAAGTGCTCGGAGACCGATTTCTTCGGCCGCCTGACGTCACGGACGACCGGGCCGGGCGTACCGTGACCTTCGACCCGACCCGGTCGTAAAGGGGTTCGGTCGGATCTACCCGACTCCCGGAGGAACCGGGGGCGGGACGGAGCCGCTCGGTGGAGGGGCCGTCGGGGGCGGTCCCGCCCCACGACGCCACCAGAGGACGGCGAACACTGCGGCGACCAACGCCACCAGCACGAGGGCGGCGATCAAGAGGAGCCCCCAGCCCGACGTCAGTGACACGCCGGAAGAAGACCCCGGGGACGTGCTCGACGACGGTGCGGCCGACACCACGAGGTCGACCGTGGGCGCGTTGACCGTCGCGCCCGTGGCGTCCCGGATGCGAAGCCCCACGGGGTACGTTCCCGCCTGGGCGTAGACATGCGTCGGAGTAGTGTCGTTGGAGAAGAGGCCATCTCCAAAGGTCCACGAGTAGTTGTACGGGGCGGTACCGCCATTGATCAAGGCGACCAAGGCCACGGTGGACCCCACGACGGCCGGCGACGGTGCGACGGACGCAGTCACAGTTGGGGTCGGGTTAACGTAGATAGGGACCACCTGGGAAGCGGTGCGGCCGACGCGGTCCGTCCCACTGAACACGACGCCGTACAGTCCGGGCGCGGTGAACGCGTGCGCAGCGTCGAGCGTCGTTGCCCCGCTTACGTTGCTGAACACCCACTGAGGCTGAACCGCGGGGAACCCCCCGGAAAGGGTGCCGGAGAACGCTACGGAATCGCCTGCATCCACGACGGTGGGTGAGGCCCGGGCCGACACCGTCAGCGCGGGGGTCAGTACGAACGTGTACGGGCTGTAGAGGGGGCCAGACACGGTCGTCCCTCCATAGGCCACCACGCCCTGGTCGGTCAGATCGAGCGCAGAGTGCAGGAAGCTCCCGCCCAGGACGTCCAGCTGGGTCGGGATGGCGATGTCCGTCCACAGCCCGTCGGCGTACTCCCATTCTTGAGGCGTGTACTCGACCGATCCGTCCGAGAGGCCGACCGCCGGCGTCACCGCGAGGATGGCCGAGGTGAAGGGAAGGTAGACGAGCGACCCTGTGAACAAGAGGGGGAATCCCGTGGGGAGCGTGCTGGTGAGGTTGGTCCAGGTCCCGCCACTGAAGCGATACTCGCCCACCACATAGACCGAGCCTTCCTCGAGGACGGACACCATCAGGACGCCGCCCGACGGGTCCTGGGCCAGCATTGGGCCTAGCAGATCCGCCCCCAACGGAGCGACCGAGGTCAGGTTGACCCATCCCGTCGTCCGGTAGGCCCAGGTTTGGGCCGTGCTGATGGACCCGAACGGCGAGCCCACGTAGAGGAGCTCTTGGTCGGTCGCATCCCAGGCGAGAGGCGCGAACCGGTCGGACGGCGGGGACGGGCCGACCGTGCTGGTGACGTTGGTCCACGTCCCATCGGAGTACGTCCACGTGTTGTTCTGGGGGACGTCGGTGGCGTTCTCCCCGCCGTACAGGATCATGTCCAGGGTCGCGGGATCGAACGCCAATGAGGCCCCGAAGAGAGGTGGAGGGGCCCCATGAACCCCGCCCGTGAGGTTCGACCAGACCCCGTTCGCGAACGACCAGGTTTGGTTCGAGATGATCGAGCCCGACTCGGTCAAGCCCCCGAAGAAGAGGACGGAATCGCTCGCGTTGTCCCAGGCCAGCGAGGCCGGCCCCGCGGGCGGTCCGGGGGCCACGAGACTCGAGACATTCGCCCAGGTGTATTCATTAGGGAATACCGGCGCATCCGCGGGTGCGATCCGGGGCGTGGCCGGGCCAGCCTCCCGGGACGGGGCGCGCAAGGAATCCATCGCCCAGCTCAGCGCGGTCGCCCCGTTCGACGGGGCGGAGGGGGGCGGGGCCCCTCGGGGAGGAGATCCCAGGACCACGACCGCCATGACCACCATCAGGAAGGCCACGAGCCAGCTGAAGGCGAGCGTGCCGCGCGCCGTTGGGCATCGGCCACTCCACCGGGGTCGAACCATATGCGCGGGGAAGGACGAGGGGTAGTTGAGTAAGTTGTTGGGGTCGGGAAGCAGTTCGTGCCCAGTTCGAGCCGGAGCCGACCTCGGAACTGCCGGGTGGGCTGGTATCGGCCTACGTACGGTTCCGCTGAACGGAACTTGTGCCGTAATCACCTCGAGAGCCCCAATTCAGTTACAGGCAGCTCATGCTCGATTCGATCTAGAGATAGCAGTGTTTCGACGCCGTTCGACTTGGGGAGGGGACCCGGAGCCGGAGTGCCCTCGGGAGGCCTAAGCAAGTCGGGTGGGATCCCGGCCTCGAACATCTGGCGCACCATCACCGTAATGTTATGCGCGATTGCCAGGGAAAGAACCTCGTTCACCTGGGCGGTGAAGTTCCTCGAAGCTAGCGTTTCCCCGAACTTCTGTTTGAACGACCCGAAGGTCGACTCAACTTGGGCTCGTTGGCCATAATGGTCATCGAACTCTTCCCGCTGATACTGGAAGAATAGGAACATCTTGTGATACAGAGGGCTGCCTCCCGCCTTGCCTGTTTGGTTCCGTTTGAACGGGATGAAGGGCACTATTTCTAGTTGGTCGGCTGCATTGAAGTTCTCGCGACTCTGGTACCCTTTGTCCGCGTAGACCTCTGCGAAGTGGAAGCCATTCGCCGTGGCCCGCTTCAACAGAGCCGGGAACTGGGGGCTGTCGCTGACCGTACCTGACGTCACCTCGAGAGCGGGAATAACGTGGGTCTTCACACCGACCAAGGCGTGCATCTTTAGCCAGGCGTTCTCGCGAGAGGGGTTGTACTTCTCCTGTCGGTAGTAGTTGAATCGCGTTGTTCTCAGTCCTGTGGAGTCGATTGCGCACTTGTCCTCCAGCCCGATCAGGGGGATGGCCGACCGCGCGAGCATGCCGTGTAGCCCCTCCGTGACGTCAGGTCGGCATAGGAACCTTGACGGGACTGCCCAGAACGGTGTGTCGGACAGGAGTCCATTCTTCGCGGACTCGGCCCGGAAACCGTGCGAACGGCGAAGGGAGAAGCCTAGGTAGGCCCGCTGCACGGAACAGAAGACCTGGTCCCTGAGGGGAATCGGCTTTCGTCCCGCTGCATGGGGGTCCTTCTGCGGCTCTGGGAACCCGATCGAGAGGTCTCTGAGCAACGTGTTGAAGAGAGGGTACTCCTCAGTCTGAGACGCGTTGTAAACCGACCAGTTTCGCTTCGGCCGATCGGCTGGAGGCTGAACCTGAGAGTAGTGCGACAGAACCGGGCTCTGCTCTGCCTGCTGATCCATTCGGACAAGATAGATGTGCTTGCAAGGCGCCGACCTCTCCTCGAAATCGGGACAAGTGCAGGTATCAGGGATGCTCGGAGTTTCTCCAACTCGAACGCGGTAGAATCCGCTTCCGGACTGAGAGGGAACGACGAACTCGCCGAGGGAGCCGAGTACCTTTGCAGTCCGGGCGTCCCCGCGGAACATTTCCCGCGCGCGCACTTCGCGAAGACCTGGCACCGTTCTCTCACCCCCACGGTCGGCTACATGTTGCCTACAGTATCGGAGGGATATAATGTTGTCGGCTACGGATATACCTACCCGTAGGCCATAGTTATGTAGCCGTCGGTTCGTAAGGGTAATCGGAGAATCGATGCCTGGAACCTTTCGCTCCTCGATCCAGCGCGTCGTTGAACGCTCGGACTCCGTTCGGACGACAATCCCTGAAGGGGTTGCCAAAGCCCTTGACGCGATTCCAGGAGGCACCTTCGTTTGGACCGTGGACCTCAAAGCCGGTCGCGTGACCGTCTCGGCCGAGCCTCCCGATTCCAGTACTTGGCAACCGGTTCACTGACGGTAGATCAGTCATCCAAGGCCCTCTTGCAGTGCTCTCAGCCGATGAGGTAGCCGTCTTCGTCGGACCACTTCCCGCTTCTCGCCCAGCCGGTAGCTGATGGCTCGGGCCAGGTGGTTGAGCAGATCCTCGAACCGTAACAGCTCCTCGACGACCACGAACCCCTTGGGTCCTTGACGGCCCTCGCTCGTCCAGAGTAGCTTGAGGATCACCCATTCGTTGTGGAGCAACGCCGCCACGCCCATGTGCAGGAGGCGGAGTGCGGGACGGCGGCTACTGGTCCGCGCCAGCGCCTGACCGATCATCCGGTACGAGGTTTCGATCCCGAACCTTCGCCGGTAGATCGTATCGGTCTCGGCGAGGGGAACGTCGCCCAACACGGCGAAGATGAGATACTGACAGCCGTGCTTGCCCCACTTCCGGCCTCGCTGGTAACGGACGACCACGTGGATCGTGAGGGGGAGCGGCGCCGCTTCCCCCTTGGGATCACGCAGAGAGTGCTCGGTGACGTAGGCCTTGTTGCCTCTCTCCCACTTCTTCCGCTGTCGGGAGCCGAGGCGCAAGGGAACGATGGCCGTGAGGCCCTTGGCCTTCAGCCAGGAGAGGACCTGAAAGGTGTAGAAGCCACGGTCGAGCAGGACCCGACGGACCTCTCCTCCGGCCCGCTCGAAGTCGTAGAGGGCGGCCTGGACGACCCCGAGCATGCCGCCGTTGTGGTCGACGTAGCGAACGGAGGCGATGAAACGGAAGTTCGGGAGAAGTACGGAGAGGGTGGCGTAGCGATAGGCACGATGGGTTCCGCGCTCCTCCTTCGTCTTCACGTACTGGGGCCGACGGCGGTCGATGGGTCCCCCGTAGTACGGGCGATCGTGCAAGTCGATCGCCACATCGACGGGGTGGTGCGGGAGATACGGCTGGATCTGACGGCGGAGGGTGAGCGTGAGGGCGCGCTGGACCTTCCGCCGTTCCAGGTGCTCGAGATGATGGCGAGCGGTCCGATCCGATACGCCGCGGCGGCACTGGGCTCGGGCTCGAGTGACGGAGATGCCTCGGGCAGCAGCTCGGAGTAGGAGGTCGCCGGTCTGACGAAGGGAGGGGAGGGGGAAGCTCTGGGAGAGGGAGGCTACGAGCAAGGGGAGAGCCCAGTCGAGGGTCCGCCGACGGATCTCCCGGTCGGTGAGGGCGCGCGGTCTCCTTCGGCTCCGGAGGGGCGGTGAGTATTTCTCTCGGTGGCGAGCTCCCTTCGCTGCGGTCGCAAGACCGCCGCCGCGGCGTGTGGGCGACACACCGACATGTCCGCGGTGCCCCCTGCTTCAACATCCATCTCCATCGGAAAGGGATGGAGCCCGGAGCCCCCGACGAATCAGCGGATCACGTCAGTCGGCCGGTTGCCAAGTACTGGATTCGGGCGAACGGAGGGCGTCTAGGCGGGTCTGACCAGCCCGCTTGCTAGTGCTGGCGTCGAAGGGGTCACCGATCGAACTATCCTCTCGACCAAATCAACCTTGCTCCTTCTCCCCGGTGTGACTTTGAACCGGGCCGCTGTCAATCGCTGCTTCGACGGCGGGAAGGACCGTCAGTGAAGCGATTCGGCGAAATGTTTGGTCGTTTGTGAGAAGAGGGATGGAATGGCGCAGCGCAGTCGCCGCAATCCACCAGTCGTTATCGCACCCCAGTTCGATCCCCTTTCCGTTGCACTCTGCGACTAGTTTTGCCCACGCCGCTGCCGTGTCTCTGTCGATTGGTAAGAGCATGTAATGCCTGCGCATATGAGATTCGTATTGTGCGATTTTTCGGTCAGCCCACTCGGCCTCGTGGGCCCCCTTCAAGGCCTCCGCGTAGTTGATGAAAGAGATGGCTGGAACCCGCCCTATCAGCGAATCCTTAAACAGGTCAAACTTGGGGTCGTCTCTGTAGCGGTGGGAGACCACGTTTGTATCGACCAAGACCACCCTGCGACTAGTAGGATCACGGGGTACGTACACGGCTAGGTGGTTGAATGTCGCCTCCTAGTCAAGATTGCCTTCTCGTAGCGATCCCACTCGTCATCAGTGGGGCGCTCCCACTCGGGTTTCTCTGATGGATCGTAGACCGGAATTCCCTGTCGGACTTCGATTGTGGATAGGTCTGGGTTAGACCAGAAGTCGTGAATTGCTCCCACAGGGAATCCAGGAAGCTCTCCTTCTCCCTCCAACTCGATGCTGTCTGCTCGCAGAGATTGAACGGCGTGTGTCACCGGATCTACGGTCGCGTCCCCCGTCACCCTCACCATGTGCATCAATCCGGAAAGGATGGTTCCGAAGTCATCTTCGCTGGCTGTGCACCTTACCGATTGACCCTCAGCGGTGTAGACCGTGAAGACCACGTCCGCTGAGTGAAAGTCGGCTTGCAAGATTACGCCAGAGATTGTGCCCCGATTCTGCGTCGGCCGCATCAAGAGAGATTCAGTTCGCTTAGCTGTGCCGGCATCGAATACAGCTTTGGCCTGGTGGCGCCCTTCTCCCCATTCGAGTTCCAGCCGGTCGACGCTCCTCTTTAGATTCGGATGCAAATCGTGAATCCCCAGCAGGACGCCGCGATCGAAGGACTCCGGTGGTAGTCTGGTTGGGTCCTGCAATACTCGAGCCCCTTCCAACCATTCCGAAAAGACTCCGATACCGACTCGCTGTCCGGCCAAGTCCATCTGACCCGGCCCCGGCTCAAAGTTGAGGATGGTACTCCCACGTTCGATTCCGGTCACGAACAGGTTGACTAGCGCCTTCTGGCTTTGTGAGCGGGGCCCCTTCCTGAGGCTTGGGGTTCCCTCTATTTTGCGCTCCGCGAATCGCTCCAGCGACCTCTGAATGGCCCCGGCGATCAGGGTCAGATCATCCACGCTGATCTTCCCTTGACGGACCGTAGCTGTTCAGTGAGTTGAGGGGACTGAACGCGCGTGCGCGCGCGTTCGGTTCGACCGACAGTACTAAATCTAGCCAGCCCTTCACTCCTTGTCCGAGGGCACTGTGGCTTCTCGGGATTCACGGC